>CAJWHE010000037.1 GCA_913041145.1 uncultured Paracoccaceae bacterium
AACTCCCGACCTCACCCTTACCAAGGGTGTGCTCTACCACTGAGCTACCACAGCGAACAAAAATAACTGACGCGTTGGATACGATCAAAAATCTTTTTACGCAAGGATAATCTAGACGCAATGGTAAGCCTACTGTAAGTACTTATTATGAGTAACTTAAATGAAATAAATAAGAATAGAGAATTATCTATATCTGAAAAAAATAAGAAAGAGCGTTTGAAAAAGGCTTTAAAAGAAAATATGGGTCGGCGAAAAGAACAGACTCGGTCAAGAAAAACTATTAAAACTTCACAAGAAAACGGTATAAAACAATAAATTATGGATAAAATTGTAGTAAAAGGGAATGGTCCTCTCCATGGAAGAATTCCGATAGCAGGAGCCAAGAACGCTTGTCTGACATTAATGCCTGTATCTATTTTATGTGAAGGTACACTTAAATTAACTAATGCGCCTAGGCTTAGCGATGTAAAAATGATGTCAGGTTTGCTCTCTTCACTGGGCTGTGAAGTTATCTATGAAAATGAAGGGAAGACAATTTACCTTACCACAAAGAATATAACCAACCATACAGCAGCTTATGATATTGTACGAAAGATGAGAGCTTCGATTCTTGTTTTAGGCCCAATGTTAGCAAGAGAGGGGAATGCTATAGTTTCTCTTCCAGGGGGATGTGCGATAGGTGCTAGACCTGTAGATCTACATTTAAAGGCATTAGAGGCCCTTGGTGCAACTTTTGACCTTAAGGACGGATATATATTTGGAAAATGTTCTGGAAGGTTAAGGGGTGCAGAATTTAAATTTCCGATGGTCTCTGTAGGAGCAACTGAAAATGCACTGATGGCAGCCACGTTGGCAGAAGGTACAAGTGTATTCAGTAACGTCGCCAAAGAGCCTGAGATTATAGATCTTGCGGAGTGCCTCATAAAGATGGGCGCTCAAATAAGTGGACACGGCAGCGATACAATAACTATTATTGGTGTGGACAGTTTAAAATCAGCCGAACATTCTGTGATTGCTGATAGAATTGAATTGGGAACATATATGCTTGCTCCGGTAATAGCGGGTGGAGAAGTTGAGTTACTAGGTGGAACTCGTCAAATAGTTAGTGCTTTTTGTCAAAAGTTAGAAGATTCCGGAGTAGAAATTGAGGAAAGTGAAAGAGGTTTAATAGTACGAAGGTTGCAAGATCGAATTAAGCCATTGAATATATTAACTGAACCGTTCCCTGGGTTTCCTACTGATTTACAAGCACAAATAATGGCTGCTCTTTGTACCGCAAGTGGCATTTCAGTTTTAGAGGAACGGATTTTTGAGAATAGATTTATGCATGCACCAGAACTTATTAGAATGGGTGCTAAGATTGATGTTCATGGAGGTGTGGCTAAAGTGACGGGCGTAGAGGTACTTAAAGGTGCACCGGTCATGGCAACTGACCTGAGAGCCTCAGTTTCTTTAATTTTGGCAGGTTTAGCGGCACAAGGAGAGACTGTTTTAAGCCGTGTGTACCATCTTGACAGAGGTTATGAGAGAGTTGAAGAAAAGTTGAGTTCGTGTGGAGCACTAATAGAAAGAGTTTCCGGGTGAGTATTGATGCTAGATTTGAAGACGGTAGAGATCGTCCAATAAAGTTGAAAGCAGTAGACTCCAGTGACTTGAAAGTTATTGCATCCTTGATCCAAGATTCAGTTGTCCCAAAATCTGAAATTTCATGGAGATCTAAGGAGCACAGATTCGCTTTATTAATTAATAGGTTTCGTTGGGAAGATAATTTAAATTTAACAGATTCTGAAAGAGTACAATCCCTTTTAATATTCGATGATGTTATGAAGGTAAGCTCGAAAGGAATTAATCAAGAAAATGGGACTGGTGTGTTTTCTTTATTGACAGTTTTTTGGCAAGATTTAAAGGATGCGTCTGGAAGGTTTGAGTTAGTTTTTTCTGGAGAAAGTGTGATTTCTCTTGAAGCAGAGTGTATTAATGTTTTGTTACAAGACGTAACACGGCCATATCATGCACCATCCAAAAAAAGGCCTAACCATAATGATATGTAAACTTGTACTTGTTAGAGAGGAAAATAACCTCTGGCATAATAAGCTATTAAATAAAACCAATACCTTGGGCTCAGTAACCTGAAATGAGTTATTTAATTGAGATAAAGCTTGAGGAGGGAGATCCCAGTAAAGCAACACCTGAAATAATTCAAGAAAGAGAAGTTGCTATTTTTGATCTACTCGAAAAAAATGCTTTTGTGATCCCTAAAGAAACAAATTTTGTTGGCCCATACCGATTGAATCTTAGAATATTTGAGAGACGGTTAGTTTTTGAGGTTTTTAATAGTGATAGAGAACGGATAGTTGAGTTTCAACTTTCATTAGTACCCTTTCAGCAGGTGGTTAAGGATTACTTTAAGATTTGTAAAAGCTACTTAGAAGCGGTCAAGAGGTTATCGCCTAGTAAAATTGAGACAATTGATATGGCTAGGCGAGGTATCCATGGCGAAGGTGCACGAGTTTTGCAGGAACGTTTAGAAGGAAAAGTTGAGTTGGATGATGATACTGCTCGTAGACTTTTTACACTAATTTGTGTCTTACATTATGGAGATTGGTTTGAGAGTTAAAAATTTACCAAAATCAATTTTGTTTTGTTGTGATCATAATGCTGTGCGGTCTCCTATGGCTGAAGGAATGATTAAGAAATTTTATGGGAAAGCAATCTATGCTCAATCTGCAGGTGTAAAGAATGACCTTGAAATAGATGGATTTGCTATCTCGGTGTGTGAAGAAATTTCTGTTGAGTTGGCTCGGCACAAGACTCGGTCTTTTGATGAAATGAGTAAATTGGGAGACGACATTTCTAGTTTTGACTTAGTTGTTGCTCTCAGTCCAGCAAGTCAACACCGAGCACTTGAACTTACAGCAATTTACGACTTGGAAATAGAGTATTGGCCTATTATGGATCCAACTGGTCTTGGGGACCGGCGAGAGGAAAAACTTATAGCGTATAGACAGGCACGAGATCAGATTCGGAACCAAATTATAAAGATGTTTGGAGATTTGACATTATAATACTAGAAGGTTGTGCAATGCACATCTAATAAAATATAAAATATTCCTTGAATAATTATGCTAGAGAGAGCATTTAGTAGCCAACAACTTTTATATTATAAATAGGAACGGAATTAAAATGGCTAAGGAAGAACTTCTCGAATTTCCAGGGATTGTAAAAGAACTCTTACCTAACGCAACATTTAGGGTGGAACTGGAGAATGGTCATGAAATTATTGCTCATACTGCAGGAAAAATGCGTAAAAATCGTATCAGAGTACTCGCAGGTGATAAGGTTCAGGTCGAAATGACGCCGTATGATCTTTCAAAAGGGCGTATTAACTACAGGTTCAAGTGATACTTAATCAGGTCAAAAACCCCAAAAAACTAATCTTGGGCTCTAGTTCGCCGAGAAGGCTAGAGTTATTATTACAGCTTAGAATAAAACCGGATTTAATAAAATCACCTGATATTAATGAAGCTACTAAAAAATTAGAACTCCCAAGAGATTATTGTATCCGAATGGCTAAAGAAAAAGCTAATGCTATTGATGTGGAATATGATGATGTTCTTTTGACGGCCGATACTATCGTATGTGTTGGACGCAGAATTTTGGGAAAACCCTCCAATGAAGACCAGGTTAGAGAATTTTTAAAGATTTTATCAGGGCGCCGCCATAAAGTGATTACATCTGTAGCTGTTAAGTATCAGGATAAACTTTTGGAACGCTGCGTTATTAGTACCGTAAAAATGAAAAATATTTCAAATAGAGAATTAGACGCATATGTGAGTTTGGAAGATTGGAAAGATAAGGCTGGCGGTTACGGTTTGCAGGGATATGCGGCGGTATTTGTGACCTGGATTCAAGGGTCTTTTTCTTCAATAATAGGGCTGCCTTTGGCAGAAACTTCAGCCCTACTTAGCGTGGCAGGGATTAGAGTTTTAAAATAAATGACAGATAACACAATCATTCTGGATGAAATTGATGGAAGGAAAGCTGCGGCTTTTGTCGTAGCAGGCCAGTTAGAAGATTTTTTTTTAACATCACCTGATTCCTTTGGATTGGTCCCTGGTACTATCTGTCGAGGGATTATCGATCAATTTGTTAAAGGACAAGGAGGAGTATTTGTAAAACTTCCTGATGGTCTTCGAGGATTTTTACGCAATTCAAAAGGGTCGAGGTTAGGAGAAAAAATATTAATCCAAGTAACTAGCTATCCGGATGAAGGGAAGGCAATACCAGTTACAGATAGGATTATTTTCAAGGGTCGAGGTGTTATAATTACTCCTTATGCGAAGGGCATTAATGTTTCCCGACAGATAAAGTCTGATGAAGAAAAGTTACGAATACTAGATATCATAAATGATAATGTGCCTGAAGACCTCGCTAGTGGAATTATTGTAAGATCCATGGCAATAAATTTAGATGATAATACTTTGTTAGAAGAAACTAAGGCGCTTATACACTTATCTGAAAAAGTACTCTCTGATAAAGGAACTGGAATTGAACTGTTAGTTCAGGGAGAAAATGCACATGCGCTTGCCTTACGTGAATGGCCAATATTTAAAAAAAGCCAAATTTTTACTGGAGGATTTGAAGAAAATGGAATTCTAGACCAGTTAACAGAGCTAATAGATACAAGAGTAAATATAGGTTTAGGATCAATCTTCATCGAGCCAACCAGGGCGCTTGTCGCGGTTGATGTTAATACGGGAAATGACTTTTCTCCTGCCGCTGGATTAAAAGCAAACTTGCATTTAGCAAGGGTTCTTCCAAGACAATTGAGGTTGAGGGGTCTAGGGGGACAAATTACACTAGATTTAGCACCTATGGCTAAGAAAGATCGAAAACAATTCGAATTAGCAATAGCAAAATCTTTTAAGACAGATCCTGTTGAGTCTACTTTAGTAGGGTGGACCCCATTAGGACATTATGAAATTCAAAGAAAGAGGGAGCGTGTTCCCTTAAGGCTTGGTTTGAAATTATGAAGTGTCCCACGTGCTCAAAAGTTTATGTTGAAATTTTTAAACCTTTTTGTTCAAAAAGATGTTCAGATATTGATTTAAATAGATGGGCGAATGAAAGTTATGTTGTTCCAGGTGAACCAATTGATGCTTTTGATGACGAACTCTTTGACCCTCATACGTTGGAATAAGCGTAATAACGAATTTTTGAGACGTATTTATAAATTCTTCTCTGGACAGCTTTGGTTGTGTGTCCTAAAACGCACCGGTTCCCTATACGGAACTATAAAGGTGCCCGGGTAGCTCAGTGGTAGAGCAGTGGACTGAAAATCCTCGTGTCGGCAGTTCAATTCTGCCCCTGGGCACCATATAATTCTACTAAGCTTTAATGGCTTTAGCATCTTTTTTTACTTTATCAAATTCTATGCGAAGGCGTTTAACATCACTGGCTGATAGCTGATCAATATTGGAGTAGTCTTTCTTCCAATCTAACTCTCCCGACCAATTTAAAGGAGATTTTACGGTAGTACGCGGTTCGATAGCATAACATAGAAGATCAACTGCCATTTTAGCGATTAAATCTTGTGACACTATGTTGTGTGGTAGACCCGCAGCATTTCCCAGTGGAAAGTCGCTGAACAGTAAGCGTGGAACGCCAACATGTTCAACAATATCTAATGCGGAGCCCATCAGGACCGAGGGAATTCCAGCTTTTTCTAGTTGGGAGGCCGCCAATGCGGTCGATTGATGGCATATTGGACAATTTGGTACTAGAACTACTGCGTCGACACGATCTTCCTTACACAGAGAAACTAGTCTTGGGCAATCTTGCTCTATTGTAACACGATGCGAGCGATTTGTGGGTAAACCATAGAAGTTGGGTGAGATGCTCCCTATGTGCTGGGTCTTATATAGTCGAAGTAACGCTGACAATGGAAAATAACTTGCCAGGTCACTCGCGGTTGTATGAGTTCGATCAATAGCGATGTGCGATATGCGAACATCAGGAAAAGGTGTAATGGGCTTGGCAAAAGGTGTAAAAAACTTTGCTTTACCATTATAAGGTGCTCCTGGGCCTTGATCGCCATTGTCTGGGTTAAATAAGGATGCAGTGGTAATTATTCCAATTCTTGCTTTTGATAAAGGTTTTTTAAGTGAAGTAAACGGAATGTCGTCAAGCTTAGCCCATCTGTAAGGGGTGTCATAACCCAGTCCAATATAATATTCTTTGATACGTTCCATATAAGGAAGTGGTTTGGCCTCAGTTTTTGTCATTCTTAAAACCTTTGGATCAGTTATCTTTGTTCCAAACGTTAAGAATGCAATCAATAATAAGCAAGAGTATGTTAAAAAATAAAGATCTCTAAAATAGATTTGCATTCTTAATGTATTACATTCACCCCTTGATCTTAATTAAGACATTACCATACACATTTTGATTAATTTCTGATATTATCCTTTTCATGGAACAGAGTGATAAAGAAAGAGCTCAAACTGAGCGTTTGGAAAATGACTATGAGGTGGCGAGATCGCCGACTATCCAAAAAATAACTAACAAAGTTTGTGGCTGTGGATATATTGGTTCGAGTTGGACGACTCAATCTGAAGCAGAAAAGTTATTAAAATATCTTAAGTTAGATGAGAATGATACCCTTCTGGAAATTGGGGCGGGGGCTGGTTGGCCTGGGCTTTATCTAGCCAAACAGAGTGGATGCCATGTAACCCTTTTGGATATTCCAGTAACAGGATTAGAAATTGCAAAAAAGCGTGCTAAGGACGATCTTATGTCTGACAGAGTGTGCGCACTTTCTGGTAATGCGGCTAACCTACCTTTTCAGGTGCCTACTTTTTCTGCAGTGAGTCATAGTGATGTTTTATGCTGTTTGATAAAGAAACAAGAAGTTCTTAAAGAATGTCGTCGTGTTATTCATTCAAGTGGGTTAATGGCTTTCACGGTTATAAGTATTCAGCCTGATCTTTCTGATCGAGAGAGAAAACAGGCTATTCAAGTTAGTCCTGACTTTGTTGAAACAGAAGTAGATTATCTTACTATGTTTGAGAATACGGGTTGGGGGTCTATCAGTTATGAAGATATTACCGAAGAGTTTCAAAGATCGTGCCAACTCATGATGTTAGCTGAGCAGGAACAGGAAGAGGGTTTGAGAGCTCTTAAAGGTGACATAGAGTTTGAAGAGGGCAAAGTGGCTTGGGAGTTAAAGTTAAAGGCTTTTAGTAAAGGGTTGTTACGACGGGAATTGTTTGTGGTTAAGCCCATATAGGCCCAGAACTGCTAGTCTTTCCAAGGTATGAGTGTAGTTAAAGAAAAAAGTATTAAATAACTAGCTTGTATATTATTCGGTATTAGTCTGTTCATACATTAGTCTCTACGCTTTTTGATCATGTGTGGTTCGTATAAATCTAATACTTTTAGATTTCAGAAATGACTATACATCCTATGGATTAGGCCTTAGGAGCGTGTGACTGCTGCCCGATGTCAGATGACGTTTTGTTGGTGGCTAGGTAGGCGACAATATGGCTGGTCGCGTAATCCGAAAAATAATAGCCTTTGAATGGATAATTTGTATGATCCAAACTCTATCAGATGCTTTGGCTGAAAAAGGCTATACTACCCTAACTTCAGTCCAAGAAGTAGTGTCCGATATTAAGTTACTTGAAAAGGACTTATTAGTATCTGCGCAAACAGGGTCTGGAAAAACTGTTGGCTTCGGTTTGGCAATGTCTGGTAACTTGTTAGGTGATAGTGAACAGTTTGAATCTGCTAAAGCACCTTTGGCTCTTGTAATTGTTCCGACGCGTGAGCTGGCACTTCAAGTAAAAAGGGAACTTGCTTGGCTATTTGCGAAAGCAGGAGCCACTCTAGCTTCTTGTGTCGGTGGAATGGATATGAGGGACGAGCGTCGTGCACTAGAACGAGGTACCCACATAGTAGTTGCAACACCCGGTAGATTACGTGACCACATTCATCGTGGTTCAATTAATATATCAGAACTAAAAGTTGTTATTCTGGATGAAGCTGATGAAATGTTAGATTTAGGGTTTAGGGAAGACCTGGAGTTCATTCTTGGAGAGTCTCCCAAAGAACGACGTACTTTGATGTTTTCAGCGACTGTCCCAAAAGCAATTGCGAATTTAGCTAAAAGTTATCAGGACGATGGCTATCGAATTTCGATCAAGGGAGAAACAGAGCAACATAGTGATATTGACTATAGAGCTCTGAGTGTCAGTGGCCGAGATACTGAAAATGCTATTATAAACGTTTTGCGTTATTATGAAGCGCCAAATGCTTTAGTGTTTTGTAATACCCGATCAATGGTTAACCGACTAACTACACGATTTTCAAACCGTGGGTTTTCGGTAGTAGCTTTATCTGGAGAATTAACTCAAAGTGAGCGAACAAATGCTCTTCAAGCTATGCGAGACGGTAGAGCGAGAGTTTGTGTTGCGACTGATGTAGCCGCTCGAGGAATAGATTTACCTAATCTAGGACTAGTAATACATGCAGATTTGCCTACTAATTTTGAAATAATGTTACATAGATCAGGGCGTACTGGGCGGGCAGGTCGCAAGGGAACTAGTGTATTAATTGTGCCAGGGAAAAGCTCCCAAAAAGCAGAACGTCTACTGAAGATGGCAAAAATTGATGCGACGTGGGAGAAACCACCTTCAGCGGACGCGGTACGGGAAAAAGATCATGAGAGACTATTGTCAGATCCGAATTGGTTAATTCCAGTCAAAGAAAATGAACAACAATTTCTTGCTAAATTAAAGTCTGTCTATACTTCGGATCAAATTTCTTTAGCCTACATAAGGTTGTATGAAAGCAGGCAGTCATCACCTGAAGAGTTGGATGATACACCAAACGTAACCAGAGACAGTTCGCGGTCAAAATTTGGACCGACTATCTGGTTCTCACTTGCTTTAGGAAGAGATAAAGGGGCGGATCCACGATCTTTATTACCCATGATATGCAATGGTGGTGGAATTACTAAAGATGATATTGGTGCGATAAGGATTCAAAGTAATGAAACCTTTTTTGAGCTTAAGAAGAATTGTGTCGAGCAGTTTGTTCTATCTGTAGGCCCAAGTAAAAAATTGGAAGATAGAGTTCAATTGCGTCAGCTAGAAAAGGTTCCAGACTTCGATAAGTCTACGAATTCCGCTCGCTCACACTCAAAACTCAGAAGTTCTCCAAGGAGGACTGAACGGAAAGAAAACTACTCAAAGTCCAATATGAAGAAACATAATAACAGGGGCCCCGCAGATGGTGGTTCTTCAAAAAGGCCAAAACCTATAGATAGAGTTCCTCAAGAAGGTGCAGTGACGCCCATAAAAGGAGCACGCAAGTCAAAACCAAGGGGTTTTTCAGGAAAATCCGAACGGAGAGAGAGCTTTGCAAAACCTAGGCAACCTAACGTTCATAAAAGTAATAGTAAGGATCTATCAAATTCAGACAGACCAAAGAGATTTGAAAAAAACACTAAGGTGCCTAGCGAAGGTACAAAAGTTTTTTCGACTAAAGATAAGAAACATCCAGCTAAAAGCCAAAGCAACAAAGCAGATAGTAGTACATTTAAAGAGGCCCGGTCAAAAGCTAACCCAAGGTCGGAAGCGAGTGTAAAACCTAAAAGTGCAAGGCCCGTTAAATCTCGATCAAATGCTCATGACACATCAAAAAGATTTTCTCCAAAAGGAAAACCTGTTAAATTAAAAAACAAAAAACCTAATGAAAGAAATTATTAAGTAACTCTTATAAAAGGGCGTTACTTAATAATTAATCTGAGCCCACTATTTTGACGCCCTTTGTCTCAGTTATTAATTTGTAGTTTTCAGGTTCTCTGTGCTGAGCAAAATCAAATATTCCATCTTTAATTTCTGTACACCTATCTAAATCACATTGATAAACGATCAATTCATCCCCTAATGTTTTACATTCAGCAACAATTTCACCGGTTGGAGCAATAATACAGGTTCCACCAATCAAATCGCAATTTTCTTCATTACCTGCTTTTGCCACCCCGACGACCCAAGTGCCATTTTGATAGGCACCTGCTTGCATAACTAAATGATTATGAAAGTCATTTAAATGGTCATGTTTGGGAACTGGAGGATAGTGAGCGGGAGTATTATACCCTAGCATTACAAGCTCAGCTCCTTGAAGACCTAACATCCTAAAAGTTTCCGGCCAACGCCGATCATTACAAAGACACATTCCCATTCGACCGCCAAAGGCCTTGAAAGTAGGAAAACCAAGATTTCCAGTTTCAAAGTAACGTTTCTCAAGATGTTGAAACGCTCTGCTGGGCTCATTTTCAAAGTGGCCTGGGAGATGAATCTTCCGGTATTTACCAATGAGGGAACCTTTGTCATCTACCAATATAGAAGTATTAAAATGACGCTTCTTCCCACTCTCCTCTATTAATTCGGCAAACCCTAAGTAGAAGCCCATACTTAACTCAGTAGCTTTTTTAAATAAGGGTGCTGTTTCTAGGTTTGGCATTTCACGTTCAAAAAATGAATCAAGTTCAACTTGATCTTCAATATACCAACGTGGGAAAAAAGTAGTGAGTGCTAATTCTGGAAAGACTATTAACTCAACACCTTGCTGTTTGGCCTCGTCCATTAACCTAATCATTCGATCAACGGCTGAGGTGCGAGAGTCTAGCCGAGAAATAGGGCCCAGCTGAGCTGCTCCAACAACGATATTCCTTGCCATACCTAGTTTTTAACCTCCCTTTAATTGTTGTAAAAGAAAAATTTCGCTGTCTTGATTTACAGGCTCGGTTACTCCACTTGAAATAATTCTGCCATCGACTGAGACAGACACACCACCGTCAATAATTTCCTTAAGTGCTGGGTAAGCTTTTGATACTCCTTTCAGAATATCACTTATATTTTTTGCCTCTACTTCGATTACGTCATGTCCATCAGTGAACCTCCGCAACCCTGCCCAGAGATTTACTTGAACCATTTACTCTGCTTTCAAGGCTGCCAAGATACTGGGAGGAGACATAGGTAATTCTGTTAACCGAACACCTGCTGCTTGAGAAACAGCATTTGCGATGGCCGCAAGAGGAGGACAAATAGAGGTTTCACCAACACCCCTAACTCCATAAGGATGTCCGGGGTTAGGAACTTCAACAATTACAGTATCTATCATTGGTAAGTCAGAAGCTAAAGGTATTCTATAGTCTAAGAAACCAGCATTCTGAAGTCTACCGTCAGAACCATAAATGTATTCTTCATTTAAAGCCCAACCGATTCCTTGTGCCGCACCACCTTGAAATTGCCCTTCGACATAAGAAGGATGAATTGCCTTTCCAGCATCTTGAATGACTGTATATCGTAAAATCTGTGTCTTACCAGTTTCTGGGTCTACTTCTGCGTCTACGATGTGGGTAGCAAAACTTACTCCTGCTCCTTCTGGATTGGCCTCAAAGTGGCCAACTATCGGCCCACCAGTCTTTCCCATTTTCTCTGAAATATTTTTTAAAGAAAGCGGTTCAAAGTCTCCAGCATTCGGTCCGGACGGTACAGCGTGCCCATCTTCCCACTTAACAGCTTCCTCAGGAATACCCCATTTTTCGGCTGCACGTTTACATAGCTTATTAATAGCGTCTCTAGCTGCTTTAATAGTAGCTAACCCGGTTGCATAAGTGACACGAGACCCGTGACTAATTTCGTTGTATCCAAGTGTTGCTGTATCGGCCACAGTACATCGAATGTGATCATATGGTATTCCAAGCTCTTCAGCTGCCATTAAAGCTATTGACGCTCTGCTGCCACCAATATCGGGGGTGCCAACTGAAATTTGAACAGTTCCGTCTTCTGATAGTGCTAACGACACTGCTGTTTCACCACCGAAATTGAACCAGAAACCACAAGAGATTCCTCTACCTTGTCCTTTCTTGAGGGGCGCCTTGTAGTGAGAGTGTGATTTTGCAGTTTCAAGACATTCTACTAAACCAATTTCCTCAAAAGTTGGACCATAACTTGCTTTAGTTCCTTTGCGAGAGGCATTTTTAAGGCGAACTTCGATTGGATCTAAATCTAATTTTTTGCATAATGCATCAATTACAGATTCAACTGCAAACGCGGCCATCGGAGATCCTGGAGCTCTATAAGCGGCCTGCTTTGGCCTGTTTGACATTACGCTATAACCAATCTGATGAACATTCTTTAGTGCATATGGAGCAAATGCACACATTGCTGTCATACCACCAGGAGCACCTGGGAATGCTCCACCTTGCAAACGGAAAGTTCCTTGCCCAGCAGTAATTGTCCCGTCTTTTTTCATTCCGATTTTTATATCCATAGACGTCGATGCTGTCGGCCCTGTTGCTCGAAAAACTTCTGAACGACTCATAACTATTTTTACAGGTCTATTTGTTTTTCGTGATAAAGCTAATGCTACAGGCTCAATAAATACTGTTGTTTTTCCTCCAAATCCACCACCAATCTCAGATGCTGTTACCCTCAATTGGCTTGTTTCCAAACCTAATAGAGCGGCACAGACTTTTTGAAAACTAAAATGACCTTGAGTAGTACACCATAGCTCACCTTTTCCATCACTCCCTAAGGAGGCCAAACAGGCATGAGGCTCAATATAACCTTGATGAGTAGCTTCAGTTTTAAAACTTTCTTCTATAATTAAGTCTGCTTCTGTAAAGCCAGTTTCGACATCACCGTGGCCACTTTCATAATAGCTAACAACGTTTTCATGTAGACCTGATGGCACAGATTTATCAGACGCACCTTTCCGTATGACTGGAGCACCTATTGCCATAGCTTCATCTACATCTGTGACATGTGATAGTATTTCGTACTCTACTTTAACAAGTTTAACTGCATCTCTTGCTATTAATGCCGAAGTAGCAGCTATTGCAGCTAGGGCATGCCCATCGTACAAAACCTTTTCGTCAGCCATAACGTTTTCCAGAACATTCCAGTGCTCTGAATCTTTTCCACTAGTAAATTTGATATCCTTTGAAAAATCAGCTCGAGTTACAACTGCTTTTACACCCTTTAGGGCTTCCGCTTCACTAGTATCAATACTTTTAATTCTTGCGTGTGCGTGGGGAGATCTCACTATCGCTCCGTGAAGCATTCCCGCGGCGTAACTATCAGCACCAAATTTTGCACGTCCGGTTACCTTGTCTATCCCATCAGGTCGTTTTGGTCGAGTGCCAACAAATTTAAAGTATGGTTTACTTTGATCGTCTAGAGCCATTATGAAGCCTCCCGCATGTCTGCTGCTGTATCTAAAATAGCACGTATAATTTTATCATAGCCCGTGCACCGACATAGATTTCCTGCTAACCAGTATCTTACTTCTGTTTCAGTTGGATCAGGATTTTTTTCCAATAGAGCCTTAGTGGCAACCAGGATTCCTGGAGTGCATATCCCACACTGCAATGCTGCATATTCTATAAATTTTTCTTGTAAGGGATGTAAGTTTTCATCTCTAGACATCCCCTCTATTGTTTCGATTTCCTGACCTTCCGCCTCTGCACCAAGTACCAGGCATGAACATACTAGTCGTCCACTTAATTTAACAGAGCAAGCGCCACAGTCTCCAGTTCCACAACCTTCTTTAGCGCCTGTAAGGCTTAATTTATCTCTTAAACAATCTAGCAAGGTTTCTCGTGGATCACATAGAAACCCTATCTCATCACCGTTTACCGTAGTGTTAACGTGTATATTACTCATTTTTAAGACCTCGCGCGTTTATATGCTATTTGTGCTGCTCTTTTTGCCAGAACGCCTGCCACATGCGTCCGATATTCGATAGTCCCTCTTTTATCGTTAATTGGCTTACAGGCAGCACTTGCGGCGAGAGAAAGCGCTGTTAGAGCTTTATCATCTAAGCTGGTTCCTATTATTGCGTCTGCAGCTTCCTTAACTAAGATAACTTTGGCTGTAACAGCTCCAAGCGAAACCCGCGCATCAGATACTAGGCCTTCTTTAACTGATAGATTTATTCCACAGCCCACGACGGCTATATCCATCTCTGTACGTGGTATTAGGCGTAAATATGCGTCTCCACCATTTGTGTTTCGTTTAGGTAGATTAACTGCTGAAATTAACTCACCTTTTTCAAGCGTCGTTTTTCCTGGGCTGTGTGGAATATCCTCGACTGACACGTCACGGCTACCATTTGGGCTTATAATTGTAACGCTTGCACCAGCTGCTATTAATGCAGGAACAGAGTCGGCCGCTGGTGAGCCATTACACAAGTTACCCACCAACGTTGCTCTACCTTGAACTTGTGTCGATCCGATTAAATCCATTGCCTCGACTACTCCAGGCCACTGAGCCTTTAAATCTTTATGTTCATTGAGTTGAGCACCTGGGACAGCTGCCCCAATACGCCAACTCCCGTCCGAGTTTTGTAAAATATCCCCTACCTCAGGAATTTTTTTTATGTCTATTAAAACCTCTGGGGTAAGAATGTCAGCTCTGAGTTGAACTAGCACATCAGTTCCACCAGCTAAGAAACGTGTAATGCCTTTTGCTTCCATTGAAATTTCGATTGCTTCCGAAAAACTTTTTGGCGCGTAATACTGCATATATCCCCCACTCGATTAATAACTATAATGAAGTATTACCTTATAGTATCACACTTGCAATCTTATTTTTACAAGGCCCTAAATCATTGAGCAGTTAAGGTTAAATTTTAGTATTATAGTCTTAAAATTTATTAAGATTATAATTTACACCTTTAATCACTTGAAATCAAAGATAGTGCTTAATTTTGTTGTCTTTATGAGAGATAAGTTCCTATAAGCGATTAAGTATACAAATGATTTTTTTAAACTTATTTCAATTATTATTACGTTTGGGATGCAATGCTAAGACAGAGTCTACCTTGGATAGCACTTTTTTACATGGGCACCGTTTGGGGGCTTTCGTTCTCATTAGGGAAAATTGCAACAAGTCTGGGTGGAACCCCGATTGGAATAGCTTTTTGGGGTAGTCTGATTAGTGGGCTTATTTTACTAATTTTTACTACAGTTCGAGGGCGTCCTATGTGGATAACTTCAAATAATTTAATACTTTTTATTATACTTGCCTTACTAGGGACAGCTATTCCAAGCGTATGTTTTTATTATGCAGCCTCAAAAATACCGGCTGGAGTACTGGCCATTACCGTGACGCTTGTGCCTATTTTAACATATGCTTTTGCAACTATACTAAAAATTGAGGTTTTATCTTTCCGTAGAATTACAGGAATACTATTTGGAACTTTAGCAATAATATTATTAGTTGTTCCGGATACCAGCTTACCTAATCAAAAAGCTGTTATCTGGATATTAGTTGCGTGCTTGAGTTCGGTTTGTTATGCCGCGGAGAATATTATTCTTGCCAAACGCAGTTTGACAGGTATTGGTCCGGTCAGATTAGCCTGTGGAATGAGCCTTATCGGAGCGTGTATACTAGGTATTACTGGTTACTTTACTAATAACTTATTTATTATTTCAATACCTTTTGACCAACTAGCTTGGACTATCTTAGGGTTGTCAATTATAAATGCTACAGCCTACAGTTTGTTTGTATTTACCATAACTCGTTCAGGACCACTATTCGCTAGCCAAGTTGGCTACTTAGTAACATTATCAGGTATATTTTGGGGTATTTTATTGTTTGGAGAGAATAACTCTATATGGATATGGTCTTCCCTTGCAATGATGCTTCTAGGTCTCGCCTTAGTTTCACCAAAGAAAAAAAATTAGATACTTTAAAGAATAAGGTTTTTTGATATTTCCAGTTTTAGTAAAATTATTGTTTTTACCCTAACCAGTTAAAACCCCTGTGGCTATTAGTCGAAGTCCCATAATTAAAAATGACCATAAAACAAACTTTTTAAAAATATCTTGAGGGACTCTTTTACGAAGAATTTCTCCTGTGCGAAAACCGGCAAGGACTACAATTAATCCAATTAAAGACTTTAATATAATATTGATAGTTAGAATACCAGAAAGATAGTATCCAAGTGCAAGAGGAAAGCTTCCAACGAAGAATAGAAAACCTGTCGCAGCTATAAATTTCTCTTTTGGAACCTCTCTAGCAAGGAGGTACATAGCAACAGGCGGGGACCAAATTGAACTTAACCCCCCAAGGATACCAGAGGCGATCCCAATTGTGATTTGCCATCCATTTCTTGGGCCAATTGGGAGTTTTACGCCCACTAAGGTGTTTATAGAAAAAGCCACCATGGCAATGCCAATAGAAACAGTTATTAGAGCGCTTGGGTATGATTTAATAAACATGGATGTTACGAAAATACTTACTATTAGTGCTGCTGCACAATGTTTGTATTCTATTACCGTTTGTTTCCTATTTTCAGAGCGTAGAAATTGGAGAGCGTTAGTGAATATAATTGGTACTATTATTAAAGCTATAGCATCTAACGGATTAATAAATAATGTTAGCAATGCCATTGCGGCCGCAGGAAGCCCAATACCTAAGAAGCCCTTTACTGCACCAGCTACATAAAAAGTAATCATAATTATAAAAAAAATATGAGTGTCAAAATCTGGAATCAATAAGTCCACTACCTTATCAAACATCAGCCTTATCACTTTCGTTAGGGTAAATAATTGAGAATAGCTTTTGCCTTTGTATTTTTCCAGAGGACCCCTTTGGTAAATCTTCTAAAATATGAATTTTAGAAGGAGTTTTAAAACTTCCAAGTATCTTTGTGCAGTGTTCAAAAAGCTTAACTAAAGAGACCTCTTTCCCATCTTTCAATCGAATTCCTGCCTCTGGTTTCTGACCGTAGTGTTTGCATGGGACAGAAAAAGCTGCTCCTTCAAGAATAGACGGATGTCTCAATAGTGCTTCATCAATCTCTCGAGGAGCGATATTCTCTCCACCTTTAATTATTAGCTCTTTTATTCTCCCATTTATAAATACAAATCCATCACTGTCGAGACGTCCTAAATCGCCGGTTCGCAACCAACCTTGGCTATTAATAGCTTTTGAAGTTTCTTTTGGTTGATGTAGATAACCTATCATTACGTTTGCGCCTTTTACTAAGATTTCTCCTACAGTATTATTTGGGAGAGGTTTTTGATTTTCATCCGCTATCATTATCTCATTTCCAACTGCTAGCCCTGGGGATCCGATTTTTCGTATGTTTGGAGGCATAGGGTTAGAGAGTATTTGGGCTCCCGTTTCTGTTAGTCCCATTGTTTCTATAATTGGAATATTGAAACGCTTTTCAAATTTTCTGTGGATGTCAGGAGACAAAGGCGCTGATGCAGATCTTGAAAATCGAAGTTTTCCAGTTTTTATTTGCCCTACACCTTTATTATTTAAAAGATAAGAGAATAAGGTTGGAACAGCACTAAACCAGGTGCAATTGTATTTAGAGATGTGTTGCCAAAAAGTGGTTAGTGAAAATTTATAGGGCATCACAAGACCGCTTGCTGAAACTAATGTTCCAAGGACTGTAACGCATAAACCATTTATATGGTATATTGGTAGCACGCACATAGCGATATCACTTGTTGTGAGATTATGACCAATCATTACATTGCGTCCAGCAGAAATTAAATTAGCGTGACTCAGAAGAACACCTTTTGGAACTCCAGTTGTCCCTGAGGTATACATGAGTAGAGCTGAGTCTTGTGGATTAGGGCTTATCTCTTTTTTATTGATAGCCACTTCTTTATGATTGTTAAAAATAGGACCAGAATTGGGATCTACTTCGATAGTTTTAATACTGCTATTACATTTTTCCGCTGCATTTTTTATTAATTGGTAATTGTCTGGACTCAAAAAGATTAATTTTACTTGTGAGTGATCTATTACGTACGATAAAGTTTTTGTCCCTGAAATTAAATTTAAGGGTGTAGCAAGATATCCACCATATGTAATACCAATGAATGTCAGGCACGCTCCGATCGAGTTATGACTAGCTATCGCTATAGGCTTATTTTTATTAAGTTCAGTTTTTGAGATTTCTCGTGAGATAGATACTGCAAAGACCTTAAGCTCAGACCATGTTATTTTTGTATTAGTTTCCGGTGACGTAATCCAAACCTTTTCAGGGTAATGAAGTGCATTGTAGTCAACAAAATCTTTAATTGATGAAGTCATTTACCGTACGTTTTCCAATAATCAGAAAAAATTTCACTCAAGTCAGGCCTGTTTTCGGGAATAATTCTGACTATTTTGACCCGATTCACAAAGTGCTCCCAATTTAAGTTATCATCAATTGAGTTTCCGCCCCAGCTGCCGCAACCCATGGAGAGTGAAAAAGGGCTACCGTTGTCAAAAAAACCACCCGTAGCAAAACAGTGTGCCTGGTTAACAATTACCCTACATGTTTTAGCAAGAAGAGCAATTTCGTGACTTCTTCGATCTTGATTTGTATGTATTCCTATTGAGTGACCAACACCTTGATACCTTTGGATCTCAATGGCTTTGTCCAAACCGCTTTTGAAATCCTTCACCTTGTATATTGATATGAACCGAGACATTTTTTCACCTGATAAGGGGTGATCTGGACCTATTTTTGATTGAGGTACAATCAAGAACTTACAACCCTTTGGAGCACTTTCTTCTAGTTTTAGCTCTTTAAGGATCTTAGACATGTCTTTTGCAAGTAAAGTGGATGTAATCTTACCTTTTTGCCAATGGGTTCTCTCTAAGTTAGCGGCTTCCTTTGCGTTTAATAGCATCCCACCCTCATTAGACAGATGTTCTATAAGCTCATTGTAGATCCCTTCAACGGCAATAATGGAATTTTCTGAGGAACAAGAGGTTGCATTGTCAAAAATCTTAGATTTAGCAATTTTTTTACTCGCATCTTTAATGTCTGCTGTCTCATCAACGATAGTTACAACGTTCCCAACTCCAACCCCTATTGCTGGTGTGCCAGAAGAATAACCTGCGTGTACGTTACTTCTTGATCCTGTTACTATTACTAGATCTGCGAGCTTCATTAAATGCTCTGTTTTCATCTTCGTAGGAGGACTTGGAAGCATCTGAATTAGATTGGTATCAATTCCTATTTTATTAAACTGTGAATAAACTTTTTCTAATAATTTTGAGAGTGGTTTAGCTCCTTTTGGGGAGGGTGCTAAGATTATTGCATTACCAGTTTTTATAGAATTTATAATATTATTCGTTGGCGTTGCTATAGGGTTAGTTGATGGTACAACAGTAGCAATTACCCCCTTGGGTCTGAGATATGTCGATAGACCCTTTGACGGCTCATCAGATAAATGGCCAAAAGTCTTTTGCTGTTTCAGATCTCTCATTAACCCTAAGGTTTTATTGTGATTTTTTTTTATCTTATCTTCAACGTTTCCTAGCCCAGTTTCAGATACTGCCAGCTCAGATAATAACTTATTATTGCTTGGATGCATTAAAGCCCACGCTACTGCTTGAGAAGCAGTATCAAATTTTTTTTGAGATCCAGTAGCCTCATATTTTTGCTGAGCAATTCGAGCCCGTTCCACTAGTTTATCAATAATTAATAGGTCTTCATTAACTTTTTCCATTATCGACTAACATCTCCTTAAGAAAACACGGTTACTTTCAATAGATTCCTAACATTAACTTTTATTAATATTAATCGTTATATTTTATTTTTTAGAAATTAATTAGTCGTTTTATTAAGTGGTGGTACGTGTATAGTAATTTTACAAGATTAGGGAATAATATGTTTGGAAATAAATATAAGTGGGCTAGGAAAATTGGATTTGGTTTTGGACCAAATGAACTTCCACCTACCGATGTTGAGTCTTGGAATAACAGTCAACTTACCGGTAATTTTAAGTCAGTTGGTGTGGCAAAAAGGTATTCAGATGTAGAAATTTGGCCTCAGGAATATAACTTTTCATTTGAAGACAGATTGAGGCGGGCGGGTGAATATGATCAGGGTAAGAAAGAAATTGAAAAGTCGAAGAAGCTAACATCGGCTGAAAAGAAAAAACGTGTTAGAGCTCTTAGAGATCAAACTGATGTAGCATTATTTGATGTATATAAGTTTTGGAACTCGGCAATATACGGCGATGATATGGTTAAGCAAAGATTAACCCATTTTTGGACAAATCACTTTACTGTTGGAGGTGGTGGTCGTCGGAACTATATTATCGGTGATTTTATTTATAGAGTTATCTATGGAAATTTAAACGCATCCTTTGATGAACTTTTATACAAAGTCACTACTCATGTTGGGATGTTAGATTACTTGGATAACGCTGAAAGTGTTGGGGAGAGGTCGGAGTCCGCTAGATGGGCGCGAAGAAATGGAAAAACGCAGGGCCTAAATGACAATCTTGCCCGTGAACTGCTTGAGTTACACTCCGTTTCTCCGGAGAGAATGTATACTGAGGATGATATTCGTAATTCCGCTAAGATATTAGCAGGTTGGGGGGCGAACACTGACTCTGTTATTCGTAAATTTTACAGAGAACTGAGACGGGACAATCCCGCAATTGGGTCACTAGGAAAATTCATCTATGAGCCTTATTTCAAAAATAGAGCGGAGCCAGGGCGGAAGATAGTTTTAGATAACAAATTTCGTTCGGGTAAAAAGTCCTTAAGGCATTTAACAAATATGTTAGCTAATGATGATTTTACCGCGCGCCATCTATCAAAAAAGTTAGCAATTCACTTTATTGGTGAATCAGTTAACCAAAGTGAAATAGATTCTATTTATAGTGTTTGGAAAGATTCTAAAGGCAACCTAAAAGAGGTGAATAAAGAGGTTCTTAACGTTACAGCCCGCTCTGAAGGAAGAAAGTTTCTCTGGCCCTCTACTTGGATGTTTCAGGCTATTCGCTTTTCTGGATCGAATTTCTTATCTGGGTTTAGAGACGGTAATGGCTCCTATGCTAAAGTGGACCTCAGTAAATTAAACTATGAACCCAAGAAAATTTTGGAAGAACTTGGTAATAGTTTTTGGGAGTCGCGGCAGCCTGATGGCTATTCTGAAAGAAAAGATGACTGGGTTTCAACAGA
>CAJWHE010000038.1 GCA_913041145.1 uncultured Paracoccaceae bacterium
ACCTGATATAAAATGGGGAAACTTATTTACTTTTAATAAGGAAATACATTCTTGGAGTGGGTTTAAAGATATAAGTTTAATAGTTAATGCTCAATCTGAAATAGATGTTTTACTAGTTGGTACAGGTGCTAAGCTCTTTGATATTCCTACTAAATTTAGAAATAGTGCCGAGGCAGTAGGTGTTAGTGTCGAAGCAATGTCGACTCCTATTGCCTGTAGAACCTATAACGTACTGCTAGAAGAAGGTCGTAGAATTGGTGCGGCTTTATTGGCAATCTAGCGATTCACCATTTACCAACGTTCTTCATACTTAACCATGGTTCAATAGGCTCTAGTGCGCTGTGCATTTGAAGTAACTCAATTGAAACATTATCTGGCGAACGAATGAAAGCCATTCTTCCATCGCGAGGTGGACGATTTATAGTAACATTGTTGTCCATTAAATATGCACAAGTATCATATATATTTTTTACTTGGTAAGCTATGTGACCAAAATGCCTGCTATCAGATGGCAAAAGGTCATCGCCGTCCCAGTTATAAGTAAGTTCTAAGTGAGCATTGTCTTGCCCAGGGGGCGACATGAATACTAGTGTGAACCTTCCAGTTTCACTATCCATTCGACGTGTCTCCTCTAGTCCTAAAAGCTTATAAAATGCGATAGATTTTTGTAAATCTTTAACTCTTACCATGGTGTGCAAGTATTCTATGTTCATGGGTGCCTTTCAAAAGTAGTTAATTAAAGAGTGATAGTGTAACCATTATCGGTAACAGTTAGCCAGTGAAAGTGGTAATTTGTAATGATGGTATAAATTTTAAGTCCAATATAATTATACTCTTTTTATAATTCACAGGATGTTATGACAATTATAAAAAATTATATCTAAAAATGCAAAAGGGGGTTGGGTGAGTTAGTTGATATTGAAGCTGTTGTCGAATGTTTATGAGCAACTGTATTGGAGAACAGATATTCGTAATTAATTTTATGTCCTCTAGATGAGGACAACTCTGGCTACCAGTGTAAAAGTAAAGTGAATAGGTCAAAAAAATATTGAGGTGTATTCTGTGTATAAATTTTTGGTAAGACTATTAACCGAACAAAATTAAATTGTTATTAAACAGCAAGAGATTTCTAATCACTTAATGTTGAGTAATAAAAAAACGCCACTTAAAAGTGGCGTTTTAAAATAAGTTAGAAAACTGAATTAATCTAGTGCTACTAATTCACCAGCAGAAGCTCTTCCGTCACGGCCTTCGACCATGTCGTATTGAACTTTCTGATCATCTCTTAAACCAGTTAGACCTGCTTGCTCAACAGCTGAAATGTGAACAAAAACGTCTTTTCCACCATCATCTGGTGCAATGAAGCCGAAGCCTTTAGTTGTATTAAACCATTTTACGGTGCCATTAGCCATTCCCGTATCTCCTTTTTTATTCCGCCCACATTATGCGGCGGTTCGGTGCAGCATCTTCAAGTTGGTCCGGCTGCTAGAAAGAAGGCGGGAACGTAAAGTCTGTATCACAAGCCATCTTATTAGCGGAATTTTCAGAAACTGCAATAAAAACTTCAAAAAAGATAAAATAATAAATAATATATATTTTATTTACCACATAAATTAAAAATATATTTAATTTAAAATTTTCTATTCTTTAAATTGTGATAAATAAGGGTTTCTGTCCAAAATTCGATAATTAGTTTAATACATGACATGTTAAGATGACCTTAATATTAATAGTTCTGGAGTTATAATGATAAAAATTTATGGAATAAAAAACTGTGATAAATGCCGAAAAGCTTTTTCTGAATTAAAGAAACGATGGGATAATGTTGAGTTTATTGATATACGAAAAAACCCTTTAAATTCAATGGATATAGAACATTTTATTGAAGTTTTTAAACTTGATTTAGTAAATAAAAGGTCCACAACTTGGCGTCAATTAAGTGATGCGCAACAGGCTCTTTCTATTAAAGAGTTAATAAACTTTGCACCTTCAGTAATGAAACGTCCAATAATTGATAATGGTACGTTATTTTTGGGGTGGAACACCGAAATAAAACAGGCCTTAGGTTTAATTAAATAGTGGGTTTTTAAAAACTAAGCTTAAATTTTTATCTTAAATCTGGCGGTAAAGTAAGAGTTTTTAGTGAGTTAATTATTTCTGTTAAGGACAATATCTCGGTATTTTTTTCTCCTAGTCGGCGTACAGTAACTGTTTGATTCTCTACCTCTTTATTCCCTAGGGCAAGTATAATTGGAACTTTCTTCAAAGAATGTTCTCTAACTTTATAATTTATTTTCTCGTTTCTAATGTCTGTCTCAACCCGAACTCCGACGTTTCTTAAGGAATTCACTAAAGATGTGACCATCTCATTTGCATCAGAGATTATTGATGCAACTACTACCTGTACAGGAGCAAGCCAAAAGGGGAGTTTTCCTGAATGCTCCTCAATCAATATACCTATAAATCTTTCAAAAGAACCGAGTGTTGCTCTATGTAACATCACTGGGCGGTGCTTAGCACCGTCGTCTCCAACGTAGTTCGCATCGAGCCTTTCTGGCATTACAAAGTCAACCTGGAATGTCCCACATTGCCAATCACGTCCAATTGCATCTGTTAAGACAAACTCTAGCTTTGGCCCATAAAACGCACCTTCCCCTGGATTCATTTCAGGTTCAATACCAGCAGCTCTAGTTGCAGATAGAAGGGCGTTCTCTGCTTTTTCCCAGACTTCATCAGACCCTGACCTAATCTGTGGTCGATCAGAAAATAAAATTCTATATTTAGGAAAACCTAAATCTCTGTAAATGTTTGATAAGAATTCAATGAAAAACTTAGTCTCAGATTCTATTTGATCTTCTTGACAAAATATGTGGCCGTCATCCTGGGTAAACCCACGCACTCTCATAATTCCATGTAATGCACCTGAAGGTTCGTATCTATTACATGATCCGAACTCAGCCATCCGTAATGGTAACTCTCTATAAGACTTTAAGCCTTGATTAAATATTTGGACATGACATGGGCAATTCATCGGCTTAAGGGCATTTACAGCCTTCTCTTTAGCATGCTCTTCGTCAACCTCTACAATAAACATATTTTCTTGATATTTTTCCCAATGCCCTGACTTTTCCCAAAGCCTCCTGTCAACAACCTGTGGTGTGTTTACTTCCACATAATTCCCATCCAACTGCTTCCTTCTCATATAATCTTGAAGTGTTGTATAAATTTTCCATCCATTTGGATGCCAAAAAATCTGTCCTGGGGCTTCTTCTTGCATATGAAAAAGATCCATAGTTCTACCTAACTTTCGGTGATCCCGTTTGTCCGCCTCCTCTAAGAAATTTAGATAATTTTTTAGACCTTCTCTGTTTTGAAAAGCGACTCCGTATATTCTTTGAAGCATTTTATTTTTGGAATCCCCACGCCAATACGCGCCTGCAACTGACATAAGTTTAAAGCCGTCTGCTGGAATTTGACCAGTATGTTGAAAATGGGGTCCTCGACAGAGGTCTTGCCAATTTCCGTGCCAATACATTCTTAAAGGTTCTTCATTTCCTATAGCGTCAATTAACTCAACTTTATACTCTTCATTATTTTCTTTGTAGAATTCAATAGCTTTTGATCTTTCCCAAATTTCAGTGGTTATAGGGTCCCTTAAATTAATTATTTCCTTCATCTTTTTTTCGATTGTTATAAGGTCGTTTTGAGTGAAGGGGTCCTTCCTATCAAAGTCATAATACCATCCATTTTTGATTACTGGTCCGATAGTAACCTTTACGTCTACCCAAAGCTCTTGGACTGCTCTAGCCATTACATGTGCTAAATCATGCCTTATTAATTCTAAGGCTGGAGCACTATCTTTTGTGGTGTTAATTGAAATTGTCCCACTGCTAATTATAGGCCAACTTAGGTCCCAGTGTTGTCCATCTATAAATGCAGATATTGCTGCTTTTGATAGTGATATTGATATTGATTTAGCAACCTCAAAAGGAGTTACCCCTGACGCAAAATCACGTTTATGGCCATCAGGAAAAGTTAAATATATTTTACTCAAAAAGTATTCTCCTCGGTGATTTGACGCCTACAGAACGCCCGGTTACAAAGCTTTGTCTTTAAATGCACTATACTTTGTGTGCGCGTCAAGACCATATATTTCTTACCCCATAATTATACTGTCTTTACTTTACTGATGTCTTAAAGCTTTACTTTGGGTAATAGATTGCTTTTGTGTAAAGTGATTTGTACTTATAAGGAGCTTTATTATGACAGAGTATTTCAAGGGAACTTCTGGTAAAAAAATAGCTTATAATAAAATAACTGGCAGTAGCCCTGGGTTAGTGTTTTTGGGTGGATTTATGTCAGATATGGAAGGTAGCAAAGCTATGTTCCTAGAGAGTCATGCCAAAGAAACTGGGCAAGGATACCTCAGGTTTGATTACTCTGGTCATGGTAGGTCTTCAGGAAAATTTTCTGATGGTACTATTGGTCAATGGTTCAAAGATGCAGTTGACGTTATTGATGCACTAACTGACGGGCCACAAATATTAATAGGGTCCTCAATGGGTGGATGGATCGCGTTACTAATAGCAAAGAAACTTCCAAAACTTGTAGGTGGTATTGTCACAATAGCTGGAGCACCTGACTTTACAGAAGATAGTATATGGAAAAACCTTTCTGTTGATGAAAAAGAAAAACTCAGAATTGGAGAACTTTTAATACCTTCAGAATATGGTGAACCGTACATCATTACCAAAGAATTAATTAATGAAGGAAGATCAAATCTAGTGTTACGTGAGCCTTTAGATTTTCAGTTTCCTGTTAGAGTTCTTCAAGGTACTGCGGATATATCTGTAGAAGTGAAAACGGCAATTCGTTTATTTAATCATATAAATGCTAAAGATATAGAACTGATATTACTTAAGGGTGAAGATCACAGGTTTTCTAGCGATCAGGGACTTTCTTTGATTAAGCGCACAATTTCATTTTTACAGTAGTTAATCAAACAGATTTTAATCATTAAAGTTTAATCTGTACATTTTGACGAGCGAAAGCAACATCACGATCATTCACACCAAGTAAGGAGCCGAGTATCCGCAAAAGACTATTTTCATCATCTTCCCTTATACCGTCAACTAGAACTAACTCCCAAAATATTTCAATTATTTCATTTCTGTTCTCAAGTGGAACAAACTCCTTTATTACCTTAGTAAACCTAACGCTATCTGAAGATTCATCCTCTAATAGTTCGGCTTTAGTGATGAGGTCTGTTACTTCGAGTTCTGAAATTGAAAATCGTTTCTTAAGTATAATTTTAATACTAGATTTTTCTAAAGATGAGTAGTCATAATCACTTTTTGCTATCTTTATTAGTAAAGCTGTAAGTGCAACTCTCTCATCATTGTGTTCAACTGACTCTTCGGTTGATTTCGCGTTTCTTTTAAAAAAGTTTTTTATCATCTCTCTCACTTTTAGTAGAAAATTGGTTTTTGGCTATGAGCCCTCGACTATTACTAGATCTCCATTTGAAATAGGATCTCTAAGTTTTTTTGCTTCTTGATATTCGAGACTTTCATAACAGGCAATCGCTGTTTCCAAACTTTCAAATTCAATAACAACTGTCCTACTTTTAGAAACACCTTCACGTACATCTTGTGCCCCACCTCGAATTAAAAATTTCGCTCCAAACTTTGCAAACGGGCTTTTGTTTGCTTGTTGGTAGTTTTTGTATTTGTCGACATCTTCGATGTCCATATGTGCAACCCAATAACCTTTGGTCATTTTAAAATCCTTTTAAATTTATTTTAGCATTTAAACTAATCTTGATATCATTTTTGTAGTTTTTATAAAGTCAGAAAACAGTGGATGAGGATTGAAAGGTTTAGACTTTAGCTCTGGGTGAAACTGTACTCCAATGAACCAAGGGTGATCCTCTAACTCTATTATCTCCGGTAGTAGATCATCAGGAGACATTCCTGAAAACATAAGACCTAATTTCTCTAATTCGTTTCTAAACTTGATATCAACTTCATAGCGATGACGATGCCGTTCCTCTATGAGTAAATTACCATAAATTTGTGCAACTTTTGAGCCAACTCTCAGCTTAGCATTATAAGCACCAAGGCGCATAGTCCCACCCTTGTCGTCATGCGCTTTCCTTTTAACCTTACTGTTTCCCTGCACCCATTCTTTGAGATGATACACCACATGTGTAAAACGATTCTTTTTCTTCTTATCGTCGAACTCTTCTGATCCTGCATTTTTGATGTTTGCTAGGTTTCTTGATGCCTCTACCACTGCCATCTGCATGCCCAGACAAATACCAAGATAGGGAATATTACGCTCTCGCGCGAAGCGAGCAGCCTTGATCATTCCTTCAGTGCCTCGCTCTCCGAATCCACCTGGAACCAAAATAGCATCAAATCCCTCTAGGAATGGCTCAGCTGGGATCAAATCAAAAGCCTCTGCATCTACCCAAGATATTTTAACTTTTACGCGATTAGCAATACCAGCGTGAGTTAACGCCTCCGCAACAGACTTATATGCATCCTCTAGTTGGGTGTATTTCCCGACGATAGCAACTTTTAGCTCACCTTCTGCATTAAAAATACGATCATATACGTCTTCCCAGCGCTTTAAATTAGGTTGCGTTGCAGGAGAAATACCAAATGCATCTAGAACAGCCTTGTCTAACCCCTCACTATGATAAGCTAATGGAGCTTCGTATATAGATTTTAGATCTTGTGCACTGATTACGCAATCAGATCTAACGTTACAAAACAATGCGAGCTTTTCACGTTCCTTTTTGGGAATAGGCCTCTCAGATCTACATACCAGAACATCTGGAGCAATCCCAATAGAGCGAAGTTCTTTTACACTGTGCTGAGTGGGTTTAGTTTTTAACTCACCTGATGCGGTTATATAAGGTAATAAAGTAAGGTGAACATAAATGCATTCTCCGCGTGGTTTGTCTTGACCAAATTGCCTTATGGCCTCAAAAAAAGGTAACCCTTCTATGTCACCAACTGTTCCACCGATCTCACAAAGCATAAAGTCTACATCGGCTTCGTTAATCTTTAAAAACTCTTTTATTTCATCAGTAACATGTGGAATTACCTGAATAGTACGGCCAAGGTAATCGCCTCTTCTTTCTTTTTCAAGAACCGTGGAGTAAATTCTTCCCGAACTGATAGAATCAGTATTAGTTGCTGCAACACCGGTGAAACGCTCGTAATGGCCTAGGTCTAGATCTGTTTCTGCACCATCATCCGTAACGAATACTTCTCCGTGCTCAAAAGGACTCATTGTTCCAGGATCAACATTTAAATAGGGATCTAATTTCCTTAAACGTACTGAGTACCCCCTTGCCTGAAGTAAAGCCCCTAGCGCTGCAGAGGCTAGCCCCTTTCCTAATGATGAAACCACTCCGCCAGTAATAAATATATATTTTGCCATTATATTTGGGTGCCCCGTGATACCTTTTTTGTAGGTTTAGATTACCTTAAAAAGCGACCTACCCACGGGATTAAACTAGTAAAGTATTTTACAACTTTTAACAACACCATAACTTAATATAAAATGTATTTAGGGTATATATTTTATCTAGTTCGTGTTTCACGAACTAGATTATTTATCAGCCCTAGGAGGAGTTAAAGGAGAAGAGCCATCCAAAGTTGGTACTGTTGAAGACTTCAATCCTCCATCCTTTTTTAACTCCTCAATCAATTCTATATTATCTAAAACTGAAGCGTCAGTTGATTTTTGCGCTGCTACTACTGTGAGAGTAATTGAAGTTATTACGAAAGCTACTCCTAATGCCCAAGTCACTTTTCCAAGAGCACTAATTACTGGTCTACCTGTCATTCCACCGCCGCCGCCGCCGCCGCCTATTCCAAGTCCACCACCCTCAGACCTTTGAATCAGTACAATACAAATTAAGGTTAGGGTAATAATTAGATGTATAGTTAAAATTATATTTTGCATTTTTACAGTTCTTTATTACACTTGGGCTTGTCTTTAAGGTGACAAGTGACTGCTTGCAAGGTTTTTTATAGAAAAGTTTAGTTCAATTGTAAGAATATAACTTTCACTATTCAGCTCACACGGTTATACGAATCTGGTTAGATTACCTTTAAGGAGATATTATGGCTAATGTCGTTGTTGTTGGAGCTCAGTGGGGTGACGAAGGAAAAGGTAAAATTGTTGATTGGCTAAGTGAACGAGCTGACGTGATTGTACGTTTCCAAGGTGGACATAACGCTGGACATACTTTGGTTATTGACGGAGAAGTTTTTAAGCTTTCTTTAATGCCCTCTGGTATTGTTCGAAAAGGAAAGCTTAGTGTTATTGGTAATGGTGTTGTCTTAGATCCATGGCACTTTTGTGAAGAAATAGAAAAACTTAGAGGACAAGGAGTAGAAATTTCTCCAGAGAACCTTATTGTGGCGGAAAATACATCGCTTATTCTTCCAATCCATGGTGAATTAGATAGGGCTAGAGAGTCCCAAGTTGATGTGGCGAAAATTGGGACTACTGGACGAGGTATAGGGCCAGCTTACGAAGATAAAGTTGGAAGAAGAGCGATTCGAGTTTCTGATTTAGGTGATAGAGATACACTTACTCAAAGATTAGAGAGATTACTTTTACATCATAATACAATCCGCCGTGGTATGGATATAGCTGCTGTAAATTCAGAAGGTTTAATAAAAAAATTGGAAGATGTGGCGCCAGAAATACTTAAATATGCTGCTCCGGTTTGGAAGGTTTTGAACGAAAAGAGAAGGTCTGGAAAACGAATATTATTTGAAGGTGCTCAAGGCTCCTTGCTTGATGTCGACTTTGGAACTTATCCCTTTGTTACATCATCTAATGTAATTGCGGGGCAAGCAGCAACTGGTTCAGGAGTTGGTCCAGGAGCAATCGACTTTGTTCTAGGGATAGTTAAAGCATATACAACACGAGTTGGAGAAGGCCCATTCCCTTCAGAACTATTGGACCATGATGGACAAAGATTGGGGGAGAGGGGAAAAGAATTTGGTACAGTAACAGGACGAAAAAGGCGCTGTGGATGGTTTGATGCAGCATTGGTTAGGCAAACCTGTGCGATATCTGGCGTGGCCGGAATTGCTCTAACAAAACTTGATGTCCTTGATGGATTTAAGGACTTGCATATTTGTATTGGCTACGAGTTGGATGGCAGGAAACTTGATTTTCTACCGTCAGCCGCAGACCAGCAGTCGCGTTGTAAGCCGATCTATGAAACTATGGACGGATGGAGTGGAAGTACTGAAGGTGCCAGAAGTTGGATTGATTTGCCACCTGAAGCTATTAAATACGTACGTCGAGTAGAAGAATTAATAGGATGTCCTGTTGCAATGTTGTCCACTTCGCCAGAACGAGAAGATACTATACTTGTGACAGATCCTTTTTCAGATTAATTTGGAGTCAGGAGAAAGAATGAAATATAAAAGTCGTAGAAAGCTATCGCTAGTAATTCTTATAATTGGTTTACCTCTCTATATTATTACAGCTGTTTTTATAATGAGTTTTTTCCCTCGATCTAATCTCTTTTTAGAGTTTTTTGTTTATGTTTTCTTAGGAGTCGTTTGGGCTCTGCCCTTCAAGTTTATTTTTAAGGGGATTGGACAGATAGAAAAGCAAGATAACTAGAACTAACTCAATCTCTACAAGTGAAATGGAAATAACAATTGGATAGATCGATTAACTTTACTGAGACTGTAATGTTACTTGGTAATGGGCCGTATACTAAAAATGATTTTAAAATAGCGTTATTAAAGTCTTCCTCTGTTGTAGTTGCTGATGGCGGAGCAAATGCCGCGCATCGAGAGGGAGTAAAGGCTAAGTTTGTAATAGGGGATATGGATTCTGTCTCTACAAAAGTTAAGGCTCTTTATAGCAAAGATGAGTTTTGTGAAATTGATTGCCAAGATAGTACAGATTTAGAAAAGTGCTTGCATCTAGTAAATGCCCCAAAATTTATAGGTATTGGTTTTTTAGGTGGGCGGTTGGATCACGAGCTCGCAAACTTGTCAGCTTTAGTAAAGTTTCCTGAGAAAAAGTTTATATTGATTGGCTCCAGAGACATTTGTTTTCTTTGCCCTAATCTCCTTTCAATTAAGCTACCGGTTGGAACGCGTTTTTCAGTGTTTCCGATGAGCTCTATTGAGGGGGCTAGTCAAGGGCTAAAGTACCCAATAGATAATTTAAAATTAAACCCTACAAAAAAGGTTGGGACATCTAACGAAGTAGTTTCAAAAGTCCAATTAAGCTTTAATCATAGATCAGCTATAATTATACTTCCAAAAAAATATCTTACAAATGTGCTCGAAGTACTTTAGTAATTCCTTGGGAATCTTGTAGTGTCTAGTAATGAAATAACTCTGGAATATCAAAATGATAAAATCCGTGGATCTAAAAGATATTGATCGGGCAAAGTTGGCTGCAGCAGCTATTGCAGTAGAATACATTAAAGATGGCATGAATGTTGGTCTTGGCACCGGATCTACGGCTGCCTGGATGATAAAATGTTTGGCGAATAAGATCTATAAGGAAGGAATAAGTATTAAGGCTGTTCCAACTTCTAATCAGACTGCTAAACTTGCTTTGGAGTATCAGATACAGACCACTACACTGGATGAGGTTAAATTTCTAGATATTACAATTGATGGGACTGATGAGTGTGATAAAAACTACAACCTTATTAAAGGTGGTGGTGCCGCTTTGTTGCATGAAAAAATTGTTGCAGCAGCTTCAAATAAAGTAATTATCGTAGCTGATCAAATGAAATACGTTGATTCATTGGGTTCGTTTCCGCTTCCTGTTGAATTGATCAAATTTGGTTCGAGCTCAAGTAAAGAATGCATCGTATCTATATTAAATAAACTTGGTTATAAAAATTACCAAATTAATCAGAGAATGAATAATAATTTTGCACTAAAAACTGATGAAGGAAATTTTATTTTAGACTTAGAGCTTACGAAAATTTTGGAACCTTTGTTATTGAGTCGCGAACTTAATTTGGTTCCTGGTGTTGTGGAAAATGGATTATTTATTAATAGTTGTGACCTTTTAATCCTGGGTGAAAAAGGGGGTAAGGTCTCGGTACATGAGCCATCAAGGAACATGGTGTCTAGTCGTAACGTAGATTTGGACCAAATGTTTCATGAGTTTAAATATTAGAAAGTAAGGTTTAGATGAAATTTGATTGTGATCTTTTTGTTATTGGTGGTGGCTCTGGAGGAGTTAGGGCTGCTCGTGTTGTCGCGGCGCAAGGATATAAAGTTTGCCTTGCAGAGGGAGATAAAATGGGTGGCACTTGTGTCATTCGGGGCTGTGTTCCAAAAAAATTGATGGTTTATGCTTCTAAATACCAAGAAAACTTTAATGAAGGAAGAGAGTATGGTTGGGATGTAAATGTGACTGGGTTTTCTTGGAAGCATTTCAAGGAAAAGCTAGACGCTGAACTAGTTCGATTAGAAAAAGTGTATAGGAAACTCCTTGAAACATCAGGGGTTAGTGTTTTTGATGATTGGGCACAAATCAAAGATCCCCATACAGTCTTGTTAAGCTCAGGTGAGGAAGTTAGTGCCAAGACTATCTTGATTGCGGTGGGAGGGCAGGCAGTAAGACCTGAGGTAACTGGTTCCATTTTTGGTATGATTTCAGATGATGTTTTTGGACTTAAAGAGTTGCCAAAATCACTTTTAATAGTTGGAGGTGGCTATATAGCAAGTGAATTTTCCTGCATTTTTAATGGGTTAGGTGTGGATGTAACTCAGATTTATAGGGGGCAAAATATATTGAGGAGTTTCGATGATGATGCATCACAATTGATTTCCCAAAATATGGTCACTGACGGAATAAAGATACGATGTAATGAAAATATTTCAAAACTTAGCCGTCAAGTTAATCAGTTAAAAATTAATTTTCAGCATGGACCCACGGAACTATTTGATGATGTATTGTTTGCAACTGGAAGAAAGCCCAATACAAAAACCTTAGGTTTACACAATGTTGGCCTAAAAACAGGGGCATCTGGTGAGATATTAGTAGATAAATATTCGCAAACAGATCTACCTTCAATTTTTGCAATTGGGGATGTTACAAATAGAATTAATTTAACGCCTATAGCAATAAACGAAGCAATGGCTTTTGCTCAAACTATGTTTTTTGGAAATCCCACACCAGTTGATCATCATTTGGTACCTTCAGCAGTGTTCACACAACCTGAATTAGGGTCTATTGGATTGAGTGAAAAAGATGCCGTAAAACTCGAACCAATATTAGTTTACGAATCTAAGTTTAGATCCATGGAGAAATCATTTATTTCTAAAAGTGAAGAAGTATTGATGAAACTGATTGTATCAAAACAGACAAATGTGGTAATTGGTTGCCATATAGTAGCGCCTGATGCAGCAGAAATGATCCAACTTGTATCAATTGCAATTAAGATGGGAGCGACCAAAGATCAATTCGATCAAGTTTGTGCGGTGCACCCCACAATTGCGGAAGAATTGGTTACGATGAAGAATCCGATTAATAGAGGTTGAATTTGAATATTAAGGCCCCATTTAACGGTAAGAGGTTTAGTTTAAAAATTCTTGTAAAGGAAAAAAATAATGGCTGGTAATAATGGTGGTGGCCCTTGGGGTGGCGGTGATAACAGTGATGACGGACAAAAAACTAATGAGCCAGTTGGGTCAGGGCTTGGAGGACAAAAGATTCCTGAAATTGAAGATATCGTAAAAAAAGGTCAGGAACAACTTCGGGTTTTAATGGGAGGAAAAGGCGGCAAAACAGGTGGTTCTGGCGGACAAAATGGAAGTGGAGGGCTCTCAAAAGGATCTTTTGGTCTGGTAGTATTAGGAGCGGCAGCGCTCTGGTTGTTTACGTCACTTTACTCAGTAAAGCCTGAAGAACAGTCTGTAGAGTTATTTCTTGGAGAATTTTCATCAATAGGAAATCCTGGTTTAAATTTTGCACCTTGGCCATTCGTTTCGAAAGAAGTAATCCCAGTAACTAGGGAGCAAACAGAAGATATTGGTTTAGGTGGCAGAGGTGATAGTGGCCTGATGCTTACTACGGACGAAAACATTGTAGACATTGATTTTCAAGTTGTATGGAATATAAATGATCCGGCAAAGTTTTTATTTAATCTTGCTGAACCAAGGTCAACAATTAGAGCAGTTTCTGAGTCTGCTATGCGAGAGGTAATAGCTAGATCGGAATTAGCTCCCATCCTTAATAGGGATAGGCAAATTATTGCTGACACCGCTAAACTCCTTATCCAAGAGACAATGAATGAATATGATAGTGGAGTAAACATAGTCCGATTAAATCTCGATAAAGCTGACCCTCCTTTAGAAGTTATTGATAGCTTTAGAGAGGTTCAGGCGGCAGAGCAGGAAAGAGATAAGTTAGAGAGGCAGGCTGATGCTTATGCTTATACAGTATTAGCTGGAGCTCGTGGTGAAGCCTCTCAGTTGCTTGAGCAAGCCGAAGGTTATAGGGCTATGGTAGTCAATGGAGCTGAAGGTGAAGCAAGTCGATTTTCAGCTGTGTTAGCAGAGTATACAAAAGCACCAGAAGTTACTAGAAAACGGTTGTATATCGAAGCTATGGAAGGAATCTATGGTTCGATGAATAAGATTATTGTAGATGATGCTGGTGGTGGAGGGACTTCAAATATTGTTCCATACCTACCCTTAAATGAGTTAATGAATAAAAGTAACAATAAATCAGGGGAGTCAAACTAATGAGTAAAAGTGTTCTCATATCAGTTTTTGTAGGTGGTTTAATACTTATATTACTCTCATCTGTTTTTATAGTCGACGAACGTCAAAAAGGTTTGGTCTTACAGTTTGGGCAAATTAAAGCAGTTAAGGAAAATCCAGGATTAGCGTTCAAAATACCTTTTATTCAGGAAATCGTAAGATACGATGACCGTATATTATCCCTAGACACTGTTCCAACAGAAGTAACTCCATCGGATGATCGGCGGCTAGTCGTAGATGCTTTCGCAAGATACAGAATTCTGGATGTTGTTCAGTTTAGACAAGCTGTTGGGGTTGGAGGATTGAGAACTGCTGAGGATAGATTGGAGAGTATATTGAACCCTGTTATCAGAGAAGTTTTGGGTTCTGAAGGTGTTACGTCTAATACAATTTTATCTGCAGACCGGGCAGAACTTATGTCTCGCATAACAGATCAAGCTCGTAGAAAGGCATTACCTCTCGGTCTTGAGGTAATAGATGTGCGGTTGAAGCAAACTAATTTACCTGAACAGAATCTGGATGCTACTTTTAGCCGGATGAGAGCTGAGCGTGACAGAGAAGCAGCTGATGAAATCGCGCGTGGTAAAGAAGCGGCTCAGAGATTACGTGCTCAGGCTGACAGAACTGTTGTAGAGTTGGTATCTGAGGCTACTAAACAATCAGAAATCGTACGAGGTGAAGCGGATGCTCAACGAAATGCAATTTTTGCTAAAGCCTATGGTGCAGATCCAGAGTTTTTTGAATTCTATAGATCGATAAATGCGTATGGAAATGCATTGAGTGCAGATAGTACGACTATGGTAGTTCGTCCGGACAGTGAGTTTTTTAACTATCTAAAATCGGATACCGGTAGTTGATATTTAATAAGCTTGTAATGGCTGTTGGGTTAGTGTTGGCGCTTGAGGGATGTATAATTGCTCTTGCTCCAACATACCTTGAGAAAATATTAAAAGTTTTACTTAAGTCGACTGTAGAGAATAGGCGTATAATAGGGCTTTCTGGTTTAGCTGTAGGAACCTTTTTAATATGGATTTCTGAAAAACTTATGTGAGATTTAATACATTATTAGTATTTGACTTAGGGTATTTTATTTAGCTTTTTACAGCCTTAATTAACACCAAACCATAATCCTTTTTCGTCAATATACTTGTTTATGAGGAATTTAATGAAACAAAAATTTTTGATATTCTATAAGTTTGTATCTGTAGTTTTTCTACTACTTACAATTAGTGTACATAACTCTGTAGCGGACATGCCAAAAAGCTTCGCTGATCTGGCAGAAACTGTGAGCCCATCCGTTGTAAATATTACTACCTCTACAGTTATTGAAGAGATTTCTCGGGAGCAAAGGCCAGTAGTACCAAAAGGTTCCCCTTTCGAAGATCTATTTAAAGATTTTTTAGAAAGAGATCAAAATAGAAAACCTAGAGCTTCATCAGCCTTGGGGTCAGGTTTTGTTATATCTGAGGATGGTTATATTGTAACTAATAACCATGTTATTGACAAAGCTGACGAAATAGAGATTGAATTTTTTAGTGGGAAACGTCTTACAGCAAAAGTAGTTGGATTGGATCCAAAGACTGATATTGCTCTTCTTAAGGTTGACAGTGATATACCTTTACCCTTTGTGTCATTCGGTGACAGCGACTCTGGTAGAGTTGGAGATTGGGTTATGGCTGTTGGGAACCCTTTAGGCCAAGGTTTTTCTGTGTCTGTAGGTATTATATCAGCCAGGAAAAGAGAATTGGCTGGTGCCTATGATGATTTTATTCAAACTGACGCTGCTATAAATAGAGGAAATTCTGGAGGACCCTTATTTAATACGTCAGGTGAGGTGATTGGAGTTAATACAGCGATATTATCGCCAAATGGCGGCTCTATTGGCATTGGGTTTTCAATGTCTTCAAATGTTGTTTCGCCAGTTGTTATCCAATTAAAAAAGTTTGGAGAAACTAGACGAGGTTGGTTGGGCGTAAGAATACAAGATTTAACTAAGGATATTGCAGAAGCAATCGGGATTGAATCAATTGATGGAATCCTCGTTACTGAAGTTCCTGAGGGGCCAGCAAAAGATGGTGGTATTAAATCAGGTGACGTCATTTTAGTTTTTGATGGAATTGAAGTTAGTAATACCAAAGAATTGGTCAGAGTAGTTGGTAAAACAGCTGTAAATAAGACTGTAGATGTAGTGCTCCTCAGAAAAGGAAAGGAAAAAACTGTTAAAGTACGTTTAGGGCAAAGAGAGTTAGCCGAGGCGACAGCATTTCCAAAAAATGAGAATCCTTCTGTCCCGATGGTAGAGCTTATATTAGGTATGAGTCTGACAGTGTTAAATGATAGCTTGAGAAGTGAGTTTAACCTCAGTAAAGACGTAGATGGGCTTATAGTTAAAGATATTTTAAAAAATAGTGAGGCTTATGAAAAAGGGGTAAGAATTGGTGATGTGATAGCTGAGGTATCTCAAGAAAAGTTGGTATCTTTGAGTATCTTTAAAAAACTTCTCCAAGACTCTAAAAGTGCTAAAAAGAAATCACTATTATTTCTGATAAGGTCAGAGGGTCGCTTGCGGTTTTTATCCTTAAGGCTAGATTGAAGTCTTAAATTGAATACTAATTTAAGACTTCATCGAGCATGTAAGATATGTCTTCAAGGTGCTTTGCAATAATATGACTAACATCTCCCTGACGTTGAATAGTTCCTGTTACTCGCAGTAACCTGCTCTCTATGATGGCTCTTCTATATTGTTTAAATATGTTCTTCCAAATAATTATATTTGCTGTACCTGTTTCATCTTCTAGAGTAATAAACACAACGCCATTCGCTGTTCCAGGGCGTTGGCGAACCAGTACAAGCCCTGCCACAGATATAGTTGTTCCGTTTGGGGGCTCCTGTAGTTGAGAATTTACTATACACGAAGGTGGCTTTGGCCAAATACTATTATTTTTAGTTTTAATCATGAGAACAAAGATAGAACAAATAATTATTTTTACAATATATAAAACTTGGTCTAGAAAAACCTGATAGTCTATACTATTCCCTTCACTTAGGTTTTATTTATGAGGCATCAAGATGGTTAAAATTACATATATTGAGTACAGTGGTGAAAAGCATTTGGTTGATGTTGAGCCTGGTTTGACTGTTATGGAAGGTGCTCGTAACAATAATATTCCTGGGATTGAAGCAGATTGTGGAGGAGCTTGCGCTTGCTCCACATGCCATGTTTATATCTCGGAAGATTGGGTTGAGAAACTACCAGAGAAAGATCCTATGGAAGAAGATATGCTTGATTTTGCATATGAGCCCGACTCGGTGCGTTCTCGTCTAACTTGTCAAATAAAAGTAACGGATCAACTTGATGGTTTAAGTGTTAATATGCCGGAGAGGCAAATATGATGTTAATTTCCCTTTAAAGTGGATTTTAAGAATTAGACTATACTGGGAAGTGTAAACATTAAAGAGCGCGCCATCCGATGTCTGACCTGTAAAACCCTTCTGGCCAATTTATTTTTTCAAGATTTTTATATGCTCGATCACGGGCTTCTAAAAGGTTATCTCCACGCGCAGTAATATTTAGAACTCTACCCCCATTTGCTATTAGGTGGGAGTTATCTATTTTGGTTCCAGCATGAAAAATCTGATTAAGGCTATCATTCTTTAATTCTTCAACAAAACGTATTTTTGAACCATTTTTATAATTTCCAGGATATCCCTTGTTCGCTAGAACAATTGTAACAGAATGATCTTTGGCCCAGTTTATTTTTGCTTTATCTAGCTTAGTTGAGCAACATGCTAAAATGAGATCTAAGACCTGTGGACCTAGGCGTATCATCAAAGCTTGGCACTCAGGATCTCCAAATCTAACATTATACTCTATAAGTTTTGGAATTCCATTTTTTATCATTAAGCCTGCAAAGATAACACCTTTGTAAGGCGTGCCTCTATTAAACATTTCTTCGATTGTAGGCTTTATTATACTTTCTATGGTTAGATCCATTATAGATTGAGTTAACACGGGGGCTGGAGAATATGCTCCCATTCCTCCAGTATTAGGACCTTGATCATTATCGTAAGCCGTTTTGTGGTCTTGTGCCGATCCAATGGGTAGTAAGTTTTTCCCATCTGATAGTACAAAAAAGGATGCTTCTTCACCTTCTAAATACTCCTCAATAAGTATTTTATTTTGTATAGCAGTTTCTTTTCTATCTAAAAAATTATCAATAGCATTGAAAGCAGTTTTCTGGTCCATTGCGACTATAACCCCTTTTCCTGCTGCTAAACCGTCTAACTTTATTACAATCGGCACGCCTTGTCTTACTACATATTCTTTGGCCTTTTTTGCATTGCTAAAAAACTCGAAATTTGCCGTGGGAGCACCAATTTTTTTACATAAATCTTTTGTAAATTTTTTTGAACTTTCTAATTTTGCCGCTTCTTTTGAGCATCCAAATACTGTTACCCCACCTTTTCTTAGTAGGTCAGATAATCCATTTGCAAGCGGCCCTTCAGGACCGATTATAACTAGGTCTACTTTATTGTTTTGTGAGAATTCTAGTATTTGGGAATTATTATAGATATCTAAATCTACACATCTTGCTATTTCAGCTATACCTGGATTACCAGGAGCAACTATTAGATTTTCACATTTAGGATTTTGTGCTACCGCCCACGCCAACGAATGCTCTCTTCCTCCTGAACCTATAATTAATATATTCATTTAAAGTTCCAGTTTAATTTCCTTTAAATAGTTATTATGATGGCGATTAGAAGAAAACAAGAGAGCCAACTAAATGAAGTTAATTGATGAAGACGATAAGAGCCGGAATGTTCCAGAATATGGTGTCTCTGAGATTTCAGCATCAATAAAAAGTTTAATAGAGGGTGAATTTTCAAGAGTTCGTGTCAGAGGCGAAATAGGAAGAGTATTCACTGCGCGCTCTGGTCATCTATACTATGATATTAAGGATGAAAAGTCTGTGTTAGCAGCAGTGACATTTAAAGGACAAGTATCTGGTTTGGCGATAGTTCCAGAAGAGGGACTTGAGGTTACGGCAACAGGAAAAGTTACTAGTTTTGGGAGTCAATCAAAGTATCAACTTATAGTCGATGATCTCAAAGTTGCGGGAATCGGTGCATTAATGGCAATGCTTGAAAAGAGAAAAGAAACTCTTCAAAAAGAAGGCTTTTTTAATGAAGAGAATAAAAAGAGAATTCCTTATATTCCTAATTTAATAGGAGTAATTACGTCACCCCAAGGAGCCGTTCTAAGCGATATTTTACATCGATTGAGAGATCGTTTTCCTAGGAATGTTGTCGTTTGGCCAGTAACTGTGCAGGGTGAAAAATGTGCAGTCGAGGTTTCTAAGGCAATAAGGGGCTTTAATGCCATACCTGTTAGCAAGAGGGGCTATCGACCAGACGTCTTGATCATTGCTAGAGGGGGCGGCTCTATAGAAGATTTATGGGGCTTTAATGAGGAAGTTGTAGTAAAAGAAGTGGCAAATTCCAGTATTCCAATTATATCAGCAATTGGCCACGAAACTGATACCACTTTGATAGATTATGCGGCAGATATAAGGGCCCCTACGCCCAGCGCCGCAGCGGAAATTGTGGTTCCAGTAAGAGTGAACTTACTTGCAGAACTGAGAAGTTTGGAAGCAAGATTAATCAATGTGATAGCTAAAGTCCATGAAGTTAAAGCAGAAAGACTAACTTATTTATTTCGTTTTCTAAATCGTCCAGAGGAGTTGTTAGCTAGCCCTTCAGATAAACTACAGTCTATAAGTTTACGTATGCCAAAAGCATTGAATTACGCTATTCAAGCTAAAAGGTTAAACAGTGAAAGCATTATGGCTGGTCTAAGATCAAATTTGTTAAAGAATGTAATGACTATTGCACAAAATTTATTTGATGATCATTTTCAGTCAATTAGGAGGCTGATCGGTAGTCAAGTTAAATTGAAAAGAAGTACTTTTGATGGTATTGGGGTACGGCTAAGTAATCAGAAACTAAAGAAAAATCTTGAGAGTGCAGAAGAAAAACTTGAAGCTTTGAATAAGAAATTATCCTTTCTTACGAATATAGAGTTGCAAGAGAAGTCGAAGAGATTACAGTATAAAAGTCAACTTTTAAATAATTTGAGCTATCGCACAACTTTAGAACGCGGTTATTCCGTAGTTTGGATTGACGAAAAAATTATCTCCTCAAAGTTTAATATTAAAAAAGAGAAAGATATGGTTATTGAGTTCAAAGATGGGAAATATTTGTTATAAAAATAAATATAAAAGAAATATTTAATTATTAAGAATCTTAAAAGAGATCGGCTTAATATTGGAAATTAATCAGGCTTAACCTCTTTTACTTCCACTCTCAAAGTACTACTCCATATGTAATTGTGAAATTTTGGTAGATAATGTCATTTTTTAAAAAGCTAAAAGATCGTTTATTTAGATCTTCTTCAAAACTGGAAGAAGGTATAGATCATATTGTTACGGATGGAGGTCTTGGAGAGCCAGAAGTTGCACCAGAGCCAACGCCTGAGCCAGAAGTTGCACCAGAGCCAACGCCTGAGCCAGAAGTTGCACCAGAGCCAACGCCTGAGCCAGAAGTTGCACCA
>CAJWHE010000039.1 GCA_913041145.1 uncultured Paracoccaceae bacterium
TTGAGCAAAGTAACCCCCACAAAAAAAACAAACCGTATCAAAAGATAAGATTTTTCTGAACTTAGATAAATTTAACTTAGGGGACAAAATAGGGGACAATTTAATTATAAAATTAATTTATATAATAAAATCAATACGTTAAGAACATTTAATGGCGGAGGAGCAGGGATTCGAACCCTGGGAAGACTTTCACCTTCGTCGGTTTTCAAGACCGGTGCATTCAACCACTCTGCCACTCCTCCGACTGACGCACCTTTTAACCTTAGATTTTCGATTCTTAAAGGGTGAAATTAAAAGTTTATTTAAAAGTTAGTTATTTTTTTACTTACTACCTTATGCTATAATATAATAATATTTATTAATGTTAGCTTGCGAGCTTCAAACGATTAAATTATTAGTATTTAAATCGAAGTATAAGGAAACCTCTGAATGCTATTTAAACTAAGAACTATTCTATCAGGTTTTTTTATAATTATATTCACAAATAATAGCATTGCATTCGAAACTGTTGCTAAATCAGCAATAATTTTTGATACAAATTCAAAGCTTGTATTAATGCAAAAAAATGCCGATCTTGCATTACCTCCAGCTTCAATGTCCAAACTAATGACCTTAAACATGGTTTTTGAAGCTTTAGAAGATGGCAGATTAAGGTTAGATGATACATTACCCGTTTCAAAACTTGCTGAAAAGTATGGCGGCTCTACTATGTTTCTTACAACCCAAGATACAGTAACTGTGGAAGAGCTCATTAGGGGTGTAGTTGTACTTTCTGGAAATGATGCAAGCGCCGTATTAGCTGAAGCTCTATCCCCTGACGGGACTGAAGTTGGTTTTGCTAAAATGATGACAAAAAGAGCAAAATCTTTAGGAATGCAAAACTCTACGTTTGAAAACTCGAATGGTATGCCTTCAATAAATCATAAAATGTCAGTGCGAGATCTTTCAACCTTAGCTAATCGATTGATAACAGTATTCCCTCAATATTATGGCTACTTTGCAGAGAAAGAGTTCAGATTTAATAATAGGGCTCCAGATAACCGTTTCAATAGAAACCCATTATTAAAAATGAAGATAGGAGCAGATGGTCTAAAAACTGGCCACACCAGAGAATCTGGTTATGGGCTTGTTGGATCCGCAGTCCAGGGGGATCGCCGAATAATCTTTGTTCTTTCGGGGCTGAGATCTGAATCTGTGAGAGCAAAAGAAGCAAAGAGAATGGCCACATGGGCCTTTAGACAGTTTACAACAGTAAAATTAGCAGAAAAAGGTGAAGTGGTTGACACGGCATCAGTTTGGTTAGGTTTGTCTAAAAAAGTAAATATGGTTGTTGAATCAGATATTGATATTCTTGTACCAGTCCTTGAAAAAGAAAATATTTCAACTCAGTTAGTATATTTGAGCCCAATAAAGGCCCCAATAGCCGCAGGCACTAAGATAGCTGAATTAATAGTTAGTATTCCAGAGCTTGCAGATAAAAGTTTTCCAGTCGTTGCTGGAGAAACAGTAGCAGAAGGAAATTTTTGGGGACGATTCAAAGCTTCAACGACAATCCTAGGTAAACTTCTAGTAACTAAAGTTTCTAAAGTATTTCAATGAAAAGTGGCATATTTATAACTTTTGAGGGCATTGACGGCTCTGGGAAATCTACACAAGCAAAAGCACTGGCCTCATCTTTAAAAAAAAATGGTATTGATAATATATTAACTCGTGAGCCAGGAGGATCTTCTGGAGCTGAAATTATCCGAAAGTTGCTTGTAGAAGGTGATCCTAGTAAATGGTCTCCTGAAACAGAAATGTTACTATTCACAGCGGCCAGAAGAGACCATCTTGAAAAAACGATAGAACCTGGCTTAAGAGAGGGCAAGATTGTAATTTCTGACAGATATGTAGACAGTACTCGGGTCTATCAAGGTGTAACAAGGGGTGACTTACGTCAGACAGTAGATAAACTACATAATCTTATGATCAGTAAGGAACCAGATTTAACTTTTATTATAGATATGGACCCTCAAGAGGCCTTATATAGAGGGTTAGCTCGTGACTCGGGAGAAGATCGTTTTGAGGATTTTGGTTTAGAGTTTCAATTAAAACTGCGGAATGGTTTTCTGGATCTCAAAAATAGTTTTACGGAAAGGTGCCATATCATTGATGGCTCCAAGACATCGCAGCAAATAAGTTTAGAAATATTTAACATTGTAAATAATATTTTAAATGATTGATTTAGAGTTACCACAATCAGATAAACAACTGGACGCCTGTCACCCTAGAGAAACTTTAGAGATTTTTGGGCAAAACCTCGCTGAGCAAAGGTTTTTGAACGCGTTTAATAATAACAACTTACATCACGCTTGGTTAATTAGCGGTAGCAACGGTATTGGGAAGGCTACTCTTGCTTGGAGAATAGCAAAATTTTTATTTGCTAACCAATCGAATAATTCAAATGAATTATTTAAATCTGAAACTCCCTCAAGTTCGTTAGATGTTGACTATTCGCACCCAGTAAATCCACGGGTAAGAGCATTAAGTGAACCTAATTTATTTTTACTTCGAAAACTTTACGATGAAGAAAAAAAACGATTTCGGAACAACATAACAGTAGATCAAGTGCGTAAGTTAAATCATTTTTTTGCACTTTCAAGTACGGATAGAAAAAGGCGAGTTATTATCATCGATAGTGTGGATGATTTAAATAACAGTTCAGCTAATGCCCTCTTAAAATCCTTAGAAGAGCCTCCTAAAGATTGTATTTTTTTACTAATTAGCCATCGACCTGCAGCATTACTTCCTACAATAAAGTCTCGATGTATTGAACTTCGATGTCAAAAACTTAACTCAAAAGATATGTATAAAGCTTTAAATACTTCTAAAATAGATATAGACACCTTAAGTGAAGGATTAATAAATTTATCTGACGGTTCTGTTGGAAACGCTATTCGCCTATCAAATTATAATGCTTTAAGCATATATAAATCTATAGTTGAAATAGTAGAAACTTTTCCAAATCTGAATGGAAATTTAGCCTTGGCTCTCAGCGAACGGGCAGCAAAAAGAGGTGATGACCAAATCCTCAATATTATAGTAGAACTTATAGAGCTAGTGATTTCACGTCTTGCTTATGCAGGCTTAGGACAATTATCTGAAGAATTAATCCAAAATGAAAAAATTATTTTGACTAAAGTATCAAATACCAATGAGCATGCAAAAAATTGGGCAGATTTAGTAGGAGAACTTAGAAAGAAAATAAACTATGCAATAACCGTTAATATTGACCCCAGCACATTGATCCTAGATACGCTATTTAAGATGAATGAAACGTCCCAATAATTAAGAGTAAGAAATTCTACATGACCAGGATAGAAATCACAGATAGTCACTGTCATTTAGATTTTAATGACTTTCAAGATGACCTCGACGAAATTATTAATAGAGCGTTAGAGGCTGGGGTAACAAAAATGATAACTATCTGTACTAAATTAAGCGAAGAGACTTTAGTTCGGGCTATTGCAGAAAAGTATCCATCAGTTTTCTATGCTGCTGGCACTCACCCAATGAATGCAGCTACTAATCCATTAGTTACAGTATCACAGCTTTTAGAGCTTACTAATCATTCAAAATTTGTAGGAATCGGAGAGACAGGCCTAGATTATCATTACACCAGTGAGACTGCTGACATTCAAAAGGAAAGTTTGTTAAATCATATAGAAGCAGCTCGGCTGTCAAACTTACCATTGATTATACATTCTCGTGGTGCTGATCACGACATGTCTGAAATACTTAGTTCAGAGCATAAAAATGGACCCTTTGAATGTGTTATGCACTGTTTTTCTTCTGGAGTTGAGCTTGCAAAAACTGCTTTGGATTTAGGTTTCTACCTTTCCATGTCTGGAATCATTACATTTCCTAAAAGTACAGAGTTAAGGGAATTATTCTCTTCTGTTCCAATCGATAGGGTACTTGTCGAAACAGATTCTCCTTATCTCGCTCCTCCACCTTTTCGTGGCAAAAGAAACGAACCCAGTTATTCTGTTCACACAGCAAAAGTCGGCGCAGAAATATTTGGATTAGACTATTCTGAGTTTTCTCATCAAACACAATCAAATTTTAATCGCTTATTCAGTAAGGTTCCCTAATGGAAAAAATTTGTTTTACAGTCTTGGGGTCTGGTTCATCTGGTGGTGTGCCAAGAATAGGTGGTCATTGGGGAGCCTGTGATCCTCAAAATCCAAAAAACAGAAGACGCCGATGTTCCCTTTTAATTGAAAAAACTATAAATGATAAAACAACCACGATACTCATAGATACATCGCCAGATCTGAGGGAACAACTATTAAGTGAAGATGTAACACGCCTTGATGGAGTTTTATACACGCACTTTCATGCAGATCATATGAATGGTATTGATGATCTAAGAATGGTAGTCTTCAATATGAAGGAACGGATAAATATCTGGGCTGATGATCAAACGGAAGCTAATCTTTTAGACAGGTTTGGCTATGCATTTATAAAGCCAGAGGCCTCACCATATCCCCCAATACTAATAATGAACTCATTAAACGGTCCATTCCAGATAGGTGGTCCTGCTGGGTTAGTTGATATCAAACCATTTAAAGTGAATCATGGGTCAATTGATAGCCTAGGTTTCAGAGTAGGGAATTTTGCATATATCCCAGATGTTTTTGAATTATATGACGAAAGTTGGGCTGCACTAAAAAACCTTGATTACCTAATTATTGACGCCCTTCGTAGAACCCCTCACCCGTCCCATACTCACCTTGAAAAAACACTTAAGTGGATTGAAGAACTAGCTCCTAAAAATGCTGTTCTGACAAACATGCATATAGATATGGACTATGAAACTTTATGTGCAGAGTTACCTAACAATGTTCGACCCGCCTTTGACGGGATGCGCATTGAACTGGATATCTAAGTGAGTGCTCTAATTAACGTACTACTGCCAGTTTTCTTAATAATTGGAGTGGGCTTTATTTCTGCTAAATTTAAATGGTTACCCTCAAGTGCAGTAGATGGAGTAATGTTATTTACTCAGAAATTTGCAATTCCTTGTCTATTATTTAACGCAATGGTAAATATCGAAATAGGTAACTACTTTAACTTTCTATTGATAGTTTCTTATTTTATTCCCTCACTAATCGGATTTTTTTTAGGAATATTAATATCTCGATCTCTTTTAAAATACTCTCTCGAAAAGAGTGTCGTAATAGGTTTTTGCTGTCTTTATTCTAACTCCCTTATGTTGGGTCTACCAATAATGGAACAAGCGTATGGTACAAACTCATTAGGACCAAACTATGCTATAATTGCTTTGAATACTCCATTTTGCTATATGATAGGCATAGTTTTCATGGAGTTTGTGAAAGGTCGCGGAAACGGTTTAAGTTCAACAGTAGGCAAAGCTATAAAGGGAATTTTCAATAATATTCTAGTTTTAAGTATTTTATTAGGGATTTTTATAAATATTTTAGAAATTATTATACCTACAACTATTAATAATGCGATTGATATAATCATAAAAGCAGCGATACCGACGGCGATATTCGGTCTCGGTGGAGTTTTAGCTCGTTACAAAGTAAATGGTGATATTCTGCCAGTAATAGTAATTGCATTAATAGCGCTACTAATGAAACCAAGTTTAGGTTATTATTTGGCCGATTATAATCAATTAGATACAAACTCAATTCGAGCCGTGGTGCTTACTGCAGCAATGGCTCCCGGCTTGAATGCCTATATCTTCGCCAATATGTACAATACAGGAACAAAAATTGCTGCAACCTCAGTCCTGTTTTCTACCACACTTTCAGTGTTTACTTTATGGTATTGGTTAAGCGTTCTAGCTTAAAAAAGTACTGAGGATAAAAACCCCAGTACTTTTTTTTATATTATAAAAGTCTTTATTTTATTAATTAGAAGCCGATGTTCCAAACCAATTCATTGGATTGACATAAGAGTCTTGAATTGATGCACACCCACCTAAAAGTGTTACTGCGGTAAGTATAATAGCTAATCTAGTTTTCATTACTGTAAACCTCATTTTTTTAAATATGTTTGTAAACTAATCTATAGAAACCATTCTGAAAAGCGAAAAATTCACAGTATCAAAAAAACCTTCCTAAATACTTTAACTAGTTCCTATTAAGGTCATCAACCATTATGCACGGGCTCCAGAATTGAGCAATAATTAGCAACGCCTGATCCACCCATATTAAACAAACAACCTAAAGTCGCGTCCTCTTTTTGCATCAAACCCGCCTCCCCACATAGCTGAGCGGCAACTAGTGCATGCATCGAAACACCAGTAGCACCAACAGGGTGACCTTTTGCTTTCAAACCTCCAGATAGATTTATGGGCAATGCTCCATTAGAGTAAACCAAACCTTCAGAAATTGCTCTGGATCCTTGTCCAGATTTAGTTATTCCCATAGCCTCATAGATAAGAAGTTCAGCCATAGTAAAACAGTCATGTACCTCTGCGAAATCAAGATTATTAATGTTAATCTTAGCTTCTGTGAATGCTCTCTTAAAAGCCTCAGTTGGACCTTCAAACTTTAAAATATCTCGACTAGACATTGGTAGAAAATCATTTACTTGAACACCTGCACGAAATCTAACCGCTCGATCAAAGTTATGTGAAATATCATCAGAAACCATGACGACAGCCGCAGCGCCATCAGAAATTAGCGAACAATCTGTCAATCTTAATGGTGATGCAACCATCGGATTTTTATCACTAATATTATTACAGAAATCAAAATCCACATTTTTTTGAATCTGTGCAAGTGGATTTTTTATAGCGTTAGTATGATTTTTGACGGCAATCTTTGCTAAAATATCAGATTTGTCGCCGTTTACTTGAAAGTAAGCATCAGCATATCGAGCAAAAATATGTGGAAATGAAACCCCACCCTCCTCTTCCTGATATGAAGCAGTCATTAACGCTTCAGTTACACCCTTAGTATCTTTAGCCGTCATTTTTTCGACGCCTATAACCAGAGTAGTTTTTGCTGTACCCGCTCTTATCGAGTCTCTTGCCGCATAAACCGCTGCAGACCCAGATGCACAGGCATTCTCTACACGTGTTGCCGGAGTAAATCTTAATTCTGGACTAATCTGTAATGCCAAAGAAGAAATAAACCCATCCGAGACTAATCCCCCATTATAATGGCCAACCCAGATACCATCAATGTCCTTAGGGTCCACGTTGGCATGCTCTATAGCTTCGGTTGCCGCTTTTGAAATCAATTCCTCCATTGAGTCTTCTAAACGTCCAAATGAGGTATGTCCCCAACCAACAATATGTGCATCCATACTATTATTTTCCCTAATTAAATTTTTACCATTTACCTATAAGTATACCATGGGATGTCTCTTTTCCACGGGCATTTTCGAGTGACTCATCAGATTGAGCTATTCTGTTTTTTCTTCCTGTTAAACGATCCAACAATATTGCATGCATATTTTGCCGAGTTACTTCGTAATCAACATCTCTGCCTAAATCTTTAAATTCGTTAGGATCATCATTTAAATTAAAAAGTTGAGGTTCAAAGCCTCGGAAATATACATATTTCCAATCATTTGTACGAATCATATATCCCCGTGCATCGTAGTTCCCAACGCCAAGTATATCTCTTGCTTTGTAATATGAATAATCAATTTCAGAAAAGACAGCACTCCTCCAATTTTCTACAAATTCTCCATGTATCAATGGCTCCAATGATAATCCTTCCAAGCGATGATCGGCCGATGGTGCACCAGTAGCTGCAAGAAATGTTGGAACCAAATCAATTGCTTCCACCAGTTCAGATACAACCTTGCCTCTGGTTTTATTAGCTTCTGGTCTTGGATCATAAATGATAAGAGGAACTCGAACAGAGACTTCATGAAACAATTCTTTTTCTCCAAGCCAATGATCACCTAAATAATCCCCATGATCAGATGTAACAACTATCATGGTTTCATCTGCCTTTCCTGATTCCTCAAGCCAGCCAAACAAATTACCTAGGTGATCGTCTATTTGTTTAATCATTCCCATATACGCCGGAAGGACAGTCTCACGTACACCTGCTGTTGAGAACGTCTGACTTACTTCCATTTCCATAAAGGCATTATACACGGGATGAGGGTTTATTTTTTCAGAACTATCACGAATTATTGGTTTGAAGGTATTGGGGCCATACATATTATGATATGGTGCTGGAGCCATATATGGCCAATGGGGTTTTATATAGCTAAGATGACATAGCCACGGCACCTCTCCAGTCTCCTGGATAAAGTCTCTCGCTCTCATCGTCATATAAGCAGTCTCAGAATGTTCTTCCTTAATTCTTGCTGGTAAATATGAGTTTCTCAGATACCATCCAGATAAAAGCTCCCCATCAGGTCCTTCAGCAGAGTTAGCATAATCATTCCAAGGGTTCTCACCATCATAACCCTGTTGTCTCAACCAATCATTATATGGTAATTTACTACCTCTCTTCTTCAAAACAGCATTGGGGTGCAATCCATCATCTCGTTCATAAGGATCAAAACCTGGCTGTGAGATTACCATCCCTATTTCTGTACTATCATTGAGGCCCAAACGCGCCATTCCTTCTGGGTCAGGCTCCATGTGTGTTTTTCCAACGACCGCTGTTCGCACACCTAAAGGTCGCAAATAATCGCCCAAAGTTAGCTCTCCAATTGGTAATGGAACCCTATTCCATGTTGAACCATGACTAAAAACAGTTCTTCCCGTATAAAAAGAAGCTCGAGATGGTCCACAAACTGGAGACTGAACAAAAGCCCTATCAAATCGAACTCCTTTGCGTGCAAGCTTGTCGATATTGGGAGTTTTTAAGTGAGGATGGCCGTAGCAGGATAAGTAATCCCACCTAAGTTGATCTGCCATTATAAAGAGTATATTTTTAATTTTTTTCATATTCCCCTCTCCACCTAAAACCCACTAAGTAATAACTAATTATAAAATAAACTAACACATTTAATTTAAAAATTAGCCAATGTCCCAAAAGCTCTTACATCCGTCCCAAGAACTTTCCTCTGCCTCGTATAATTATTTAAATCTCTCATTACATCTTTGTTTTCCCAAGTTAGCAACGCTAATTCAAAACTTTCCCGTTCTGATACTCTGTTAAACCAATTTCGTAAATAAGGTGTGTCTTCAAAAGGCCAGTTCATTAAGTTAAACCGATGAAAATTTGGCGTCCAGGCAACATCGCTTAAAGAGTAAATAGCCCCCCCCAAAAAATGCCTTCCGTCAGACAAAATATTTTCTAATTTTTGAAAATGATTATGGGTTCTTGCGACAGCATTCTCTATTCTATCTCTTTCAAATCCATTGGATAAATCAACCCTAAACTGCTTGAGTTGATCGTTTTTATGGTTGACCTGGAATTCATCAAAATCTTCCTTAATCTGCAACGGTGCACCCTTAAATAAAAATTCAAAAGACAATAACTTTAAATCCATCTGAGCTTGATCAGCCTTCTTTAAAAGACTTACATCACGATGCAATAATAAATCAGAATCGTTTTCTGGCAACAGTTCTATAATATCAATTGATTCAATAAATAAACGACCATCTATAATTATAGCAGGTACAAGTCCGTTCGGGTGTATAGCCTGGTAACTTTTTGTAGCGTGTTCATCTTTTGCGATATTAATCACATGACTTTCATATATTGTTTTTGTTTCAGCGAGCACGAGGCGTACCCGCTGTGAACAACTAGACATTGGTGCATGCCAAAGATGGATACCCTTAAGGTTTTTCAAGAGTTGGTTTTTAGCTTGAATTTCTGCCATATGTGTTAAGTCCTCTATTAACTTTTAACTACAGTTTTATTAACATTTTTTCACAAGCCCATGTATCTTTTCATCTACAGTCCAATAACTCATTTTAAAGAGGAGAGATAATAGTAATAAATTATTGTTCACAGACTTCATTTTTCAAATTATTATATGCAATTGTTCGTTTTTTAGTAAAATTTAACCCATAGGAATTAGAAATAAGTAGAAATTTTATTATATAAGAACACTTAAAACTATTGCTGGGAGGCAACCAATCTAAGGGACCAAATGCACTTTTTTCACGGTTAATTTCCCGACCCACTACAAATAAATTCATGGGGTTATTATAAAATGATCTCATTTTTTTTTGAGACCACTCCACTGCCCCATGATCCCAAGCGAACTTAAGTGGTACAAGATGATCAATATCAACGTTTCTTGCGTTAATAAATACATCACCTGTATACAAATCAATCCATCTACCAAACTTTACTAAGCATCCGTCTTCACGTAGTATTATCGGAATAGTAGAATGTTTCTTTAGTAATTCATGTCTAGTATTTAAACAGTTCCCATCTAAATCATTCCAACGGCCAAACTTATCTCTGTTATATTTTTCAACTGCAACTGATGAACTCGCAATTAATAAAAAGAAGAGAAGTACTTGGAAGTTTAATAGTTTATCAAAGAACCTCTTACCTATGGTGCTATTATTGCCCCAATGGATCGCACATCGTAAGCCGCTCCCTCTAGGACCTCTCCAGCCCCATTGGCTAACCCACCTATAGTTCCGCATCCAGTTAAAAGTAGCGTGAGTAAAATAAAAATATTTTTCATCTACATCCCTTAATTAATATGAGTATATTTTTATGGATTTATACTCTTTAAGTCAATAATGAAAAACAAATCCGTCCAAATGTCATAAGCAGCAAATTTCTACCTACGAGATATCAGGTTTAAATATTTGTTTAGCAATATTTAAGAATTGATAATTATATATTATCAAAAACCTGATGTCAGTTGTTAAAATCTTAGATAATGGTTATCGTCTTACTTTTAATAAAATACAATTTTGGGAAAAATTCTATGACACGCGAATACCTAAAAAAAGCAAAAAAAATAACGTCTAAATCTTCGTCAGAGGTAACAGATATCGTTCAGGGCATTTTAAATAATATCGAAAATAATGGTGAAGCCGCAGCAAGGGAGTACGCATTAAGATTTGATAAATATGCAGGTAACCTAATTTTAACCTCCGATGAGATTTTAGAAGCTAGTTCTAAAGTATCTCAAAAACTCAAAGATGACATTAGATTTTCTTATGACAATGTTCGTACTTTTGCTGAAGCACAAAAAGAGACATTGCAAAACTTTGATATCGAAATAGTTCCAGGTTTTACAGCTGGTCAGAAATATATACCATGTAAATCAGTTGGTTGCTACATACCCGGAGGCCGCTATAGTCACGTTGCATCGGCAATTATGACAGTGACAACTGCAAAAGTTGCAGGTTGTACCAATATTAGTGCCTGCTCTCCACCAAGAGCAGATATTGGCATAAATCCGGCCATTATCTACACAGCAGATCTGTGTGGAGCAGATACTATTATGGCAATGGGCGGCGTTCAAGCGATAGCATCAATGACATATGGGCTATTTGGGTTAGCAAACGCTGATATTTTGGTAGGGCCAGGCAACCAATTTGTTGCAGAAGCAAAACGTCTCTTATTTGGTAAAGTGGGATTAGACATGATTGCTGGACCGACTGATAGTCTAATTTTAGCTGATAAAACTGCCGATCCGCTAATGGTTGCAACAGATCTAGTGGGCCAAGCTGAACACGGATATAATTCACCAGTTTGGCTAATTACTGATAATCGAAAAGTTGCAGACAAAGTTTTAGAGCTTATCCCAATAATAATTAATGACCTTCCAAAACTAAATAGAGATAATGCCGAAGCAGCTTGGAGAGACTTTGGTGAAGTTATTCTCTGTGCAGACAGAGAAACTATGGCCGCGACATCTGACGAATATGCACCTGAGCACCTAACTGTCCAAGCAGAGGACTTAACTTGGTGGCTAGAAAGGTTGTCTTGCTATGGCTCATTATTTCTAGGAGAAGAAACCACGGTTGCTTATGGAGATAAAGCTTCTGGTACAAACCATGTGCTACCAACTGCACAGTCTTCAAGGTATACAGGTGGGCTATCAGTTCATAAGTATATGAAAGCAGTAACATGGCAAAAATCTACTAAAGAAGGTTCAAAAAAAATTGCTCAAGCTACGGCTAGAATAAGTCGTACTGAGGGAATGGAGGGACATGCGAGAACAGCAGATATTAGATTAAAAAAATACTTCCCCGATGAACACTTTGACTTAACTGGAGAGTGAGTAACTTATGAACACTGAAAAGTTATTTAATCTTAGCGGTAAGGTTACTTGTGTTACTGGCCAAATACTTTTTGTCGATAGAGGGTTTACTGCAAAATGAAGGCTTTAGTTTACACTCAAGAGAAAACATTAGTTTTTCAAGATTATTCAGACCCAAAATTAGCTCAAGGTGATGTTTTGATTAAAGTAGACTCTGTTGGTATTTGTGGGTCCGATATGCACGGGTTCCTTGGACATGATAGCCGGCGGTTCCCGCCTTTAATTTTGGGACATGAAGCAGCAGGCATGATTGTGGAAGGAATTAATAAAGGCACCAGAGTAACGGTAAACCCCCTTGTCACTTGTGATGTCTGTGATGCCTGTCTTAGGGGAAGAAATAACATATGCAGTAACAGACAACTCATTTCCATGGCACCCAGAGAGGGTGCTTTTGCAGAGTACCTAGCAATTCCATATAAAAATATTACTACTATTCCTGATAACGTCAATATTAGTCACGCAGCCTTAACAGAGCCTGTGGCATGTGGCTGGCATGCGGTCAAACTTGGAATAACTTCTTTAGATATACCAATTAAGAAAGCGAAATGTCTGATTATAGGAGGTGGCGCAATTGGAATGGGCGTTGCTTTGTCTTTAAATTCAAAGGGTGCAACCAATATAACCGTTGTAGATAATAATCCAGTTAGAAGAGGTAACTTAGCTAAAACTTCTGAGGTTGATTTACTTATCACTGATGAAACAAATCAAAGCGTCGAATATGATTTGGTTTTTGATGCCGTGGGATACTCTTCCACCCGATCTGTTGCGAGCCAAGCCTGTAAACCTGGTGGTGTGATAGTTCATATTGGCCTGGGAGATAGTATAGAAGGCCTTGATGTTAGACGAATGACTTTACAAGAAATAACATTTATTGGCACCTACACCTATACGCCGCAAGACTTTCAGGAGACTGCTTTGGCTATCTTTAATTCTGAAATGGGCTCTTTTAACTGGGTAGAGGAGAGATCCTTAAAAGATGGCCACAAGGCCTTTATTGATATTCTTTCTGGTCGGGTTGCGGCTTCAAAAATAATATTAAAACCTTAAAATTAACAAACAGATTAATAATCTAATGATGTGAGTATCATTTCTGCTGCTTTTTCAGCTATCATCATTGTTGGGGCATTTGTATTAGCTGAGGTGATTTCTGGCATCACTGAAGCGTCAACTACTCTCAGACCCAAAACTCCGCGAACTCTCAGGTATGGATCAACTACTGAGTTTTTATCAACACCCATTCTACATGTTCCAGTATAATGGTAAACTGTCCCACCGTGTAAACGTGCAGCCTTTAGGATTTCCTCGTCAGTATGAACTTCTTTTCCAGGACTCATTTCCTCATCCCAAAGATTTGAAAAAGCGGGTTGCCTATAAATATCCCTAAGCATTTTAACTCCCTCTACCAGGGTTTTTTGATCTATCTCTTCAGATAAATATGACGGTGACACTTTAGGGTCAACACTGGGGTTTAGACTAGCTATTTCTACGTGCCCACGAGATTGAGGGTGGCATTGCCAAGCCGCAGCAGTAAAACCAGAATATTTATGAAGCGGCTTACCCGAACGATCAACTGATAGTGGCATTACGTTAAATTGAATGTCCGGCTGTCCATTTACTGAATACTTTGTTTTAGCTCCTCCTCCGACATTTCCAGCACCCACCGTTAATGGCCCTCTCCCTTTAAAAATCCAATCTAGCCCCATACTAACAAGCTTAACTGGATTTCTTACATCGTTATTAAAAGAAATATTTTTTTTCAACTTTACTATGGTTCTCATCTGGTAATGGTCTTGAAGGTTTCGACCAACATTTGGACTATCTACTATTACTGGAATATCAAATTTGTTCAAAAGGGATCTGGGTCCTATACCAGAAAGTTGAAGGATTTGAGGCGAAATGATCGAACCTGCGCTTAGTATAACCTCTCCAGTAACATTAACAGAGTGGTTAGATTTGTTATATTTATAACTAACACCATTAACTTTATTATTTTTTATTAAAACTCTATTAACTTGTGCTTCAGTTAAAACAGTTAAATTTTTTCTACTTAAAGCTGGACGAAGAAACGCTGTGGCAGAACTAGATCTGAAGCGCTTTCCTATAGTCAAATGGTAGGCCCCCAACCCGTAGGAAACGTCGCTATTGAAATCTGGGTTGCTCGGTATACCGTATTCCATACCCGCATCAAGCCAGGCTTTGCAGTAAGGATGATCATTGCGTAGTTCAGAAACTTTTAACTCCCCAAAACTCCCATGAAACTGTGACTTTAATCCACTAAAGTTCTCTAATTTTTTAAAAAATGGTAAGACTTCGTTATAGCCCCACTCCTTCAAACCTAGTTCGGCCCATCTTTGAAAGTTTTCTCTTTGACCTCTAATAAAAGCTAAACCATTAATTGTACTTGAACCGCCGATAACACGCCCGCGAGGCAAGTTAATCGAACGCCCCAGAACACCGTCCTCAGGTTCAGTAAGTATGTGCCTAGAAACCTTCGGGTTATTCATATTACGAAAGTACCCAACAGGGATTTTGGTCCAAATACCTGAGTCCCACTTTCCAGCCTCTAACAGGAGTACATTATTTGAAGAGACCGAAGATAATCTATTTGCAAGTATACATCCTGCCGAACCGGCTCCAACTATCACGTGTGTAAATGAATCATGCATTAGCTATCACTTCGTTGAAATTTATAAGTCATTATGTAACCTATTATATCAAAATTTTAAATTCAATTTTTTGGAATTGTACAAAGGGAAAAAATATGATTGCTGAGTGTTCTACATATTTACTAGAAAAATGATGTCATACTACAAATCAGTTTTAACCATGGGTTTTTAGTAAAACCCCTATGCTATTTTTTATCTAACCAACACTTAAAACTATTGTAACTACCGAAATCAACGCCAACATAATTAATGCACCTTTTCGAAAGTAAGTACTTCCAAACGAGTTAAAATACTGCGAACCAATCCAAGTCGACCCCACATAAATTGGTGCTGCAACACAGCTTAGAATAATAAGGTCAATCGTCACCAAACCATTATATAAATAATTTCCAGTCGTTAATAAAGACATACAACTTAGAGCCAAAATTATATTTCCTCTAGTTCTCTCAGGACTATCATTTCGCGCCATTAAAACTGTCACGAAAGGAGGCCCTCCAACACCTGCTGCCCCATTTATTAGCCCGGACAAACTTCCAAATGAAATCATTGTCCACAGTTTTATTTCTCCTTTGGGCTTCCAGCCGCTTGCAAGAAGCGCAACCATTGCAAGAACAAGAATAGAAATTACTATTTTAACAATCTCAGGATCAATGGTAATTAGAAAGTAGATCCCAATAGGAATAGTACAAAATAATGCCAATACTATTGGAGTAATAGTTTTAACATCTCCATTTTTAAGGGCATTGGGCATTAAATAAATGATTGTAGGAATTTCCATAAAATAAGTAATTACCAAAGCTTTTTCTGGTCCAAAGAGAGCAGATAAAACTGGAACAATTAGTAATGCTGCACCAAAACCCAGAAAACCTCTAAGAAACCCACCAAGGGCAATCGTTATCGCTCCGCCTATCAAGGCTAATGAAGCAGCTTCAACAGACAAGAATGTAATCATTATTTTTTAACCTAATTTTTTGCTAACGATTGACGTACCTCATATGCGGCCAACAATGCTACACCTGAAATAATTATACCACCACCAAGTAATGTACTAAATACCGGAATCTCTTTTATAAACTCCCAAACCCAAAGGGGGCCAAGAGTAAACTCTAATAGCATCAATAGTGTCACTACGGCAGATAAGATTAATGGAGTTTCTTTAACCATTATGGTAATATTGTCAAAGTTAACTAATTAGGACACCCAGACTTGGTCTTTATAATGGTCAACTCCCAATTTTGTATTTTCGTTATACCATGTCACAGGATCAGCCATTGTGTTTTCACCAGCCAGATATGCACTAATAATATTCCTTAGCTGAAGAGTTCCAAAAGAGGGCTCATGGCCCGCATGAATTTCTTCAGCTCCCAGATCATGTAATCGTTCCAGAGTGGCTCGGTACACCAACTTATCAGAATGAGGATGGGTATCTAACAATTGTCCGTTATAAACAGCGTCACCTGAAAACAAAACTTTGGACTGAGCATCGTAAAGGCCGATAGACCCGGGGGAATGACCCGGTAAGTGCAAGATTTGAAATGTTCGATTCCCTAAGTCAAGGACATCTCCTTCATCCAAATAACCAGTCAAAGGTGCCGGTGTAATAGAGAATGTTTTAATAGAAAAATCTGGATGCTCCTTAGGATTAACGATCTCAATTTTACTCCAACCGCCCCGGTACATTACTTTTGTACGCCCCCCTGAAGCAAATGCATCAGCTTCTGCCTTATGCCCAAGTCTGCAATCAAATTCGTGTAGACCACCACTGTGATCAAAGTGAGAGTGAGTTCCAATAGCTTTAATTGGTTTTTGTGTTTGAGTTAAAATCCATTTTTTTAAAGAGTTTAAACCCATACCAGTATCAATTACTAAATCATAATCACGCCCCTTTACGTGCCAGATGTTGCATCGCATAAAATTTGCGACTCCAGTTTCCTGAACACAACTGATTTCATTATCTATCCTAATTACTTTGAAACCCATAGTAACTTACCCTAAGTTTAGATTTAGTTTTTAGATAAAAAGCCTAACTGCCCATATAAAAAAATTTAATTTGTATAGTAATTTTGAAAAAAATTAAGATTACTAACTTTCCTACTTCTTCGCTATAAACATTTACAAAAAATACTAATATCGATAGATTAGCAACAACCTAAACTAATTAAAATTCCGTAAAAAACTAAAGACAATAGAAATGCAGTTAGAGGCAATAAAGTGAACGCATTTTCTCATCGAGCCTTTAACATATACTTTTTTACTAATACCTTTTCACTTCTTGGCACCTGGGTTCAAAAAGTAGGTCTAGGTTGGTTAGCTTGGCAAATAACAGAATCGACTTTTTGGACTAGTTTAGTTGCCCTTTCTATAATGGCCCCAGCAGGAATTTTAGGACCAGTTTTTGCAGTTTATGCTGAACGATGGGACATGCGAAGAGCGATGCTCCTTGCAAAATCTATTATTACACTCATCAGTATTTTAATATTTTTATTTCAGATTTTTGAAATGCATTCTCTACAAAGCCTTTTACTACTATCTTTTGCTTTGGGAGTTCTAAATGCAGTTCATCACCCAATCAGACTAGTATTTATTTCACTTATTGTTCCAAAATCTTATCTGGCTAGCGCAATTGGCTTAAATTCAGTTTCTTGGAGTATGTCTCGTATCGTCGGTCCTGGTATTGCGGGAGTGACTATAGCAACTTTTGGCTTAGATTTGACCTTTGGATTAGCCGCACTGTTATTCTTACCATTTATTATAGTATTAATATGGTTACCTCTTAAAAACCGCGAACTTGAGAATGAAAATACTGAGAAATTTTTTACTAGATTAAGAAATGGGTGGATAACCGCTTTAAATACGCCAATTATTTTTATGTGTTTATCAATTGTTGCTCTAAACAGCTTTTTTGTTCGTGGGGTTTTGGAAATACAACCAGCTATTATTGGACAAGTGCTTGATGGAGACAGTAAAAGCTTAGCGATTGCCACTGCTGCTACCGGCATCGGTTCAATTATAGCTTCCGGGTGGATTGGCGTAGGTAAGATTAGTCAGGAATTCATTCGAATTATCCTGTGGCCAGGACTTATTTTCGGTTTAATAGCTATAATAACACTCCTTCAAGTTACCGAGATTGTAGTAATGAGTATAGTGTTCATAATTTGTGGTTTCACCACGACGTTAGTTGGAATTGGATCTCAAACGATTATTCAATTAAAAGTTGAAGATCATTATCGTGCTAGAGTTATGGCCTGGTGGTCAAGTGTGTCATTTGGTGGCCTAACCATGGGTGGATTATTAATTGGTCTAATTGGTGACTTCACAACAATAAATATGGCTATATTTATTGTTGGGATACCAGGACTGATACTTACTTTAGTTTGTATCAGTCAGCTAAAGTAAATACCGCCTTTTTAAAATCTTTAGACAGAATAAGATATCCATATTTTACACACTACTTTCCTGCACTAATTGGCCCCTTACATAAATCTTAGCAAGAGCTGCAAAAGCATTAAGAGCACATATAAAATAGGCAATATGCTTTAGTAGTTTAACCAGGATGTTATTATTTATCCATCTGTGCCCAAAGTTGATTCTGAAATGTACCTACGCGTGATTCTATTGCGCTCATAGCATCTACAATTAAATCCTCTCTCCACCTTTGCCCAATAATCTGGATATTAACTGGCTGTATATTAGACTCTAATTTAGCAATATGGGTAGGCATGCAACCAGCAGGCTGTCCTATAAAATTCATCGAGTAAGACCATAATGCCGAGCCAAGAACATCCTTTACTCCAGCAGCACCTTCACTATCTCGACCAGGAGCAAAAAATGGTTGCGGCAGGAACGGTGATAAAATTAATGGATAATCCTTTAAAAATAGTGACCATTTTCTGGCATAATGTGTTCGTTGAGCCATTATCTTTATTAACTCATCACCTTCAAAGGGTGGAAAGTACTTAAAATATTCTGTAAATATATTTTGTATAGTTTCAGATCCATATTCTCGTATATCTTTACCCATCATAACACTGACTTCACCCATCAATGCACGAAAACCACAGTTGCCTGTTTCTTCTAGAAAAGGAATATTTTTTTCTTCCACTTGGTAACCAGCATCTTTTAGCGCATCAGCCGCATTTTGAAGTGCTTTTGCTACATCTGGATGTGTATCAAATCCTGGGGTTTCCGTACAGAACGCCACTCGTAATGGTCCGTCAACCGATGCAAGCCGGTATTCGAGTGGAACATGAAACGGATCGTGAGCATCAGATGCAACCATTGCTGGCATCGCTAAGTCTAAATCTCCAACAGATCGAGTTAACAGACCCTGAACTGACATCGACTGGGCTAACATCCCTCGTTCATTTTTTTGAGTTGAATTCCAAGCAGGAATACGGCCTAAACCTGGTTTCACCGTTACAGCACCGTTCGCTGCCGCAGGGAAACGCAGAGATCCTCCGATATCGTTCCCGTGAGCCAACGCACCTATTCCAGCCATTACCGCTGACCCGGCACCCCCAGACGATCCACCTGAAGAAACGTGAGATCCCCAGGGATTGTGAGTACGCCCGTGCAATACATTGTCGGTATCTCCCCGAAATGAAAACTCTGGTGTATTGGTTCTTCCTATAATTATAGCACCCGCTTTTTGTAGGTTTGTAACTACAGGTGAGTCAGATTTTGCAATTACGTCACGCAGGGCGGATACTCCATTCGAAGTTGGACACCCAACTTGGTCAACATTAATTTTTACTGTTACCGGAACACCATGCAACATACCTGTTTTTTTTCCTGAATTTCGAGCTTTATCTAACTCCTCAGCTCTAACTAAAGCTGGCTCAGAAAGGTCCATTACAACTGCGTTTAAGTGCGGGTTAACTTCTTGCATACGATTGATATTCGATTGAACAACAGAAACTACTGAGAGCTCTCCCGCTTTTGTGGATTTTACAATTTGATTAGCGCTCAATTTCCATAAATCTTTTTTTAACATTAAAAATCTTTCCTATTAATAACTTGCAACAATAAATTTAATTAATTATTAAAAGTCCGTAAATAATTGGTATTTAACAACATTTGTAGTGACAATGTTAATACGTTTTCGACATAAAAGAGTGCGTGCTTTTGTGGCGAACACAAAGATACTTAAAAGTACAAATAAATCATATCACTCTTTAAATCCCCTCAACTAAAATCAAGTCTGTTTTTGCAGCACGCTCACGCACGTCTCTTGCACTAGTATATTTTTCAGATTCATAAAATTCCCGCGCATTGTTCATGCTCTCAAATTCTATAACAAT
>CAJWHE010000040.1 GCA_913041145.1 uncultured Paracoccaceae bacterium
TATCAACAGGAAAATTAGAACCAAACATACAGCGATTTTTACCAAACTGCTTCAAACAGATATCAATAATAGTTTTAATAGTATCTGTAGTCCATCCATGGTCAAACATACCAAGGCCTGACAGTTTGCAAGTAACATTACTTAAACTTGACATATAGCCCAATTGCTCCGCGTATATTTCCAAACCCTTAGCAGTTCGATTATGGGGAGACCCCGCATGGCATAGGGCAATTTTCGTTTTGGGCGCATCTTTCAGTATCTTACTTGTGGCCTCCATCAACCCAGGAATAAGTTGTAAATCAAATGAAAGGCCTCTTTCACCAACGCTACGCAATCCTCGCAAAAGTGCTTCCGAATTCAATAAGTCATTGGTACCTGTTTTGTTATCCTCCTCTGGTGCACGGCCAATAATTTGCCTTACACCACGAACAGAAGGTAGCTTTAAATAGCTGTCTAGGACAGTTTCAAGATCAGGAGAAGTTAGATCACAAAAAACAACCTGAACCATTGGCCAATCAGGGTTAGCATCACTGATAGATTGCACCCACTTCGCTTCAGCAAGACCATCTTTTGCTCCCACCTGAATGTGAACAGAAGATCCAAAGCCATTTTTTTGCGCATCAAGTCTGAACTCATCGATCAGGTAATTACGCTGAATTGGTGTCGGATCACCAAAAAAACGCTTTACACCTTTAGCATTCAACCAGGGGTACTCTACTGCTTTTAGGTCCCATAAATGGTGATGTGAATCAATCATATTCATTTTGAATAAGCCTCAATATTATCTAAAATATCAATATTTTGTTGTTTAAAAAAGTGAAGTATATCAATAAATACCCAATTCTCCTTCAGTTTGTTGCCTTGACGCCGATAGATATCAATAACACGGAACTCACAAGGTTTTTCACTTGGAGAGAGCCCCATAAAACCACCTGTAGGCTTTGCTATAAAGTTAGGCCAACCAAAAAAACCAGAATAGTGTCCTTCAGCTATACGGGCAATGTGTCCCGTCCCAGACCGATCACTAAACGCAGCACGAAAAGGGCCCGAATGCTGTTTAGCATACCGCTCAATTGTATAGGTCGCCCCAATACCCGCTGGCCCCCACCAGGTCATATCATCATGCCAAGTTCTTGCGAGCTCTTCCTCTAATGGTAGCCCCAATTGCCATGTACCTAGATCATTAATCATTGCATGCATAACATCCATTGTTTTCTTTCCTTCAGCCTCGGGAGCATCATTATATAGTAAAGCATCATGAGTCGCGGGACCCGGTTGCACTAAATGCATAGCCGTTGGATCTTTAAAAGGTTGATACCCAGCTTGGATCATAAGATGTGGAATATCAAAATAGAAAGCTGTTTCAGAAATTTTACCATTCTCAATTTTATGAAATTCGGCATAACGTAACATAATAATTTTTTCTGTCGGTTTTATTCCAATCCACGGCTGATCAAACAATCCCATTAAATGCCCCATCGAACACACCCAAACCGACGTCCCATCATCTATAAAGTTTTTTCCAGCAAAAAATATATCCATACGACGTTGCATATGTCGAATAGATTTTCGAAAAGGTTGCCAGAAAATCTCACTTACAACCTTTGCGTCTGTTTGTAGATTAAAAGGGTGAAAAGCACGCCACGTGTAATTTTGCGCAGTAAACTCAACTAAAACATCTGTGATTTTATTAATTTCAGAAGAATCAAGTGCTTCGTAGTAATTTCTGACAAGGCGTTTTTCGTTTCTGAAGTCTGTCAATTAACATTTCCTTTACTATAAATTACTACATTACACCTATTTTTTAATTAAAATGAACTCATTTTTATGTAAAGAACAGTAAATGCTTGACCTTATAGTAGTCTTTTTGCAAACGTATGCAATCTTGAAATATTTTTGTTTAGGTGCCACCAATGGCTGAAATCAAACTTCGAAACTTATCCAAACGATGGGGTTCATTCGTAGGAGTAGAAAATTTAAACCTAACGATTGCAGATGAAGAGTTTCTTGTACTTTTAGGGCCGTCTGGTTGTGGGAAGACAACCACTATGCGCATGATTGCTGGACTTGAAGAGGTGTCTGGTGGAGATATTATTATTGATAATGTGCGAGTAAATGATCTCGACCCCAAAGATCGCAATGTCTCAATGGTTTTCCAATCTTACGCCCTTTATCCAAATATGAATGTTTATGAGAATATTCGATTTCCATTAAAAGTGAGAAAAATTCCTGAGTCTGAACATAAAGAACGTGTAATGAGAGCTTCTGCTATGGTTGAGTTAGATGATTTTTTACATAGAAAACCTGCTGAACTTTCGGGAGGTCAAAGACAACGTGTTGCGCTTGCTCGTGCTATCGTTCGTGAACCTAACGTCTTTTTAATGGATGAACCTCTTTCAAATTTAGATGCTAAGCTTCGCGTGTCCACAAGGGCTCAAATTAAAAATCTTAGTCATGAACTGAAAGTCACCACAATATATGTGACCCATGATCAGATCGAAGCTATGACCCTTGCCGACCGAGTAGTGGTTATGAAAGATGGGATTGTGCAACAGGTTGGTAGCCCAACTGAAATTTATGATCGACCAGCAAACGCATTTGTAGCAAGCTTCATTGGAGCACCTGCCATGAACTTAGTGAGTGGAGATTTATTTAATAATACCTTTACAGGCGGCGACCTAAAAGTTGAGGGGCTTAATGCTCAAAATCAGCCTGCTCAATTGGGATTCCGTGCTGAAGATGCAAGCACCGTGACTGAGGGCGGTGATATCCACGCCGCAGTCTACTCAATGGAATTATTAGGTGACGCCACAATGATTACAGTACGTGTTAATGATGGACTTGTTTCTATCAAGGCGCATAAAGATTATCGGGTAAAAATTGGTGACATGGTTCACATTTCAGTACCCAAAGAGATTTGCCATTTGTTTGACACCAAAACAGGTGCGCGAATTGGGGATTAATCCCCTTTAGACGACCCCCATAATGGGGATTAACGGAGAAATGGTCATTTTGGTCATTTCTCATGATAACAAGGAGAAAAAGATGTTTCTAAAAAAAGTAATGGTAGCCGGAGCATTCATCATGCTGGGCAATACAGCAATGGCGGGGTGCGGAATTTCTTCTGGTAACGTCAATGTTCTTTCAAATGACTTTCCAGCAATCCAAGCTGTGACAGCTGGAGCAAGTACTTGTGCTGGTGATGGCGTAACGGTAAAAACAAACCTCACTAAAGATCACAAAGATATTATGGTAGCGGCTCTTACAGCTAACCCAGCTGAGTATACATCAGTAATTACTAGTAACTCTACATTAGTAACCCTTATGAACGACGGTCTAGTGCGTTCTTTGGATGACTTGGTTGCAAAGCATGGTGGAGGCTTAAATCCAAGCCAAATGGTTACAGTAGACGGTAAAATTATGGCTGTTGCATTCATGGCAAACGCGCAGCATTTATTTTCTCGGTCTGACATCCTAGAAAAAGCAGGCGTAAGCAGTATTCCTGCAACCTATGAAGACGTTCTAGCTGCAGCAAAAGCAATCAAATCTGCTGGTTTAATGGATTATCCTGTAGCTTTAAATACAAAAGCTGGTTGGAACCTTGGAGAAGAATTTGTCAATATGTATATGGGTACTGGCGGTGATTTCTTTAAACCTGGAACTGCAGAAGTTGCTGTAAATAATGCACACGGTGTTGCAACACTAAACATGCTAAAATCATTAGTTGCATACTCTCACCCAGATTTCATGACCTTCGACTCAAATGCTACGCAAGCAGAATGGGAAGCAGGTAATCTAGCACTAGCTACAATGTGGGGTTCCCGTGGTGGAGCAGTGATGGATGGTGAAGGTTCAAGCGAGGCTGTAGAGTCATCAACTGTTCTTTCTAGCGCACCAACCTGGGGTGGAAAATCACGTCCAGCGTCAACTCTTTGGTGGGATGGTATATCTATTTCAGCAAACATATCTGACGAGGATGCAGAGGCAACATTTGTAGCTTTAATGCATGGTATTTCACCTGAAGTAATAGCAGCAAATAATGCTGCTGCTGTTTGGTTGGGCAAAGGTTATACACCAAGTAAAGCGTCCGCTGGTGTGTCTGCCACAGCAGCCGGTGGAGCAGCACCATATCCGATGTTACCATTCATGGGTACATTACACTCCGCACTAGGTTCTGAAATCTCAGACTTCTTGCAGGGATCTGAAAGTGCTGAACAGGCTTTATCAGATGTCGAGGCTGCGTATACTGCTGCAGCTACAGAAAAAGGTTTCTTAAAATAAGATACCTATGGGGAAGGGGGACACCCCTTCCCTAAATAAGAATCTTTAATAGGCATTAAAAATGAAAAACCGTACCTTCTTTTGGTTTATTCTTCCGTCACTTGTGGCGATGGTACTTTTTATTGCACTACCAATCGGTTCTGTGTTCATTCAATCATTATATATTGAGCACGGCGCAGTACTAAAGGAAGTGAAAAGCTGTGGGCCCTTTGGATGTAAAGATGAAGTACAAATTGATGTTGCCGCAACTTCACAATTAAAAGAAGAGAAACCTCTAGGTAAGTTCAACGGCTTTGGCACATACACAAACCGTAATCATCTTGCCGTAAGTGAATTAAAGGCTGCTTGGAATGATAGTGCTAATTGGAGTATTTATTTTAGTAAAGTCTACAACTTACCTTTTTATCGTGCTCTCGCTTTTACCCTCACTTATACGTTTATAGTAACGCCTCTAGTTCTACTGCTCGGTTTCTTTATCGCTCTTGGTGTGAATAGTTTACCAAAAAAACTAAAGGGTCCCACTATTTTCGTTTCACTTTTACCTATGATCGTAACACCATTAATTGGATCTTTAATTTTATTTTGGATGATTGACTCTAAAGGTATTCTTGGAGCTAGCTTACAGTGGCTTCTTGATGATCCAAATTTATCTTTGAAAGCCTCACCAGCTTTAACTTGGATAATGTTAATTATTTACGGTGTTTGGCATTCTGCGCCCTTTGCTTTCATTGTCTTTTACGCAGGCCTGCAAACTGTTCCGTCCGAAACAATTGAAGCAGCAATGATAGATGGTGCTTCACGTTGGGAACGCACCCGCTATGTCGTTTTACCACACCTAGTGCCACTTATAGTTTTTATTTCTTTAATTCAATTAATGGATAATTTTAGGGTATTTGAACCTATTGTTGGATTCTCTGCTCAAGCCAGTGCAACTTCCCTCTCATGGATTATTTACAATGATCTAGCTGGCGGAGAAGGTACGTTCTTTGGGTCTGCTGGTGCTACATCAGTGTTAACAATATTAGGCGTTGCAGTTTTATTGATCCCAGTTCTGATAAGAACATGGAACGATTTTAGTAGGAAAGTTGTGTAATGTCTGAACTTATTCATCGGCGTTCAAAATCGTTTACTTTAATAATTTGGGTTTTTGTATTTTTCTGGATTGTTGCAGCAGGCTTTCCATTTTTATGGACGATGTGGGGCTCTTTTAAAGTTCAAGGTGACTTCTTCTCAAAAGCAGACTGGGGTTATGCAATAAGTGGGTTACGCACTCAAATTGAAACAGGTTCATCTTTCACGGGTGACGGTTATCATGGTGCTTGGATTACTAAGTCTTTTTGGAAAGCTGCATTAAATACTATGGTTGTAGTGATTTCGGTAGTAATAATATCTCTTACATTAGGGACTCTGGGCGGCTATGCATTGGCCCGCTCAGGCAAGAAATACGCATTCTACCTTTTAATGTTAGCCTTAGTATTTCGAGCAATGCCACACATTACGTTAGTATCAGGTTACTTACTACCGTTTTTCGAATGGAACCTTTGGGGATATTTGCCGACGGCAATAATTGTTATGGTAGCAATAAATCAACCTTTTACATTATGGATGTTGCATAGCTTCTTTCTTAATATTCCTAAAGACCTAGATGAAAGTGCAATGGTTGATGGATGTACAAGATTTCAAGCATTTAGAAGAGTAATCGTGCCAGTAATGTGGCCAGGTGTAATTACTACAGGGCTATTTTCATTTTTACTTGCCTATAATGATTTCACCGTAACCGCTACATTGTTGAACAATAGCAATCAAACAATGGTTCCAAAAATTGCTAGCTTTTTAGGCACTACACAAGTTGAAGGTAATGTTATGTTTGCTGTCGCGGCAGTAGTGTCTGCAACTGCACCATTATTTATTTTAGTAATGTTTTTTCAACGTCAGATTGTAAGCGGTCTTACAGCAGGAGCAGTAAAAGGATGAGTGGAGCAAGACCAGAGCAGGCCTATCTGAGTAAAGATACGGATATGTCAAAAACAGAGGAGACACGCGCGGTAATCGAAAATATGGTTGACGGCCTGAATGATCACCGAATTGTTGATATTGGCGAGTTTTTTAGTGAAAGTTTCCGTTGGATGGGTAACACGGGTTGTGGTACAAAAGATGGGATACGGGCATTTCAGGACAACTGGCAAAAGCCATTTCAAGCAGCGTTCTCAGAAAAAGTTTGTATTGATGAGGCACGGCTCTATATGGGTGAATGGGCCGCAGCTTTTGGAAGACAAGAAGCTATTCATAGTGGTTTTTTTATGGGCGTAAAACCTACCAATAAAAAAATCCAAATCCGATATATGGATTTTTGGAAAGTAGAAAATGGAAAAATTATTGATAACTGGGTAATGGTGGATTTTCCCCATGTACTCATGCAACTCGGTGTAGATGTCTTCAATGGTCACGGCTGGGAAGCGTTTGACTCAAAGGAAAAAATATTACCTAAAATTAGGAGAGAGTAATGGCTATAACCTATTTAAAAAGTGGGAAACCAGACGAAGAACGAGCGCAAGATGACGCCAAAACCAAAACAATAGTTGAAGATATATTACTAGATATTGAGACCCGAGGTGATAAAGCTGTGCGTGATCTATCAGCTAAATTTGATAACTATACTCCTAAAAACTTCAAACTTACCGACCAGGAGATATCAGATCTTGTAGCTACTCTCACCGAAAGAGAGTTAGCTGATATCAAATTTGCTCAAGCACAGGTACGGAATTTTGCAAAAGCACAACGCGAGAGTATGCTGGACATTGAGATCGAAACACTACCAGGCGTTATTTTAGGTCATAAAAATATTCCCGTGCAATCAGTAGGTTGTTACGTGCCAGGTGGTAAATTTCCAATGGTAGCATCTGCGCATATGTCGGTATTAACTGCTTCCGTTGCAGGCGTACCCCGAATAATTGCCTGTACGCCCCCTTTCAAAGGTAAACCCAACGCTGCAGCGATTGCCGCTATGCATCTAGGCGGCGCACACGAAATTTATGTAATGGGTGGCATTCAAGCCGTTGGTGCAATGGCAATTGGGACTGAAACAATTGAACCTGTACACATGCTCGTCGGTCCTGGAAATGCCTTTGTAGCTGAGGCCAAACGCCAGCTGTTTGGTCGCGTTGGAATTGACTTGTTTGCTGGCCCAACTGAAACAATGGTAATTGCTGATGACACTGTGGACGCTGAACTTTGTGCAACTGATCTTCTGGGACAGGCAGAGCACGGGTATAATTCGCCAGCAGTTTTAGTTACAAACTCAGAAAAACTAGCAAAAGAAACTATCAAAGAAATTAACCGTCTTTTAGAGATTATCCCTACCGCTGATACTGCTGGAAAATCTTGGGCGGATTATGGGGAAGTAATTCTCTGTGAAACTTACGATGATATGTTAAAGATAGCAGATGAAATTGCATCAGAGCATGTGCAAGTGATGACAGATCGGGATGATTGGTTTTTGGAGCATATGACGTGCTATGGAGCATTATTCTTAGGTGCTCGCACAAACGTATCTAATGGTGATAAAGTCATCGGGACAAATCATACATTACCAACAAAAAAAGCTGGGCGGTATACAGGAGGTCTTTGGGTTGGTAAATTCCTTAAAACTCACAGCTATCAAAGAATTACAACTGATGAGGCGGCTACTGAAATTGGAGCTTATGGCTCTCGGTTATGCCTTCTAGAAGGATTCGTGGGGCATGCAGAACAATGTAATCTGCGAGTGCGTCGCTATGGTGGCGTAAATATTCCATATGGTGGGTCAGCACCTCATAAGGAAACTATTAAATGACGGATTTATCCGACCTTCGGACCCTTACTGCAGGATTAACGGCTGCAATGTACAACTGGTCAGAGGCAAGTATACGCAAAGCACTTAGTACTCTGATGGCAAAAGATATGGTTGTTCATATGTGCCACCCATTTGGAGACACGCCAGGCGACCAATACTACGACTCTGTTCTGGCACAGCTACATCGTTCATTGCCAGATGTTGAAAGGCGGCCATGGATTATAATGGTCGGTACCGATGATCATGGGAGCGATTGGGTTGGGATTGCAGGTACTTATATTGGAACTTTCGTAAGACCTTTTCTTGACATTCAACCCACAGGCCATTTAGCACATATGAGATTCCACGAGTATTACAAAATTGAAAATAAGAAAGTCACTGAAATACAGGCAATTTGGGATATTCCAGAACTGATGATGCAAGCAGGCGCTTGGCCAATGGCCCCAAGTCTTGGCAGAGAAGGCTTAATACCAGGGCCTGCAACATGTGATGGGTTGCGGACAGGGGATTACCAACACGATGTATCAACTAAGTCTAAAACACTTGTGATTGATATGCTAACAGCTATGAGTAAGCATCCTGAAGAACCTCAGGAAGCAATGGAAATGCCTCGCTATTGGCATCCAAAAATGAACTGGTATGGACCTGCTGGAATTGGAACCGGCCGTGGCATTTCAGGTTTTCGTAATTGGCACCAAATACCATTTCTTATGGGCATGCCAGATCGTGGTAGTTTCCGAGATGAGTTAACCTATCATTTTTTTGCAGATGGGCCTTATGTAGCGGTTACTGGTTGGCCAAATATGAAGCAAACCCTTAGTCACGATGGATGGATGGGTATTGCACCAAGTGGTCGTATGATAACACTAAGAAGTCTAGATTTTTGGCGTGTTGAGAATGGCCAAATTCGTGAAAACTGGGTATTAGTAGATTTATTAGATGTATATCGGCAATTGGGAGTAGATGTCCTTGGAAGAATGCGGACTTTTAATAAAGCACGAGCAACTGGTTCTATTCCAATTACGAGTGAGGTAGCATCATGACAGTACTACAGATCAATGAATAAAGTTACGTCTCTAAAAGTAGCAAAACGCGCTGGTGTAAGTCAGTCAGCGGTTAGTAGAGTGTTTACCCCTGGTGCCTCTGCAAGCAGTAAAACTGCTTTAAAAGTACGGGAAGCTGCTCAAGAGTTGGGCTATCGGCCAAATGTCCTTGCACGTTCTCTGATTACAGGGAAAAGTCGTATAATCGGGCTTGTTCTAGCTTACCTAGATAATTATTTCTATCCAGCAGCCTTGGAAAAATTATCTAACTCTCTTAAAGCGCAAGGTTATCATGTCCTAGTTTTCATGGCATCAAATGATGATCAATCCACAGAACAAGTAATTGAAGAACTTCTTGATTACCAAGTTGATGGGATTATAACTGCAAGTGTTGGTATTTCAAATGATATAACGGCACGTTGTGAGATGGCAGGTGTCCCTGTTGTCTTATTTAACCGTACTCAAGACAGAGTTTCTCATAGTGCCGTAACATCAGATAATTTTCTAGGTGGGGAGACTGCGGCAAGGTTTTTGTGCGAAGCAAAACACGAACGTATTTCCTATATCGGTGGTTGGGCAGGAGCTTCTACTCAACGTGATCGAGAAGCCGGTTTTCGTGCTGGTTTAAAAAAGGCGGGCATAAATCTCTTTTCACATGCCTTAGGTAACTTTTCAACAGAGACCGCTAAACTAGTCACTCGTGAAATGTTTGTTGGACCTACTAAGCCAGATGCAATATTTGTTGCGACAGATCATATGGCGTTCTCTGTAATGGATGTCCTACGTTCAGAGTTGGCCTTAAGCATTCCAAATGATGTAAGTGTCATTGGGTATGATGATGTTCCACCAGCATCATGGGCCGCTTATGATTTAACGACCCTACGACAGAGATCAAATTTGATGGTAGACCAAACTGTGCGTTTAATGTTAGAAAAAATTCGTGATCCTAAAGTTGCCTCAAAACATATAAAAATATCTAGTCCATTAATTATTCGTGGATCAGCAAAAGTTCCGAAAGGATGGCGCATATGAAAGGTTTTTCAGAAAATTTCTCTAATTTTCCTGATTATATATTAGGAATTACTAAAGAGATATGGGAAGATCGTGGAATAGGGACACTGCATGCATATTATTCTAACGATATTATTGTAAGATCTCCAGGATCTCTCGTTATTGGCAATGCGAACGTAATCGGTGCCACCATGGCAACTCTTGCCGAATTCCCAGATCGACGTCTGCTGGGTGAAGACGTTATCTGGTCTGGGACCCCTGAAGAAGGAATGTTATCATCACATCGAATTTTATCGACAGCCACTCATCTTGGTGATGGGGTATATGGCAAAGCAACTGGGAAGGTTATAAAATATCGGATAGTAGCAGATTGCCATGCTATAAATAACCAAATCAATGATGAATGGTTGATCCGTGATCAAGGAGCAATTGTACGCCAGATGGGTTGGGACCCTTACCAATACGCACTTAAACAGATTGAAGATGAGGGTGGGCCAGCAGAATGTGTTAAGCCATTTCACCCATCAATTGATAAAGTAGGCCCATATACTGGTCGTGGTAACAATAATGCATGGGGTGAAAAATATTCTGAAATTTTAACTAAAATTATGTCAGCAAATTTCAACGTAATACCCAAGAAATATGATCGCGCGATCACTGGCTATTACCCTGGTGGGAAAGAACTCGTATCAACTGATGGAGTTGATGCATTTTGGATTGGGTTAAGATCTTCATTCCCCTCTGCCAAATTTGAAATTCACCATCAGATTGGTCGCGATGATCCTCAGATGTCACCACGCGCGGCCCTTCGCTGGAGTCTAACCGGAAAACATGATGGCTGGGGTACTTTTGGACAGCCTACAGGTGCAGACGTTCATGTCATGGGGATAAGTCATGCAGAGTTTGGGCCTTGGGGCCTGAGACGTGAATATACCTTATTTGATGAAACTGTAATTTGGAAACAAATTGCACTAAAAAAAGGATAGTAAAATCACTATGACACCCAGTGAAATAGAAAAACGAATTGTTCGGTATGGCGACTTAATTCCATGTAAGACAGCTTTTATTGATGCTCACACTCCAGGTAGTGATCAAAAAGAAAACTTCACTATTATAGGTGGTGGCGTTAGTGAAAGTGCTGACCAACACGTCCACTTGAGAGAGACACCTGGCTTTAATATAGGAGCGGCTGGCCAACCACCGCAATGTAGAAACTCACTACATATACATACTACAGCCGAAGTATTTTTTGTACTCAAAGGACGTTGGCGCTTTTTTTGGGGTCGCTGGGGAACTGCGGGAGAGGTAGTTTTAGAAGAAGGTGATATTATAAATATTCCAACTGGAATCTTTCGTGGCTTTGAAAATATTGGTTCAAATTATGGGATGATTATGGCAATTTTGGGTGGAGATGATGCTGGAGGCGGTGTCACTTGGGCTCCTCAAGTAATCCAAGACGCCGCAGAGCACGGTTTGATTTTAGGTGAAAATGGACGTCTCTATGATAGTAAAAAAGGGGAGACTTTGCCAGAGAACCTTAAGCCTATGCCACTCCTTTCAAAAGATTTCTTGGCTCAGGTACCAGAGCCTAAAGCCAAAAACTTGGTACCTCGCTATGTCGCCCGTTATAATGATCTAATGGCATTTGCAGCACATGAACCCATACAGGTGATCGGGGAAAAAGGTATATTACCAGACAAGCCTGGGTTCAATATCGACTTTCTAACACGTAGTCCTATCCTTGAAGTTCCTGAATCATTTGAAAATTCTGCAGTTTTGATGCCAATGCGAGGTCACTGGAAGCTATCATGGGAAGGCGGTAACGTGGTATTAAATCCTGGCGACACATGCTTGTTGGAGCCTGGGTTTTCACATCGAATTGAACCATCTGTAACTGGTGAAGCCAGTTTATACCGCATTCTTTCAAATGAAGATCCTGCAGGTCCAACTTGGGTTGACGACTAGAAACTAAAAAGGAATTCTAATGACAAAAATTCTCACATCACATGTAGGTAGTTTACCACGTAGCCAAAGGGTCGTTGATTTTATTTTTGCTCGCGAAAATGAGGTTGAATATGATCTAATTGAATTTGACTCCACAATGACTAACGCTGTTCAACAAACAGTGGTAAAACAAGTGCACTCTGGTGTTGATATAGTGAGTGATGGTGAAACGTCAAAAATATCTTATGCGACCTATGTAAAAGACCGTTACAACGGCTTTTCTGGTGATAGTCCACGTAACGCACCCGCTGACCTAAAAATGTTTCCTGGTTTTTTGGAACGATTAGCAAACGATGGAGGAACTCCTCAATATGCTCGCCCTCAATGTACAGGTAAAGTTTCTTCCAAAGACCAAAGTGAATTACAAAAAGATATAAGAAATTTAAAGTCTGCCATGAAGACTTCTGGTGTAGATCGTGGCTTTATGAATGCAGCCTCTCCAGGAGTAATTTCTTTATTCTTACAAAATGCATATTACAAGAACCGTGAATCTTATTTAGCAGCATTGGCCGACACAATGCGTGAAGAGTACGAAACAATTGTGGCATCCGGTCTAGACCTGCAACTTGACTGCCCTGATCTCGCCCTATCACGCCATATGCTTTTTAATGAGCTAAGTGACAGTGAATTTGTGAAAGTTGCCGCGTCCCACGTCGATGCGCTCAATCATGCTCTGGAAAATATCCCCGAAGACAAGGTTCGTATACATATCTGTTGGGGTAATTATGAGGGACCACACTGCTGTGATATTGGTATGGACAAAGTATTTTCAACATTAATGTCTGCAAAAGCAAAGTATCTTTTATTTGAAACCTCAAATCCACGGCATGCACATGAATGGACAGTATTTCGTGATCGTAAGTCTGAGATTCCTGATAATAAAGTCCTTGTGCCAGGTGTAGTTGACACAACAACAAACTTTATTGAACACCCAGAACTTGTCGCGCAACGGATCAATCGATTTTCAGATATTGTTGGGCCTGATAGAGTGATAGCCGGTTCTGATTGTGGTTTTGGTACATTTGCCGGTTTTGGATCTGTAGATCCAGATATTGCTTATGCAAAACTGAAAAGCCTTTCAGAAGGTGCTAAAATAGCTTCTAAATAATTAAATGTTGTGTCGATAATTACTTATTAGAAGTTAGCTACATCAATCTTACTTATTTTAATTTTTTAGAGTATTTTACTACAATCGATATTAATTATGTTCTGGCTGCTTCAAACTTAAGCCAGACTTCTTCCAGTTTTTTTATATCAAACCCAGGTTCACGCGCCGGGCCAAGTACTATAGATTCATTAGTTATGACAGTTCCAATAGCATCTTTCAGAGACATAATAACTTCAGATGGAATTACTAATGCGCCATGCCTGTCTGCGTGTATTAACTCATCCTGAGCTATCTCAATACCCATAATATTCACTGGTTCACCAATTTCTACAACATGGACAAAACCATGGCTTGGCCCAATTGAACCCGCAAGAACAGGAAAGCCATCATCTATGACATCCAGGTCACGCATTACACCATTTGTAACAGCTCCCATGAGACCAAGCCCTTTGTGAACTGCAACGTTTACCTCACCCCACCAACCAGCAATACAGTTGGGGAAATCTAAATCCTCAATTACAGCAGCAGTGGGGCCTTGCCCTCCAGCCATTGAACGAAAATAGTCCATGCGGCGTGCACGCGTGACATCAATAGGTTCTGTAGGAGGCATCAACCCTGCAATCTTTGCAGTTCGGGCAAACCCTACTATGGCAGAGGCCCCAGGTTTAGAATGGAGCATTGTTCCTCGTGTAAAACGACTAAAACCTCTTTTACCCTGTACCACTTCGATTGCGTTACAAACCGTTGGAGTATCGATCTCCCGTAGCAACACAAGTAAGTCTTCAGGGATTAATGTCTTAACCATTGATCAAACCTCCTCTGAGTAAGTTGGGTTTATTTCCAAATAAACTTTTGTATAGAACAACGGTATTATAGGAAATGGTATCAAACTTAACTAACTCCATATTACAGCCCAGTTTGAAGCAAAATCTGTTTCCAGATTGAAATATCATCGAACAGAGTAACTTCTCTACGTAATCCCCAAGGTCCGAACTCCACGTGGCTGACACCCATAATGTGAACGTTTGAGCCCGTGGGAGATCCATATCTACCCCAACCGTCATGGGAACCCGTAAGAGACCAACGTATAGCACTACGTGGGCTGAGCAATGGATCAACGCAACCCATCTGATGATTAATCTTGAATTCTGCAGTAGGAAAAGCACTCCGTAATCCAATCCAAAATTTATCCGCCTCACTCCACCCATGTACTTCCTGTCCACCCGGAAGAGACAGATGACAGGCTCTATCATATTCCTCTTTTATAACCGAAAAATCAGCAGTCATAATCTGTCTGAGTATAGTTGCGTGTCGCTCGCCCCATTCTTCAGTATTTCCAGAACCTTTATAAGGCCCTACTACGTCATTGGTCGGGGTTAAGGGCGTATCTCTATCCCCCCTATTAATTATTGCTATTGCTGCATCCTTTGCATTCTGTCCAAGCTGAAGTGCAATAGCGGCATTATCACGGATGAGCCACTCATCCCACACACGATTTTTATAACAGTATGTGTCTGCAATAGTGCGAAAGGATACCCTCAGCCCAGTTGCCTGCCCAAAAGCTCCACCATGATGCGTCGCAGTTGAAAATATACGATGAGAAGAAAGAAACCCAATCTCTTCATCCCCACACCACAAAACGTCCTCTCCGAAGAGTTCACGATCAGGAAACTCTGAAAGAGTTGCCATTGTATTGGACTTTCCTGAGGTGTTTCCCCGATTTATCCCAGCGGGAGATCTCACCAAAAGATCATCAGAGTAATGCCAATCAAGTGCCGCAATATCACGACCTTCCCAGATCTGCGCTGTGCATTTCAAAATATAATCTGGTAGATCTGAGAACCTTTTATCAAAGCCTTTCATTTCATTACCTTTTTAAATAAAAAAAATTTATAAATACTAACCTTTAGAAAGCTGATTAAACAAAAATAATAGAGATTTTTATAGTAAATTATACTAGTTACTTTTCATTATTTTTAAAGATACTTAGCACTAGTATTTGATAAAGTACACGTGAGGAATATGAAATATTGATAAAATCGCAAGGATGCTATTAGAGAGAAAAGTAGAGCTCAAATTAGAAATCAAAAGCAAAGATGATATGAATGATTGCAAAAATGATTACTTTACTGGAAAGATCAAATAATAAAATGATCCTAAAGTGTAGTAGAGGAATGACTTAGATGGTGTTGCGATTATTCATATTTGCTGCGGCTTATGGAAGATATATCCTTGTTGCTGGATTAATCGCTGGCTTTGGTTTTCCTGGAGTCGCTGCCATTTTGAAAAACTTCCTTCCTCAAATGGTTGCTCTTTTGTTATTTTTCACCGCATTTCGGACTGGACATCAAAAGGTAATATTTAGTTTTCAAAGAGCATCACAACTAATAACAACAGTTCTGACCCTTCAGCTTGTCTTACCATTATTGGCTTTGGGAGTTTTCAGTTACTTTGGAGTTTCCTCTTCTATCTTTGCTATTGCTTTAGTTTTAATACTTGCGGCTCCATCAATCACAGGTGCACCAAACTTCTCAATTCTTTTAGGTGCTCAACCAGAACCAACTTTTCAAGCTTTGATATTAGGAACAGCCCTTTTACCCATAACGGTAATTCCTATTTTTTGGGTTATCCCAGAACTAGGTGGACTCACATATGTTTTTTCAGCTTCTGCTTACCTTTTAGGAACAATAATCTTTGCTGCTTTTAGTGGCTTTTTACTTCGTGCCCTAATCTTACCAAAGCTTGATAATGATCGAACAGTCGCGCTGGATGGGCTCATGACATTGACACTTGCATTTATGGTTGTCGGTCTTATGGCTGCGTTGAGGCCGGCAATCGTTTCCGATCCTTTGTCTGTAGTTCAGTGGTTAGGCTTCGCACTTTTTGTAAACCTTGGACTCCAATTTATAGGATTCCATGTGATGCGGGTATTAGGATATCCAGACCTGGCTGTTCCAATTGGGATTGTTGCAGGCAATCGAAATTTTGCTTTGTTTTTAATAGCCCTGCCAATAATGCAATCAGAACAATTACTGATATTCTTAGGTTGTTATCAAATCCCAATGTATTTGACCCCAATCATTATGCGCAGCGTTTATAGATCTGACTAAGGCTCACTCTAAAAAGAGTATCTACTCATATTAAATTAAGATTTGCCGTATACTAAGGGGAATTTTTCACTTTCAAACGGATCACCCGGCTCAAGAGTATCGTCTTTCAGCCAATCAGCTACACCCTGCGAAGGATCATAAGTAGCACCATCAGTTGCAAAACGCACTGCATAACCACGACGTCGACGAGTGGCAGTTTGATTTCCCTTAGCTGAGTGCGCAATAAAACCATCAAAAGCCAACATATCACCTGGGTCCAAGGACCAAGATTTAATTTCATATTTATCTCGATTTTTGTCAAAATCTGGCATTTCATCATATTGGGGATCATCTGGTTTTATATACTTAACAAAAGCGCCAAGTTGATCAGTTAAAAAAGGGTGGTACTTTTTTCCCCAATTATGTGAACCTGGAATAAATTCAAGAGCACCATTTTCATCATCAACATGATCAAGTGCAATCCACGTAGTCATAATGGGACCAACTATTGGCCAATAAGGTTGGTCAGTATGCCATCCTGTTCGAGTTTTGGTGCCAACTTCTTTTACAAACATCTGATCAAACACTAGCGAGGTGCGGCTTGATTTTACCAGCTCTGCTACTATCTTGCCAATCCCCGAATGGAGACAGAAATCTCTAAAACCACCTGACTGCATCCGCATATTACGATTATCGAAATATCGCTTTTTCTCTTGGACCTGTATTTCGATAGCTTCTTGTAAAACTTCTAACCAATAGTTGTTTAAAACATTTTTAATAACAACCACACCATTTTCATTATATTCCTCACGCAGGTCGTGAACTTTTTTTTCCAACGTATGTTTAGTCATTAGGTTTCACTCTCCACAGACATTTCAGAATATTAACATTGACCCATTGGAGAGGAAAATCAACCTAAAATTCCTAATATCTACTTCTGAAAAACTACTAAAGAATAGCCATCTCCGTATGACCACCCTACTCGAGTAGATTTTAAACTGGCATGATGTTGACCTACTTTTGCCGTTAATTTATTTAAAAAACTGCTTTTCAATTTTTTAGATCTCCAATACGCTTATACGATAAGGTAATCAAAACAAAGATGTTGTAATAGTTTTGAAACTCAAATTAAAACATCTAATATAAGATTAATTGAAAGTTGGTTGCAAACATGACCCATTCATACCTGTTAATGGCACAAAATAACGCCTGGGCCAATCAGACCCTTTTTCAAGCAATGACAAGCCTCAGTAACGATGAATTCTGTGCCAAACAACCTGGTTTCTTTCCGTCAATCTGTGCCACTATGAATCATACTTATGAAGTAGACCTATATTATATCGATGCGCTATTTTTGGGAGGTATTGGGGTCGCAGTGTTTGATCGCGTAATCGTTGAAGACCCAAAAAATCTTGCAAAAGAACAAGCCAAAGCTGATGCGAAACTGATCCACTTTTGTCAAGTTGCGACACCACAAACCTTTAATGAGCAGCGTTCGTTCATCCGCAATGATGACTCAATGCAAGAAAGCGTCACAGCGATTCTGCTACATCTGTTTCAGCATCAGATCCACCATCGTGGACAGGCCCATGTACAACTGCAAACAGCTGGCATTGCCCCACCGCAGCTAGATGAATTTCATCTAGATTTTGAACGAGCGCCCACTGCTCAGAAATCATTCGAATAATCGTGTTTATTGCTATCATAGCTGTTACCACTAAACTTAAAAAATGAAAGAAATAATTGAATGACATCTGATGCTAAAATATTCACTAATGGTACAATTCTTACAATGGATGAAGCC
>CAJWHE010000041.1 GCA_913041145.1 uncultured Paracoccaceae bacterium
TAACGGCAATAACTTTTGTAACATTTGGCGCAAACGCTGAGACAACACTTGAAAAAATAAAAAGAACAGGGAAAGTCACTGTTGGAACAGAAGCCGCATTTCCACCATTTGAATTTGTTGAAAATGGAAAAATTGTTGGGTATGGCAAAGATATTTTAGACTATATCATAGCAGATCTAGGAGTAGAATTAGTCCAATTAGATTTACCATGGCAAGGAATACTTCCTGGTGTTTTAGCAGGAAAATTTGATTTTGTAGCTACAACGGTAAGTGTAAGACCAAAGCGTGCTGCGACCTACGCCTTTACTGTCCCTATAGCTGAGGGCACAAGTTGGATTATGAAACGAAAAGGCGATACGAGTATCATGACTGTGGATGACGTTGCTGGTAAAATAGTTAGCGCTCAGTTGTCTTCAGGAGGTCAAGCCGCGGCAGAAGATTTTCAGAAAGACATGGAATCAAGAGGTGTTGGGGCTTTTGGTGAACTAAAACTCTTTACATCCTACCCAGAACTATTCATGGCAGTCGCTAATGGTACCGCCGATGTAGTAGCCGGTCCCTTACCGACTCTAGCTGTAGCTTCAAAAAAATCTGAAGGAACCTTTGAACTTGTAGGCCCAATCAGAGATCCAAGTTATATGGGCTGGGTAACACGTCCAGAAGATACTGACTTGAGGGATTACATAAGCTCCATTATTCTTGAGATGAGAGACAATGGTAAGCTTTATGAAAGCCAAGACAAGTGGTTTGGATTCAAAATGCCTATTCCAAGCGAAGGATACTTGCCTGAAGGTGCTATTTAAGAAAAATTAAAAAGATGTTATTGCCTGAAAAAAACTTCAGGCAATAACAAAACTTTTGAGTAAGGAAAATAAGTGAAGTTCGATCTAAGTTATACGATTGACGCACTTCCCCGACTGTTGGAAGGCGCTACCGTAACAGTTCAAGTAGCCTTACTGGGTTTTTTATTTAGTATTACACTTGGAACTATCATAGTATTAACCCGAACAACTCTAAATTGGCGAATTCTTAATGGCATAATAGCCGTATATGTAAGCTTTATCCGCGGGACCCCGTTGATGATCCAAATTTTTCTAGTTTATTATGTTCTTCCGGTTACTGGATTAAACCTTGGAGCTTTCACCTCAGGGATACTTGCGATAACACTCAATAGCGCTGCCTTTGTGAGCGAAATACTACGAGGTGGTTTAACGTCAGTTCCCAAAGGCCAATTTGAGGCTGCAAAATCATTGGGGGTATCTGGAGTGGCCTTATGGGGGAGAGTTATTTTGCCTCAAACATTTATTGCCTCCATACCACCCCTTGTAAATGAATTCACACAAGTTTTGAAAGCAACCGCACTACTCTCCATTATTACTGTTGTTGAATTGCTCCGTGTTTCTCAACAAATTTATAGTGCAAATTATCATCCTGTGGAAATTTTGTCAGGGGCATTTATTATTTATTTTCTACTCTGTTTTTTTGTTAGTCGTGGCTCAGTACTGTTAGAAAATCATTGGAGAGTTAGGCGTGCTTAAGGATATTAGATGGCTTTAGATTTTTCTATATTTGTAGAATATGGGCCTCGTCTTTTGATGGGTTTTTTTCTCACGATAAAAATTGTTATTGCAGCTATCATATTAGGTATGCCTTGGGGTCTAGTACTTGCTCTCGGAAGAAGATCACGTTTTTTAATCCCCCGCCTAGCAGCAACTAGTTTTGTCGAAATCTTTCGCAATACACCATTCATTATTCAAGTATTCTTATTTTTTTATGTTTTACCTTTCTACGGAATTCGGTTTCCAGCAGAGTACGTTGGTACTCTTGCGTTAGCAGCATTCGGCAGTGCCTATTTTGCAGAAATAATCCGAGGCGGAATTGATGCAGTGTCAAAGGGACAACTGGAGAGCGCACGCGCTATTGGTATGTCAGACTGGCAAGCAATGAAGAACATTGTGCTGCCACAAACTTTATCAATAATTCTTCCACCATTAACAAATCAAACTCTCTCTTTAATAAAAGAATCTGCAATTCTTTCAACAATTACAGTAAATGAATTAACTATGAGCGGAATACGTGTTCAGGGTGAAATATTTAGACCTTTCGAAGTGTTTATAATGGTTGCTTTATTATACTGGGGCTTTAATGAATCTATAGCATTCTTAATGCGCAAAATTGAAAAAAAGGCAAATAAAGGGCGTACATCTGATCAAAATATAGTGGGGAAAACTACTTTCATCAGTCGAGGAGCCTCTCGATGATGGTGGAAGAAACTAAAAAAGAAGATCATTTTCTTCAATTAAAAGATATTACTACTACCTTCGGCTCTATCGTTGCCTTAAATAATGTTAATTTTAGTGTAAAAAAAGGTGAAGTCGTTTGCTTAATTGGCCCAAGTGGGTGTGGGAAAAGCACTCTACTAAGAACTGCTAACTGGCTCACTCCTCCAGATAAGGGATCTGTAAGCCTTGATGGTGTCCTCGTTGGGTCAGAATCTAATAAAAACATGAGCCTTAACGAGATGAAAGTCCTGAATGGTATACGGGCCAAAATGGGTATGGTGTTCCAACAGTTTAATGTTTGGCCACATTTGGATGCCTTAGAAAATGTTGTAAGGGCCCAGTTAGTCGTAGCGAAAAGATCCAGAAAAGAAGCTGAAGAAAAAGCGACAAAAATGCTTTTCGATGTGGGGCTAGGAGAGAAGATCCACGATTGGCCAGATAATCTTTCTGGTGGTCAAAAACAACGTTTAGGGATTGCAAGAGCGCTGGCAATGGATCCAGTGTTAATGTTACTAGACGAACCCACCTCAGCGTTAGACCCAGAGTTGGTATCTGAGGTTTTAAATGTATTAAAGCGTCTCGCTAATGAAGGTATGACTATGATTATAGTAACTCATGAACTTGGGTTTGCATCTCAAGTTGCCGATCGTGTGGCTTTTATGGAAGATGGTAAAATAATAGAAGAAGGACCACCTAACGTAATACTTAAATCTCCAAAAACACAAAGGTTACGCCTATTTCTAGACAAACTTAATATCACTTCTTTTACTCCATCCTAAATTATTATTAATTTTAATGACAAGTTAGATAAGGAAAACATACTATGAACTCTTCACTTACAGCACCACCTATGCGATCGGGTTTACATTACTACTTGGAGCAGCAATTTAATAGTTTCCATAATTTTCCAATCGAAACTGACCTTGATAACTTGGACGCAGATATTGCAATAATCGGGATTCCATTTGGGGACCCCTATTCAATGGGTGAAGCAAGTAATGATCAGGCATTTGCTCCAACCCATATTCGCCAACATTGCGGTAGAGCTCTTCGTGGCTTAGATCGCTATGACTTTGACATCGGTGGCACTCTTCTGGATGGAAAAGATATAAAAGTCGTCGACTGTGGAGATGTAGTTGGCATAGCTAAAGATATTGCTGGCAATCATGCCCGTTCGGAACAAGTAATTAGGAAAATACTTGCTTCAGGTGCACTACCCATTATTCTAGGGGGAGACCACGCTATCCCAATACCTGTCTTTCGAGCATATGAAGGACGTGGTCCAATAACCCTAGTTCAGGTCGATGCACATGTCGATTGGAGGGATGTTTTCCATGGAGTTAGTGACGGTTTATCAAGTGTTATCAGGCGAGCTTCTGAGTTGAAACATGTTGATGAAATCTACCAAATTGGATTACGTTCTGCGGGAAGCGCAAGACCTGAAGAAGTTGAGGCCGCTCTTGCCTATGGCGCTCATCTTATTCCAGATGTAGAGCTTCAAGAAATAGGTATGAAAGCTGTTTTAGATCGAATTCCAGATGGGGGAAACTACTATTTAACAATAGATGCAGATGGTGTTGACCCCACAATTATGCCTGCTGTCGCAGGTCCGGCCCCGGGTGGAGTAAATTACCCTCAAATGCGAACATTAATCCAAGGTTTAGTAAAAAAGGGCAATGTTGTGGGTATGGATATTGTCGAAATTACCCCCAGTAGAGATGTTAATGGTATTACTGCAGTTACTGCTGGTAGGTTCATTTGCAATCTAATAGGATCGGCGGTTCGAGCTGGTTATTTTGATAAAAAATAAGGGAAGAAATATACTTTACTGTGATGGTAACATTGTGCAAATCTTACAATTAAGTAAGTTAGGTTTAAGTTGTGTCAACAAATAACGTTATAAACCGTATAGCTTTAGGGTTAGAAAGAATAACTACGGATTCTATCCCCGCAGAAGTATTTAATACCGCCAAAAGTTGTATAATTGATACCTGTGGAGTAGCGATTGCAGGGTCTACTACCTCTTCCTCAAGGAATATTCATACGGTCGTAAAAGAAAGTTTTAAGGGTGGAAATTGTACAGTCCTAGGCCACACAAACACCCTAAATGTTTTTGGAGCCGCAGTGGCAAATGGAGCCTCTGCCCACGCTCTGGATTTTGATGATAATTGCTATGCTGGAATAGTGCATGGTTCAGCAGTCGTTTTGCCGTCAGTTTTAGCAGTTGCGCAAGAAAACTCTTCTAGTGGTAAGGAACTATTATCTAGTTTTGTTGCAGGTCTTGAGGCGCAGTTTGCTGTAGCGAAAGCGTTATCCAACGGTATCTACGATAGAGGTTGGTGGACCACTTCTATTTTAGGCGTAATAGGAAGCGCAGCAGGTGCTTGTAAATTACTTAAACTTGATAGAGAGGCCACTTCAAATGCACTTGCAATTGCAATTGTTGGGGGTGGAGCAACTCGATCTGTAAGAGGTACAGACGCTAAACATTACTACTGTGGGCTGGCAGCAGAACGGGGGATTACAGCGGCCAAGCTAGCACTGAACGGCGCAACAGGACCTTTAAATATTTTTGAAGATTTAAATGGCATAACAAAAGTTTTAAACGGAGATAAATTTGAAAGAAAATATATTGATGTGATTGGTAAGGAATATTGTATTTTAAAGCCTGGTATAGATATAAAAAAATATCCTGTTTGTTATGCTAGTCATGCCGCCATAGATGGAGTTAAAGAGTTAATAGATCTAAACAGCATAAATTCATTTAACATAAAAAAAATAATATGTACGGTTCCTCCTGTTGTGGCTTCAAATTTAACTTTTTCTAATCCAGCAAACCGCACCGAAGCTCAGTTTAGTCTAGAATACGCAATAGCCACAATAATTGAACATGGTTCACTTGATTTAACTCATTTAGAAGATAAATTTGTAAAATCATCTCGTCTGAAAAGGGTTTCAGAGCTAGTGTATATGAATGTTAGTAAACTTCCAAAAGAGGAAATTGATAACAAATGTATTTGCCCGGAATGGGCTAAGATTGAGATCATTACAAATGATGGGATGTGCTATAAAACATTTGTTGGAGCACCCGTTGGGTCAGCTAACAGACCTCTACCCAAAAAACTACTTTATAGAAAGTTTTCTGAATGCTTAACTTATGCTAAAAACGATACAAACCCAAAAGAACTTTACGAGAGGCTCCTTAACATTGATCAAATAGAAAATTCTTCGACTCTATTTGACTAAAATTTAATAACTAGATTTCCCAAAAATTTTTTATCCGTAATTCTCCAATAATATTTTGAATCCTTTTAGCATGTTTAAGCAATAATTCGTCTTCACCATACCTACCAATTATTTGGATACTGTAGGGTAAATTGTTTATACTTACGCCAGTAGGCAGACATAACACTGGCAAACCAGTATAGCTCCAAATAGAGGCCATTTTAAAGTCACCAGTGTTTGATAATCCTAAAGGGGCCAATGTTGGTGCTGTTGGAGCAACCCATAGATCAATCTGCTCTTTACTCATAAGGGATTGCATCCATGAGGTATAAGCATTTGCTTTCTTTTTAAGATGAACAAACCTTTCTTTTTTTACGATTTCTCCAGCCTCGATACTTTGAAGTGATAAAACTTTATAATCATCTCTATAATGCTTAAACCACTTTGCATGAACCTGATAAAGTTCTGCATGAATTAATTCGTCCATTTCATCATTATATTTTAAAACATCCTCTATTAATTTGACGTTCTTGGCTTGATAGGTAGAAGATTTTAATTTTTCTAAGATATTTAAATATTGTGAAGTTATATCTGAGTCTGCTAGTTCAATATAAGAGCCTAAGGGAACCCCTAAATTATAATTATGGTTATCATTATAGGGTACCTCAGACCAATCCTTGACGATTACTTTTAAAGTTTTCTCTAGAATATCTAAGTCTGCAGCCATAAGCCCAACGTGATCCATAGATTTAGAAAATGGTAAAACACCGTCTGTAGGAATACGACCAAAAGTTGGTTTATAACCTATGACCCCACAAAACCCAGCAGGTCTTATAATTGATCCACTAGTTTGAGTCCCAAGTGCAACATCACAAAAACCAGCCGCTACTGCAGCAGCTGATCCACTTGATGACCCACCTGGAGTATGCCCCAAGTTTCGAGGATTATGAGTCGATCCAGGGTCAGAAATGGCAAACTCTGTGGTTACAGTTTTACCAACAACGACTGCACCTGCGTTTAATAACTTGGTAACACAACTAGCTTGAGGTCCAGAAAATAACTTTGATGGCAAGTTTGATCCACATTCAGTTAGATGACCATCGATATTAATTATATCCTTAATTCCCAAGGTGGTCCCGGCCAGCGGGTGTGTAGATCTATTTAGTATATTAGATTTTTTATAGGCATCATTTACTTTTTTCTGAACAAAAGTACCAGGTACAAAAGCCTTCACAGAGGGTTCATATTTTGTAATTAGTTTTAATCTTTTTTTCATAAGTTAGAACACATCATCATTTTTTTTAAATTTGTTTATTCATCTTCGAAATAATCTGCTCTTACGGTAGCACCTATAAAATTACAAAGCAGTCTTTCTGCATGAACAAAAGTGATATTACCTTTCTCAAATGAAGGCGAAATTTCTACCAAATCAATTCCAAGGACACGGCCTTTTTTCACAATACCATGGACAAACTCCCTAATTTGCAGCCAAGTTAACCCACCTGGGGTAGGTGCATTAACAGCTGGCATTACAGTTGGGTCCATTCCATCTGCATCAACAGTTATATAGAAACGCCCACCATCAGGAATTCTTTTTAGTACTGCTTCTATGCCTATTTCATGCATTTCATAGGCACTAATTAAGTGAGCACCATAGTTTAAAGCAGCCTCCATTTCCTCTTCTCGACCACTCCCAACACCTCTAAGACCAATTTGAAAAATATCCTTAACAAAAGGTAATTCAGAAGCTCTACGTATTGGGCTTGAGTAACCATCTTTCTCACCGTTAACGTTATCACGCCAGTCCATATGTGCATCTATCTGAATTAATGTTACAGATTCATCGGCAGGAAGGGCTCTCATTATTGGTATTGGAATACCATGGTCTCCACCAATACTAATTAGAAGAGCACCAGACTGAAATATCTTCTTTGCAGCAGCTTCTGCTCTTCGATAATGCTCTCTAGGGTTTTGAAAATCAGCTGTTACGTTTCCACAATCTACAACCCGGACATCTCGATTGTCTAAAATTGGTCCTCCAAGATCCCAATCAAAATGCTTAATTGTTCTAGGTTCAGACCAGCCTGCATCTTGTGCTTTTTCTCTCAGAAGATCCGGTGCTCTACTTTGATCATTTGAAAGATCATCTGGGGTATAGGGTAAACCATATGGGACCCCTAGCACTGCAATATGAGCATCTAAACTATCGAGGTCAGTATTGATAGGAAAACCAAGGAAACCTCTTCCCCCTCTAGGAGTTTCAGTTAACTTTTCTTCAACTACCATTTTTACCTCGTTTTTTTTCTATCGGTTATTAAAAATCTATCTAAAAGAAGATATTTTAAAACTTAAAGTATTACTATAACGATAAATAATATTAGCTACAGTTAAATGCGCACTAAAGGTTGATGGGCACAGCGAAATGATCCTCCAGCCATACAAGGAACGCGATACGGAGTTCTTAATACATCAAAACGTCGTAATTTCAACTCATCAGCTATAAAATTAAGAGGTTCCTCCTCAGGGACTAGCACAGTTCTATCGTTTAAGACCAAGTTATTGCAACCCATATGGGCTTTTGCCAGGGTCTTTGGAACATTAACAATATCCCAATCTGACATGAACTTTGGAAGACCCTCTGGTAAGGCCTCTAAACACGCAAAGGCGACACCCTCTCTTGGTGTCATTAAAACACAGTCAAGGTGGGGGAACATTGGATCAATGGCAACTGTTTCCACTTTGTATTTTGAACTAAGTACGTGTTGCAACCAACGAGCTCCTTCAGGATTTGAGCAACCACCAGAGTGACCAACAAGGATCTGATCACCGAGAACAAAAACATCGCCGCCTTCGAGATACCCCCATCCCGGCGCATCTACATAATCATCTGACCCAGAATCTGGTTGAGCGAAATAACGCCCCCCTCTGTCCATTGTAGATGCAAGGATTTCCCTAATAGCAAAGCGTTGCCTGCGATGAAACAAACTACGAGGTGCCAATTCAATTACGTTATTACCAATTGTAACAAAAGGATCTCTCATCCAAGGTGTACTAACACCGTGATCCTCACCTCGAGGGAATAATCTGTTTTTCTTACTTATTGGTCCAGCAACGTGAACTAAAACTCCATGTGACTCCAAAATACTGATTGTCTTACGAATTTGCGTTGATAATTCTTTAAACACTTCTGGAGCTGCAACTGAAACATCTTTCCCTGCATTGGCTTCCCAAAATTTTCCAAACTCACCTTGTGCCCGCAATCTAGCATCAGCTAGAAACTTAGGCAAAACCCAGGCATCAGGCGAACCATAAACACACTCTTTCAGATCTGCCCACTCAGATTTCACATAAATTGGATCTTTAACTTGCATAATCATCACCTTAAAAAAATTAATTGTAAATTTAGTTGCTAAGAATTTAAAGGTTAGTAATAATATATCCTGAGAGGAAGCCAAATGTCGAGTGAACCACTTCTGATTGTTACAGGTTTATCAGGTGCTGGAAAAACCGAAGCTATGAAGGCTTTAGAAGATCTAGGTTACTTTTGTATAGATAATCTGCCACCTTCGCTCTTGACTCAACTGTCAGAACTTCCAACTCTCAAAGCAGATAGTCGCGAACGCATTGCTATAGCAATGGATGTGCGAGGGCGTTCAATGTTTACAGATTTGTTTGCAGCTCTAGATGTATTACGCTCTAACGGTGCCCTTCACAAAATTTTATTTTTAGATTGTGCTGATGATTTACTGGTACGGCGTTATTCTGAGACAAGAAGACGTCATCCAGTAAGGGAAGGTCATAGTCTTTACGAACATATTGCGGCAGAACGAAAACTTCTTTCTAAGGTTCGCGAACGAGCAGACCTCATCTTGGACACAACTCGTATTAACCCTCGTGAGCTAAAGATGCGTTTAGGGCGAATAGTAATGAACCAGGAAGTAAGTATCGACATTGACATTGACATTATGAGTTTTGGCTTCAAGCATGGTGTCCCACTTGATGCGGACATGATGTTTGATGTCCGGTTTTTACCCAATCCTTATTACGATGCTACATTGCGGGATCTAACTGGGTTAGATAAGCCGGTTGCTGATTATATTTTTTTGCAACCAGAAACTAATCGATTTATTGATGAAATATGCCCCTTGATAGAACGTTGGATTCCTCTACATGCCTCTACTGGAAAGGCAAGGCTCACAATAGCACTTGGGTGTACCGGAGGACAACATCGTTCAGTTTCTGTAGCAGAGTGCATTTCAAAGCGTCTTAAAAAATATTTCAGCCAGGTTTTACCTTTCCATCGAGACCTACAAAAAAAAAATAATGCCTACTAAGAGTAATTATATATATGCATGGCTATCCGAAATAGTAATAACAAAACTAAAACCCAAAACTTTTAAAAATATTAATCTAAATGACTTTTTGTTATGTTTATAATTCTTAACTTACCGGGAGGCTATCAACGGAGTTAGTTTCCTATTTGATAAAAGCACTTCGAACATGGTGACTGACCTTTAACAAATCAAAAACCGGAGTAGCCAGACAAACTATAAATAGTACTCTATAAATCTTTACTTAAGACGGGGTGAGCTTTCAGAGTATAGTTTTCATCATCTAATAACTAAGACAACTAAAGGAAAGAAATCATATGAAACCACTTAAAACACCCGTCAAGGATATGGTCGTAGCAGCTAAAGCCCGTATCAAAGAAATGACTGCTAAACAGGCACTAGGCCTAATCAATGACAAAGATGCTTTGATAGTTGACATCAGAGACATCCGGGAGCGTCATAAACTGGGTTATATTCCAGGAAGTTACCATGCACCTCGTGGTATGCTTGAGTTTTGGGTTGATCCACAAAGCCCATACTTCAAAGAAATATTTAGTTCAAATAAACGGTTTATCTTTCACTGTGCTTCAGGGTGGCGATCGGCCTTGAGTGTAGCGACCCTAAATGACATGGGTTTTGAGGCCACACACATCTCAGACGGATTTTCTGGTTGGGTTGAAGCTGGAGGCCCCGTAGAGCATTCCCATTATAAACCAAACTAGAGTATGTAATAACAACCTGATTTTATAGGAAAAGCCACTTTGACCAAAAAACCAAATATTGAGTCCATACTTGGAGCAACAGAATCTAAGACATTCCTTGGTCTAAAAGCTTGTAATGACCTTGATATGCTTAACGCATCGTCAATTTTTATAGGGGCCACAGGTGCAACACCATATGGAAACATGGGGCCCTTTTGTCAAAATGCTCCAGATACAATCCGTAAGGCCATTAGTTATATGACTAACAATATTGACAGATACAATTTTGACATTGGTGGGCCTATTTTTCCGGAAGGTAGCAAACCAGCAGTTGATTACGGAAATTTACCGTTTAACGAAACTAATTTTTCTGAGAACAGATCAGTGATTAGAGCCACTGTCGCAAAAGTGCTAAAGGCTGGTGCAGTTCCAATTGTTGTTGGCGGAGATGACTCAGTACCAATTCCTATGTTGGACGCTCTGGCAGACACTGGTAAGGATTACACCATCCTACAGATTGATGCTCATATAGACTGGCGGCATTCTCATATGAACGAAAAACTGGGATTATCATCAAATATGCGGCGTGCTTCAGAAATGCCTCATATTCAGAAAATCATTCAGGTTGGAGCTCGTGGTATCGGCTCAGCACACTCAAATGACGTTCAAGATGCTCAGGAATGGGGCGCAGAGATTATCCCAGCTGAAGACGTGCATCTATATGGAATAACTCCAATAATTGAGCGTATTACGCTTGGAACAAACATAATAATTTGCTTCGATGCCGATGGACTTGACCCCTCTATAGTCCCTGGCGTGCTTGCAAGAAGCCCAGGCGGACTAACATATTTCCAAGCAATAGGTTTGATAAAAGGTGCTGCATCAAAAGGTACCATCGCTGCTACTAATTTTACAGAATTCCTTCCCGATTCCGATGTAGACGACCTTGGTGCATTGACCGTCTCTAGAGTAATCGCTGCAACAATGGGAGTGATTGCTCGACAAAATAATAAATAAAAGTAAATCTATTCGAATAATAAAATACTAATATATTCATACAACCTGTGCAAAAAATATACCAATTAATAAGAATACTTTTCTCAAGAAACCCTAAAACTAATGCGATATTAACTAATGTTAGTTTTCGTAAAAAGTTACTTCAGTAGTCTCCAATATATGACCTGACTTAACAATATCATCTGCAGCAACACGCAGAAATTCATCCATTTTGTCAGCAGAATCAATAATTGCTAGTATTGCGCAAGAAGAAGAATCGTTCGATTTCTTACCATGAAAAATTTCTAGAATTCCAAATTCTCTAGCTCGTGCTTGTGACCTATAAAATACAGACTCCCAATCATAAAAATCATTATTAATTTTAAATTGAATCAATGCGTATTTTGCCATTGGCTTTTTCCTTTTGTTTTACTTTTAACAGTTCCTCTTACTAAGTGAATTAAGTCAAACCTTGCCTATTTAAAATATGGATAAATCTGCAAAAATATCAAGATAAACTTTTATTAATGTATAAATAAATTTTGGGACACATTGAGATCTATGCTTACAAAATTTTCGTATGAATCATTTATATAAAATAAGATTTAACCAGAGTTATTGACCTAAAATTTTAACTCACGTTTTCCTGAGCTTAAAATAGTTTAAATTCCTCGTTTAGAAAAAGGTAGAAAATACTATTTATAGTCCCTTTCTCAGCATTTTTATTTAAACTCCAAATTGTAAATGTGCTAACCTTGCATATAGACCATTTTGAGAAATTAGGCTGTTATGTGTGCCTTCTGCAACCATTCTCCCGTTATCAAAAACTACGATCCTATCTGCTCGTTGAACAGTTGATAATCGATGAGCGATCACGAGTGTAGTTTTCCCTCTAGATAGCTCATCAACAGCGGTCTGTACTGCTACTTCATTTTCAGAATCTAGAGCTGAAGTTGCTTCATCAAGAAGTAGAATTGGTGCATTACGCAAAATCGCCCTAGCTATTGCTATTCTTTGTTTTTGACCTCCTGAGAGCATCATTCCACGTTCCCCTACATAGGTAGAATATCCTTGAGGAAGTTGTTCAATAAAATCAGCAGCTGAGGCTGATCTTGCGGCCTTCTTAATTTCTTCCTCTGTAGAATCAGGCCGACCAAATTTTATATTTTCCATTACCGTGGTAGCAAAAATAATTGGGTCTTGTGGAACTAACGCGATTTCCTTTCTAAAGTCTTCTTTTTTTAAGTCTTTCAGGTTAAAATCATCTATCAATATTTCACCAGATAAAGGATCGTAAAAGCGTAAGATAAGTTGAAGAATAGTAGATTTTCCAGCTCCCGATGGTCCTACAAGAGCGATTGTTTCTCCAGGGTTTGCCGTCAACGAAATACCTTTTAACGCTGCACCTTCGAGTCGAGAGGGGTAACTAAATTCAACGTCCTTAAATTGAATTTTTCCCTTAATATTAGGTAATATTTTTGGCCGTATCGGATCTGTTATACAATCTCGAGTATTAAGTAATTCAGCCAACCTTTCGGTAGCGCCAGCAGCCCTTTGCAACTCGCCCCAAATTTCTGACAACGCAGCAACACTTCCACCTACCATAATAGCATAAATTAAAAACTGAATTAACTCACCAGCAGTCGCTGTTCCATTTTGTAAGTCTCTAGCACCTACCCAAAGTACTCCAATAATACCTGCAAAAATTAAAAAGATAACAATAACCGTCATTAATGCTCGTATAGAAATTCTTTTCATGGCTACCCTGTAAGAATCTTCTGTGAGGTTAGAAAATGACTGGATAGCTAAATTTTCATTTGTAAAAGCCTGTACCGTTTGTACTCCCAGAAAAGCTTCCGATGCATTCCCTGAGCTTGCTGCTATTTGATCTTGATTCTCACGGCTCAAAGTTCGTAGCTTTTTCCCTAAAAAAATAATTGGAATTATTACAATAGGAACTATCAATAGAGCTAACGCGGTCAGTTTGATGCTGGTTATCAACATCATCAAAATACCACCAAAAAAAAGTAATGCATTTCTTAAAGCCACTGAAATCGATGACCCGATAACTGATAATATTAATGTGGTATCAGTAGTAATTCGACTTAGAACTTCGCCAGTTAAAATTCTTTCAAAAAAAGAAGGACTCATTCCTATAGTGTTTTTAAATACTAAAGCTCTGATGTCAGCGACAACTCTTTCACCAAGCCTAGTAACCAAATAATATCTAACACCTGTTCCGATAGCCAATAAAGCAACAACAATTAATGCCAAGGTAAAATACTGATCTAATAAACCAGTACTTTGCACTCCAAATTCATCAATTACTTTTCTTACAGCAAGAGGCAAAACTAATGAAATAGACGCTGTTAATACTAGAACTGTTAAAGCGATAGACATTAATCCTGTGTAATTTTTTAAAAACGGCCATATAGCTGACAATGCTTTAATATTTTTTGAACTTGACTGTTTTATGTTTTGGTTTTTACGAGATGTCACGAGAACTCCAATAATTCTAATTTTTTGTTAGCTCGCAGGCTTTTATTAACAATCATGTAATATGTATCAATTTACAGATACAAAAATAACAAAGTTGTAAATATTTGAGCTAAACTGTTTTGAGGATTTCTTTAAAAGTCGCAGATGGCACCATGACTGCCTCAGTCTTTTTCGGTTCAGTATTGTAATAACCCCCCAGATCAGCTCTTTCTCCTCGACCATGATGTAATTCTTGCACAATAAGTTCTTCACTATTTGATAAAGACTCCGCAATGGGCATAAAATGATTTGCCATTTTTTCGTCCTCAGTTTGTGTTGCTAGTGCTCGCGCCCAATACAATGCGAAGTAAAAGTGGCTATCTCGATTATCCAATTGTCCCACTTTTCGACCAGGTGACTTATTATTATCAAGGATGGATTGTGTTGCCACGTCGACAGTCACTCCTAAGATTGAAGCTTTAGGACTATTATTTACATTACCAAAATATTTCAGACTCTCACCCAACGCACAAAACTCACCTAAGGAGTCCCATCGGAGATGATTTTGTTCTGTTAATTGCTGAACATGCTTGGGTGCCGAACCTCCTGCACCAGTCTCAAACAGCCCACCCCCGTTCATTAACTTAACGATAGATAACATTTTTGCAGAAGTTCCTAACTCTAGAATTGGGAACAAATCTGTTAGATAATCGCGCAGGACATTGCCAGTAATAGCAATAGTATCTTCACCCTGCCGGATAATCTCAAAAGAGCTACGTGTCGCCTCACGTGGTGCCATGATACGAAAGTTACCTAAGGTAGCAGTAACCTTCAATATTGGTAAAACTATTTTTAACAGCTCAGCGTCATGAGCTCTAGTTTCGTCAAGCCAAAAGATTGCATCACAGCCTTCAGCTTTTTGACGTTCAATTGCCAATTGAATCCAGTTTTCAATTGCGCCTTTTCTAGTACTGGCCGAGCGCCAAATATCGCCCTTCTCGACCTTGTGTTCATGCAAGATATCTCCGTTCGATGCGATCATTCGAATGATTCCACCAGCTGGAACCTCAAAGGTTGTTGGGTGTGAACCGTACTCTTCCGCTTTTTGCGCCATAAGACCAATGTTTTGTACTGTGCCTGAAGTAGTAGGATCAATAGATCCAGTTTCTTTGCAATAATTAATTGCTTCATCATAAACTGCGGCATACGAACTATCTGGGATCACGCAATTGGAATCTGCTTCTTTACCGTCTGGACCCCAACCCCTACCACCAGCACGGATCAGCGCGGGCATTGACGCGTCGATTATTACATCTGAGGGAACATGCAGATTTGATATCCCTTTTTCTGAGTTAACCATATATAGTGGTGGTTGTTCAGCCAAACAGGCATCAATTTCTGCTTTAATCATAGATCCTTCTGGTATTCCTTCAAGAACGTCAAACAAAGCTCCAAATCCAGAATTTGGATTAACTCCAGCAGCTCGGAAAACCGCACTATAAGTCTCAAAAATAGGTCTGAGATATGCTTTCACCGCGTGACCAAATAGAATAGGATCAGAGACTTTCATCATTGTTGCCTTGAGATGCAATGAGAACAAGGTTCCTTCTACTTTTGTTGCTTCAATCTGGTCATTTAAGAAAATATTAAGCGCTTTAGAAGACATAAAAGTAGCATCCACCACAGTGCCAACTGGAAAAGAAATACCATCTTTTAAAACAGTGGTTGTACCAGCGTCAGTAACAAGTTCTATACTTACTGCTCCAGCTTGTTCCTTTGTCAATGTGACAGAGGTCTCATTAGCTCGAAAATCCCCATAAGCCATAGTAGACACACGTGTCTTGCTTTGATCAGACCAAACCCCCATCGAATGTGGATTTGCCATGGCATAATTCTTAACAGCAACCGCAGCTCTGCGATCTGAATTACCTTCGCGTAAAACTGGATTTACGGCTGAACCTTTTATAGCGTCATAGCGAGACCGAACATCTTTCTCGACTTCCGAGCTTGGAACTTCAGGGTAGTTAGGCAGATCATACCCCTGGGCTTGCAACTCCTTTACCGCGGTTAAAAGTTGTGGCAACGACGCTGAAATATTCGGTAGCTTTATAACATTTGCAGTTGGTTTCTTAACCAATTCGCCAAGCTCAGCGAGATCATCAGGCTGTCTTTGAGTGTCACTAAGACGCTCTGGAAAAGACGAAATAATACGACCAGCTAGTGAAATATCTTTAACTCCCACAGTAATTCCAGCTACATTAGCAAAACTTCGAATTATGGGTAACAAAGACGCTGAGGCAAGTTGTGGTGCTTCATCTACCTTAGTATAAATAATGTCGGGCGACTTACTGTTAACCATTTTAAATTACCTTTCCGTATTTGCTTGCCTCCTAAACACTCACCAGCAAAAAGTCAAATTTGCTTTGATTATTTTTAACAAAAATATGTTGTTATTTAACTAATTTTTCTTTTATCATTTTTAACTTAAAAGTAGATATTAATCACAGGTTATTCTCTACCAAAAAAGATACGTCCTTATACAAAACCTTTTACGTGACTAGTACTAAATCCATTTGTATTACATATACAAAATTTATCTATAATGCTTAGTAGGCATGAGACCTATCAGTTCGTAGAAAAGAACCTTATTAGAAAATTTACACCTTTATCTTTTACTAACGATACACTACGGACTGGCTTGTAGATACTTTCTGATGCTAGGGAGTGTCTACAACTCCAAACATTAATTAAGGTTATGATTGCGAAAATGCCGTGCGGCGTGTTTATGGTCCGTATTTTTTCTTTTAAACGATATATCTATTTTTTTCTTCTGGCAGTTTCAAATGTTGAAACTGTAATAGCAATTCCAGCTAAAAGAAGCGCGTGTGCCGCTGCACTCAAACCAAAAACAATATAACTACCAATGTACAAACTAAATATGATACACCACATCCATGCCAATATCTGTAGGATCATGTGGCGAACAGCAGGATTAGGGATATGCCTTAATGGACTTTTTTCAGAATCCATTACTGCTGTCCAGCAATTGTAAATATATTCTTTTAACATACCAATTTACTCCAATTGAAACTTTTTCTATCTTCTATTTAACTTCATCCTGTATTTTTTAACAACATACAACAGGACGCAATCGCACAGGCTGTTTTGGACAATATATAAGTTTACTCACATTCATTAGTTTTTTTCTACCAGGTATCTTATAAGTTTACAGCTATAAAGTAATTTTGGTAAGGTCTTTAGTATTTTGAAACTCTAAATTATTTAAAACTACGTTATTAAACTGACGATTGTCCAATTCAAGTAGAATACATATTACCTAATCAGCGAAGAACTAAAAAAATTATTAAAAAGTGTATTATTTATAAAAAATAAATGCATCGATGTCAGTTCAAAGACCATTTATATAATTCTACTATCTTTAAATAAATACAAAAATTCCAATGATAATTTAAACAAGTAAATTCTTGGGTTGACTTACCTGACTATTTTACTCAGAATAGGAATCTCTAGCCACCTACTCAACCAGAGGGGAAGCCCAGACAAGAAATGAAAGGGCTTCTTAATGCTTTACTCTAAAACTTCAATTTCTAAGGTGCTAGAGAGCTATGAATCCAACACATTTGAACAATTAGGCATCCAAGTATTTTTAGATACAAACTTGGAAACTTACATGGCTTTTGAAATTTGGTTCACCATAGCTGTCATTTACATGATCTCTATAATGACCCTATCCATCCGGACAGCACATGTAAAAAAGCGATACGATATGTCCTCAGAAGTTAGCCACGAGTTGTCACTAAATACATTCAAAAAGAAAAGAAAGACCTTACACAAATGACATTACAAAAAATACATGATTACCGTTTACATCAAGAGGATGAAATTAAATCAGAGGCAGTTACATATCAAGCAGAGAATTTAATAAAAAACGGAAACCTCGCACATATACTGTTAAATGACCAAAAGTATACTCTAAGAATTACACGTTCCAAAAAGTTAATTTTGACGAAATGAATATAAAAAAAGTTTATAGAGATGGTTCATTCGTTAGTTATATAAATAAATTTGGTAACATTGACGCGTGATTGATACACTTTTTGGTATTCTTGATG
>CAJWHE010000042.1 GCA_913041145.1 uncultured Paracoccaceae bacterium
CAATCCAAACCAAAGTATGACCCCAAAGGAGAAGCCGACTATGTAAATAGATTTTCGAAGGGTTTGGATCATACAATTATATCAGAATTGAGCATGATCCAAATGGTCATTATATTAGAAAGTGGTTGCCAGAATTCGGTTGACTCTAGATTTAATAAGAACAAAACTTCATTGTAAGTTGTTAGCTATTATAAGTAAATAATATTTAACGAGTAAGCGTATTTTTTAAGTACTAAAGGAGTGAAAATGCCAGAAATTGATTTAGCCTACCTTCCAGTTGTAGGTCGAGGAGAACAGATAAACATCATTTGTGCGATGCATGGAATTAAAATTAATTTGTTAATGTCTAAACCTATGGGTGACGATTTCAATAAGGATACGGAAGCGCCTTTTGGCACAGTTCCTTGGATGAAAGATCATGCAAATGGACTTGAGCTGAATGACTCGATGGCTATTGTACAGTATTTGGTAACCAAATATGAGGGACCTTTAACTCCAAGTGATGCTGATCAAGCAGCACGAGTGGCTATGTATTGGTCATGGTGCCAGGATTATTACTCTTTTGTACTATCTCCATTTCACGATATTATCACAGGCCACAATGAACCCTTTTGGAGAAACCTTCGCTTAACCGACACGCTAGCTGAGGGTGGAAAAGAGCTTGGTATAAAGAATTTAACAACTCTTCACACTAACAGAGCTAATCTGCTTGAGAAAAATCTAGCGGCATCCAGCGCAGCTAAGCCATTCATGACAGGGTCATCATGCTCTTACGCCGATATCTTTTTGTATACATGTGTTCGTACAGTACAGGAGACTGGTGGTTTTGGAATTTTACGTGATGAGTTCGGTGATGATCCATTTAAAGACTGTCCAACCATAGAAAGCATTTGTTCGGAAGTCGGTAGCATTAATGAGGTTGTGCAGACTGTAGGATCAAAGTTTTCAGATTGTCCGATTTAAATTAAGGTTTATGATTTAATAGGAGCTGTGATATGACAAAAATTACTGAGATGCCCGCAGTGGCTCGTGGTTTTATTTCCAATCTTGATTTGCCCGTAGTGGATGAGCCAGACTGGACGGTTCCGTCTCCACCTCAAGAGCGACGTGTATCAATAGTGACAACCGCAGCGGTATCAAGGCGTGGTGACAAGCCTTTCTCTTGGCTTGCGAGGGACCATCGGGTGTTTAATAAGAATGATCGTGATCTAGTTATGACACATGTTGCTGTTGAATTTGACAGATCTGCCTGGCAGCAAGATTTAAATGTGATAATTCCTCTCGATCGGCTCGAAGAAATGGCAAACGATGGTGAGATTGGCTCTGTAGCGGATGAGCATTATTCATTCATGGGAGCTGCGGACCCGGTGACTATGGAGAAATCTGCTCGAGAAGTGGCGGTGAGGATGAAGCAGGAGGGCGTTGATACAGTCTTCCTGATACCCATATGACCGTTCTGTACGCGCGCCGTGTGCGGGCTTGCCCACTACTTTGAATCAGAAGGTTTGGCGACAGTTCTTGTTGGATTTGTGCGGGAACAAATGGAAGCTATAAAACCGGCGCGCTCGTTGTTTTTAGACTTTCCAATGGGCCGTGGTATGGGCAAACCAAACGATCCTGCTTTTCAGAAAAAAGTAATCCGTGCTGCGTTTGACTTACTAGACGCTCCAGCGGGTCCGGTTCTGATTGATTTTCCTGAAGCAATCCCAGTAAGAGATGGGCGTATGGGGTACGCCCTGCCCCCAGATCTTGTTTTAAGTACAAGTGACATTGGAGATATAGACAACCTGTTGGCAGAAATTCGTGCAGAGATGAAAGAACTCCAACCAGATTATGAGGCTGCAGTGGTTTCGCGTGGGCGAACCACAGTTGGTGCCAGTGAATTACAGATTGGTGATTTAGCGCCATTTGTTGCTGAATTTCTCACAGGTAAGATCCCTAAAAGTCCAAGAAAGGGACTGCCCGCCATTCCACTTCTTAAACTGGTTGTGGAGGACTTAGAGGCTTACTACTCTGAGACCCGTACCCATCGTGATAATATTGATGACTTGGAATTAATGGGAAAATGGTTTTGGGAAGAGACTAAGGCGGGCCGATTACTTCTTTTACTCGAAGCGATTTCAATCGCTTCTGACAGTAACGTCATGCGCCAAATTGTTGAGATGTCCCTTATGGCTCCTAGGTTTTGGTCAGAGGGTCCACTTCCAGGGACATCCGCAGCTGGATGGTGATGTAAATTACTTGAGTTGCAATGTTTTAAAAGTTCATCACACTCAGATTGATGAAACTACTAAGTTAGTTTTTAAAGATAACAGCTGAATGCCCATAAGATACAGAAAGAAAGCATAAAACAAATCTCTTTGCTTTCTTTAATTCTAACTTAAAAGTTTCTTTACTAAGGTTTGAATGTTAAGATTCGTAAAATAATTTGATTGCAATTTAAGGTGTAAAACTATGACCGACTTACCCTCACTGACAAGCTTGGCTAAATCTGCTGGCTGTGCAGCAAAGATTGCACAGACAGATTTAGCAAAGGCTTTAGCCCACCTACCCCAATCAAAAGATCCTAATTTAATGGTTGATCATGCTGGTTCAGATGACGCCGCAGTATATCGGCTTTCATCAGAACTTGCCTTAGTGGAAACCGTTGATATTTTTCCACCAATTGTTGATGATCCGTTTGTCTATGGTCAGATTGCTGCCACAAATGCTTTAAGCGATGTCTACGCCATGGGAGCAAAACCAATTAGTGCACTCAGTTTTGTCAGTTGGCCTGTTGACGTACTAGGAGTAGATCAGCTTGGTGCAGTACTAAAAGGTGCTGCCGATATATGTAGCAAAGCTGGTATTGAGATTGCTGGTGGTCACTCAATTGTTGACAGTGAGCCAAAGTTTGGTTTGTTCGTGACAGGTTTGGTACATCCAGAAAAAATAATTGATAATACGGGCGCTAAAGTTGGAGATTACCTGGTCTTAACTAAAAAAATAGGCACTGGCGTTTTAACGACAGCGGTAAAGCGTGGGGAGATGCACGAAAGTAACTTAAACGAGGCTGTTTTATCGATGACTACTCTTAATGCTGACGCGGCCTCAGTAATGCAGAAACACGGTGTTAAAGCGGCTACAGACGTCACTGGGTTTGGTTTGTTGGGGCATCTTGGCAATATGCTGAGAGCGTCATCAAAATCTGCAAAACAGGATCTTGGCGCCCGTCTTTCTTATTCTAAAATACCCAAGTTGGCAGAGGTTGAAGCCTTTCTAGAGAAAGGTCTATGCCCGCTTGGCACACTACGAAACCTAGCAACTGCAGCTCCATTAACAAATTTCTCGGCTGAGTTAAGTAATGGTAGACAGCTTCTATTAGCTGACGCTCAGACATCTGGTGGCTTATTAATGGCAATTCCTGAGGAAAAATTGGAAAATCTACTTCAGGACTTAAGGGCAAGTAATGTTCCAAGTTGTGCAGTAATTGGCCAGATTATATTGCAAGATCAACCAGCTAGGATATACGTCGAATTATGAGTACCTAAAAAAGAGCTCATAAACTTACAACTTCTTTGTAAAAAAACTATTTAGCGCACTGACATCATAAAGTGGCGGAAGAGCGTGGGAGTCGAACCCACCGGAGACGTGGTACGCCTCCCACTAAATTTGAAGTCTAGGCGCCCCACCGGGGTTCGATCCTCTTCCCTATCAATTTTTACTTTTTACAGATTGATTACCTTCAGCACAACGCCGAATACCGCGAAAATTCCCAGTACGTTCAGAGAAGCCAACTCTGTCAAAATATTCTAGTATTGAGATGACGAAGTTTCTGCCCATATCAACCTCATCGCGATACTGGGCAACCGAGAATAATCCATCAGCTGACCGAGAGGCAAGACGCTCTGCAGCAGCTCTAAGTTTTATAATTAGGGTATGTGGGACGTACCGGTTTTTATCAACAAAGACAAAATCTCCTAACTTTAATCCAATTTTTAGGGTTTTTTCTAAAGATTTAATTTCTACACCTAACTCTTGAGCAACCTGAGTTAGGCTAAGTGGACTACCAGATACAGGTGCTAGTATCTTTGCAACGTTTGCCAGCAAGATTTGATCTTTTTCTGAAACATTAAATTCATATGAGGGTAAATGAAACTTCTTACCATTTTCAAATACTCTTTTATCAGTAATTAAGGCCTTTATGGCAACATCTATAATTGTGATTTCAACAAATGGAACAATAGCTCCCTGCACTTCAACAATACTTGGGCCTGCAAAGTTAGGTTTTAAATTGTGAAATTCAGTAATTGCTTTGATTATGCGTTCCAGCAAGGCATCCCATCTCCTATTAGAAAATACTCTCTCATGTGGGTTTTTCCCAATACAGAGTAGTCCCAGAGATATTAATAGGGTATCAGATTTTGATAGTGGCACATTATAGGATTTTAGAAATTGGTTTAACGCCACACCAACATCACTAACTTCGGCTATAGATTTTAAAATTTCTGCAGTGCTTTCTCCCTGCATCGCATTTAACAGGTTGATCCGTTCAGGTCTTGATCTACCGCGTTTTGGAGATTGTGGGTCAATTACATGCCCACCACCAATAGTTCGCTTCGCTGACTGATCCCGAAGAACAAATCTATCCCCGTGAACCACGAAGGCGTCCCTTGACAGCACCAATTGAGCTAATCCACTTCCACCTACCGTGATATTTCCTCCTGACAATACCGCAACCCTGGCTGCCATATGATTTGAACCAATGTGTAAGTGAACGGGAGTCCAGTGCTTTAAGGACTTTGCCTCACTTTTTGAAACTTTCAAGGATACATCTATCCGTCTTGAGGGAATGAACAGATCAGAATGCATTAACCAATCTCCACGTTTGATTGAATGTTTACTTAGTCCACGTCCAACAATATTTAAGGCGCATCGATCGCCAATTTTTGCCTCATCTGTTACATTATTTTGAGCTCTAATCTCTCGTATGCGAATGGTTGAACCATCTGAAGAAAGTGTTAACTTTTTTGTGGTGCTAGCCGCTCCTGAAAACACCATGCCTGTCACAACGAGCCCAACACCCTTGAGACTAAAAACTCTATCAATAGCCATTCGAAAATAACCATCAGTACTTAGGCTTACCTTAGATTTTGCACATTCACCTAATGCTGCTCTAATTTCCTCAATCCCAACATTATTTGGAGCGCAAACTGGATAAATAGCAAACCCATTGCGACCAGAATCTTCAAAAAGTGTTTTTATCTCTTGCTCAACCTCTTTCGCACGAGCTGGTGACACCCGATCTATCTTCGTGAGGGCAACTAGACATTGATTGATGCCAAGGATGTCTAGGATCATCAGGTGCTCCCGGGTTTGTGGCATCACACCATCATCTGCAGCAACTACTAACAAGCCCATATCAATACCTGCCACTCCGGCAAGCATATTTCTAATAAACTTCTCATGGCCAGGCACATCAACAAAGCCTAAAACTTCTCCATTTGGAAGTGTATGATAGGCAAATCCAAGATCTATTGAGAGACCTCGAAATTTTTCTTCTGGTAGACGGTCAGTATCAACCCCAGTCAATGCTCTGATTAACTCAGTTTTACCATGATCCACATGTCCTGCTGTGGCTACAATCATGAAATAACTAAACCTTTAAGATTTTCTTTAAAGCCCTCAATATTTTCAAGGCATCTCACGTCAAACCATAGTGCATTATCAGAAATACGGCCAATTATGGGGACTGGTAGAGCTCTAAATGCCTTTGCAAGCTTATCAAGAGATTTACTAGATTGCTTTTGTTTTGCTTTGGTTATCTTTATGGCATAACTCTTCAATCTGTCAGTTGGAAGCGCGCCACTACCAACCTGGCTATGCGTAGGGGCAGCTACAACTTTAAATTCCGTACAATGGCCTTGCACGTTGCTAACCAAGGACTTCGCTAAATCTTCTAATTCCAGCAAATCGCGAGACAACAATCGTATAGTAGGTAGCTCCTCAGCTAATTGGTCAGGGTTTAAATATAATTTTAGTACAGCATCAAGTGCGGCAAGGCTCATTTTATCTGGTCGAACTGCCCGCATCATTGGATTCTTTTTAATTTTTTCAATTAAGTCACTTCTTCCTGCAATAATCCCTGCCTGAGGACCACCCAAAAGCTTATCAGTACTAAATGTGACTATGTCAGATCCAGCTTTTAAAGCTTCATTGACCGTTGTTTCATGTGGTAACCCATAGGTTTCGAGGTCTATTAGAGTGCCGCTTCCAAGATCTGTTACGAGTCGAAGATTATGATTGTGCGCGATATTGGAGAGCTTTAGTTCTGATACATTTTTGGTAAAGCCTTTTATCTCGAAATTACTGGTATGTACTTTCATCAGCAGCGCTGTCTTGGTACTAATAGCAGTATCAAAATCTTCACTATGCGTGCGATTTGTAGTGCCAACTTCAACTAATTTGCATCCTGCTTGGGACATTATATCTGGCATGCGAAACGCACCACCAATCTCAATTAACTCACCACGCGAAACTAAAACCTCCTTCCGTTTGGCTAGACTATTAAGCGTAAGCAATACAGCAGCAGCATTATTATTCACAACCACAGCTGCTTGGGCACCCGTTAATCGGCAAATTAACTCTTCAGAATGTCTATGACGATCCCCACGTTTTCCATTCTCTAGATCATATTCTAAGCTACTTGCGCCTCGCGCAACATCAACCATTGCCTGAATAGCAGTTTCTGGCAATTGAGCTCTGCCTAGATTAGTGTGCAGAACCGTTCCTGTTAGATTAATTACCGGTTTTAGCGAACTTTCCATTACACCTAATATCTCATTTTTAATTTGCTTCACTAATTCATCATAAGTAATTGTATTTTTGAGTATTATTTTTTTACGTATTTTAGAGAGTACAGTTTGAACACATTGAGTTACTATTAAAATTCCATACTCTCTGATCAATGGAGTTAGATTAATATCTCTCAATATTTGATGTATAGATGGAAGGCTCCTGGGCTTATCAATAATTTTCATTATACAGCCATTGGAGCTTTTATACTATCTAATGGGTCATAGTTTTTCAGTGTATATTCTTGAGGCTTTGTTTCTAATAATTCCTGTAAATTTTTAAAATTTGGCATATGCAAATGAGGTAAGTTTTGCGGTTTTCGCTTAAGTTGCTCAGCAACTTGCTTATTGTGATTTCTGTATATGTGGCAATCCCCACCGACCCAAACAAATGAACCTAATTTTAAGTCACATATTTGAGCTAGCATGTGTGTAAGTAAACTATAACTTGCGATGTTAAATGGCACGCCCAAGAACATGTCAGCACTTCTTTGATAAAGCTGACAACTTAACCGCCCATTCATCACCCTAAATTGTGCCAGTGTGTGACAAGGCGGTAAGGCCATCTTACTTATCTGATTTGGGTTCCAAGCCGAGAGTATTAGTCGTCTGCTATTTGGATTTGTTTCTATTTCATCGATTAGCCAGGTTATTTGATCTGCTTTATTTTTGTCATCTCCATCAATTCCATCAAAATTCCTCCACTGATGGCCATATACTGGCCCCAATTTCTTTACTAAATCATCATTTTTATAACCAAGTGCTACTCCTTGAGCATCAGCATTTGCAGTCCAAATAGTATTTTTGCCGATAAGTTCAGTTCGATCTTTGTCAAAAGTTCGTTCTGCTAATCTTCTCTCATCTGTACTTCCCTCTAAGAACCACAAAAGCTCGCCTATAATACTTTTCCAGGCTAGTTTTTTGGTTGTAACGGCTGGAAAACCATTTTGAAGATTAAAATGCATTTGATAGCCAAATACGCTGTGCGTCCCTACTCCTGTTCGATCACTTACTTCTTCACCATTATCAATAATATATTTTAATGCATCTAAATATTGTTTCATTTTTTACACCATACATCAAAGCTCACTTCACCAAGTTTACTACTTTGTTTTAATAGATAATGTTCTTTAATAAATTTTTCTGGCAAATATGTATCGCAGTCATAGATACCTTTAATTTTACTCAAGTGAAATTCAGCTATTATATCAAACAGTCCTTCTATTAATTTAGCACCACCAATAATCCAAATATCCTTCGTTTCTTTAAATTCTAACAGCTTTTGCTTTATATCGGCAAACTTAACAAATTGGTAATCTGTTATACTAATATCTTGCTTACTACGCGTTACGATTATATTTTCTCGTTTGGGTAGAGGCTTAAACGGCAAACCATCCCAAGTTGATTTGCCCATAACAACAACACCACCTGTCGTATTTTCTTTAAACCATTTAAGATCTGCTGGATTGTGTGGCCAAGGCATATCACCATCCTTACCAATACCCCAATCCTCATCACACGCTAGAATTGCTTTTATCATATTTGCTTATTTACCTTTAACTTTTCGGAAATTGAGTACCTAAATAACATTTGATAGAAATTTTCAAAATATTCAAGTGTTTCAAATACTGGAGTATCTCAAGGTTAAAATACTCCTTTTATCTCGCTAGGTATTTACCATAAGTTTTTCAAACCACCTTAAATTTTTACCAGATAAGTTTTAAGATCCTCATATACTGGCGACGACAGAGCTTTGCCAAACCTGGCATGACAATCCCTAATGGATAACTACTTTATTTATCACTTGTATAAAGTTAAATTCTTTTTAAGATATACTCAAATAAAACAATTTTGATAAATTTGATAAATTAGAATTATAATTTTTATGACGTAAATATAAATAAGATAAAAATCTGGGAGGGTACAAAGATATGATAAAAAATAAATATATAGAATTACAAAAAACTAAACTACTAAACGGTACAATTGGTCGACGTAAATTCATGATGTCTGTTTTAGCAGCCGGTGTAGCGCTGCCTTCAGCTTTAAGCTTTGCTAATCATGCAGCAGCTTCTACAGCGAAAAAAGGGGGCTCAATCAAAACTGCTTTTAACCTCCACGGTCCTGATGATACTTTAGATCCATGCATGCTGACTTCTGATACTGATTATGCAAGAGGTAGGGCTCATTATAATAGTCTCATTCAACTTAGTGACGATATAGTCCCTCAACCGGAACTAGCCTCCTCATTTGGTGCGAATGCAGATGCAACTGAATGGTCTTTTAATATTCGAAAAGATGTTGTTTTCCATGATGGCAGTAAACTTACGGCGGATGACGTTATCTATTCTATGCGACGACATATGGGAGCAGACTCTACTTCAGTAGCAAAAGGTTTATTCAGCGTAATAAAAGAATGGAAAAAAGTAGGCCCTTATGAAGTAAAGGCTATTTGTGAAACTGGCTATTCAGATCTTCCGGCTATTTTAGGAGAGAAACATTTTAAAATCGTTAAAGATGGAACCACAGACTTTATCAATCCTGTTGGAACCGGCCCATATAAACTAGAAAGCATGAGACCAGGTATTGGTTCCGTTCATGTTCGCAATGAAGATTACTGGCGAGAAGGAGCAAACTTTGACTCCATAGAGCTCTTTGGAATAACAGATAGTATATCACGCGTGAGTGCACTCCTATCCGGTGATGCAGACATGATTATAAGTATTCCTCCCAACTCTTTACAGCAGATTGAATCTACAGAAGGTATCGACTTAATATCAACTCCGTCGGGAAGCTATATGGGTATAGGCATGCACTCCGAAAAAGAATATGGAAGTAATCCAGATTTTGTTATGGCTATGAAACTTCTTCAACGACGCGAGCGCATTGTTAAAACGCTTTTAAAGGGGCACGGAACGGTAGGAAATGATAACCCTATTAATTCGGCCTATGGAGTAGACTTCTGTTCTGATCTTCCAATGAATGCATATGATCCAGATCGCGCAAAGGCTCTTCTGAAAAAATCTGGCATAACATCAGCTGTAATGGAAGCTGCTGAAGTTTCTCCAGGAGCTGTAGAGATGAGCCTTCTTCTACAAAGAGAATGTCAGAAAATAGGCTTCGACTTAAATGTGAAGAAAGTTCCTACAGATGGTTACTGGAGTGCTGTTTGGCAGAAAACCCCTATGCATACAACTGCGTGGAACATGAGACCAACTGCTTCTATTATGTTGGATATGGCTTATCACCCAGATGCACCGTGGAGTGACACATTCTGGAAAGATGAGCGTATGAGAGATCTTTTAAATAAAGTAAAAGGTGAAACAGATCCCAAAAACCGACATGCTTTACAATGTGAAATGCAAAAAATTGTAACTGAAAATGCACCTGTGGTTATACCTGCTCACTCATCCTATCTTGATGCAAAGAGCTCTAAGATCCATGGTGTCCCTAAACTTCCACTTGGAGCACTAGGTGGTGGCGAGTGGGTAGAATTTGCATGGCTCGAAAGTTAAGTTAATAACTAAAGATTTGCGGTAGCTTTTAGAGCTTCCGCAAATCTCTTACGATAGATTAATTTTTCAGTTATTATTCATATTTTTTTATTTTAAAATAACATAATAACGTTTATTCATATATGATGGATGACAGATAAGAGTGCTTCGGTTTCGATAAAAGGTTAAATACAAATGTGGATAATGGCTGCACGCCGTATATTAATTGGGATATTTCTTATATGGGCAGTTTCCGCGTTCATTTTCTTAATTACACAAATTCTTCCTGGCGATGCAGCTGAGTTAATTCTTGGTCAAACAGCGACAGATGCGAGTTTAGAAGCTCTTCGTGAGAAACTTGGGCTAAATCAGGCATGGTATACACAGTATTTAAATTGGATTTATGGTCTTGTAACTGGCGATCTTGGAGTTTCCGTGGCGGGCGGATCAACTATAGCAGATCTAATTAAATTCAGGATTGGAAACACTCTTTTTGTAGGCGGTATTGTGGCTGTAATATCAATTCCACTTTCACTTTCTCTAGGTCTCACAGCTGCTATGATGCCTGGCAGCATGATTGACCGAGTTATAACCGCAACTACGTTAGGATTGATCGCCGTCCCTGATTTTTTCGTAGCTATTTTTTTAATACTCATTCTAGCAGTTGGTTTAGGCTGGTTTCCTTCCGTATCTTATTTGCGTGGGAACGAAGGTTTTCTGAAATCACTTTATGTTTTAACGCTTCCGATTTTCACACTAGTCCTTGTCGTGTCGGCTCAAATGACAAGGATGACGCGAGCAGGAATTCTAAATGTTATGAGCTCTCCATACATTGAAATGGCGATATTAAAGGGAATACCAAGGAGAACGATTATCTTACGGCACGCCTTGCTAAATTCAATTGGTCCTATAATCAATGTGATTGCTCTTAACCTTGCTTACCTTGTAAGCGGTGTCGTGATCATGGAAACCATATTTGCATACCCTGGCCTGGCCAAACTTATGGTAGATGGTGTTCAAACGCGTGATATTCCACTAGTTCAAGCTTGTGGAATGATATTTTGCACAACATTTGTTGTTTTGATATTGATTGCAGATCTTGCCACAATAGTTTCAAATCCAAGGTTAAGACATCCAAAATGAAAAATGAACTCGAAAAAGATGTGCCCGAAACAGACGCCTATGAAGAGTTACACGACGTTCCAGCAAAAAGTCGATTACGGCTTTCTTGGATTGGAAAATTTTGCCTAGGTATCGTTATATTTTGGATAATAATAGCATTATTTGGAAGCTACCTCGCCCCATACCATGAAGCTCATTTCATCGAGGAAGATTTAACTGGTAATGAATTTGATGACCCTAGTTTCATGAGCCCTACCAGGCAAGTCCTTCTGGGGACTGATTACATAGGTAGGGATGTGCTGTCTAGAATAATGTGGGGTGCCAGAACTACGATTGGTATTTCATTTGTGGCAACTATATTGGCTTATATAGTTGGAATATTTCTTGGAGTCACGGCGGCCGTGGCAGGAAAGTGGACTGATGCTATATTAAGTCGCTCAATTGAAGTTGTACTTTCTTTCCCTAGTATAATGTTGGGATTAATAACCATTGCTGCCTTTGGATCCTCGATACCCATACTTATAGTTCTATCTGGATTAATTTACGCCGCGAGCGTTTTTAGGATTGCTCGTGCACTAAGCCTAGATATTATTGTTCAAGATTTTGTGGAGGTTACTAGAGCTCGTGGAGAGGGTCTCTGGTGGATCATAACTAGAGAAGTTTTACCTAATATAGCAATGCCCTTAGCAACTGACTTTGGAATAAGATTAATTTTCATTATCCTTTTTATTTCAAGTCTCAGCTTCTTAGGGTTGGGAGTGCAGCCACCGATATCAGATTGGGGTTCTATGGTTCGTGAAAATCTTCAAGGGCTTGCAAATGGATTTTCAGGAGGAGCTATTGCTACCATCGCTCCGGCATTAGCAATAGCTAGTTTAACAATAGCAATTAATATTATTATTGATGACATTTCTGCTCACGATGGCGGAAGTCTTTCAGGTAAGATGGTATAATGAAAGCCAAACCAATCTTTCAATGCCGCGACTTAAAAATCGAGGCAAGACCCTGGGCACAAGAACCCATAGAGATTGTGAAGGGCATTAGTTTCAATGTTTTTCCTGGGCAGGTTGTAGCTCTCATCGGGGAAAGTGGTTCCGGTAAAACCACTATATCGCTTGCTGCACTGGGATATACAAAGCCAGGCCTTCATTTTTCTAGTGGAGAAGCCATTCTATTAGAAAAAGATATGATTAACCTGGATTACGAAGAAAAGCGGTTAATGCGGGGAGAACACGTCGCCTATCTAGCACAAAGTGCGGCAGCTACATTTAATCCCTCATTAACCATTGGCGAGCAGGTTATTGAGTCAGCTCTTCTTCACGGTGCACTGAGTAAAGAAACTGCTGAAAAAAGAGCAATAGAGCTATATTTAGCTTTAGAGCTTCCACAGCCCTATATGATTGGTAAACTGTACCCACATCAGGTCTCTGGTGGTCAACTCCAACGCTTAATGGCGGCAATGGCATTGGTAGAAAAACCAAGCCTTTTAGTGTTAGATGAACCTACAACCGCTCTCGATGTTACGACACAAATTGAAGTTTTGAAGGCAATAAAAAAGGTGATACGTGAAGAAAAGTCAGCTGCAATTTACGTTACACATGATTTATCTGTTGTTGCTCAAATAGCTGACCATGTTGTTGTGCTTTATGATGGAGTAATAAAGGAGCAGGGTACTGTTGAGGAAATAATTAATAATCCGAAACACAGTTATACTAACAAACTTATGGCTGCAGTACGACCCACTCCAAAAGCCAACCTAATAGAACAAAGTGTTTTGGAATCAGAACATTCAAATTCGGCGTTAGTGGTAAAAAATATTTCTGCTGGTTATGGTGGAACTAACAAGAGAACCCCCACTAAACTAGTGCTCCACGACGTTAGTTTTTCGCTCAACCATGGTGAAGTAGTAGGGATTATAGGAGAATCAGGGTGTGGGAAATCAACATTAGCAAGAGTAATATCTGGATTACTTCCAGCCTCTTCAGGACAAATCTTATTAAACGAAAAAGAGCTACACCCTTCAGTAAAAAACCGAAGTTTAAATGAATTACAACTAGTACAATTTATTTTTCAAATGGCTGATACTGCCCTAAACCCACGCCAAACTATCGGAGAAATAATCGGACGCCCATTAACCTTTTATCATGGCGTAAAAGGCAAAAAGCGTGACGAGGAAGTCAGAGAGATAATGCGACTTGTTGAACTCCCCGATGCATTTATGAACCGAAGGCCAACAGAAATATCCGGAGGACAAAAGCAACGTGTGAATTTAGCTAGAGGACTTGCCGCTAAACCAACATTATTACTCTGCGATGAAGTGACTTCGGCTTTAGATACTATCGTTGGGGCAAATGTAATATCACTTTTGAAAAAATTAGGTGAGGAAACTGGTATTTCTTTCGTATTCATTAGTCACGATTTATCAACCGTATCATCTTTTGCAGATAAGATTGTTGTTCTTTATGCTGGTAGATTAGTAGAACAAGGGACAGTTCAAGAAATACTATCTCCACCGTTTCATCCATATACAAAATTGTTGATTAATTCAGTTCCAGAATTACGGGTTGGGTGGTTAGAAGAAACTTTAAAAAAACAAAGCACGGAAGTTGGCATATCCGGAACAGTTGAAATGACTGACGTTGGATGCCCTTTTTATAATCGCTGCCACATCAAAATAGAAGGTCTCTGCAATACGACCTCAGCGCCATTAACTTCAAGCTTATCGGGTCACGAAATCGCCTGCCATCATTTGGATATGGCCCTTTTGGAGTAAGTATTTTAAATGAGATCTTTTGAAACTCACTATGACTGTGAAACTGCATATGTCTCCTGATTACATATAAGAGCATAGCAAAAATTCATCATTTAAATAAAAATACGACTTGTTAAAAAAGAATTGTAACCCATTTGTAACCTACAAACAACAATAACTCAGCCGAATATACGCTAAGCTATTTTTGTGCTATGGTAGTCATAATGGTAAGTATTGATGGGAAGGACAAAAGTGTTATTTCATATAGGAGACTTTAAATAATATATATTATGAATACTCAATATAATAAGCTAAAAGTTTGTTTTAATAAGAATATCTAATTAAATTTTATATTGATTTTATATCTCAGAAATACAAATAAATAGGGCCCTTAATACAATATTCAACTGCAGTGAGAACTTTAAGTTTGTCAAAAAAAATAAAAACAGAAATAAATATTATTTGGTTTAAGCGCGACTTACGAGCAAACGATCATGCACCACTTTTAGCAGCCTCTAAAAGTACACTACCCATATTACCATTATATGTTGTTGAGTTAGATTATTGGGCAAAAAACTTTAGCTCCCGGCGCCACTGGCATTTTATTCATGATTGCTTGAATGATCTCAACGTTTCATTGGCAAGATTAGGTCAGCCTCTAATTATCAAAATTGGAGATGTTTGTAATGTTATTAAAGGTCTTCAATTAGAATTTAATATTCGTGGAATATATTGTCACGAAGAGACAGGCAATCTTTGGACCTACACTCGAGATATAAACGTTAGAGATATGTGCGCTGTAAATAAAATTTCAATGTATGAATACCCATCGAATGGGGTTGTTAGAAACTTGTCTTCCCGTGACAATTGGTCTGTGATTAGAAATGAACGAATGTCTCAAAAGATTTTACCAAAACCCAATATTTTGATGCCATTATTGGACTGTAAAACAGATGATTTACCTGGGAAAAATAGTTTTATATTTGGGAAAAAGTTAGTTGGTAAAGTTCAAATTGGTGGGCGGAAAGCAGCAATTGATGATTTAACAGGCTTTTTAAATACCAGATCAAAAAAATATCTATATCATATTTCTGCTCCCGGGTTATCATCAAAATATTGTTCAAGATTGTCATCTCATCTTACGTGGGGAAGCCTTTCTGTACGAGAAGTAGTTCATTCAATTAAAAAAAGAAAACAACAGCTTCATACTGATGAAAAAAAATACTTTATGAAAAATCTTACGGCATTCAATTCTCGGTTAGCTTGGCGTTGCCACTTTATTCAAAAAATCGAAGACCAACCAGAATTAGAATCACATTGCATGCATCCAGCTTTCGAAAGTTTAAGAAAAAATGATTATGATGAAGAGAAGTACCAGGCATGGTCATCTGGATACACTGGGTACCCATTCATTGATGCGTGCATGCGAAATCTAATTATTGATGGATGGATAACCTTCAGAATGCGTGCGATGCTCGTGAGCTTTGCAAGTTATCAGCTTTGGTTGGATTGGCGAACGACGGGTAAACATCTGGCTAAGCTGTTTACAGATTATGAGCCAGGCATTCATTACAGTCAATTGCAAATGCAGTCTGGCGTAACTGGCATAAATGCTATGAGGGTATACAATCCCGTTAAGCAGTCGATGGAACATGACCCAGATGGTCATTACATCCGAAAATGGGTGCCAGAATTAAAACAACTTCCAAATGAATTTATACATGAGCCTTGGAAGTGGAATTCTAATTTAATCGATAATATATCGTTTTCATTGGGCACTGACTATCCAAAGCCGATAATTGAGCATAAAAAAGCAGCAAGAGAAGCTAAGAATAAGATAGCTGAAATACGTGCAGGTACTCAATATAAGGAAATTTCAAACGCAATTTATAATAAGCACGGTAGTAGAAAAGTTTCTACTAGAAAAAGAAAGAAACAAAAAATAAATAACCAATTAATGTTATTTTAAAATTTTTTGCAAACTTGGAGACCAACTTAGCAGGCTATCTCGATACCTGTCGGGTTTATAAATAGTTAACTATAGAGCTTAAAGTAATATTTCAGTGGTCAGGAGTTGTTGTCAACTTTGTTTTAAGCCACGCACAGCGTAAGCAATAAGTCTTTTATATGCTGGCATATTAAGTGTGCTTGATGCACAGCTTGTGGAACTGAAGGACCCTTGATACCCCTGCATGGGCCACAACGCTCCTGTACTTTATATATAAGTACAAACACACAGATGAGTATTTTAGTTGATAGATCTTATTGGTTAGTGACATACGTTATTGGGTATACCTAAGGTTACAATATAAAAGTGATCCAAAACTCTGCGCCGTCGCATAAACGATACAACTAATAAAAAAGTGGCTAACCCTTTTTCTTGGAGAAAAAAATGCTTCGTCGTAAATTTTTAACTATCACATCTGTGGCGCTATTAGCGGCTAATTCAGGCGCCAACGTGGTAACAGCTGACATTGAAGCATCAAACGGCGTAATCCATGTAATAGATGCAGTTATACTCCCGAACTAATTCCTAGAGCCATGTGTAATGGCCAAGGAATAAAATATTAACTGCTGGTAGAGCAATTGCTTGATAAACAGAGCTCTACCAGCTTTAAAAATTACCTAAATTTAAATGAAAAACTAATAAAGTAACTCTAATTGCGTTAGCTGTTTTGATATTTTGATACTGCTTCGGACAATAATTATTATCGCTTGGCAAGAGCTTCCACACTGCACAGTTCGAGATAAGGCTGACACATGATTTACGTTTGGCTTTAGCACCAGTAAATTGATGATATTATCTTTTACCATTACTGAACGAACTTCCTAAATGCTGATGTAATCTTTTCTACATCTGACTTTGGTGTGGGTGTAAAGTTAAATAATGGAATGGGGACGCCATTATTGTAATAATGAAAAATTACCTTCATTTTTATTTAAAGCGTTGCCCTAATCCAATAGAATGGAAAGACTTTTTTAAATGATTGGATTAAAAATGAAAAAACCGTTGAGTTATCATCCCCAGCGTGCAGCTGATTGAGGGGTATATTGAAAGAGGAAACTTTAAAATAACACTGTAAAATATTGTTATAATTTTGCTAATTATGATTGCATGACTGTCTACCACGAAACTTTCTTAAGCGGCTGGTTATAAACAAAAAGTTTAGATTTAATATTTATAAGTCCACATTAAAAACTTATGGCTCTTGGACCTTAAATTAGTATCGCGCCACCTTGCTATGGATTTGTTTGGAAACCGCACTAATTATATATAACGATTTTAAAAGGGAATAAGTGATGAGGAACAAACTATCGTTAAGCCGGCGGCAATTGTTAATACTTGCATCAAGTTCCGTCATTGCTGCTCCATTTGCTGCCTTGGCTGACGGCACTTCCCCTGATATTCACGTAGTTAAAAACCCACAGTGTGGTTGCTGCAATG
>CAJWHE010000043.1 GCA_913041145.1 uncultured Paracoccaceae bacterium
TCTCACCGGGTTCATCCTCATCCATAATAACTTTTATTAAGGTTCTAGATGTTGGATCCATGGTGGTACTTTTTAGATCTTTAGCATCCATTTCACCTAACCCTTTAAACCGCGATACATCAATTTTGCCTTTCCCACCTATGCCTTTATCAATTAAGACATCTTTTTCTTCCTCACTTAAACAGTAGGTTCTATTTGCACCTTGCGTGAGCCTAAATAAAGGCGGGCAGGCTAAATACAAATGCCCTTGATCTATCAGTGGACGCATTTGGGTAAAGAAAAAAGTCATCAACAGTGTCGCGATATGTGCACCATCTACGTCAGCATCTGTCATAATAATAATTTTCTCGTAACGTAAATCATCAATGTTAAACCTAGCTCCCATACCCACTCCGAGTGCTTGGCAAAGATCGTTAATTTCTGCGTTAGTTCCTATTTTTGCAGATGCGGCTCCAAGAACATTAAGTATTTTTCCTCTTAAGGGGAGGAGTGCTTGATTGGAACGATTTCGCGCCATTTTTGCTGAACCTCCGGCTGAATCACCTTCCACTATAAATAACTCTGTGCTCTCTTTTGAACGTGACGAGCAATCTACTAGTTTACCTGGTAGTCTTAATTTTTTTGTTGCTGATTTCCGAGCTGTTTCTTTTTCTTGACGTCTTTTTAGTCGTTCTTCAGAGCGAAGAATTAAGAAATCTAATATTGCACCTGCAGATTTTGTATCAGCAGCTAACCAATTGTCAAAATGATCTCGTACTGAGTTTTCTACCAAACGCTGGGCATCAACTGTCGCTAGTCGGTCTTTGGTTTGTCCTACGAACTCTGGTTCACGGATAAAACAAGAAACTAATGCGCATCCACCTGTTAAAAGGTCTTCCTTAGTGATTTGAGAGGATTTTTTGTTAGAGATTAGATCTCCATACGATCTGATTCCTTTGAGAATTGCATTCCAAAAACCTAATTCATGAGTTCCACCCTCTGGTGTTGGCACCGTGTTGCAATACGATTGAATGAAACCATCTCTTGCTGGCGTCCAGTTAATAGCCCACTCTACTTTCCCTGGAGTATTAAACTTACTATTGAAATCTACATTTCCACTAAAGTTTTGATTAGAATACGTGGAGCTTTCACCAAGCGTTTCACGTAAATAATCAGATAAGCCTCCGGGAAAATGAAAACTTGCCTCGATTGGAGTTTGTCCATCATCTATTTCACTCTTCCAGCGAATTTCCACTCCAGAGAATAAGTATGCCTTGGACTTAACTGAATTATAGAGCCGTGAAGGTTTTAGCTTGTGATGGCCAAAGATATCTGGATCTGGGTGAAACGTAATTGTTGTTCCTCGTCTATTTTGCGCTGCACCTATTTTTTTAATAGGTGCTAAGGGAACACCTCTAGAAAAACTCTGTTCATAAAGCTCTTTATTACGTGCAACTTGTACAATCATTGAGTCACTTAAAGCGTTAACTACTGATGCGCCCACTCCATGAAGACCTCCAGAGGTCTGATAGCTATCACCAGAAAATTTACCACCAGAATGTAGAGTACACATTATAACTTCTAGAGCACTTTTATCTGGAAATTTGGGATGAGGTTCCACTGGGATCCCTCGACCATTATCTCGAATTGTTGCTGAAAAATCAGATTTTAATTCAACTTCAATTCTATTTGCAAAGCCTGCTACTGCCTCATCCATAGAGTTATCTAGAATCTCTGAAATAAGGTGATGTAATGCGCGCTCATCAGTGCCGCCTATATACATCCCTGGTCTTTTTCGAACTGGTTCAAGTCCTTCTAATACCTCAATAGATGAAGCGTTATAGCTATCCAGTCTCGAGGACGAGATAAGGTCTTTTTTCATGTGGCTGCTCTTTTTAATAGTTTTGATTATTTATGACAGACAGTTAGCTTTAAGAAAAGACCTAGATGAATTTTAAAGTTATACAGGATGTACAATTCCCTTGCATTTAAGACTTTAAAAACCTAATCGAAATTATGTTTCCATCTAAAAACCTTATATATCAATTTAAATCGACACTCTCATTGGGTCTACCGCTGATAGCTATGACCTTAACACAATCAGTTATTCATTTAATAGACACGATTATGGTCGGTTGGTATGGAGTGACTGAACTTGCGGCGGCTGTTCTTGGAACAACTTTCTTTTTTGTATTTTTTATTATGGGCTCTGGCTTTGCGGCGGCGGTAATGCCTCTCGTCTCTGAGGCTGTGGCTGGGGGTAAAGAAGTAGTAATACGTCGAGTAACTCGAATGGGTATGTGGCTGTCTGTTCTCTATGCAATATCCGTCATCCCTATTATATTCTTTTCAGGCAAAATATTAGAATTTTTAGGGCAAGATCCAGAACTCTCTAATATGGCACAAACCTATCTACGATATGTTTGTGTAAGTATGGCTCCGGCACTTATTATTATGGTGTTGCGAAGTTATTTGTCAGCCTTGGAGAGAACTACTGTATTTCTTTGGATCATAATAAGTTCGTTACTACTTAATACCATTCTAAATTGGATATTGATTTTTGGAAATTTAGGTATGCCAGAGCTTGGTTTGGTTGGAGCAGCATTAGCTTCTGCCATTACGCAAATTATTACTACCTTAATTTTGATTATATACATAATAAAAGATAAGGAACTCTCTAAATATGCTATTTTTAGGAGAATTTATAAGATAGATTGGAATGTATTTGGGACAGTTTTTAATCTAGGTTGGCCAATAGGGCTAACCTGGTTGGCAGAAGTGTTGTCGTTTGCAGGAACAGCGATAATAATTGGTTTAATTGGTACTATTCCATTAGCAGCTCATGGAATTGCTCTTCAAATTGTGTCTATTAGTTTTATGTTTCACCTCGGTTTAAGCCAGGCCTGTACCGTAAAAATTAGCTATTACCTTGAGAAAAAAGATATCGATAGTTTAGGTAAGGGGATAATAGCTGCCTTTTTGCTGTCATTAATGCTAGTTATGCTTGCTGTGTTGATATTTCTATTTTTACCCGAACAAATTCTAGGGGCTTTTTTGGCTCCAGATGACCCTTCAAGAGGTTTAATAATAGCTTTAGGAACTACTTTACTCATGATGGCTGCTATTTTTCAAGTTTTTGACTCTGGTCAAGTAATGATTTTAGGATCTTTGAGGGGCTTTAAGGATACTAAAGTTCCGATGCTTATGGCCGCATTTGGGTATTGGGTCGTTGGCCTACCCTCCAGTTACTATTTAGGTATTTATTTAGATTTTGGGGCGCCTGGGGTATGGGTTGGGCTAGCTCTTGGTTTAGCGGTAGTGTGCTTTCTCTTGAGTTTAAGATTTAAGTTTATTTATACAATGTTAAATTTTTAACTTTTCTATAATACTAAAACTTAGCTCGCGATGACCCAATCCTATGTCAGTTCCGAGCAGAATGTATGAATACGCTTGAATGCTTCATTTAAATCTTCGTCAGAAGTTGCATAACTAACCCGAAAGTTTGGAGACAAACCAAAAGCAGCTCCAAAAACAACGGCTACACCAGTTTTCTCAAGTAATTGGGTTGCAAAGATCTCGTCATTTTCAATGACTACACCTGCCGAAGTACTTTTGCCAATGCATCCGAGTATTGAAGGATAGACATAGAAAGCTCCTTCTGGTGTCAAGCAAGATATACCAGGCGTATCATTTAACATTTTAACTGCTAAATCCCGTCTTCTTTTAAACGTCTTATTATTTTCTGGGATGAATGTTTGGGGTCCATCTAATGCTTCAACCGCTGCCCATTGACTGACTGTGCATGGGTTTGAGGTCGACTGAGATTGTATTTTACGCATTGCAGAAATTAAATGCTCCGGACCACCTGCATAACCGATCCTCCAACCTGTCATTGCATATGCCTTGGAAACACCATTTACAGTTAAAGTTCGTTCATAAAGTCTAGGCTCTATTTCTGCAGGTGTGCAAAATTTAAAATTATCGTAAGTTAGATGCTCATACATGTCATCTGACATCACCCAGACATGTGGGTGTCGCATTAACACTTCTGTTAGGTCAGTCAATTCGGCTTTACTATAACCGGCGCCAGTTGGATTTGAAGGTGAGTTAAAGATAAACCATTTTGTTTTATCTGTAATTGTATTTTCTAATTGCTTGGCAGTTAATTTGAAATTATTTTCAATTGAAGCCTCTGCCAAGACAGGAGTTCCACCAGCTAATAAAACCATATCAGGATAACTCACCCAGTAGGGGGTGGGAATTATTACCTCATCACCATCATTCATAGTAGCCATTAACGCGTTATAAAGTATTTGCTTTCCACCAGTTCCCACACTTATCTGAGCAGGGGTGTATAGCAAAGAATTATCTCTTTTAAACTTTCTGCAAATAGCTTCTTTTAGTTCGATCATTCCATCAGGTGCTGTGTATTTAGTTTTACCTTTCAGTATTGCGTCATTACCTGCCAGTTTTATATTTTCTGGTGTATCAAAATCTGGTTCCCCTGCACCTAAACCTATTACATCTTTTCCGGCTTGTTTGAGCTCTGTCGCTTTTTGTGTCACGGCGATTGTTGGTGATGGTTTTACTCGGGACAAATTACTTGATAGGAACGACATAAATAACCTCATTGTTAATACTCTCGCTATAACTCATAATTAGGCTTGCAGTGCTCTTCAAGAGATTAATTTTTTTAATACAAGGAAATAATAATGGAAAGCCTAAGTGAAAATAACTATTATGCGAATGACAATGCAACTTTTGGTGATCGCATTTATGCGGCGAGGGTAGCAGTTGGGTTAAGTCAATCTGCTTTAGCCATTAGATTAGGTGTACAACTTAAAACGGTAAAAAAATGGGAAGAAGATATTACTGAACCTCGAGCTAATAAGTTGCAGATGATCTCAGGCTTGTTAAATATCTCAATTACATGGTTGCTAATAGGGGAGGGTATTGGGCCTCAAGACCCAGAATCAACAATGCCCATCTCAGCTGATTTAAATGAAATATTAGTTGAATTACGACATACTAAGTCTGAACTTTTGCGTCTTACCAAAAATTTAGATGTAATCGATAAGAAGCTTAGGAAATTAGGAAACAAACCTAGTGAATGAAATTAGAGAGATAAAACTTAAACGAATTCAAATGAGGTCTTGGCGCAGAGGTACAAAAGAGATGGACCTTATACTAGGAGGGTTCTCTGATTCTACGCTAAGCAGTCTTTCAGATGATGACCTTTCACTTTATGACAAGCTATTAGATGAAAATGATAATGATTTATATTCTTGGTGTTCTGGGCAGCTGATTGCACCCTCCGTTTATGCATCTTTATTAAATAGAATTATGAAAAATTAGATTTAATGTATTAATTGTTAGGTAAAAAAGTTTATTTTTTTTGAATTATATGCATTGTTTCTTGAAGCTCTTTTTTTACCTTATTTGACTTTACTAACGTTATTATTACGAAGCAGGTTATTACTATTAGAGAAATAACGTATGCACTTATTACTGTAGTGCTATAGTTTCCAAGATCTGGCATTATAAAAATATATTCCTATTAGAGGGTTATAGATTAACCTAGTTTTTTTATCGTTAGTACCTTTGACAGTTGTTTTAGGCGGATTTCCGTTCGTGTTTTTATCAATAACAGAGTAACAAAAAGACATAAAAATCCTGCTATACTTATTATTAATGGAAACCAAAAAACATTTGAAACATTTTCCGCTTTATCCAATGAAAGTGAAGCTCCTTGATGAAGGCCTTGATTCCAGAAATTAACGGCATAACGACTTAGAATAGCAAATACGGAGCCGACCAAGCATAGCAATGACGCAAGATCTGCAATTTTGTCATGGTTAACGACTGACTGCCATAATGCTATGTATCCAAGGTAGAAAAAAAACAATATTAAAAATGAGGTTAGACGTGGATCCCAAGCCCAAAAAGTTCCCCACATAGGTTGTCCCCATATGGCACCTGTAACCAGGGCAACTATTGTCATTATTAGACCTATAGGGGCAGCTGATTTCGAGATAAGTACAGAGACGTGATGACGTCTAACTAACCATATTAAAGACCCTATTAGCATTACAAACCATGTATTTATTGCGATCAATGCTGAGGGTACATGGAGATAAATTATTTTTACAGTTGAGCCCATACGAAAGTCATCTGGTGTAAAAAAGAACCCCCAAATAAGTCCAATACTAATCAGTACTACTGTAAGAATAGAAAAACCAGGTAACAACGTTCCTGATATAGCCATAAATTTATTTGGATTAGTGTATTTCCAAAATGACATCTAGATTACCTTTTACTTTAGATATTTAGTTTTGTTTGGGTTATCCCACTTCATCTGTAAAGCCCTAACGTAAGTTGATTTTTATTGCCACACCTGTAAGGATCGGTAAAATAGCTATCGAACTAGCTGTGATTGCTATCAAAAATACTAACGGTGTTGTAACTGGCAATCCCATCATGCTTTTTCGTATTACCTCCGTGCCAAATATTAAAGTAGGAATATAGAGGGGAAGTACTAGGAGTGATAATAGTAGGCCTCCACGCTTTAAACCCAACGTAAGAGAAGCTGCAAATGCACCTATCATCGAAAGAGCTGGAGACCCCGAAAGCAATGAAATTATTATCCAAATAGCGCCCTCCTTAGTTATACCGTAAAGAATACTGACAATGGGTACTAGGAGTATTAATGGAAGACATGTGGTTAACCAGTGGGCAAGAGTTTTAGCAAGTATTGTCCCCTCAATAGGCAAAGGAGAGATGCTTAAAACCTCTAGTGTCCCATCTTCAATATCTAATTGAAAAATACGGTCTAATGATAGCAAACAAGCCAGCAGCACGCCTACCCAGAAAATCCCAGGCGCAATAGTGATAAGGATTTTTTTACTTGGCTCTAAACTCAAGGGTATTATTACCAATAAGATTAAAAAAAAGGCAATACCTAGGGTTAAACTACTACCTGTACGAAAGGCTAGGGTTAAATCTCTTTTTAATAAAGTTAACATTATAAGTCGTCTAACTTAATTGAGGGAGATTTAAATGATTTTAAATTTATTTTTTGGAGGTTGTTAAAGGGCAGCTCTAATTTCAAATGAGTACTTATGATCGCTGTTCTTTTCTTATCAAGATGGTGACCTAAGATTTTTAAAAATAAGTCAACATTCTCTTTATCAAGTGCAGTGGTTGGCTCATCAAGAATCCAACAACTGCGTTGACTCAGGTGTACTCTGGCAAGTGCTACTAACCTTTTTTGCCCAGCCGAAAGGCTATTTATTTCTAAAGTTAGAATATTTTCTAACTTAAAAGTAGAGATAGTGTCTTCAATATTTTTTGAGCCATAAATATTTTTCCAAAATATTAAATTTGCTAGTACGGATAAACCCCCTTTAAGGGCGTTCGAATGGCCGAGATAAATATGTGTCCCCGGTTCGAGAGATACTATGCCAGACATTGGAGGATTCAACCCAGTTAGGCACCTAAGTAAAGTTGATTTTCCAATACCATTCTCTCCTTGGATAACTATTGCTTGTCCATTATCACAGGCAAACTCAAGGTTTGAAAGAAGAGGGATGTCTTGATATCCACAAGATAAATTTGAAACTGCGAACGCCATGAGTTAGCTTAGCCGATAGCTTAGGACGCTTAAAGGCCTCAATATAAAAAGATTAATGAATTTCTCATTCCGAGTATGATAGCTCAATTTAATAAGAATTCATATTCTATACTTGAATTGAAATAAATCATAAGGCAAGAGGTAGGTCATATTTACTGTCTGCTTAATTAGGAGCTAGTTATGTCAATACATGTCGGAAATGATTCCTCGGGAACTCGTAGAGAGTTAAAGGTGAATGGGAAAACTTTTTCCTATTACTCATTGGATGCCGCTGAAAAGGCTGGGTTAGGAACATTCTCTAAACTCCCGGCATCTTTAAAAGTTGTCTTAGAAAACATCCTAAGATTCGAAGATGGAAAAACAGTATTTCAAGATGATATTGTTGCTTTTTCTGATTGGGCTAAAAATGGAGGCAAGAGTGATCGTGAGATTGCTTATCGACCAGCTCGAATTTTACTTCAAGATTTTACAGGGGTTCCGGCCGTTGTAGACTTGGCAGCGATGCGCGATGGGATAGTCTCATTAGGTGGTGACCCAGATAAAATTAATCCGTTAAATCCAGTTGATTTGGTTATTGACCATTCTGTTATGATTGATGAATTTGGAAATGCGCGAGCGTTTCAAATGAATGTTGATCGGGAATATGAAAGAAACCTCGAACGGTATACTTTTCTTAAGTGGGGGCAATCCGCCTTTAATAATTTTCGAGTTGTTCCTCCTGGAACTGGGATATGCCATCAAGTGAACTTAGAGTATCTTTCTAAAACTGTGTGGTCGGACGAAGATCAATTTGGTGAAATAGTTGCCTATCCAGATACTTTGGTTGGAACAGATTCACACACCACAATGGTTAATGGAATGGCTGTTTTGGGTTGGGGCGTTGGAGGTATTGAAGCTGAGGCAGCAATGCTTGGCCAACCCATTTCAATGTTAATACCGGAAGTGATAGGATTTAAACTTACCGGTTCAATGGTCGAAGGCACGACTGGTACAGATCTTGTATTGAAAGTAGTTCAGTTGCTGAGAAATAAAGGAGTCGTGGGTAAGTTTGTTGAGTTTTTTGGAGAGGGCTTAGATAATCTACCTTTGGCTGATCGGGCAACAATTGGAAATATGGCTCCTGAATATGGGGCCACATGTGGGTTTTTTCCAGTTGATGACGAAACTTTGCGGTATCTACATACAACTGGACGAGATGAGGAAACCATAGCTCTAGTAGAAGCTTATGCAAAGGCAAATGGCTTCTGGCGTGGTCCAGAATATGACCCCATTTATACGGATACATTAGAGTTAGATATGACAACTATTGTTCCAGCTATTTCTGGGCCTAAAAGGCCGCAAGATTATGTAGCTTTAGATGTAGCAAAAGAGGCTTTTGGACATGAAATGCAGAGTAATTTTAAGCGGCCTTTAGGTAAGCAAGTAAATGTTTCTGGAGAAAACTATTCAATGGAGTCTGGCAAAGTTGTTATTGCATCCATCACGTCGTGTACTAATACGTCTAACCCATATGTAATGATTGCGGCTGGTCTTGTGGCGCGTAAGGCTCGCGCATTAGGTTTAGATAGAAAGCCTTGGGTTAAGACATCTCTTGCGCCAGGATCTCAAGTTGTTTCTGCTTATTTGGAAGCAGCTAATTTACAAGAAGATTTTGATGCAATAGGCTTTAATTTAGTTGGGTATGGATGCACTACATGCATTGGAAACTCCGGCCCAATTCAAAAAGAAATATCGGATGCAATTTCAACAGGTGATTTAGTTGCGACAGCCGTATTGTCGGGTAACAGGAATTTTGAAGGACGCATTAGCCCTGATGTTAGAGCCAACTATCTGGCGTCACCGCCGTTAGTGGTTGCTTATGCTATTGCAGGAACGTTAGATATTAACTTATCTGTGGATGCTTTGGGTCAAGACAGCAACGGAAAAGACGTATTCCTAAAAGATATTTGGCCGACTACAGCAGAGGTCGCAGATTTGGTTTCGAAAACTGTTACAAGAGATGCATTCCAGTCTAAATATGCCGATGTCTTTAAAGGAGACGAAAAATGGCAAAGTGTTGAGACGACTGATAGTCAATTATATGATTGGCCCACAGCATCAACTTATGTTCAGCACCCACCATATTTTAAAGAAATGAGTTCAGAGCCTGGAAAAATTAATAATGTAACAGATGCTAGGGTTCTAGCGCTACTTGGAGATATGATAACGACAGATCATATAAGTCCGGCTGGCTCATTTAAAGAAACAACTCCAGCAGGGCAATATTTGATTGAACGTCAAGTTCAACCCAGGGAATTTAATTCGTACGGCTCAAGGCGAGGTAATCATGAGGTAATGATGAGAGGAACTTTTGCTAATATTCGAATTAAAAATGAAATATTGGATGGCACAGAGGGTGGTTACACAAAGGGTCCTGATAATAGCGAGATGTCTATTTATGATGCATCAATGAAATTCCAAGATGAGGGTACGCCATTAGTAATCTTTGGTGGTGAGCAATATGGGGCTGGTTCTTCGCGGGACTGGGCGGCTAAAGGAACAGCATTACTTGGAGTTAAAGCAGTTATTGCTGAGAGCTTTGAGAGGATACATAGATCAAATTTAGTAGGAATGGGTGTTATCCCATTTGAATTTACTAATGGTCAAACAAGAACGTCTTTGAAATTAACTGGAGATGAAGTCGTATCTATCACTGGGCTAGAAGAAAACTTAAGACCATTGTCTCAAGTGCCATGCCAAATAGTCTATAAAGATGGTTCCATTGAACATATTGCGCTTAAGTGCAGAATCGATACAGAAGTAGAAATCGAATATGTTCAAAACGGTGGAGTTTTACATTATGTTTTACGGAATCTTGCAAAGAAAAGCTAAGGGTTTTTGATACGTGCATCAGGTTTCCACCGTCGATGAATCCAGAACCACTGACCCATATGCTCTTTGACTAGAGCTTCAAGTGAGTCGTTTAGTTCTTGGGTCATTTTTTCTGAGGTACTGTGGGTAATTGATCTTTCACATATTATTTTAAAATCAATTCCATTAGGTAAACGTAGACCGTATATAGGGATGATTAATGCATTATATTTGAGGGCAAGGTCAGCGGCAGAAAGACCTGTGAGTGCAGTTTTTCCAAAATATTTTAATGGCGCACCGTCTCTCATGTGTTGATCTACTAAAAATCCAGCCATTCCGCCTTGACGAAGAAACTTTATTAAGTCCGATAGACCTTTTCTACCTCTAGGGAATATTGGCGTTCCAATCTTTGAAATAGCACTTTCATACCATGTATTGAAATATCCATTATTCATTTCTCTATACAGAGCTCCCACCTTAAAACCCTTTTTGGTTAGGGCTGCGCGCGGCGCATCATAGTTTCCAAAATGCCCAGTAACTAGAATAACAGATCTTCCTTGTTTTTTTGCATTCTCTAGCTCAATAAAACCAGGTCCTGTTATCTCCGAGTTTTCTGCACGAGCCATGAAAGCTTCTCCAGAAAATATCTCAATTAATGTGCGGCCAGAATTATTTGGAACTGCTCTAACCAGGCGCTCCACCTCTTCAGTGGGTAAATCTGGGCATACGTATCTTAGGTTTTCTCTAATTCGATTAGAGTAACCTACTATGGGTGACACTAGAGAGGCTATTACCCACCCTGAAAAGGGTACTCTCATTTTATAAGGCAGTAGCAAGGTTAATTTAATTAATGCACGAATAAGGATACTTACAAGAAAGTCAGCAGTATTCTTTCGCCCACCTGATGTTTTACCTAATGCCATTTTTAAACAGTTCTTCCGTTGGGTTCGCTATATTGCTATTCAGGAAAATAGATAGAAACCTAGATTTCTTGTATCACCCCTGTGCCAATCATACTATCTCTACTAACTAACTTTCGTAGCTCGACTTCTGACATTTCTGCAGTCGATTCAGGGCGAAGTGGAAGCACAAGATACCTCATATCCGCTGTACTATCGTGAACTCTTACTACTGTGGATTCTGGAAGAGATACTCCAAACTCAGTTAAAACTGTTCGTGGTTCTTTCACTGCGCGGCTTCGATACTCTTTAGTCTTATACCAATCTGGTGGCAGACCAAGTAAGTTGCGCGGGTAGCAAGAACACAAAGTACAAACTATTAAGTTATGAATTTTGGGAGTATTTTCAACTACTACTAAATGCATTGGTCCTATTTCAAAGTCCAATTCTTCTGCTGCGCTGGCGCCATTTTCTAATAATCTTTTTTTAAAGTCAGGATCCATCCAAGCACGTGCAACTACCGTAGCTCCATCTGCAGGAGAGCGAGAGTCCATTAAATCTATTTGCTGATTAATTTCGGGTGCTGAGAACTTACCTTTTTCTATCATTAGTTCACGGACGGAAATTTCCATAAGCTGCCAATATGTCAACGGCTCGTCATTGTCTTGCCTATAAGGGTGCCCTGAAGGACTAAGGTGATCGTGATCGTGATGGTCATGTGGCATTTTAAATTTCCTCTATCCAATGTTCGAAGACTTCTGCATCTAGTGTGTCATCTGAATCTTTTAAATAGTCTGACCATAGATCAGTCATTTTAAATCTTACTCTATAAAGGCTATATGAATTTGCATTTAGCGCATACGCAAGCTGTTCAGGGTTTTCAAAGACACCTACACATCGCTCTACTACTCCTATTTTTCCTCGTATGTATTTTGGAGTTCTGATGTGTCCAGGAGGAGAGGTATCTTTAATTTTTATTACGGTTCCATCACTTATCATCATGATTTTCCCTCTTGGGCGGCACCGTAGGTCTCTCCTCGTTTTTTTACTTCTGCCATTTTGTTTCCTAGCTCTTCAATAGAATAAATTCCTGATTCAATTAAATTTTGATTAATCGCTGCTATCCAGCGTTCATAATAAGTCATTTTTTCGAATGCATCTGCTCCCATATCCTCGAGAGCTCGGCGCAAACCATCTACTGTAAAAAGTTTCTTTTTAGTAGATAAACTTAAGAGAGCATCTACACGTTTTTCCCAGATTGCAAAATCATGCTGAGCTTTGTCTATTTGACCAGCGGGAAAGCCTCCCATGTCATGCCATCTTTGTTCTGGATTTTTTATTTTTTCCATTACTTTACCTTTAGTTATTGTGGTTTATTTTCTGCTAGTGAATTAATTTGATCTGATAGATGAGGCATAGGGAAACCAGCTTCAACCAAGCATTCCAGTATTTTAGGGGTTGGAAGTTCACCAGCCATTGAGAAAGCCCATAAAATAGCAGAACGTGTGCCTGAGGTGCAATAGGCAAGCGTTTTAATTCCATCATTTCTCTGATTCGAGATAGTATCTAATGAGAGCTGTCCGTTGGAGAGTGGATTATCAAAAAAATTGAGTCCAAGATTTTGTACTGCTTCTCGAATAACTTCTGGTCTTTCATCAGCATTGCACTCATGTGCAGGTCGATTGCATATTACATCAGTAAATCCATTCTCTTTTAAGCTATCAACTTCAGATATTTTGATTTGTGAGGAAATAAAAAAAGAGGATGTTAGTTTATGATAGTTCATTAGTGTCAACCTTACCTTAGTAGTTCTCTTTATTTGTAAACCTTGAGACAGCTACAATACCAGTTAGCATTGAAATAAAAAATATAATGCCACTTAAACCACCAAAACTTAATGAAGCAATTGCCGGACCTGGACATAGGCCAGACAATCCCCAGCCAGTACCAAAACATATAGATCCAATAATCAAAGGTTTGTTAATTTCTGTTTTAGTAGGGGGTGGTAAATTTTTTCCTAAGAAAGATTTTGTTCTTTTATCTGCTACCCACCACGCCACAAACATTGGAATAATGGCGCCTCCCATTACAAATGTTAAAGTGGGATCCCATTCCCCAAAAACATCTAACCACCCCTGTACTTTAAGCGTATTGGTCATTTGAGAGATATAAAGGCCAACTCCAAATAATCCGCCTACAGTAAAAGCTATTATTTTCTGCATCATATTATCCCAAGAATTTGTTTGAATATCGCAACGGTTGCAACTCCAACACAAACAAAAACTACGGTTGCTATAATTCCTCTTGGTGAAAACCTAGAGATCCCACAAACGCCATGACCAGATGTACACCCTTTTGCCAACCGGGTGCCTATTCCTACAAGAAGCCCTGAGACTATCAATATTGGTAAACTATTTGTTAAGTTTGTCTGTGCTGTGATTGCATTTGAAAGCAAACCTAAAATGTTGAGGAAAGCTGGGAAACAAATTAAACCTATTAAAAAAAAGCCTCTTTCATTTAGAAACTCCTTATTAGGGTTTTCTGCAAACTTGCTTAAAATCCCAGAAGCGCCCATTACCTTACCTGACATCAAAAGGTATATTGCTCCGGCACACCCAATCAGCAATCCTCCTATTAGGCCATTAACCCAATCAATCGGCAAACCTACTCCCCTTAAATTATTTTTTTATTCAATTTCTTTATTATTATTATTTAAATTACTTAGTAAGTCATTACCTTTATATTTTTTCGTTAGTATGCTTTCGTAGTTCAGCTCTGGCGACCTGTCTTCTATGTACCGCATCAGGTCCGTCTGCTAATCTTAGTGTACGCAGATGAGCCCATTGTCTGGCTAGAGGGGTGTCCTGTGATATGCCCATGGCACCAAACATTTGAACGGCTTGATCGGTTATTTCCAAAGCGATCCGAGGTGCTTCAACTTTAATTTGGGATATCCAAGGGGCTGCTGCTCTAGGGTCCCCTTGATCCATCATCCAAGCAGTCTTAAGGCACAAGAGACGAGCTTGTTCAATTTGCATGCGAGCATTAGCAATGTAATCAAAATTCCCTCCCAGATGAGCTAAAGTTTTACCAAAAGCTACTCGAGAAAGAGATCGTTCACACATTATACTGAGAGCTTTTTCGGCCATTCCTATAGCTCGCATACAGTGATGAATTCTTCCTGGCCCAAGCCGGCCTTGAGATATTTCAAAACCTTTTCCTTCACCCAACAACATATTTTCGATAGGAACGCGGACATTAGTAAATTTTATATGCATATGCCCATGTGGAGCTTCGTCGTCCCCGTATACTTGCATTGCTCGTATTTTTTCTATTCCTGGAGTTTTAGCATCGACAACAATCATTGAGTGCTGCTGATGTTTTGGCCCTGAGTGTGAGGTTCGTACCATAATTATGTAAACGGCACATCTAGGGTCTCCAGCACCAGTGGCCCACCACTTTTCACCATTAAGAACATAATTAGTTTCATCGCGTTCACATTTTAAAGAAATATTTGTAGCATCAGATGAAGCGACATTTGGCTCTGTCATTAAGTAAGCTGATCTTATTTTCCCGGCTAAAAGCGGATTTAACCATGTTTGCTTCATTTCTGGGGTGCCGTATTTTTCAAAAACCTCCATATTTCCAGTATCAGGAGCATTACAGTTAAAAGTTTCTGGCGCTAAATGTGCTTTTCCCATTTCCTCAGCTAGATAGGCGTACTCAACCGTACTTAAACCGATTCCTTTACTGCTATTAGTTAGCCAAAGGTTCCATAAGCCATTCTCACGAGCTGTTTTTTTTAGTCCTTCAACAATCTCGAACTGCCTATCAGTAAACTGCCATCTATCTCCTTTCTCGACCTCATCAAAATATTCGCTATCTAACGGAGCGATTTGATCGCTTACCATTTTTGAAACCTGGTCGCGTATTGGACGCAGTTTTTCTGAAATTCCCAAATCCATTAAGCAACCCCTTTTATTTAATTTAGATCCTGTATATTCATCATTAGAATACGGGGCAGGGTTGTCAATTGGGTTTCAAGGGTTAATGTTTTTGATATGGAAAAAGAGATCGAATTAAACGTTACTAATTTAAAAAGTTATTTCTCAACGTATACTCCAGATTTAGGTAACCTATTGTCGTTAGTAAAATTTTCGACGGGCCAATCAAATCCAACATACAAAGCTAGTTTTGAGTCTGGTCAATATGTTTTGCGTTCTAAACCACCTGGGACACTTCTTAAGTCCGCTCACCAAATAGAGCGGGAGTTTCGAGTAATGATGGCATTGAAGCATAGTGAAGTTCCTGTTCCAACTATGGTTCATTTGGCAGAAGACGATGATTCACCAATTGGAAGAGCTTTCTTTTTAATGGAATTTTCGCAGGGTCGAATATTTTGGGATCCAGCTGTACCCGAGTGTTCATTAGAAGAGAGAAAAATTATTTATAAGCAAATGGCTAAGGTCCTTGGTTGCTTACATAATATAAATCCAACAACCATTGGTTTAGAGAGTTTTGGTCGTCCTGGTAATTATTTTTATCGGCAGACCTCCCGGTGGTATGAGCAGTATAAGCAGAGCACTTTAAAAGTTAATGAGGATATGGTTTATTTAGCGGATTGGCTTTTAGGAAATATGCCTGAGGATGATGGACAGGTTTCCTTAGTACATGGTGATTATCGACTTGATAATATGATTTTTAAACCCACTTCGTCAGAAGTTTTAGCACTATTAGATTGGGAGCTCGCTACACTGGGGCACCCTTTTGCTGACTTAGCTTATCAGTGTATGCAGTGGAGGTTACCCCATAACTCTAGCATGCGGGGGCTTGGAGGGTTGGATAGAGAAGATTTGGGAATTCCAAACGAGGAAACTTACGTGTCAATATATTGCGAGCATCGTGGACAACAGTTTCCTGAAAATTGGAAATTTTGTTTGCTATTTAGTTACTTTAGGTTGGCTGCAATATTAGAAGGTGTTGTAAGGCGGTCTATAGAGGGAAACGGATCAAATCCAGAGATCGCAAAAACTTATGCTACAGCAATTCCCTTATTGGTAGAGCAGGCAAAGTCTCTATTAAATAAATAATTCTATTCTTCTGAACCCTATATTAGAGTTCACTATGAACATCCCCATCTAGCTAAAAACTATGCCAATGATAACAGTCATTAGTCCAATTGCAGACAAGAATAGAGCTAATAAATTAGTTGGCACAACTGATTGTAACGCTGTTTTTAGCTCGTCATCAGAAAGCTTTGAGTTTCGTGCTTTAGCTACTTTGTAGATACAACGAAACAGTATAAAAATACCTACTAAGGTTATAAGCGTTCCAATAGGGATAAATAATTTCATTTAGCTCTCCGATTTAAAACAATGCCTAAACTGTCTTTTTATTTGAGGCAAGGAAAAGTCCTATTGTGTAATTAGTAATGTGTTTGTATCGGTATCTTTCAAACTTTTAGAAAGGGTAAACCAAAAATGTCTGACACAGTCTCTACTGATAGTACGTATCGAGTTACAGCTGACGAATTGCGCCAATTTATAGAGAGATTTGAGCGTTTAGAAATGGAACGAAAAGATCTTTTAGATCAACAAAAAGAAGTGTTGGCAGAGGCAAAAAGTAGAGGTTATGATACTAGGGTGATCAAGAAAGTTATGGCTATTAGAAGGCGCGACCCTCAGGAGGTCCTCGAAGAAGATGCGGTTCTTGATCTATATAAAGAAGCATTAGGGATGTAGGTTTGAAGAATTTTAATTGTTTTGTAGTTAGAAATAGTCTCATGACATTGATGACCTTGGGTTTATAGTTAGAGAGATGTCAGACCAAAGAGTAAACAAAATGAATTCAGGTTCACTATTAACTAAAGGAGATACCAGATGAGTGACTGGAAAAAAGCCTATCGCAGTTTTTACTATGAAACCGCCGATGACCCAGATGATATCGTGCTGGAGTCCAAGCGTACGGCGCTTTTAGTGATTGACATCCAGAACACCTATCTTGAGCCTGATGATGACCCTGCCGAGGCTGCGCGTTGGCAACCGTTTTATGACCGCATGAACAACATCGTCATCCCCAATAACGCCAAGCTACTGAACTGGGCGCGGGATGAGGGGATCGAAGTGATGTTCGCCCGCATTGCCTGTCAGACG
>CAJWHE010000044.1 GCA_913041145.1 uncultured Paracoccaceae bacterium
ATTAATTTACAAGATATTTTAATTTTTGATTAGCTTCGAATCTGTTATTTTAAAATAGTTTATTTAACGAGGTTCCTTAAGTTTCTAATCTTATTACATTTTTTTTTGAGCAGTTAGCTTGAAGATCAATAGTTTTTTTTTAATAAATTTAATTCGGTTCTGTTAATCTCTTAAGTCAACAAAAAAAAAGACAAAATTATAAAAAAAATACGTTGACCTTATTGTATTTTACACGTCAAGTAGTGTCAGCGATGAGCGAACATACCACATGTGGTGTTTGATGGTGAAATTCGTTACAGGTCCTAATAAGGTTAAGATTAAAAAAAAATAGCATCCTTTTTAGGGAAATAAAAGTTAAAATGCGCGAAAGCGGACCCAGGCAGGTATAATTTACGTGATGATAAGAGTTAGTATAGGAAAGAACAGAAATGAAAATTGAGAGAAGATTGACAGGCGATGCAACGGGTGGTTACGCCGGTATAGAATTCACCAAACGGACTTCAGAAATTAAAAATCCAGATGGAACAATTGTTTTTAAACTTGAAAACTTAGAAGTTCCCTCGGCGTGGAGCCAGGTAGCGGCTGACGTCATTGCGCAAAAATATTTTCGGAAAGCAGGTGTTCCTGCAAGATTAAAAAAGGTAAAGGAAAAGGGGGTCCCAGATTTTATAGCTCGGTCGACCCCTGATCTTGATAAACTCCAAGCTATTCCTGAAGAAGATAGGTACGTAGGAGAAACATCGTCCAAGCAAGTCTTTGATAGATTAGCAGGGGCATGGTGTTATTGGGGGTGGAAAGGTGGTTACTTTAGCTCTGAAGGGGATGCGAAGGCTTATTATGATGAAATGCGAGCAATGCTTGCGTTGCAAATGGCGGCTCCTAATAGCCCTCAATGGTTCAACACAGGTTTGCATTGGGCGTATGGAATTGACGGCCCGGCACAAGGGCATCACTATGTAGACTACCAAACCGGTAAATTGACAAAATCAAAGAGTTCTTACGAACACCCGCAACCTCATGCGTGTTTTATCCAATCAGTTAGTGATGACTTGGTGAACGACGGTGGTATTATGGATCTTTGGGTAAGAGAAGCGCGTCTCTTTAAGTATGGATCTGGTACAGGAACAAACTTTTCTTCATTAAGAGGTGCTGGAGAGAATCTATCCGGTGGAGGCATGTCTAGTGGGTTAATGGGTTTTTTAAAAATTGGTGATAGAGCCGCCGGTGCAATTAAATCAGGTGGAACAACCCGACGGGCTGCGAAGATGGTAATCGTTGATGCTGATCACCCAGATATTGAAGAGTTTATAAACTGGAAAGTTTTAGAAGAACAAAAAGTTGCCAGTATCGTAGCTGGGTCTAAAATGCACGAACAAAAATTAAAAGGTATTTTTCACTCAATTAATTCTTGGGACGGTAAAATTGAAGATGCAACGAGTCCTGTTAAAAATGCACAATTAAAAATATCTATTAGAGAGGCAAAAAGAGTCGCCATTCCTGAGACATATATTAAAAGAGTTCTTGATTATGCAAAACAAGGTTATACGAGTATAGATTTCTCAGTTTATGATACGGATTGGGATTCTGAAGCATACAGTTCAGTATCTGGTCAAAACTCTAATAATTCAATTCGGGTAACTGACGCTTTTTTAACAGCAGTAGAACAAGATAAAGATTGGAATTTAATCAACAGGAACGATGGTAAAATTGCAAAGACATTGAAAGCTAGAGAGTTGTGGGACCAAGTCGGTCATGCAGCATGGTCATGTGCTGATCCAGGAATACAGTACCATGATACAGTAAACTCTTGGCATACCTGCCCAGAGGATGGAGAAATAAGAGGGTCAAACCCTTGTTCAGAGTACATGTTTTTAGATGATACAGCATGTAATTTGGCATCTATGAATTTATTAACCTACTTTGATGGAGTTTCCTTTGACTCTAAGCTTTATGTTCATGCGACACGTCTCTGGACTTTGACGTTAGAGATATCTGTAATGATGGCCCAATTCCCTTCTAAGGAAATTGCCCAAAGGAGTTACGATTTTAGAACGCTAGGTCTCGGCTATGCTAATATAGGTGGTTTACTCATGAGTATGGGACTTGGGTACGATAGTGAGGAGGGGAGGTCGCTGTGTGCTACTCTTACAGCATTAATGACAGGTGTATCTTACGCTACATCAGCAGAAATTTCAAAAGAATTAGGGCCTTTTCCTAAATATGAAAAAAATGCTGATCATATGCTTCGAGTTATTCGTAATCATAGAAATGCAGCATATGGAAGAAATGATGGCTATGAAGATCTTTCTATTAAACCATTACCGCTTGACATCAATTCTTGTCCGGACAGTCAGCTTGTAGAAAATGCACAGCAAGCGTGGGACTTGGCATTGGATCTTGGTGAAAAATTTGGATATCGAAATGCCCAATCGACTGTAATCGCACCAACTGGGACTATTGGACTAGTTATGGATTGCGACACTACAGGTATAGAGCCAGATTTTGCTTTAGTTAAATTTAAGAAATTAGCAGGTGGGGGGTATTTTAAGATTATAAATAGAAGTGTCCCCGCCGCACTTGAGAAACTTGGATACTCTTCCTCAAAAGTTGAAGAGATTGTTTCCCATGCAGTTGGTCACGGTACGCTAGGAAATTGTCCTGGAATTAATCATAGTTCGTTAATTGGTCATGGTTTTGGATCAGTAGAAATAGCCAAAATTGAAGAGGCGTTGCCAAGTGCATTTGATATTAAGTTTGTCTTCAACCAATGGACATTAGGTGAAGAGTTTTGTTCGCAAACACTTGGGATTCCTAAAAGTGAACTAAATAATCCATCATTTGATATGTTAACCCATCTAGGTTTCACTAGAGAGCAGATAGATTTTGCTAATGATCATGTTTGTGGCACTATGACATTGGAAGGCGCTCCTCATTTAAAGGAACAGGATTATAAGATTTTTGACTGCGCTAATCCGTGTGGAAAAAAAGGAAAAAGATACCTCTCGGTAAATAGTCACATTTATATGATGGCAGCGGCGCAATCATTTATATCAGGGGCAATATCAAAGACAATAAACATGCCAAATAACTCAACCATAGAAGAGTGCCAAAAAGCTTATGAGTTAAGTTGGTCTCTGGGGGTAAAGGCGAATGCTTTATATCGGGACGGCTCCAAACTTTCGCAGCCACTAGCCTCTGCTCTGATAGAGGAGGATGATGAGGCAGCAGATATTCTAGAAGGCGGCACCCCTCATGAGAAATCAATTACATTAGCTGAAAAAATTGTTGAAAAAATAATAGTAAAAGAAGTTTCAATGTCCCAAAGAGAGAAAATGCCGCAAAGACGAAAAGGGTATACGCAAAAGGCATCTGTTGGTGGTCACAAAGTGTATCTTCGAACGGGAGAGTATGAAAATGGCGACTTAGGCGAAATCTTTATCGACATGCATAAAGAAGGTGCTGGGTTTAGAGCAATGATGAATAATTTTGCGATTGCGATTTCAGTTGGTCTTCAATATGGCGTCCCCCTTGAAGAATTTGTTGATGCATTTACTTTCACAAAATTTGAGCCCGCGGGGATGGTGCAAGGTAATGATTCAATTAAAAATGCGACATCAATCCTCGATTATATATTTAGAGAACTTGCTGTATCTTACTTAGACAGATCTGATTTGGCGCATGTCAAACCTGAGGGTGCTAGTTTTGATGATTTAGGGCGTGGTGAACAGGATGATCTCCGAAATGTCGATAATGTTTCAAAAAAAGCAGAGTCTAAATCCTTAGCAGTATTAAAACAAATTAGCTCATCTGGTTATCTTAGGAAAAGAGTACCGCAGGAGCTGCATGTATTGCAGGGTGGTCTAAACGACACTTACGTTGCCGCGACTCTGGATGTTTCTTCTATGCAAGGCAGTAATACTAGTGAAACATTAGATAAACAGGATGATCTAAATTTAGGTACACAACCTGTTGGTTTGGATGATAGGTCTAAAGCGAGAATGCAGGGATATGAAGGGGATCCGTGTGGAGAATGTGGAAATTATACTTTAGTTAGAAATGGGACATGTATGAAATGTAATACGTGTGGGGGGACTTCTGGCTGTAGTTAATTTATTATCTTAACTCCTAATATACATTTTATAATAAAACTGGCTTATTAAGTGATTTGTAAATTTAGAATCTAGTTATTTTTACAAAGTACAATGTTACACTCAAATTCGATTCAATTTTTTTAGTCGTGAAAAAGTGTGTTGAATAGTTTTTAAGTCACCTAATTCTAAGGAAAATACGTAAGATTGTGTCAAAAAAAATGGTTCTTCAATAGACCCTTTAAATAAGTTTGCAGCCTCTAAGTAATGCTTGGCCAACATTTTTGAGTCAGAATTAATATGGGACTTGATAATATCTTTATTAAGTTCATCCGTTAAGTTCACGGCCTTAAGCTCTTGTTATTTAGTAATTTATTTGCAACCCAACTATGGAATAGGTGTGTGGGCCCATCCATTGCTGGCGAAAATCTTCCACCATCAAAGCCTGTACAATTTCTACCTAACTGCATACCCTCAACAACAAGAATGTCCTCTATAAAAATATCTTTCCACTGCTTCTTATTCGCCTCTCGCATTTCTTCATTTGTTGTTGGTGAGGCATAATAAATATTAATATCTTCAGTGGTTAATTCATTTGAAATAGGGTTTAGCACTGCAGACCAAGCATGATCTTTCTGACAGGCCATTAGAACATTTGGAAAAACTGTAATATACTCTGCACTGTCACCCCATTTTTTACCTAACTTATTGAAACTTGGAAACTTATAACCGCCATCCCCTTCAAATTGTCGGTAAAAATTTGTTCCTTGACCTGAGTAAAGCCCCGCTTCTTCAATGTGATAATGGTCTTCAAGTCTTGAATAAGCATTTAAGCCAGGGTGAACCCAAGGTAAGTGATAGCTCTCACAATAGTTTTCAACTGCTAACTTCCAGTTACACTTAACGTTTATGGTAAATTTACTATTCTCTCCACCTTGAAACATTGGCTGGTCGAAATCTTTCCACCTTTTTATTAAGTGCTTATGTACAGTCTCAAAGGGAGGTGCATCTCCAGAAATGTTAATAAATATAACATCCCTCCAAATATGTGACCTTACTTCAATTAACCCCAAAGCAGCTTTATCGACCTCTGGGTGAGCATTTTTACCCGGTCCTCCAACATGAGGGGTTGTTATTAATCGCCCCTCTGAAGAATAACACCAGGAATGGTAAGGACACCGAATAGCTCCTTCGATTCGTTGAGCTTTCGAAACGAGTATCATACCACGATGCCTACATATATTTTGAAAAACCCTAACATTGCCAGCTTTATCTCTAATTATTAACAGTGGCATCCCAAGAAAACTGATAGGCTTTGCATCTCCAATTTCTGGAATTTCAGATGCAACTGAAAGCCCAGCCCAAGTATCAAAAAATAAAGCTCTCTTTTCAATATCGTGAACTTGGGGGTCCGTGTAATGCTCATTTGCTAGACCGTTAGCTTGAGCTAGAGGCGCAAAGATCGTCTGTAACCTTTCTGACAACGTAACTCCCTTTCATTATACTCATGACAAAGACGTACCGAAATAAAAAACAATAGAGAAAAAAATTTGTAACTGTCGAATACATTTTCGACTTAATTTTTTTCTTTTTTGTCGTTTTTAGTCTAATATTAACTTTTTTATACATTATTTAAAAATTAAAATTACTATTCTGGTATGCATCTGCAATGACGAAATGAGTCTATATAAAAATTTAATTTTTGTTTATATTAGTTCTTCTAACATGTGTGTTTAGTTACTTCCTCTAGCTAGAGCAGCTATTCCTGTCCTTGCTATTTCTGTTAATCCCAGTGGGCGCATTAAGTCTAAGAAGGCATCAACTTTCTCAGAGGTCCCAGTAAGCTCAAATATAAAGCTATCTAGGGTGGTGTCGACGACATTTGCCCTGAATATATCTGCTAGTCTTAATGCTTCCACTCTTTTGTTACCTTTCCCAGTTACAGAGAAGAGGGCAAGTTCTCTTTCTACAGTAGCACCGTCTTCAGTAAGATCGTGTACGTCAAAGACTGGAATCATTCTTGAAAGTTGTGCTTTTATCTGTGTCAGGACCTGGGGAGTACCAGTCGTTACGACTGTAATTCTAGATTTATTACTGTCATGATCAATTTCAGCCACTGTAAGGCTGTGAATATTATACCCTCTACCAGAAAATAAACCAATTACTCGTGCTAAAACTCCGGACTCGTTTGTCACAATCACTGCTAGGGTGTGTGTTTCAATTATTTCAGAATTAGGATCGCGTAAATCATAAGCGGAGTGTTTTGATGTACCTTTTTTGATCTTTAAAGAGTTCATAATTTATACCTTCCTGTGAAAGTTTGAAACTAATATTAAATTATACCAGTACTGCGCCTTTGCTCCCAATTGTTCCAGTGTTTTCACTGTCTGCCATGATCATTTCATTATGAGCAGATCCAGACGCAATCATGGGGAAACAATTCTCGTGCTTTTCAACTAAACAATCAACAATAACAGGTCCATCGTATGACATCATCTCTTCTATCGTACTATCCACATCCTCTGGTTTTTCACAGCGGATTCCTTTTGCTCCAAATGCTTCGGCAAGTTTTACGAAATCAGGTAATGCTTCAGACCAACTTTGGGAGTATCGCTCTCCGTGCAATAGCTCCTGCCATTGCCTTACCATGCCTAATCTTTCATTATTTAAGATAAATTGCTTAACAGGTAAGTTAAATTGAATCGCGGTTCCCATTTCCTGCATATTCATTAACCAAGATGCTTCCCCAGCTACGTTTATTACTAATGAGTTCGGATGCGCAACTTGCACTCCGATCGAAGCTGGTAATCCATATCCCATTGTCCCTAGACCACCAGAGGTCATCCATCGATTAGGCTCATTAAAATTAATATATTGGGCAGCCCACATTTGATGTTGTCCAACCTCTGTACAGATATACCTATCAGAACGATGGGAAGTTAGTGCTTCCAGACGTTCAAGAGCATACTGAGGTTTTATAGTTTGAGCACTATTTTTATATGATAAACAATTTTTGTTTCTCCATGTAGCAATCGTATGCCACCACTTAGAAACTCCACTTTTGTTAGTTTTTTTACCCCTTGATTTCCATGCTTTTAAAGTTTCATCTAATACGTTTTCGATATCACCAATAATAGGGACATCTACATTTATAGTTTTATTTATTGACGAGGGATCAATATCTATATGTACTTTTTTTGAGTTTGGGCTAAATGCATCAAGTCTTCCTGTAATTCTATCATCAAACCGCGCTCCAATGTTTATCATTAAATCACATCCATGCATAGCCATATTAGCCTCGTATAAACCATGCATACCAAGCATTCCTAACCATTGTTTGGAGGACGCTGGATATGCGCCTAGACCCATAAGGGTTGAAGTTACTGGAAAATTTGTCTGATCAGCTAACTCTCTTAACAACTTTGTTGCTTTTAATCCTGAATTGATTACTCCACCGCCGGTATAAAAAATTGGACGTTCTGCCGTCTCCATCAAAGTTACTAGAGAATTAATTGCGTCAGAATCACCTTTCACTCTTGGTGAGTACCCACTTCTATCCACATTACCAGCACTAGTGTATTTGCCTTTGGCAAATTGAACATCCTTGGGAATATCAACAAGAACAGGACCAGGTCGTCCAGTTTTTGCAACATGAAAAGCTTGATGGATTACCTCTGCTAATTTTTCTGTGTCTCTCACTAGCCAGTTGTGTTTCGTACAAGGTCTAGTGATGCCAACTGTATCTGCTTCTTGAAATGCATCATTTCCAATCATAAAAGTAGGCACTTGCCCTGTTAAAACTATTAATGGAATGGAGTCCATCAGAGCGTCTGTCATACCAGTTACTGCGTTTGTTGCTCCTGGACCTGAAGTTACTAGTACAACTCCAGGTTTCCCTGTTGACCTTGCGTAGCCTTCGGCCGCATGTGTGGCCCCTTGCTCGTGTCTGACTAATATATGTTTAATTTTCTTTTGTTTAAAAATAGCGTCGTAAATTGGAAGAACTGCACCACCTGGATAGCCAAATATTGTATCAACCCCCTGATCTATTAGTGCTTGAACTACAATTTCTGCTCCAGTCATTGTTTTTACCATTTGCTGCTCCAGTTCGAATTGTAACTCAGTTTAAATATTAAAATTACTCGCAAAAAGTATTATGTGTCATACATGTTTTCGTCAATGAAGAATTTTAATTTTCTATCAAAATTTAGTCATAAAAAGAACTTTTATTACTTTTTTTTGTTTCTTTTTGAACATTATTTAATAATAGAGCATTTTTTATCAATTTCTGGCATAGTTTATAAGTTAATCCTATCTAAAACTATGTTTCTGTTAATTAGCTTGATAATTTGATTTCTAATATTTGTTTGCCATAGTTTTTTAGTTGATAGTTTATTTAGATTTTGTTCATACTTGCATGTGTCAAAGATCTCCATTCCTGAGAGGCAAAAACTTCCAAGCCAGAAAATGATGATTTGTATTGCATCTTATTTGACCCTTTTACCCAGTAGCCTAAATAGACATATTTAAGGTTTAATTTTTTTGAATAATTAATGTGGTCTAAAATCATGAAAGTTCCAAGACTATTAGTTTTCAATTTAGGATCAAAGAAAGAGTAAACCATAGACACTCCATCATCAAGAATATCTGTTAAACACACTCCTAAAAGTACAGAGTTTTCATCACGGTATTCAATTAGTTTTGTATGAACTTTCGAGTCCTCAACCATAGAAGAAAATTCGTTGAAATTCATATCAGACATCCCACCAGCTTTATGCCTAGTTCGAACATACCTATGAAAAAGTATGTAGTGATCTTTTGTGACGGTTGGTTTTACAATAATTCGACATAACGTAACATTCTTTTTTTGAAGTCGCTTTTGGCTTTTAGATAGCATAAACTTATTGGTAACAATTCTAGCTGATAGGCATGCATTACAATCTGTACATGTTGGTCGATAGAGGATATTTTGTGACCGACGAAAGCCCTGCTTACTTAATGTATTATTTAATAGATTGGGATTTAACGAGTCTAACGTTACGAATACCTTCCGCTCTTTTCTATTATCTAAGTATGGGCATTCATGGGTAGCTGTTATAAAAAATTGGGGTAAGTCTGGTGGTAAATGTTGCATAAATTTTTCCTAATAGAAATCCTTAAAAGACTTTTTATTTATGTTAGAGGTCTAACAATACAAACTTAATTTATGAGATTGAACAGTTTTTTAATCCCATAAGAGACGGACTTTCTTCGTACGTTATAGCGCCCAATTTGACCAAATTGTATAAGTTCGGAACTTGCGTTTATGCTAGTTCCGGCCCAGCCGAAACAAACAAGCCCCTCTAACTTTCCGGCAGAATGTCCAGGTCCAGCAACTCCGGTGATCGATAAAGTTAGGTTAGCATTGGACTCAATTAAAGCATTAATAGCCATTTCTTTTGCTACCTCTGTTGAGACAGCTCCAAATTTAATTAATGTTTTTTTATTAACTTTAAGCATAACTTCCTTTGATTGATTGGAATATGTTATAAATCCTCTGTCAAAGACTGCAGAGGAGCCTGCTACGCTTGTTATCTTTGCAGCAAGTAAACCACCCGTACAACTTTCTGCGGTTGCAATTATTATCTTTTTTTCTTTGGCGATATTAATTAAACTTTTTATATTAATAACCATAATACAACCAAGCACTTACTATCAACATAAAAGCTACAATGAGCCCTGCGAATATATCATCCAACATTACTCCGAGAGCATCATTTCGGTCATCGGCCCATTTAACAGGGCCTAGTTTAATAATATCAAAAAATCGAAATAATATAAATGCTAATAATAACCAAGGCCATAACTGAATTAAATCCATTTTATATACATATGCTCCAAATGAGACGGGTAATAGAGAAATCCATTGCCCAGCGACTTCATCTATTACTATTTGAGAAGGATCTTTGTCCTCACTAGTTTCTGTGGCTCCTTTGACGAGGAAAATACCAACTATGCTTATTAAAATGGTTAGAGTGATTAGTAGAAAGGGACCTCCATACATATGGATAGGAAGAAATAATAATATACCAGCAAGCGAACCCCAAGTCCCAGGAGCAGGTTTAAGTAACCCAACATAACAAACGGTAACAAGTAGTTTATTCATTTCGAAAAAGTCCAACCGTTGTTAGACATGCAATGCCTTCTTCCCTACCACAAAAGCCAAGCCTTTCTGTGGTTGTTGCTTTTATACTAACCCGACTAATATCTATTTTTAGAATTGCTGCAATATTAGCCTTCATTTGAGTGTGGTAATCTGAAATCTTTGGTCGTTCACAAATAAATGTGGTGTCTATGTTCATGATTTTATATTCTAAATTGTTAACTAACCTATATGCGTGCTTTAAAAATATTATACTGTTAGCATCTTTCCATTTTTTTGATGTTGCTGGGAAATGGGTCCCAATGTCTCCTTCTGAGAGCGCGCCATACAGTGCGTCACATATACTGTGATATCCAACATCTGCATCAGAATGACCACTGAGGGTCTTATCATGAGGGATTTTTACACCACATAAAATTATTGAGTCACCATTAATTAATTTATGTACATCAAAACCATTTCCAATTCGAAATTCCAATTAGTTCTCCATATAAAGTTCAGCTAATTTAAAGTCTGTAGGTTGCGTTATTTTTATATTTGAGGGTTCCCCAACAATTGTACTTACTTTCATCCCTGCCTTTACAGCTATTGCCGCATCATCTGCGGCTTTAAAAAAATTATTCTTATAAGCTTTAAGAATTTTTTTTCTATTAAACCCTTGTGGTGTTTGAGCTGTTATAAAGGTACCTCGATCTAAACTTTTAACCAAATTTATTTTACTTTGATCAATTTCCCAGAGAGCATCGGTTATTGGTAGAACAGGAATTACACAATCAAAAACTTCTAAACCGTCTATTATAGAACTTATTAATTTAGATGTGACACATGGCCTAACTGCATCGTGGATTAATACGCTAGAAATATTATCTGACACCATTAAGAGCCCGTTTAAAACAGATTCACTTCGTTCAAAACCACCTTTTACAATGATTACTTCGTTTGGTAAATTTTTTGTTTCGTCAATATTATTCGTAACTAGTACAATCTCATTAATTAAGGGATGATCCAAAAACTTTGAAATTGTCCAATCTACGATTCGTTTACCTAGTATTGTTTGCCATTGCTTTGGCTTAATTCCACCCGCTCTTTGACCAAGACCAGCGGCGACAATTATTACAGAGTTTCTTTTTATACTTTTATCCATAACAGTTGTTAACTAAATTAATAGGTGATTACAAATTAAGTTACTTAGTAGGGCCGCTTGACTGGCTTAGCTGAGAGTTCAAAAAGAATTTGCATTATGAAACTATGACTAATAAAAAAGGAAATATTGAGTAGGAATTAATCAATTGTCTAAAAATAACGCAGTTTTGACGGAAATACCTTCGATTTATTTGGCTCCGATGGCTGGTGTAACTGATTTACCCTTTCGAGATCTGGTTTTAAGTTATGGTGTTGGGCAAGTGGTAAGCGAAATGATCGCTAGTGAAAATATAAAAACAGAAATTTCTGGAAAATCCAAAAAGTTAAGTTTTTCTAATAATTTTAGAAACTCGATTGTGCAATTAGCGGGTTGCAACACCTACTGGATGGGAGAGGCTGCGAAATATGTTGAATCAATTGGATGTGAGCGTATTGATATTAATATGGGTTGCCCCGCAAAAAAAGTAATAAATGGTCAGGCGGGATCAGCGTTAATGAGAGATCTTGAGAAGGCTCAGAGACTAATAGACGCTGTCGTTAAGGCTGTTAATATACCCGTTACTTTAAAAATGCGATTGGGTTGGGATGAAGATACAAAAAATGCGCCTACCTTAGCTCAAATTGCTGAACATAGCGGAGTAAGGCTCCTCACAGTTCATGCTAGAACAAGATGTCAATTTTTTAAGGGGAAGGCCGCATGGTCTGAAATAAAAAAAATTAAGGGAGGAGTAGGTATCCCAGTAATCGTTAATGGTGATATTCTTTGTAATGTGACGGCAAGGAAAGCGCTCAGTGAATCAGATGCCGACGGATTGATGATAGGGCGCGGAGCAAGAGGTAGACCTTGGATTTTAAAACAAACTTTAGAATCTCTCACTACTGGTAAGAGTGCTCATTTCATATCGGCTGAGAAAATAGTCTTAGTTATGTTAAAACACTATGATGCTATTCTATCCTTTTATGGGATAGAAAACGGTATAAGATTAGCTCGCAAACATTTAGCCGCTTACCTCGAACACTTTAACGTTTCAAAAATTTTGAAGACAGAAATCTTAACTTCTCAAAGTTATTCCTCTGTAAATTGTATGATTTCTGACTTATCAACAGTGGGTTTAATTCAAGATTATGAAAACTGATGTTTTAAGTAGTGTTTGGTCCTCATTACCAAATTCTGCATTGATTTTAGACCAAGAAAATTCAGTGGTTAGCATTAACCCCACGGCGGAGCAATTCATAAATATATCTGAAAAAACAATTAAAGGTAATAACATCGAAGAGAATTTATTTTTTAATTTTTCGCTTTCAGAAACATTAACTAAAGTTCGAACTTCTAATTCAAAAGTATTTATGAATTCAGTTAAAGTGACTTTGTCAAACTATTCTGTGTTTGACTGTAATATACAGTTCTCGCCTATTATAGATTTCTTTAATTATGTATTAATCATTTTGGATGTTCGTGATATTGATAATCGTATAGGACTGTATTCAAAGATTAATGACACAAAGAAATCATTTTCGGGAATGACAGAAATGCTTTCTCATGAAATCAAAAATCCATTAGCTGGAATTATTGGTGCAGCTCAGCTTTTAAGTATGAAACTTTCAAAAAGAGACACAGAGCTGACTGATTTGATAGTTGAGGAGTCTCGTCGAATTGAAAATTTGTTGAAAAATTTTGAAAAATTTGATCACCCTTTAATTGCAAAAAAGAGTTCGGAGAATATTCATGATATTTTAAGTAAAGCAAAGAGGCTTTCGTCATACAGCCTCGCATCAAATATGAAAATCTTAGAAGTATATGACCCGTCTCTCCCAAATGTGTGGGGTAACTTTGATCAACTGTTACAGGTTTTTTTGAATTTACTAAAAAATGCTGCTGAGGCTTCTATAAAAAAAATTGGTGTAATTGAGATTAAAACTTTTTTTGAGTTAGGTATTCGTGTTAAAAATTCAAATGGAGAGAATGTACCTGTTCCATTGACTATAGAAATCAGGGATAATGGATTAGGGTTCCCTTCTGAGATTCTATCAACTGCATTTGAGCCATTTGTCTCTGGAAAAAAGAATGGAACTGGCTTGGGTTTAGCTGTGGTTTCTCAAATTATTAATGAACATAATGGGTGGATTAATTTAGAGTCCTATCCGGGGTCGACAGTGGTTACAGTTTCTTTGCCAGTCGCACGAGAAGAAAGTAATTAAATGGATGGCACAGTCTTAATAGCTGATGATGATAAAAGTATCCGAAAAGTATTGTCACAAGCCTTAATTCGAGCTGGTTGCAAAGTTCAAACTACGGCTTCACTTGCTACATTAATCCGTTGGATAAAAGAAGGAAAAGGTGATTTGGTAATTTCTGATGTGTTTATGCCAGATGGGAATGGTATCGAGGCATTAAGTGAGATTAAGATTATTAGACCGTCTCTCCCTGTAATTATTATTTCTGCTCAAAATAGTATTCTTACAGCCGTAGAAGCAACTCAGGCAACTGCATTTGACTACCTTTCTAAACCATTTGATTTAATCGAGCTACTTAGGCGATCCTCAAAGGCATTAGCTTCAAAAAACTCTAAAAACCAAAAAAGCAACGCAATATCCAGTATTAAAAAAAAATTACCTCTCGTTGGAAAATCGGCAGAAATGCAATCTCTTTATAAGCTGGTTGCGAAACTAATAAATATTGACTTGCCTATTATAATTCTTGGAGAAAGTGGGGTTGGTAAGAGTTTAATTGCAAGTGTTATACATAATTTTTCAGATCTAAGAACATTTCCTTTGAAAACACTACACTCCCAGGACTTAAATAGCTCAGATGGCCTTTTTACCTTTTTTAAAAATTCAAAGGCAGGAACGATATTATTAGAAGAGGTTGCAGATCTAACTATGGAGGCGCAATCACGCCTTGTTAGGCTGTTAGATGCTGCTCCTGGAAACTCTCCTAGAGTTATTGCCACCTCTCAGAATAGCTTAATAGAGCTTATGCAGAGAGGTGATTTCAGAAAGGACCTCTTTTACAGATTAAATGGGATCTCGTTATCTGTCCCTCCATTGCGAAAGCGTATTGATGATCTTGACATACTAGTTCAATATTTTTTATCCCAAACATCTTTCGACGGCGCTCCAAAGCTTAGTTTTTCAGAAAAAGCACTAGTAAAGATGAAATCTTATTCTTGGCCTGGAAATGTTAGACAATTAAAAAATATAATTGTAAGTTTTATTGCTACTCATCGTGGTGAACGTGTCCTGGAAGCAGATTTTTTAACATTACTACAAAATCAACCAGAGAGTGAGTACGCATCTTTTGGACTTAATAATGAAAAACTAAGTCGAAACGCTGAGACATACCTCAGATCACATTTTGATCTAAATGGTGGGGTTTTGCCAGCTCCTGGGTTATATGGTAGAATAATCACAGAAGTAGAAAAGCCACTTTTAAAATTAGCTCTCGATGTAACACGAGGTAATCAAGCAAAATGTGCATTAATGCTTGGTATAAATAGAAATACGTTGAGAAAAAAGATATCTGAACATAAGTTAGATAAAAAATCAAATAGCAAACTTGTTTAGAAGAGAGATCGAGACAGGGAATACTTATGAAAAAAAATGAATTAGTAATATAAGTGATATATAAACTATGAAAATATCATATTTTAATATTCTGAAAAAGAAAAACCAAAATAGTACGATTATAAATCGTAAATTAAAGAATTTTATTATTTTTTCGTTAGTCGCTTTAGGACCGTTCTTAGCTGGTATAACCTATCTTGCTATGGGGCCTTTAAGATTAAATCCATCGTCTGAGGGTTTAAGGTTTTTAATTTTCCTAGACGTGTTTTACATTCTAGTTATTTCAGGAGTTATCCTTAGGCGGATTATTAAATTAAAGTCTGCCATAAAATTAAGCCTTAACGGAGCACAGTTACACTTAAAATTAACTGTTGTTTTTTCATTAATTGCACTAGTGCCAACAATCTTAGTTGCTATTTTCTCTACTATTACTTTAAATTTTGGATTAGATGGATGGTTCTCTGATAGAGTACGACTTGCTCTAAGTAGCTCTCAAGCAGCATCGGAGGCGTATTTTATTGAAAAACAAGATAGCTTACTTAGTGATGTGGTAATATTTTCTGAGTACGTAAACCGTGCAAAAGAAAGTGGTATTTTATTAAATGACTCTGATCTAAGAGAACTCATCTCTAAAGTGCAAGATAATATTCAACGTGGGTTAAAAGAAGTCTTTGTTATCGATGGATCAGGAACTATTCGTGCTAGAGGAGATAAAAGTTACCTGTTTGATTTTGAAAAACCTTCTACTCAAATACTAATTGCCGCAGAGGTCGGTAAACCTTTAGTTATAAATGATTGGGAAAATGATGAATTACGGGTAATTATAAAGTTAAACCTTTTTTATGATCGCTTTCTATACGTTAGCAGATCGGTAAATGGTAAATTTCTTCAACTATTAGATGAAACTAATGAAACAGTTAGATTTTATAAGCAATTAGAAAGTGATAGAGGGCGTATAATTTTTGACTTTGGACTCCTATACTTTGGGTTTTCATTGATGCTTATTCTAGCAGCAACCTGGGTAGGTTTTTGGTACGCAGAAAAACTTTCTAGACCTATTGGAGAATTAGTAGATGCTTCAAAGAAAATAGGATATGGTGATTTAAGTATTAGAGTTATTGAATCAAACAGAAGCGATGAAATTTCAGTTCTTGGTAGAACATTTAACCAGATGACCTCTCAACTCGAGTTACAAAGAGAAGAGCTCTTAAACACTAATACACAAATTGAAAAAAGAAGAATTTTATTTGACTCTGTTTTATCTTCTGTATCCACTGGAGTCATAGGTACAGACTCCTTTGGAGAAATTACCTTTATTAATAAATCTGCACTTTTAGTGTTAAATATTTCTGAGGAAGAGCTGTCGAAAGTAAGCTTAAATATATTGATTCCTGAATTTTCTGAAATTTTTGAAAAAGCTAAAAAATCGTCGTCAATAGATGTTTCTAATGAAATAAAAATTACAAGGCTTGGTAAATTAGAAAATCTTTTAGTTCGGGTTAGAAGTCGAGTAAATAAGGATAAGAGAGTAGATGGATATGTTATTGTGTTTGACGATGTTACTGAGCTTGTTAGTGCTCAAAAGATGGCGGCGTGGGGCGATGTGGCTCGGAGGATTGCTCACGAAATTAAGAATCCTCTAACTCCCATAAAGCTCTCTGCTGAAAGATTGTATCGCAAACTTAATCTCTCAGTAGGAGATGATGAAAGCACTCTAAAACGCTATACTGATGTTATAATTAGACAAACTGAAGACATTCAAAGAATAGTGGATGACTTTTCAAGATTTGCTAGAATGCCAGAGCCTGAAAAGCAAAAAACAGATTTAACACAATTACTAAGTGACGTTGTTTTACTTCAACAAGGAACTTTGTCTAACATAGAGATTACCTACAATAAAATAGGTTCGGTGCCTCTTGGAATTGTAGACAAAACTATGATTAATCAAGTATTTACAAATTTGATAAAAAATGCCGGTGAAGCGATATTTTCTTTGGAACAGAATAAGGAACACACTACAGAGAAAGATAAAATAATTGGGCATATTGTAATCACTCTAAGTTTTGTTGAGA
>CAJWHE010000045.1 GCA_913041145.1 uncultured Paracoccaceae bacterium
CAAGTATCGCGTATAACCAGGCAACATTACGAAATTATTGGATTCATTCGAACAAGGAATAGATCTGAGCTAGTTTCCTTACTAACTGAGCACGCAGTTTTATTCCGTTTGCGACTTAGTGCAGTTATAGGTGGTGCCGCAGATAAAGAAATTGATTTTTCTGAAAAATCAATCGCTTAACTTTTAAGTCTAATTAATTTTTTATTAACGAAATAACATCCGCAGTACTCCGGACGTCAGCGACTAATTGCATAAGATTAACTAGAGTAGCATTATGCTCAAAGTCTGATCGCGTAGCTGTACCATCATTAACAAATATCACGTTATAGCCCAATGCAACGGCATCTCTTGTCGTTGACTCGCAGCATGCATTTGTCAATGTTCCTGTAATTATGAGTGTTTCAAATCCCCCAGCTCTTAACTGTGAATCTAATTTGCTTGACCCTTGAATAAGTGCGCTTGGCCTATTTTTCTCCGATATTATGTCACCTTTATGCACGTCCATTTCCTTCCAGATCTCAAAACCAAAGGACCCAACTTTAGATTCTGTCATCATTAAATTTATTACTTTTTCGTCACAAAACCCTCTATACATATTTTTAGTCCACTCGTCGTCGAAAGTTGATTGTGTCCAGGCTACGGCCCCGCCTGCATTTCGTAGTGCTTGGCCTATAGCATTTATATTTGGAACAATTGTTTTCGCTTTGGGGATTTCTAGAACAGATAGACCTGGAGCCACCCAACTATTTTGCATGTCAATTACCACAAGTGCTGTTTTTTTTGGGTCAATTGTGTCGTATACATGCAGTTTTCCTCGCCGTTTTATACACGCGTTTTTTATTTCTTTTGGAATAGAAATTTTATGCATCATGTCTCCAGTATTTAAGCTCTCAAATTTAAATTTGGCTGTTTCATTGTCGTTGACAACAAAAATGTAATGTATTACTTATAATATATACAACATATATATAAAAAATCAATTAAGTAAGGCACATAAATACACCTAAATCAAAAATTTTAAAGAATGATTTATTAGAATATTTACTGGGAGAAAATAATGAAAAAGATAGACAAAAAGAACAATAATTTAAATAGAAGGACGGTTATTAAATCAGCACTTGGAGCGGGGGCATTAATGTCTACTCCATATTTCTTTGTGAAAGCGAATGCTGCGTCTGACCCTAAAGTACTCAACATGTACAATTTTGATGGTAGTCTCGGTGAATTTTATACGAAGCACTGGTATAATCCTTTCATAGAAAAATTTGATATCAAAATGAATCATATTAAACTTAAAGGTAGTAGAGTTCCTCTTGAAAAAGTACAGGCACAGATAAATGCTGGTAAGCCTGAGACAGATGTTATGCCTATGCACCAAGATCAAGTTATCTTTGCTCAGCGCAATAATCTTGCAATGGAAGTTGATGCATCTGCAATACCAGAGTTTGCAAACTATTATGACAAAGGTGTTACAAAGTATGGACCAAAAATGGTACTTTGGTGTTATGGATTGGCTTACAATACAGAATTGGTTAAGCCAGCGCCGACCTCATGGAAAGTTTTGTGGGATCCAGAGTACGCGGGAAAAGTAGCGGTTAATGAGGGGCTAAAAGACCAAACACTTCAAATGGTAAATTTAGCATTTAAGGGTAGCCCATATCCAGTTGATGCTCAGACATTTAAGCATTTAAGTGATTTACGTCCAAGCCTAGTTGCTCTTTGGAGCGGTGGAGCAGATGCGGAGCAGCTGTTTAGAAATGGTGAAATTGTAATGACACCATTTTGGAACGGTCGTGTTACGAAGCTTAGAGGAGAGGGCCTACCACTAAAATTTGCAACTCCTAAAGAGGGTTTCTTTGTTCGTTCTAGCGTTTACGGCATACCACGAGGAGCAGCTAATCCAGAATTGGCTCATGAGTGGTTAAACTGGGTAATTGGTGCCGGGCCACAAAAGAAAATGGTAGAATACGGATATGGAACATTTAATAAGCAAGTAGAGCACACTGCAGAAGAAGCAGCAAATGTGATCGTGTCTGATCCTGAAGTCATGAAATATGCAGTCTCAGAAGACTTCAACCAAATTCTTGATAATGGTAAAGAGTGGACTGATATGTGGAATAAGTGGAAATCTTCATAAGATTAGTTTTCTAGAAAATAAGTTGTACGCGGAATCAGATAATTTTATCTAATATGGTTTCGCGTACAAAATAAACTACTTCAATTTTTTTATATTAGAATGTAATTTGGTTATAATGTCACGTAACTCTGATCAAAACTATGGAGCATTATGGCTTTTAACTCCGACGGTGCTTTTGTATTTAGCAACCTTCTTTGTTCCATTAATAATGTTAGGTGTCCTTAGTTTCGCTAGATTTGAGGCGAGCGTGACTACGCTTGGTTTTTATTTTGATAACTATGTTAAAATCTTTAGTGATGGAATAACATTAAAGATTTTTTTTCAAACGGTCAGACTTTCCCTTATGATAACATTTTGGTGTTTGATTCTTGGGTATCCTGTGGCTTTGTTGATGCGGAGCTGTAGCCCAAAAATGAAGATGGTTCTTCTTTTTTGTGTCGTTTCGCCTCTTTTAACTAGTATTATTGTACGAAATGTAGCTTGGCTTTTGATCCTTGGAAGAACAGGAATAATAAATGACACACTAATTCAATGGGATTTAATCTCTAAACCACTTCCGTTAATGTATAACGAGTTTGGTGTAATTCTAGCAGTAGTGCATGTGTATTTATCCTTTATGGTTTTGCCATTATTTGGGGCACTAAATTCAATCAATTCTTCAATAGAAGAAGCGGCTAGTAGTTTGGGGGCTCCTTATTGGCGTGTTTTCCTTTCGGTCACGTTACCGTTAAGTCTGCCCGGAGTGATGGCAGGCTGTACTTTGGTATTTATTCTTTCAATGGGGGTATACCTTACTCCTGTTATAATGGGTGGTAATTTTGTTTTAACTTTACCAATGCTTATTACCGAGTCTGTTCGGGAGCAGTATGATTGGCCTTTCGCTTCCGCTATGGCTCTCATGCTACTCTTAGCTATTGGTTTTATGGTTATTCTTTCTTCTGGGGTACAGAGATTGGTAGGTAGAAGATGAGTTCGCAAGAATCCTATGGTTCCCGATTACCCTATAAGTTCTTGGTAGGTTTAGTAACAATTGTTATTTTGTTTTTAGAAGCACCACTGATTATCTTAGTAATTCAATCTTTCACTGCGGAATCCTATTTAGCTTTCCCTCCACCATCTTACGGTATCCGATGGTATAAAGAAGTGCTCACATCTGAAGATTGGTTGAATTCAATTTCTTTAAGTCTGATCATCGCTGCCGTTGTCACGCCACTTTCGCTCGTTTTAGGAACTATGGCTGCGTTCGCTTTAGATCGTGGCCCTAAAAAACTTAAACATGGGCTTCAGACTATTATGATTGCGCCTATGGTTTTACCGCATATAGTTTTAGGATTGGGGTTATTTAAAATGGCTCTACAACTAGATATTGATGATAGTATGTTAGCGTATATTCCAGCACATCTTACGATTACCATACCCTTTGTAATAATCTCCGTTGGGGCTAGTTTGCAAACATTTGAAGTAAGTTTGGAAGAGGCGGCCCGTAGTTTAGGAGCATCAAGATTTTGGGCAGTATGGTACATTACTCTTCCAATCATACGGCCAGCATTGATAGCTGGTAGCATTTTCAGTTTTATAATTTCTTTTGATGAGTTTATAATAACGTTCTTTTTAACAACTTTTCAAAGAACGCTACCTATCGAAATGTTTTCAACATTAATGTACCAGGTTAAACCATCAATTGCCGCAGTATCAACACTCACGTTGGCTGTAACAGCATTCTTAACCGCAATGCTGATCCTAAGAGGGCAAGTAACTAGTGGAGATAAGGTAATCAAATGAGTTCTGTTGAATTAAAATCTATTGTAAAAAAATATGGAGCTGTAACAGCGGTAGCCTCAATCGATCTTTCAGTTGAGTCTGGAGAGTTTGTTACATTACTTGGACCATCTGGATGTGGAAAAACTACTACCCTTCGTATGGTCGCAGGGTTTATTCGGCCAACATCTGGAACCTTATCCATTGGTGATGTAGATATGACTGGAGTCCCACCACATCAACGTACAGTTGGCTTGGTTTTTCAAAACTATGCATTATTCCCGCATATGACTGTCCGCAAAAACGTAGAGTTTGGACTGAAAATGCAAAAAGTTTTAACTTCTGAGCGTGGTCCACGTGTTCAGGAGGCGCTTGAATTAGTACAGTTAGAGTCTCTAGGTGATAGGATGCCAGCAGAGTTGTCTGGTGGTCAACAACAAAGAGTTGCTCTTGCTAGAGCACTTGTTATAAGGCCAGATGTTTTGTTGCTAGATGAACCGTTTGGGGCATTGGATAAACAGCTTAGAGACCATATGCGAGTTGAGCTGAGAGAATTACAACAGAAGTTAAAAATTTCTACTCTATTCGTAACACACGATCAAGATGAGGCTTTATCGATGTCTGACAGGATTGTTGTTATGTCAGAGGGCAAAGTAAGCCAGGTTGGAAAACCCACAGAAATTTATGAAAAACCACAGACACGGTTTGTTGCTGATTTTATCGGAAGGTCCAACATATTAGTGGGGAAATTAGAAAATAAAGGTAAAACTATAAATGCTGAAGGATTAATTTTGCCTAATAAAGAAAATATGACCAATGGAGATGACGGTGTTTCGGTCATGATTAGGCCTGAGTGTGTTAAAATCACTAAGCCTGACCCTAAGGCCACTAGTGCTTCAGCTGACGTTAAGGGTAAAGTAACAGCAAGTATTTATTTAGGTTCGATAGTCCAATACAGTGTTCAAATTATTGATGGGCCAAACCTTGTAGTCACCCAAAATAACACTGGTTTTGAGGATTTAAAAAACTTAACTGTAGGAGATGATGTAGATGTATCTTTCCCTGACTCAGCGATTTATATTCTTCCAGGTTGATAATTAAATTTAAGTTAAAAGTGTTTTAAGTTTGATATTTAGATGAAGTTAAAGTGTTAATGAGTTTGCATTCTTTACTGAAAAAGTGGTCTTTTCAAAAGGCATTTAAACGAAAAAAAGCTGTATTAATGTAAAATATATTTAATAGTTAATTAAATATTCTGGAGAAATTATAATGTCTAAAAGCTTATTGGTATTTTCTGCTGCGGAGTATGAAAGTAGGTGGAAAAAAGTTGAAATGGAAATGTCTGCAAGGGGAATTGAAACAGCAGTAATCTGGGGGCGAACAGCATCTACTTTTGATAGAGCCGCAGATGTAATCTATTTAACAAATTACTTTTCTACAAAAGTTGGCCAAGGATTTGATTCTGGAAAATTTAGTGCACGTGCTTATTGTGCAGTTTTATTTCGTATTGGTTTTGAACCAGTATTAATTGCAGATGATCCAGATGTAAGAAAAGAAGTAGTGGCCGTATCAGATTTTCGTGTGGCTGATAACCCGGTTGCTACACTTGTGGATACATTAAATAGCTTTGGAATTTCTGGAAAAGTTGGCTTTGTTGGAAGCGATTTCTTTCCTGTTAAATACTGGAATGAGTTACAAAAAATTGCGCCAAATTTAAATTGGGAAATCTGTGATGATTTGGTAAGGGCCCGACGTTTGATTAAATCTGAAGAAGAGCAGGAGGTTATTCGTATTGCGGGTCAAATAGCTAGTCCAGCTATGACACGAATGATGAAGGCTTTACTATCTGGAAAGACTGAGGCTGAGGCTGCTGGGTTAGCGGCTCACGATATTGTTTCGGCTGGAGGTGTGATAGATAAAATTCAAGTAAGCCACGGCGATACGATAGGGTTTACTTGCGGTGACCCCCTTACAGGTTACCGGAAGGTCGCACCAAAAAGTGGAGATCTATTTCGTGCTTTTTTAATTGGTCCAATGTATCAAGGGTATTACCTAGACCCAGGTAGAACTGCTGTATGTGGGAATAAGCCTAATTCGGATCAAATCGATATTTTGGAAGCCTGTGACAACATTATAAGCTCAATGGCGGCCTCGATTAAGCCAGGGGTAAGTTTTGAAGATGCTGCTAAAGTTGGAGATAAGATGGTTTCTGACTTTGGCCCTGATGCCGACCCTGCAGCAGAAAAATTCCCATTCTTTGGTCACCCACATGGACTTTATTTTGAAGGTCCACCATATATTAGTACGGTTCTAGAACATAAAAATGCAAAATTTGAAACTGGAATGTTAATTGGCTTAGAAGCATTCCTTGCTCGTAAGGGTGTTGGTAACGTTGGTTTTGAACAAAATTATCTTGTAAACGAAAATGGTCTCGAGTTAATTACAACTACTCCAACGCTATGGCACTAAGGGGTATTAAAATTAATTTTACCATTGAATCTAGATAAAAAAATATTTTGTTAAAGAGATGCCTTTAAACGGTAATCTTTATGATAGGTAAGTAAAACATTCGTTATGACTTCTTCTTTATCAAATGTTGTGCGTTCAACTTGAAAAACAGCATCTCCAGGATTAATATCTAGTAAGGTTGATATATCCACTGAGCAGTTTGTTGCAGCGAAATTAATTTCTCCATGTGTGTAGGGTATATTGGCAAGTAACCACTCATTTGGGCTGTTCTCCTCAAACTGTTGATTTTTAAAATTAGGAACAATTTTTTGATTAATGAAGCGATTTTCTATAACAAAAGGTTTACCATCACTGGTGTGAATGGCTTCTATATAAATTAGATTATCATTTATTGAAAAGTGAGTTAATAGCCTTTTTTCATTAGGGGTTTGATTTGTGCTTTGCCTAATCAATTTGTAGTTATAAGTAGTTCCTAAGTCTTGAATTTCTTTACGTATAAGTGGAATTTTTAATGTAGCTTTACTGGTAGGGTATAGTGCAACGGTAGTCCCTACTTTGCGTTTTCGATCCAGAACCCCTTTATCAGCAAGGGCCCTTAATGCTCTGTTTACTGTTACTCTTGCGCAACCAAATTCATAGGCTAGATCTGTTTCTCTGGGAATAATTTCACCAGGCTTCCATGTTCGATCATGAATGCGCTTTAAGACCTCTGTTTGTACGCCAAGCCAATTGTTTATAGCCAAATTACCTCACTTAAAACTCTGTTAACTTCTTTGTAGCCTTTCTATAGGCTTTTGTTATTTCTGTCCGCGAAACATGCTCACCATTTTTAACTAAGTGACGACCCGCAGACCATACATCAGAGATCATTCTGTCATCTCCTGAAAAAATATAACTGTCTAATAACGTATCTTTTTTATGTTGCTCTAGATCGATGTGCCTAGTATCAAGAGCCAACAAATCTGCCAAGTAACCTTCTTTGATAAAACCGGTTTTACGCCCTGCAGCTTGTGCACCTCCTTTGCAGATTTCTTCAAATAATCGTCGTCCAGTTGACTGATGACTATTAGCGAGGGCTGCTCGTGACCGGTCTCTTAATCTTTGAGAGTACTCTAATGTTCTTAATTCCTCTGATAGTGAAATACGTATATTACTGTCTGAACCAATGGCAATATTCCCGTTGTTAGCCATCCAATTAGTACCTTCAAATATACCATCCCCCAGGCTGGACTCTGTTATAGGACAGAGCCCCGCAATGGCTTGAGTTTTTGCAAGCATTTTAACTTCATGAGGGTCCATTTGGGTGCAATGAATCATACACCATTGATTAGAAATATCTAAGTTTTCCAAGACCCACTCAACTGGGCGGGCACCTAAAAACTCTTTGACTTCGTCGACTTCAGCTACTTGTTCTGCTAGATGCATATGTATTGGATTTTCTTTAGCAAGGCTAACTAATTTTATTAGGTCTTTTGGATTAACAGCCCTTAGGCTATGAGGAGCAAGGCCTAAATAAGTATCGGAGGGTGATGCTTCCAAGCTTTTAGTGACATTTTGAAATAATTCTTGGAATTGATCTAAGTTGTTTCCAAATCTTTTCTGACCGTCTTCAAGAGGTCGAAGATCACAACCACCATATTGATAAAACACCGGGAGCAGGGTTAGTCCAATACCGGATTGGTCCGCAGCAGATATTATTCTTTGGGACATTTCTGCGATATCGTCATAGGGTTTGCCACTTTCGCTATGATGAAGATAATGGAACTCTACATTCGTACTGAAACCTGCTTCAAGCATTTCCATTTGGACGAAGGCTGTAATAGCTTCGACAATGTCGGGGTCTAATTTCTTAAGAAACTTAAACATTAGTTTGCGCCAAGTCCAAAAACTATCTTTTGGGTTAGGACCGCGATATTCGGTTAACCCTGACATTGCTCTTTGGAATGAATGAGAGTGAGCATTTACTGGAGCTGGTAGTAAACACCCTACACGGTGATCATACTCTTTGGTATCTGCCCTTAATTTTCCAATATGGCCATCCGCATTTATCTCCACGGTAATGCTTTCCTGCCAGCCGGCGGAAGTTAGGATTTTATCAGCTAAAATTTTAGTCATTCATGTTCACATCTTGACTTACTATTATGTACATACATAATAGCATATGAATATTTATTAAACAATATGTGAGTCGTTAAATGCTACTTTTAAATGCAGTGATAGCTACCATGGAATCTAACAAACCTTACGGGCTAATTGAGAGAGGTGCTCTTGTATTAAAGGGAAGTAAGATCGCTTGGGTGGGAGATCAAAATGATTTACCTAAAGAGTTTAGTGGCATGGACTTCGTAGATCTTGAAGGACGTTTAGTAACGCCCGCTTTAATCGACTGTCATACGCATATTGTTTACGGTGGAAATCGTGCTAACGAGTTCGAGATGCGTTTAAATGGTGCGAGTTACCAAGAGGTTTCCGAGGCTGGTGGAGGCATTGTTTCAACAGTCACTAATACACGTGAAGCTTCTGAGGAGGAGTTATTAACAGGAGCTTTGAAACGAGCTGATGCGTTAATAGCAGAGGGTACAACTCTTATTGAAATAAAATCAGGTTATGGTTTAGATGTAGATACAGAAATTAAAATGTTGAGGGTGGCTCGAGAAATACAGTTAAAAAGAGATATTCGTGTAAAGACGAGCTTTCTTGGAGCTCACGCTGTTCCTAAAGAATTTAAAGGTAATGCTGATAAATATATTGATGAGATTTGTTTGCCAGCCCTGGATAAAGCTTTTAATGAGGGTTTAGTTGATGCCGTTGATGGTTTCTGCGAGGGAATAGCATTCAACACTGATCAGATCTCTAGAGTATTTAATCATGCCAAAAGTCTTGGTTTGCCAGTTAAATTGCACGCGGAACAACTCTCAAATCTTGGTGGCACCAAACTAGCTACAACTTTTAATGCACTTTCAGCCGATCACTTAGAGTACGCAAACCGTTCAGATGCAAAGGCATTAAGTGATAGTAAGACGGTTGCAGTAATTTTGCCGGGAGCTTTTTATACTTTGCGTGAAACCCAAGCCCCTCCGATCAGTGATTTTAGAGATTACGGTGTACCTATGGCTCTGGCTACTGACTGCAATCCAGGCTCATCTCCATTGGCGTCACTCCTCCTTACAATGAACATGGGTTGTACCCTGTTTAGATTAACACCGGAGGAGGTATTATTAGGAGTTACTCGAAATGCTGCAATGGCCTTGGGGGTAAAAGATATGGGATTGGTTAGAGCTGGTTATACTGCAGATTTAGCAGTATGGGATATTTTACATCCGTCTGAACTTTCCTATCGTATTGGGTTTAATCCTCTCTACAAAAGAATTTTTGGAGGAAAAATATGACAATACTTACACCTTTGAACGCAAGCCTAAAAGACTTAGAAGGTATATGGTTAAGAAACGATCTTATTCACTTGGATCGATCTGCACAGGAAAGTGTTATAAAGTCTGAAAATATTGTAAGAGAGGCAACCGAAGGTGGAGCAGCCGTTTACGGAGTAAACACTGGGTTTGGAAAGTTAGCTAGTTTAAAGATTCCGGAGAAAGATACCGCATCGCTTCAACGTAACCTTGTTTTATCTCACTGCTGTGGTGTTGGAAATGCTTTGGATTTAGGCACAACGCGGTTAATGATAGCATTGAAGCTTTTGTCTTTAGGCCGTGGGGCGTCAGGTGTATCCTGGAATACCATCGTCTTAATGGAAGATTTACTTAATAATGGAATATATCCTGTAATTCCTGACCAAGGTTCAGTTGGCGCTTCGGGTGATTTAGCACCGTTAGCACATATGGCGGCGTCGCTCATAGGTGAAGGAGAGGTTTTTTATAAGGGTAAAAGGACTTCAACAAAAAAAGCATTTTTATCGGCTGGGTTAAACGCAATTGAGTTGGGAGCTAAAGAAGGTTTGGCGCTTATAAATGGAACGCAGTTTTCTACAGCCTGTGCCCTAGTCGGTTTATTTAGAGCATGGAAGAATGTAAATGCCGCTATTGTTACATGCGCGTTATCTACGGACGCAATCATGGGATCTACGCAACCACTAGAAGATGAAATTCATAAGCTTAGAGGGCACGCAGGTCAAATAGCCGTTGCTAGATGTCAGCGTGAATTAATGGCCGGATCAAAAATAAGGGAAAGTCATCGTTTAGAAGATTCCAGAGTTCAAGATCCTTACTGTATTAGATGTCAGCCCCAGGTTACTGGAGCCGCCCTAGATTTGCTATGGCATGCTGGTAAAACACTGGAAATTGAGGCAAATGCGGTAACCGATAATCCACTTGTATTAGTTGAAAAAGGTTTAATTGTTTCAGGCGGAAACTTTCATGCTGAACCAGTTGCTTTTGCAGCAGATATTATTGCTCTCGCATTATCTGAAATTGGAGCAATCTCACAACGCAGAGTAGCATTGATGGTTGACCCTACTTTAAGTTTTGGTTTACCACCTTTTTTAACACCTAATCCTGGGATCAACTCTGGTTATATGATAGCAGAAGTTACAACGGCCGCTCTTATGAGTGAAAATAAGCATTTAGCAAACCCATGCAGTACGGATAGTACACCTACTTCAGCAAACCAGGAAGACCATGTAAGTATGGCCGCACATGCTGCGCGAAGATTAGATAAAATGAATACTAATTTGAATACTATTATAGGTATTGAAGCCATGTGTTCCATTCAAGGAATCGAATTTAGAAGGCCCCTGAAAACCAGTAAAGACCTTGAGCAAATAATAGCTACTTTTCGAACAAAAATTTTGGCGCTTGAAGAGGATAGATACATGGCTAAAGATATTAATACTGCGGCTGAAATGATTAGAGATGGAGATTTAATTAAAAACTTAAATCTACCGACTTTTGTCCAGGAAAATTAAAAATGGAAAAAGTAACAGTAAAAGTAAAGTCTGGTAACTCTCCTTTAGTTTTAGGCCTACCTCATGTTGGCACTTTGCTTACAAAACAAGTAAATGATAGCTTAAATGATCGCGGAAGAATATTATCTGATACTGATTGGCATATTGACCGTCTATATGATGGCCTCATAGATGATGTATCCACTGTAAGTGCAACCTTCCATAGATATGTTATTGATTTGAATAGAGATCCATCAGGACGAAGTCTTTACCCAGGGCAGAATACAACCGAACTAGTTCCTCTAACTGATTTTGATGGTAATGCGATTTGGAGTAGCGAGCCAAACATCCAAGAGACTCAAAAACGTATTTCTGAGTTTCATTCCGATTACCATAACGCACTTAAGCTTGAATTAGAGCGAGTTAAAAGTATTCACGGGTTTGTTATTTTATATGATTGTCATTCGATTAGATCTATAATTCCAAATTTATTTGAGGGTGTCTTGCCTGACTTTAATATTGGTACAAATAAAGGTGCTTCTTGCGACCCATTAATAGAGAGAATAGTTGTCGATACAGTCAAAAAATATGCTAATTATAGTAATGTTTTGAATGGACGATTTACAGGTGGATGGACAACACGAAACTATGGTGTACCTAAAAAGGGATACCATGCAATACAAATGGAATTAGCCCAGTCGGCATATTTGTCAGATGAAAATGTGGGCTGGGAATACGACGACACCAAAGCAGACCTTATTCGTATCACATTAACAGATATTTTGACATCATTGGCTCAGTGGAAGCCATTATTAGGAGATAATTGATGACTAATTCGCGCCACAATTTAAGGGACGTAATAGCACCTACGGGCAGTGAAATAACGGCTAAAAGCTGGCTCACTGAAGCTCCAATGCGGATGCTGATGAATAATTTACATCCAGATGTAGCTGAAAACCCTCACGAATTGGTAGTTTACGGTGGCATTGGGAGAGCCGCAAGAACCTGGGAAGACTTTGATGTGATTGTAGCTTCTTTAAAAAACCTGGAGGAAGATCAAACGCTATTAGTGCAATCTGGAAAACCTGTTGGTATTTTTCGGACCCATAAAGATGCTCCCCGTGTATTAATTGCAAACTCAAATCTTGTACCACATTGGGCTACCTGGGATCATTTCAATGAGTTGGATAAAAAGGGTTTGGCTATGTATGGTCAAATGACAGCGGGATCTTGGATTTACATAGGCACCCAAGGGATTGTTCAGGGTACTTATGAAACATTTATGGAAGCAGGGCGACAACACTATAATGGAGACCTTTCAGGTCGTTGGATTTTAACTGGTGGCTTAGGTGGAATGGGCGGTGCTCAACCGCTTGCCGCAGTGATGGCTGGGGCTTGCTGCTTGGCTGTTGAGTGTGATGAAACTCGAGTAGATTTTAGATTACGTACGCGGTACGTCGATGAAAAAACTAAATCTATCGATGAGGCACTGCAGATGATCAATGATTGGACCGCTTCTGGAGAAGCTAAGTCCGTTGGATTAATTGGTAATGCTGCTGATGTTTTTCAGGAGTTAGTCAAAAGAGGTGTTAAGCCTGACATTGTAACGGACCAGACTTCAGCACATGATCCATTGCACGGATACCTTCCACAAGGGTGGTCAGTTGCTGAGTGGAGGTCTAAGCAGGAATCTGAGCCAAAAGCTGTTGAAAAAGCGGCTAGAGCGTCAATGAAAAAGCATGTCTCTGCAATGGTTGATTTTTGGAATGCTGGAGTTCCTACTTTGGATTATGGAAATAACATCCGTCAAGTTGCATTAGAGGAGGGTCTTGAAAATGCCTTTGCTTTCCCTGGATTTGTGCCAGCTTATATTAGGCCGCTTTTCTGTAGAGGCATTGGACCGTTTCGCTGGTGTGCATTATCTGGTGATCCTGAAGATATTTACAAAACAGATGCAAAGGTAAAAGAATTAGTAAATGATAAGGGTCTTCACAAATGGCTAGATATGGCAAGAGAGAGGATAGATTTTCAGGGACTTCCTGCACGTATTTGTTGGGTTGGCTTAGGGGTTCGAGATAAGCTCGGACTTGCTTTTAACGAAATGGTACGGACGGGGGAACTATCTGCTCCTGTTGTGATTGGTCGAGATCATTTGGACAGTGGTTCTGTGGCCTCACCAAATCGAGAAACAGAATCTATGCGAGATGGATCTGATGCAGTTTCAGATTGGCCTCTCCTAAACGCACTTTTGAATACTGCTTCCGGAGCGACATGGGTTTCCATACATCATGGAGGAGGTGTTGGGATGGGTTTTAGTCAGCATTCTGGTATGGTTATTTGTTGTGACGGCACTATTGATGCTGACCGACGTATCAAAAATGTTTTATGGAATGATCCAGCCACTGGAGTAATGCGGCATGCTGATGCGGGTTATCAAAGCGCTATCGACTGCGCCAAGGAAAACAACTTAGACCTGCCAGGAATTCTTTAGCGTTAGCTAGAGTAACACAGACAATAAATAGATTTACGCAGTATTACAGAAAAATCACTAGTGCTAGTCCAGGCAAAGAAAGTAGGAAAGATATCACGACTAGGGGTGCGAGAGGTTTTGGATCAACGTTGTATGCAGAGGCGAACACCAAAACCATTGCCCCACAAGGTGCGGCCGCAACCATTAAGCCAGGCTTTAAATCATCTAGACTTAACTCTAAAACCCCAAAACCAATTACAGCCAATAGTACTGGATGGATCAGAACTTTAATCATAGAGATATTTAAGGCAAAATTTAAGTTATCTGTAAGCTTACTTTTTGCTAGTATTATACCTAATGCAAAAAGTGCTAATGGTGCTGCACAACTATAAGAAAACTTTAAGAATGTTAAGATTGCTATCGGTAAATTAATTCCAGTTATAGCAATTGTTAAACCAGTTAAAACTCCCAAAACTAGAGGAATCCTTAGTAATCTTTTAAATAGCATTTTGATGGATATAGTCGAGTTTGATGCATACTCTAAAAGAAAAGTGATAACGAACGTAACAAGAATAACGTCCATTACAATTATTGCTGTAATTTGTGTTATGATGTACCCCTGATATAGATTCTCAGCAATGGGTAGGACAAAGAGCACATGATTTGCGAGTGCTGTGGACATTCCAACTAATATTGAAGTCTTAAAATCATAATGCCAAAATGAATGGGCTAACCAACCACCTAAAAGCCCTGTGATGAATTGCGCTGCTAGATAAGAGATCAAGATTCTAAAATTGAATAACGTAAAATCAACTTCCGTAAGTATACTTATTCCAAGCACTGGCATACCAAAAAAGAAAACTACTCGGTTCATTTCTCTTGCAGAATCTAGATTAAAAAAGTTAGTTCGGCCTAACATAAATCCACAGATTACCACTAATAAAATTGGAAGCATTCCGTTTGTAATCATCTTTTAACCTTACTGTGTCTTGGAAAGGACTGATCGTCTGTTCAAACTTATATTTACCGTTTTTCCATCAGAGATAAGTTAATTCTTTAAAATATCTCTCCCAAAATTAAAAACGGGCGTATTATGCTGTAATAAGTATTACAAGAGTAATTATTGTTAAAGTATGCTGTCCTAGCTTAAAAAAATTTTGAAAGTAGTTTTATTTAGTTAGGCATTGTTATTTTTTTTGACAGTAATCTACCTAAATAGCGTGAAAAAATAGTTTTGCATCTAGTTTTGTTTTAGTTTTTTGTCTAATAAAGAAATATGGATCGTCAGTTAATAAATAGTAGCCATATAAAAAGCTTCCAAGAAGATGGGGTAGTTCTTGTGAAAGGTCTTTTTAAAGATTTTGTAGATATAATTCGTGACGGAATTGACTATAATATCAAAAACCCTGGTCCTTACAGTGCTGAAAACCTACACGCTGGAGAAAGTGGCAGGTTTTTTGATGATTATTGTAATTGGTCAAGAATATCTCAATTCAAGGATGTAATCTTCCAATCAAGGGTAGGAGAAGTGGCTGCAGCCCTGATGTCTTCCAAGAAAGTACAACTTTTCCATGATCATGTATTAGTAAAAGAGCCTGGAACATCAAAGCCAACACCTTGGCATCAAGATGGGCCATACTACTTTGTTGATGGAATACAAAATGTTAGTTTTTGGTGCCCGGTTGATCAAGTTACAGATGCATCACTCAGATGTGTCGCTGGTTCACACCTTTGGGCAAAGCCAGTTTTACCTACTAAATGGTTAAGTGAGGAAGACTTTTATGCTGGTGAAGATAAATATATGCCTGTTCCAGATCCTGACCTTGATGGAATGAGAGTGCTAGAATGGACTATGGAGCCAGGAGACGCTGTTGCATTCAACTATGGGATACTCCACGGGGCTAGAGGAAATGAAACAAACTCTAGGAGGCGTGCTTTCTCGCTTAGATTACTTGGCGATGATGCTGTTTACGTTGAGCGCCCTGGTCCAACATCTCCACCATTCCCAGGTCATCAAATGAAGGTTGGGGATTCTTTAAGAGAAGACTGGTTTCCGACAATTTTTGAAATGCCTTAGAAATTTTTGATTGATTTTTAGTTTTCTAAATTAAGGAATAGGAGAAATTAGTATGTCGTGGATTAAAACTGTTCCTTATGAAAGTTCTGAAGGACGTTTAAGGAAGCTTTATGACCGAGTAAAAGGGCCTGATAATAATATTGATAATATTATGATGTCTCATTCTTTGCGGCCCCATACTATGGAGGGGCATATGGCTATCTATAAATATGTTTTGCATCATTCGAATAATAAGATACCAAAATGGTTTTTAGAAGTGCTTGG
>CAJWHE010000046.1 GCA_913041145.1 uncultured Paracoccaceae bacterium
GGAAATGTCTTAATAGAAGCAGAAAATGATAAAGTAAGTTTTCGTGCTACAGACTTAGACATAGAAATTATTGATCATGCAACTGCTCATGTTGAAAAAAATGGAGCTACTACAGTTTCTGCTACAACGTTACACGAGATAGTCAGAAAGCTACCAGATGGATCTTCTGTGTCCTTAGCTGATGATGGAATTTCAGGAAGGTTAATTGTTGAAGCTGGTAGATCAAACTTTTCATTAGCGACTCTTCCTAAAGAAGACTTCCCTATAATGGCTTCTTCTGATTATCATTCAAATTTTTATGCCCCTTCAAGTCTTCTTAGAAAACTATTTGATAAATCAAAATTTGCAATTTCGAATGAAGAGACTCGTTACTATTTAAATGGCGTTTATATGCATATAGCCGATTCTAATGGTAAAAAAGTATTTAGGTGCGTAGCCACTGATGGACATAGATTAGCGCGTATTGACGGGCCGCTACCATCAGGAGCAAATGAAATGCCGGGTGTTATAGTCCCAAAAAAGACAGTCTCTGAGCTGAGAAAACTTTTAGATGATGACGATTTGCAGATTGCGGTTTCAGTGAGTGAAACAAAAATAAGATTTGCAACTGTGGATATTACACTGACCTCTAAAGTAATTGATGGAACATTTCCAGATTACAACAGAGTTATTCCAAATGATCATAGCAAAAAACTTGAGGTAGATGCGGCAATGTTTTCTCAGGCGGTGGATAGGGTATCTACGGTTAGTTCTGAAAGATCTAGGACGGTAAAGCTTTCAATATCTGAAAATAAGTTGGTTTTGTCTGTTAACTCTCCAGATAGTGGAGCAGCCGAGGAAGAATTGTTAGTAGATTATGCAGATGAAGACCTTGAGATAGGTTTTAATGCGAAGTATTTACTAGAAATTTCTGGTCAGGTTAATGAAGAACGAGCAGTTTTTATGTTTAATTCAGCTGGAGATCCTACCCTTATGAGAGAGGGAAACGATGAAACCGCAATATATGTGGTAATGCCAATGCGGGTTTGAAAGTGATGTATGTCAGTTTCTGCACTATCTGAGCTCACTCTATCTCACTTTAGGTCTCATCTAGATACTCGGATAATCTTAGATGGACGTCCTGTAGCTATTTTTGGGCTGAATGGAGCTGGAAAAACTAATATTTTAGAGGCTATATCGCTACTATCCCCTGGTCGAGGTATGAGGCGATCTAAAGTTGGAGATATGGTTAGGTACCCTGAGGAAATAGGTTGGAAAATTTCAACTGTTTTAAAAACGAGCAACCTGACACATAAGGTCGAAATAAGAACTGGACCGAACTTAAATAGACTTACATCTATTGATGGCAAAGCTACCTCACAATTAGCTTTGGGTGAATTAGTAAAAATTATTTGGTTAACACCTAATATGGATAGGTTGTGGGTTGATGGACCTGAGGTCAGGCGACGTTTTGTTGACCGCATTACTCACTCCTTTATTCCACGTCATGCGCAAGAAATTCTAAGTTATGAAAAAGCTATGAGGGAACGTAATAGGCTTCTTAAAGAGGCAAGTCGAAACTTGGATTGGTACCGTGCTATAGAAAGTCAGATGGCTGTTGCGGGTACAAAAATAATTGAAAATAGGAATACTGCTTTAGAAAAACTAAGTATTTCAATGAAAATCTCGCAAACCTCTTTTCCAGTTGCAGATCTATCATTAATAAATGAAGAAAAAGATTTAAATATTTTTTCAGCTGATCAGTTTAGAGAAGTTTTAGAGATTAAGAGGTCAGAAGACTTATATTTAGGGCGAACATCTGTTGGCCCTCATAAGACGGATCTTAAGGTTCAGTACAAAGAAAAAGGAATTGATGCGAAGTACTGTTCAACTGGAGAGCAGAAAGCTCTTTTAATTTCTTTGATTTTGGCTAATGCTAGAGGTCTGCTTCGGGAAGAGGGCGCTCCACCTATTATGCTTTTGGATGAAGTGTCTGCTCATCTCGATTATAAACGGAGGCAGGATTTATATGAAGAGATTTCTTCTTTAGGTGCTCAAGCCTGGATGACGGGGACAGATGTAGATTTATTTAAAGAAATTTTAAATATTTCCCAACAGTTTAAAGTTGTCGATAAGAATGGGAAATCTTCTGTTCTAATCCAGTAAATTTTTTAAAAAAAATATGATGATTATTTAGCCAAAATTTAGTTAAATAATAATACAATAGCTTGTGCAATTGCGTGACATTCAGCCAAAAAAATGCTATATTTAGTCTTAATCAAAATAAAGGTACTTCATGTCAGAGAACGATAAAAACAACAATGCGTATGAAGCAGACTCTATCAAGGTTTTGAAAGGCCTAGACGCAGTTAGAAAGCGACCGGGTATGTATATTGGAGATACTGATGACGGATCAGGTCTTCATCATATGGTGTATGAAGTTGTAGATAATGGAATAGATGAAGCTTTAGCTGGTCATGCAGATACAATATCTGTGACGATAAACCGTGATTCAAGTGTTTCAGTTAGTGACAATGGACGTGGGATACCAGTAGGAATTCACGAAGAAGAGGGTATCTCTGCGGCAGAGGTTATTATGACTCAACTACATGCTGGAGGTAAGTTTGACAGTAACTCTTACAAAGTTTCTGGAGGGCTGCACGGTGTGGGAGTTTCTGTTGTAAATGCTTTATCAGATTGGTTGGAGTTAACAATATGCAGAGGTGGAAAAAAATATAGGGTTCGTTTTGAAAATGGAGATACTGTTGACCCTCTATTGGAGCTGGAAACAACGGACCATACAGGAACAGAGGTACGTTTTTTAGCGTCTTTAAAAACTTTTTCTAACTTAGAGTATTCGTTTTTAACTCTAGAAAAAAGACTCCGAGAGTTGGCTTTTTTGAATTCAGGAGTAAGGATTACATTAGAAGATTTGCGGCCCGTTGAATCATTAAAATCTGAATTGTTTTATGAAGGTGGTGTAAAAGAGTTTGTTAAGTATATAGATCAATCTAAGTCTTCGATGATGCCTGAACCAATATACATATCTGGAGAAAAGGATGACATTGGGGTCGAAGTGGCAATGTGGTGGAACGATAGTTATCATGAGACTGTCCTGCCCTTTACAAATAATATTCCACAACGTGATGGAGGTGCTCACTTAGCTGGCTTTAGAGGAGCATTAACTAGAACAATAAATAATTATGCACAATCTACGGGAATTGCAAAAAAAGAAAAAATCTCTTTTACTGGTGATGATGCCAGAGAGGGACTAACCTGTGTGCTTAGCATAAAAGTTCCAGATCCAAAGTTTTCATCTCAAACAAAAGATAAACTAGTGTCGAGTGAAGTTCGTCCCGCAGTTGAAGGTTTAGTTAATGAAAAGCTTTCAGAGTGGTTTGAAGAAAACCCAAACCAAGCAAAGATCGTTGTTACAAAAATCATAGAGGCTGCTCATGCTAGAGAGGCAGCCAGGAAAGCGCGTGATTTAACAAGAAGGAAGACGGCGCTTGATGTCAACTTCCTAGCTGGCAAGTTAAAAGACTGTTCAGAAAAAGATCCTTCTAAAACAGAAGTTTTTATAGTGGAGGGAGATTCGGCAGGAGGTTCGGCTCAAACTGGTAGAGATAGAGGTAGGCAGGCAGTGCTCCCTTTGAGAGGAAAAATTCTAAATGTTGAAAGGGCAAGGTTTGACAGGATGTTAGGATCTCAAGAAATTGGGAATCTAGTTATGGCTCTTGGTACAGGAATTGGTAGGGACGAGTTCGATATCTCAAAACTACGCTACCACAAAGTTGTAATAATGACTGATGCTGATGTAGATGGTGCTCATATACGAACATTACTTTTAACTTTCTTTTATAGACATATGTTTCAGCTGATTGAAAATGGACACCTTTATATAGCTCAGCCGCCACTTTTTAAAGTATCCAGAGGTAAATCGGGGGTATATCTCAAAGATCAAGGCCAATTGGACGATTACTTAATTCAAATGGGTATTGAAGGGACAATGTTGAAGCTAGGGTCTGGAGAAGAAATTATAGACAAAGATTTTCTTCGAATTGTAGAAGAGGCTAAATCAGTCGATACAATTTTGAATTCACTTCCTCCACAATACCCCAAAAATATTATAGAACAGGCCATTCTATCTGGAGCGTTCATAGAGGGTCAACTTGAAATGAATTTGCAGACAGTTGCAAATACTATTGCTGAAAGATTAGATTTGATTTCTTTTGAGTATGAAAAAGGCTGGCAGGGGCGTCCAACTGATGACGGTGGTTTGAGGTTATGGCGAATTCTTAGGGGTGTTGAGGAAGTTAAAATTCTTGATCGAGCATTGTTAAAATCCGTGGAGCTAAGAAGACTAGGTTTGGTAACTAAAAATTTGCAAGAGGTCTACAGTCTACCAGCAAAATTTATTAAAAAAGAAAACGAGCAATTAGTATATGGTCCTATGGACTTGTTGCAGTTTGTAATAGAGGCTGGAGAAAAAGGGTCCTCACTTCAAAGGTATAAAGGGTTGGGAGAAATGAACCCTGATCAATTATGGGAAACTACTCTAGATCCTGAAGCTAGGACTTTATTACAAGTTCAAGTTAAGGATGTAATAGAGGCTGATGATACTTTTACTAAGTTAATGGGTGATATAGTAGAGCCTCGTAGGGAGTTTATTCAGAGTAATGCATTGAATGTTGAAAATCTTGATTTTTGACAGTTTTTATCGATTAATGTGAGTCAGTAAATTAAGGTGTGATTTTGTTATTTTAAAATTTTTGAAAGGTAAAAGATAATGGGTTATCAAAAATTTATGAAGCAAAGTAACTTAATTAATGGTGAATGGGTAAATGCTGATAATAGAAAATCTTTTAATGTTTCAAATCCTGCTACGGGTGAAATAATTGGTTCTGTTCCGGCAAGTGGTTATGATGAAACACAAAAAGCAATAGTCGCTGCTGCCGCTGCATTTCCAAGCTACTCAACCAAACCATTGCTAGAACGGGTAGCATTATTATGGAAATTACACGATGCTCTTTTGGATAATCAGAAATCCTTAGCTGAGCTGCTCACGATCGAGCAAGGGAAATCTTTGACGGAAGCTACTGGAGAAATAGTTATTGGGGCAGCATATATCCGCTGGTTCGCCGAGGAAATAAGAAGAAATAAGGGAGAAATAGTTCCAGCTTCAGCTCTAGACCGCAGGATACTTGTGACAAGACATCCTGTTGGAGTGGTTGGCATGATAACGCCATGGAATTTCCCATCCTCGATGTTAGCACGTAAACTTGGTCCTGCGCTGGCAGCGGGCTGCACAGTAGTAGCTAAGCCAGCATCAGCCACGCCATACTCTGGTTTAGCTTGGGGTGCTTTATGTGAGGAAGTTGGGTTTCCTAAGGGTGTTGTTAACATTTTAACTGGCTCTGCTAGGGAGATTGGCAATGCAATTATGAGCAATCCATTAGTAAGGAAGGTCACTTTTACTGGATCCACTGAGGTTGGCAAAGAGCTTATTAAGAAATCGGCTGATACTGTTAAAAAAGTTAGTATGGAGTTAGGTGGTAACGCACCATTTATAGTGTTTAATGATGCGGATATTGATAAGGCCGTTGAGGGAGCTGTGGTATCTAAATTTAGAAACTCTGGTCAGACATGTGTGTGCGCTAATAGAATATATGTGCAGGCTGGGGTATATGAAAAATTCCTTTTAAAGTTTAAAGATATGACAGCTAAAATGAAAGTTGGAGATGGACGAGAAGGAGGGGTTGAACAGGGCCCCTTAATAGATATGCCTGCAGTTGAAAAGGTAGAGGAACTTCTAAGTGATGCTGTTAGCAAAGGTGCAAAAGTTATTCTTGGTGGTAAAAGGCATGAAAAGGGCAAGACATTTTTTGAGCCTACAATAGTTACTGACGCTACTCAGTCCATGAGGTTTTCTAAAGAAGAAATCTTTGGGCCTTTAGCTCCAGTATTTAAATTTGACACTGAAGATGAGGCCATTAAAATGGCAAATGATACTAATTTTGGACTATGCTCTTACGCTTATACTCGTGATGTTGGACGTATTATGAGGTTAAACTCTAAACTTGAGTATGGAATGATTGGTATTAATTCAGGTTTGATTACAACGGTTGAGGCGCCATTTGGGGGAGTTAAAGAAAGTGGTTTAGGTAAAGAGGGGGGTAGCCAGGGGTTAGAAGATTACTTAGATACAAAATATACTGCGCTAGATTTTTGAAATGAAAACTTGTAAATTAAAAGATTTTTAGAGGATGTTAAGGTGATAATAGTTGATAACCTTCAATATGCTAACTGGTCAGAAAAAATTTTTCTTGAAATGAGCAAGGGAGGCGTTGACGCCGTTCATGTTACGATAGCTTATCATGAAAATTTTAGAGAAACGATCCTCAATCTTGAACAATGGAACACATGGTTTGAACGGTTTCCTAATTTAATAATGAAGGGAACGACCTCAGACGATATTATGCTGGCGCATCGATTGAAAAAAACAGCGATATTTTTTGGTTTTCAAAACCCGAGCCCTATCGAAGATGATATTGGTCTTTTGGAAGTTTTTTATCAATTAGGGGTTCGGTTTATGCAATTAAGTTATAATAATCAATCTTTATTAGCCACGGGATGTTATGAAGATGAGGACCCTGGTCTGACTAGGTTTGGAGTTCAAGCAGTAAAAGAAATGAATAGATTGGGTATGGTAATTGATATGAGCCACTCTGCCGAACGCTCTACTTTAGAAGCTATTCAGTATTCTGACAGACCTATTGCAATCACTCACGCGAACCCACATTATTGGCATCCTGCGTTGAGAAATAAATCTCATCAAGTTTTGTCTGAATTGACATCATCGAATGGGATGCTCGGTTTTTCATTATATCCTCACCACTTAAGGGATGGAACTGATTGCTCTCTTAAAAACTTTTGTGAGATGATATCTGAAGTAGCCTTAAAATATGGTTCAGATCGTTTGGGTATTGGTTCAGATTTGTGCCAAGATCAGCCAGATAGTGTAGTGACCTGGATGAGAACGGGTAGATGGTCAAAAGAAATGGATTTCGGAGAAGGTTCTGCCGAAAATCCAGGTTTTCCAATTCAGCCTAGTTGGTTTAGAGATAATACAGACTTTAGTAAAATCGCCGATGGTTTAAGGAATGCTGGGTTTTCGCTTTCTGAAGTAAATGGTATTATGGGTGAGAATTGGGTAGAGTTTTATAAAAACTCTTTTGTTGGGCTTAAAAATGAATAAAATCTTTATGAGTGAAATACCCCTTAGAGAACCAAAAACAGTCATGAAGCTTAATAGGTTGGGGGCAATGTTTCCAACCCGCATGTCATTTATGAGAACATTACTTAGAAATCTTTCTCAAAAACAGGCAATTATTTCAAGACCGGTTTGGGAAATAGATGATACTGGGTTCGGCTATGCGGTGTATACAATTAAGATTGGTGATCAAGAGTACTCACTTGTAGCCTTTACCAATGATTTAGATCCAAGTGATAGAACAGATCGAGTAATAGCTACGGCTTGGGATTCATCATACGTGCTATATGATGGAGTGCCTGATATTACCGAAATCAATCGTTTGCAAAAAAGTGTCCCTCGACAGGAAGTTGAGCGGTTTAGTGCTAAAGAGTTAGTTTTGAGTAGAGCAAATAAGTCACTAAGGTTATTTGCCCATGTTGTTGAGGCCTTAAAAAAAGGTAAACAGCCAGATACAAAAATGATAAAAGACATTGGTTATCTAATGCGTACGACAGCAGTTTATGGCAATGGAAAATTTGGTATTGCCGACAGAAAGACATTAATGAATCGGGATATTCTTTCAGGCCCTTTTATGGCAGAAATGCTTACAGTTTGGATGATTAGGGGCTTTACTCATGACCTAGTTGAGCATTTGGGAGGTTCCAAGCTTGATAAAAATATTAAAACATACCTTGGAGTTGGGAATGCTACGGGATTGGGAATGGCCCCATTTTTAGTTACTCATCCTGAGTTATTGAGTAACTGGATGATGGCTCGAGAAACTGGGCTAGCAAGAGTGAGAGCAATACCTAGTTTGTCACATCGTCAACAGAACCAATTTTTAGAGTTAGCTGATAGGGTCATAAATCATTTAAATGATTGGGAGGTCTCTGATCAAGAGTACCAACTTCGTATCAGGCTTTTAAGAACTGAATGGGTAGAGATAAGTGAAAACTTACCCTCTCTAATGGTTATGGAAAAACCGATCAATACACTGGTTAATTTTTCCAAAAAATTTAGTCTTGATTGCCAAGAGCTTGTGGTAGCCTTTGTTATAGAACCATTTGGAGATCTAGTTGATGGTTTGACATGTTGTATGGATTCAGACGGTTCTATGCCCTTAAACCCTATCATGGATATCAGTGAACTTAGAGAATTCATTCAAAAAGATTGGAACTGGTCGCTTAAGTTTGATTTTAAGTCAAAGAAGGAAACAGCACAATTTTGGTATGTGAGTGAGGAAAAATTGGAACCTAGATTGGGTCTAAGATATGAAGAGCCAGGGAGTGAGTTGGAAAATCCATTAGACATTGCTCGCCAGATAGAGAAATTGCGACTAGATTTGACTGAGGGCTTTACGAACGTAGCTGAGTTTTTAAGACGATTCCCTGAACACCGGTCTGTACTGCGCAGGGTACAGGTAATGGCTTCTTATCCTTACTCTGAAATTCAAGATAATATGATTAGTGAAAGTTGTCGTCCTATAGATATGTTACGATGTAAACTTTCATATTTTGGAGCTGCTAAATTTGACCCTAAATCTGACCGCTGGGTGCGCATTACTTTAGCTCAGGGAGCTCCTCTATTTGATGAACTCGATGGACGAGATGATTGGTGGCTTCCTGTATTTTCTTCATGAAAAAAAATACTAAGTATATTACGAACTGGATGAAAACCTTTCTTGATCAAGAGGGAGCATGGCCAGTTAAATCTTACTCTGTGAATGAAGTCAGCACATTGATTTCTAAGGCTTGTCTAGGAAGGGGTTTACCTAACGGACACGCATTTGAAATGGCCTCTTTGGCATCAGTACTTATGTCAGATCAGGTTTTGATGGGTTTTTTTGTTGGGGCCTTATACGATACCTTGGATGAACCTGTAATAAGCTTGGATAATAAAATACTCACAATTAATCGGGCTAAATTTATTCTGAGCGGACCGATGGCCATCGATGCTTTAATCAGTGGGGTACAAACAGTAGTTTTACAAGATATGCCATGGAACAGATTAGTTCTTCCACTTCTTATTAATGCTCAAAATAGATATAGGTGTTTTTTTTCATTCGAGATAATAGATAGTTCTGTAGTAATCAGCCACTCTAATACGAAGGTTTTATCTAATTTGGGTGATCCAAAGCTTGTTCCTGACCTTGTTATAGATGCCTTAGATATACTTGCAAAAAAAACCTATGTTCCGTCCTCCGAAATATCACGCCGTTTTGGTGCTGGTGCTGGTTTAATTGATACAGATTAACTTTTGGTTTAATCTACTTTAACTGTAAGTTTTCCAGGTTCATAGACACCCATTGTGGTATCTTTAGTAATAACTAATGTCGGAAATCTCCATTCGACAAATTTTTGAATTATCATAGACATTTTATCATTATCTTCTTGAGTGGAAAACCAGATAGTAATACCAATTTCTCCGGTCTCAGAAGGAATTTCTACATTAAATTTTCCTAATAAATCAGGAGGACCAACATAGTTAGGCGGTAAGTCTTCTCCCATAATTGCAAGAGCAATATCTGGATGATCCTCCATACTACAATGTGTTAAACGATTCCCACCATTATCTTTTATTGTGTTAAAAATTACTTCCTCTGTTTCCTGCATGTTCAATTTCCTTTTAAGAAAGATGTTTGGTTAGTTAAAAAGCTATGTGTGTCGTATTTCAGTTTCATATCTAAGCCCATCATAAAACTTATGAAGGTGATATACAGGTAAGTCTACTTTGTTAGAAATTCTTTCTTGTGACAAATCCAACGCTATTGAAGGCATGACGTTAGCTGCAATATTACCAAGCGTAGTGTTATAAGTTCTATGAATATGTCCACAAAAAAGACCTATTATCTGTGTATAATTTTGTATAAGATCATTAAATTCCTTTAACGAATTCGGTTGATCATATTCAAAATATGACCCATCACCAAATGAAATACTAAATGGAGGATGGTGCATAAACAGAAGTGTGGGTTGATCTCGGTAATCGTTTAAGAGGTTCTTCAATTTTTGTAATTTCTTTTTGCTTAAGTCCCCTTTTGGCCCTCGTGCCGATGAAGTGTCTATGGATATGAGTCGAATTGAAAATTCATTAACTGCATAAACCATAGAATTATGGTTTTTAGAAATATTAAGATCTTCAGCGCAAGAGTTCATCATACTCATGCTCCCATCTCGATTCCCTGGTGTTAGAAAAAAGGGGACATTTAAGCTCTTTAAAATATCTTTAGCTACAATATACTCTTGCGGCAAACCGTTATCAGTTAAGTCACCCGTATGTATAACAACATCTGGGATAGTTCTTAAAGAATTAATATCTTCTACGCATCTCTGAAAGAAATTTATACGTTCTAGTGACCGTTCATTTGGTTCTTTTGGTGCCATAATATGTGTGTCGGAAATATGTGCTACCAACATTTATTGTACCTTAGTCTACAATATGATGCACTGGTGCGCTCTCCATAGAATATTCATCGGCCTCCTGGTTGTAGCTAGATAAAGTGAAGCAATGCCAGTCTTTATCATCAAGTTGCGGATGATCACCACGATAATAGTACCCGGGCCAACGCGTCTCTTTTCTATACATTGTGTGATGAGTTACACATTCAGACGCGATTACCCTATGATGGAGCTCCCAAGATCTCTGGAGCTGATGAAGACTATCTGCTCCCAAGAACGCTAAATCCTCTTTAAGCATTTTTAGAAGTTCTAAACCTCGTGTAAGCATTGGCTCATTAGTCATATATCGTGTGCCAGCACCCCCAACATATTCATCCATAATTTTTTCGAGCCTCTGTAAACCTGAAAGAGGTAGCAAATAGCTTGGTGATACGGTACCTGCAGTTATTTCATTACGCCCAACACGATAGGTTTCTAGGGGCTGATATATGATTTGCTTCAGAGTTTCATATTCCTGCTCACTGACTTCTGGTTGATCTGTGCCTAAATCATTTATGTATTTATTTGCCGCCTTACCTGCTATTCGTCCTTCAGTAAAGGAGCCTGAAGAAAACTTATGGGGTGTTCCTCCAAGGGTATCACCTGCTCCAAATAGCCCATCAACAGTCATCATTCTATTATACCCCCACTGGTATTCATCTGGGGCATAATCTTCTGGGCCACTCGCCCAAGCTCCAGAACATGTGGCGTGAGATCCCATGACGTATGGTTCAGACATTACCAGCTCAGGATTTGTTTCTTTGGGGTCAATATTGTTTGCTGCCCATACAACCGCTTGGCCAATTGTCATACCTAAGAAATTTTCCCAACCAATTACTTCTTTATGGGGATCCTTAAAGGCTTCCTTCGTTACCATCCTGATTGGGCCTCTTCCAGCCTCCACTTCCTTTAAGAATGCGTGGTTTCGTAGACAAGTGGGCGTAGGTTCATGATTTACATAATCTCCTACCATATCTTCAATTGAAGAACGCCATTTTGCCTCATAAGCTTCCCCGTAGGCATTTTCTGTAGTTGTTTTCAAGTGAAGAAAGTATGCTCCTACAGGACCATAACCGTCTTTAAACCGTGTTAACACAATTCGGTTTTCCATTTGGGTCATTTTTGCCCCAGTTAAGATAGGCAATGCGTACGCGGATGCACTACTCCATGGTGCATACCATGTCCTACCCATGCCTTCTCCTGCTGAGTGAGGTTTAAAGATATGGGACGCTCCACCAGCTGCTATAATTACTGCTTTAGATCTAAATACATAAAAATCCCCTGTACGTACGTTAAAGCCAACTGCTCCTGCAACTCGGTTTTTCTTTTTCTTGTCCATAAGTAAATGTGTAACCATTATACGATTATAGACTTCTGTTGCTGCTTTGCGGGCAGCCTCAGCAACGATAGGTTTGTAGCTTTCACCATGAATCATGATTTGCCACTTACCTTCTCTTTGATAGCGACCAGTTTCTGGGTCTGTCATGATTGGCAAACCCCACTCTTCAAACATATGTACTGTTGAATCAACATGTCGACCGATGTCGTAACCAAGATCCTCACGAACTAAACCCATTAGGTCGTTACGTTGATAACGGACGTAATCTTCTGGAGTGTTTTCACCCCACTGCATACCCATGTAGCAGTTAATCGCATAAAGCCCTTGTGCAACGGCACCGCTCCGTTCGATATTTGCTTTTTCAACAACAACAACTTTTTTGTCACGACCCCAATATCTTGACTCGTATGCTGCTCCACAACCACCAAATCCACCACCTACAACCAGAATGTCTGAATCTACGTATATTGTCTTTCTTCGAGCCATTATACGACCCCTTCTTTAAACTTACCTGAGTAGGTTGGAAGGCCACCTTCAATTTTTAGATATTCTGGCTCATGCGCAAGTTCTTGCGAATCAAAGGCTGCGTCACTAGGTGCACTATATTCTGTCACAGCTTTGATTGATCCCCAGGGTGTAGTCCTTATTGGAGATACAAAATCCTTTACTCGTCCATCACGAAACTTAAGTTTCCACGAAATTGTACCTTTTTCTTCTTCTCGTAAGCAACGAACACTGTGACCCATCGGCGCAAAGTCTGCGTATCCACGGACGTCTATAGCATTTTGAGGGCAAGCCTTAACACAGGAATAACACTCCCAGCAAAAGTTTGGTTCTATGTTTACTGCGCGACGAGTTACTGGATCAATGTGCATAATGTCTGAGGGACATATATCTACACAGTGACCGCAACCGTCACAACTTGTCATATAAACGAATGTTGGCATGTGTTTTTAACTCCTGTTTAAAGGTCTATTCAGATTTAATTAATATAGCGATTAATAGTTATGAGTATGGCGTTGAGCTTTGCCGTATATTGCCGGACTGTCAGATGGCGGAGGTAAATTGCGTCGTCCACCATTTGCGACAGCTAAGTTTTTTTGATAAGCGGCTGCTGGTTTAAAAAACATATGTGAGAATTTTGACCAAGGCACTGAGCCAAAAAATACAAGAGTAGTTATCAAATATAAGGCTAAAACGAGAGTTGACCAGGAATTACCATTACCTTGTAAATAAGCCCAGATTAAACCAAAAGTGACACTTGCCATAAGTGAAACAACAAACAAATCAGCTCGAACTAATCGAAATGGAGAATTTCCCTCTGCAGAGACATCAACCCTGATAAAAAACCAAAACCAGTAACCTCCAATACAAATCATTGCGCCTCCCAACCACCAAAGGTAGGGCAGAATCGTTGGAGTTAGGGTATCTAATGATGAATAACTAAATACCATTACCACTGTTGAAACTACATAAATAATGAAACCATACATTGTTAAAAGGTGAGCAATTCTTCGTCTAGTACTACAAAACTCTCCTGATGTTAAAACATCATGAGCTGTTGTCTTAACAACGACAGCTAATTTTTCTCCAGCACTAGCGTTAATTGTAGCATTAGTCCTACTCTTATTGACAAGTTGGAAAAAGTACTTGGCGCTCCCTTTGTGAATGATATCAAATAAAGTACCACCAGCAACCATGAGAATCATCACTATCACAAATAATTGCATTACAAGTGGTGGTACCGATGAGGAAAGTTGGGCAAAGGGATTTATATCAAACATATTGTATTTCCTAGCTTCATTAAATTGTGGCTTGGTACTTTCTAAGTTTTCTTATTTTAGTTATCAACGTTATAATAATACTTCCGTAAAACTTCAAGAACCTCGGGTCTACTAAATTCAGTTGGAACAACTTCGTTATTTGCAAGCATTTCCCTCAACCTCGTACCTGAGACATTTAATCGGTCTTCTTCACCATGTGGGCAAGTTCTACCCGTAGCCATCCCATGACACTTGTAGCAATAAAAAGTAATATCAATTTTGATCGCTTTTGTCTCTAAACTTCCTGAGGGAATTTCATCAAAAATCTTGTGAGCATCAAACGGGCCATAGTATTTACCAGCACCAGCATGATCACGCCCAACTACAAGATGCGAGCATCCAAAGTTTTGTCTAAAAACTGCGTGTAATAATGCCTCTCTTGGTCCGCCATATCTCATTTCGATTGGGTAACCTGCTTGGACAACAGTTCCCTGAACAAAATAATTCTTAACTAAGCTGTTAATCGATTCAACTCTAACGTCCGCTGGAATGTCTCCCGGCTTTAATGCTCCTAACACCTGATGAATTAGTAACCCATCACAGAGCTCAACAGCAATTTTCGCAAGATATTCGTGGCTACGATGCATAGGGTTGCGAGTTTGAAAAGCTGCTACTGTTGACCAACCGTTTTCCTCAAATAGCGCGCGAGTTTGGTTCGGTTTATAGTATAATCCTTTATATGTTTCTGGATAATGGTCTTCATCAAAAACTTTTACTGGACCCGATAAGTTTATTTCTCCTTGCTCTAAAATCTTCGCCACCCCTGGGTGAGCTGCATCTGCTGTACGAAAAATATGCAAACACTCATAATTTTTATCAATGTTATATTTTTGTTCAACTTTTAGGGTACCGAAGATTTTTAAACTATCATTAACTAAGGCGACTTCATCACCAATCTTTATTGAACTACTTATCTCTTCCGATGTTGAAAGGGTAATAGGGATCGGCCAAAATATACCATCTGCCGTAGTCATATCTGAACAGCAACCACGCCAATCTTCTTCGCCCATAAAACCTTCTAAAGGTGTATAAGCGCCCATCGCTAACATTAATAAATCTGATAGCTCTCTAGTCGAAAGTAGAACTTTTACAAATGATTCTGCACGCCTTAATTCTTCTGCCCTAGTGTCTTCTGAAACAAGAAGAGGCATTAAATTACCTTGGCCGTGAGGGTTAACTAACATTAAAAGATTTCACTTTGGAAATTATCCATTTTTGTATATTGATCAAAAAATCATCGGGTAAACACAAAAAATTGTCAACAGAAGCCCTTTAATTTACACTTGTTACCCGGTGTGTGTTGTTGTCGCACTGTTGCGGTATCTTACTTTAATAGGAACTTTAATTGCACGATAAACTCTCTTTTTTAGATTAATGTTGCAAGGGCTATTGATGCTAATCTAGCTGCTGGAGGATCTGCTCGACTTGTTAGAAGTAAGGGAACTTTTGCTCCTAATACTAATCCTGCGGCGCACCCTCCAGAAAGATATACCAGAGATTTAAAAAGAACATTTCCTGATACAATGTCAGGCACAATAATTGCATCAGGTTGACCCACTACTGGATTCCCTTGAAGACCTTTTGTAACAGCCGCGTCGTAGGAAAGTAGTGTATCTAGAGCTAATGGTCCTGAAAAATGTGCATTATTAATATTTTTTGAACACCACTCATACAGTATATTAGCTTCTAAAGATGAGGGTACTGACTTTAGAATTGATTCTGTGGCCGATAAAAATGCGACTCTAGGTTCTTTATTGCCTAGAGATTTGAGTAGTTTAACGATCTGAACCGTAGCATCTTTACGAGTTTGCAGATCTGGTGAAACATTAATAGCGGCATCTGAAATTAATAAAGGATTACCACCATTGGGATGTGATATATGAAACACATGAATTAACCTTTGTTTTGTCCGTAACCCAGATTTTTTATCCAGTACAGATTTTATAAAAAGGTCAGTATGTACCTGACCTTTCATCAGAATATCTGCTTTCCCATCCCCACATAACTTAGCGGCAGTTTCTGCAGCTTCTGTTTCACCAATTACATTTATAATTTTAAAGTTTGAGATATCCCAATTTAGGTCACTGGCACACGACTTTATTAAAGTCTTTTCACCGACAAATACTGGAGTCATAATTTTTTCTAAGACAGCTTCTTTTGCAGCTAACATTGGCAACTTATGAGCTGCTCCTGCTATCGCAATTACTGGCTTAATAA
>CAJWHE010000047.1 GCA_913041145.1 uncultured Paracoccaceae bacterium
ACCATAACAGCTGAAATAAAGCTATACTCTAAATCGAGTTTTTTCATTTGCTTTTTCATGAAATTATGACGAGTTTTTTCTTTTGGTAAATTGATGATAAAGGAATGAAAAAGCATATTACCACCAACTAGTTCTGGATCGTGTGTGTCGTTTTTTTAGTCTGCTGTAGCCAGTGCTTTCGTATTGAATTCTTGAAAATATTTCCAACAAAATTTTTCCAATAGGGTTTGTTTTACAAACTGTATTCATTCTAAAGCGCATGTTTCTGAGTGTATCATCAGTTCCTATACAAAACCCAGACATTCCACCTATTAAGGGAACGCGCTCAGATTGTAGTATTCTAAGACGTTCAGGGTCGTCTTTTGAATTAGTATTATTTTCTAGATATCGCTCTGTCTCATAAATTTTTACTGTATTGCCCAATATTGTTGCGCATAAAGCAAGTGCTCTAGTTTCAGGACAACTTGAGTGCTCTGAGATTGTATCTGAGATTGAAATTAACCACCTTAAATTTAAATTTTTTAATAAAAAATCACCCTCTTCAGTTAAAAGAGTTTCTAAAGTTTTATAATTGTCTTTTATTTTAGATTCACGCCTAATTAAGACGATTGTTTTCGCGACTACATAACAAAGTTCAGAATCCCCAACGAACTCATCTTTTAAGCTTTCCAGGTGTTTAGATAGATTTTTTGAAGAGCCGTGGGTATATGTTTTTTTTGTACCTTGGATAATTGAATTTTTAAGAGTAGTTAAATCCTCTACGCTAGAAAGGTTTTGGGACCCTCCAAAACGCCGCCGATGCTGATTGAATGACAGTAGACGTTCTAGTTTTGTTTTTTTTCGTGGTGACAACTTTAGGTTCCAATATAAAAATTTTTACTAATGGAAAAGTATATTATGTGAATATTTTGACAAACTTTTCATTTAACCAACATTTAAGGCTATAGCCATAATAGCATGTAGCGCTCGACATGGGAATATTATGTTTAATTAAAAGGTTAATTTTCTGGCGATAGCTATAAGGAGTCGCTGCACCCAATTTAAATTTTTTGAATTCGATGAAAGAAAATTGTGCTTATTTTCAACCAAACTTTTTTGGTTTTTAAGGTTTAGAGGAGATTTTGTTGAATTACTAATTAATGTCGAGTCATTTAAAAGAACATCAACTTCTTTAGAGGGTTTAGATTGTAAGCTGTATAAGTTTGAATAAGTACCTTTTTGATTGATTAGATTATCATGAGTTCCGATCTCAGCAATACTCCCTTTCGACAATACTATGATTTGATCTGCATCATGAATGGTAGATAATCTATGCGCAATAACTAGAGTAGTTCTTCCTTTAGATAGTTTTTCTAAGGCTTCCTGAACAAATTTCTCAGATTCGGCATCTAACGCACTTGTTGCTTCATCAAGGAGTAAAATAGGAGTATCTCGAAGTAACGCTCTTGCAATTGCTACACGTTGCCTCTGGCCACCTGATAAATTTGAACCTCTGGGGCCAACTTTTGTTTCAAGGCCATGAGATAGAGTAGAAATGAATTTAGTTACATTTGCATCGTCTAAAACCTGTTTAATCTTTTCATTAGAAATATTTTTTTTCCCTAAAAGTATGTTTTCGATAAGTGTTTCATCGAACAATAAAGCATCCTGAGAAACAACAGAGAAAAGACTCCTAAGCTTTTCAATTGAGATATTTTTAGTGTTAATTCCATCAATATTAATACTACCACTTTTGGGGTCGACTAATCGGGTAAGCGCGTTAAACAACGTACTTTTCCCAGCTCCCGATTCACCAACAATGGCAGTAGTTTTTCCATGTGGTGCATTAAAACTTAACCCATTTAATACTGGGGTGGAGTCATAGTTTAGATGCACATCATTAAAGGAAATATCGAAATTTTTTGGTTCTTTTATTTTTGTTGAAACGGTATCTTTGATGTCAGGAACTGTATCAAACAAATTAAAGATTCTATTTAAACTTGCAGCCATTATTTCCCAATTGCTTGCAACGTTCCCTAGCCTTCTCATTGGTTGAAATGCCAAAGCCATGGCGGTAAAAAAGCTCATAAATTCACCAATTGATTTTTCACCAGATATTATTTGTGGACCTCCGTACAATAGAACACTAAAGAATCCAAAACCTACCGCAAGATCAACTAGAGCGGGGATTGAAGCCTGCCCAGCTACAGTTTTTATTGTAGATTTTACCCAATCTTGGGATAATTTTGAAAATCTAGATAACTGGTATGGTTCCATACGATTTAGCTTTATGGGTATTATACCATGAAAAATTTCATCAAGACGAAGGGTTCTATCTGAGGCAATCTCCCTTAAGTAACCACTTTTACGCCTTACGTACCTTTGAACTGCTAAGCTTGGGAGTAATAAAATGGGGGCACCCATTATGGTTACCAAAGTCCAAACCCAGTCTATTGAAATGGCAACGCCGATAAGTGATAGTAATGCGATAGAATCTCTTCCTGCATTTACTAAAATGGTGTTCCAAAGATGTTGTATGGATATAACGTCTCCTTGAACACGTTCAATTAAGGCGCCTGGAGAGGTCTTTGAATGAAAACTATTATCCAAATGTAAGGTGTGATTTAGTAAATCAACTTGAATTTGTGTTGATGCTTCATAAGAAACTTTAGTTAATAGAGTTCTATGAATTATCCCTGTTATACCCCTTACTACAAACAGCATTAATATAGCTGTTGCAACAAACCAGATAGCCCCTGCATCACCTTTTACCATTACTAGGTCAAACATCGGTTGGAGCATATAGCTTAATCCACCAAGGGTGCCACCTTCGACAACCATAAATATCATTGCAACCAATAATAAGAAAATATGATTCCTGAGATACCCTGTCCACAGTCTTTTAAATAAAGTAAATGATTTATATTTAGTTTTATTATTCAAGGTTCTTTTCTATCCTATATTTCACCCACGTTTACCTTGGATTCATACTAAACAGCAAGACAAACTCGATTACGCCTTTTCCTAAAGCTAACAAAGAGCTATTAGGCACTGAATAGTAAGAACCTCTTTTAAGGATTTAATAGAAAATGGCTTATAATATTGTTGTGGTTGGCGCTACTGGAAAAGTTGGCAGAGAAATGCTGAATATTTTATCAGAGAGAGATTTCCCGATTAAGGAAATAGTCGCATTGGCTAGCCGAAGATCTATTGGAACTGAAGTAAGCTATGGAGATAAAACACTCAAAACTAAAGATTTAGAGGGTTTCAATTTTTCAGGATATGACATTGCATTATTTGCTATAGGATCTGATGCTACTAAAGAACATGCGCCTAGGGCAGCGAAATCTGGTTGCCTTGTTATAGATAATTCATCCCTTTATCGTTATGATCCTGAGGTTCCGTTAATAGTTCCAGAAGTTAATCCTAATGCTATTTTTGATTTCAAAAACAAAAATATTATTGCAAATCCGAACTGTTCCACGTCCCAGATGGTGGTAGCTCTTAGACCCCTCCATGATCGTGCAAGGATTAAGAGGGTGGTGGTAAGTACGTATCAGTCTGTTTCAGGTTCGGGTAAAGAAGGTATCGACGAACTTTGGAATCAAACAAAAGGGGTTTATGTCCCACACCAAGGAGTGTCACCTACGGTTTACACAAAGAAAATTGCTTTTAATGTAATACCTCATATAGATGTTTTTTTAGAGGATGGATCGACTAAAGAAGAGTGGAAAATGATTGCTGAGACTCAAAAAATCTTAGATAAGAATATAAATGTAACAGCTACATGTGTTCGCGTGCCGGTGTTTGTTGGACACTCTGAGTCAATTAATATTGAATTTGAGGAGTTTCTTGGTGTTGATGAGGCTAGGAGTATATTAAGAGAATCCGATGGTATTATGGTTATAGATAAACGTGAGGATGGTGGCTATATCACACCAGTTGAATGTGTTGGTGATAATGCAACATTTATAAGTAGAATTAGGCAAGATAATACGGTGGAAAATGGACTCAACCTGTGGTGTGTTTCGGATAATTTACGAAAAGGAGCTGCTTTAAATGCTGTTCAAATTGCAGAAACTTATGTTTCTAAAGTATTGATGTCTAAACCGGTTTAAATCCATCACCCTCAATGTAATGTTCCAAATCCCCCTTTCCAATATGAGTCCACAGGCCGTACAGATTAAGTTTATCTTTTTTTATGGCACTTATTATAAATGGAAATGTTTGTAAGTTTTCTAAAGAAATTAAAACAGCCTCTTTCCCTAATGCTTCTTTTCTTTGTTCCTCATCAAGTATGTGCTTAACTTTTTCATACCCTGGCCTAAGAATGTCCATCCATCTACCTATGAAACTGGACTCCTGTTCTAGCTCTGGAGCTTTTCCTGAACACATATCATGACATCCATTTACACCTCCACAGTTTGAATGCCCTAAAACTATGATTTTAGAAATTTTTAGGGAAGTAACAGCATATTCTATTGCAGCCGATGTGCCATGGTAGTCACCATTTGGAGAAAATGGTGGTATCAAATTTGCAATATTTCGATGTATAAAGAATTCCCCCTGTTCAGCTCCAAATATTGCAGTGACGTGTACTCGACTATCACAACAAGAGATTACCATTGCCTTGGGGTGTTGGTCTTCTGCTGATATTTTCTTGTACCAATCTTTATTTTGCAAATAACTATTTGATCTCCAGTCATTATAACGATTTATAAGAAAGCTTGGTAAAGGTTTTATTGCCATTATGTATTGTTCCTCCTTATTTACAGCTTATAATACCCCGATAAGATTGTTCTACTCAATAACTATCTCTAAACTAATAAAATAAAATACTAGTTCTTAGAATTCAATTAAGTTTTTTTAGGAGATTATTTAATGCTGGAGTTTCTTGAATATAATTTTGAACAAGATAACGCAGAAGCCTGTCCAATTTACCTTATTAAAGCAGAGGAATTTAATCTTTGGCTAGAGAGGGAAAATAGCCACGTTAAAAACTGGATACATGCAAACAAATTTTCAGCTAGTTCGGGAGATGTTTGCTTGGTTCCTGATAGTTTAGGAAACATTGAAAAAGTTTTAGTTGGATTAGGTAGCGAAGAGATTAGAAAAAGAAATCGATTTGTTTTGGGAGGTGTGACAAAAAAAATCCCTAACCTTAAATACAAACTTGTTTCTGAGCACCCTGAGTTCGAAGTAAAAGAGCATTACCTTGGTTGGCTTTTATCTCAATACCATTTTTCAAAGTATCGAGACCAAGTGAAGAATAATCCGAGGTTAGTTTCTCCGAGTATGTTTGATGGGACAAGAACTGAGAAAATAGCTCAAGGGGAAGCTTTAACTAGAGATTTAATAAATACGCCAACTAACAATATGGGCCCCTTAGAACTAGAGAAATCTATAAGTTCTCTAGCTGGGTTACATGGTGCATCCATTAAAACTATCTGCGGTGAACACCTATTAGAAAAAAATTTTCCAATGATACACACTGTAGGAAGAGCTTCAGCAGAATTGCCTCGTTTGATCGAATTAGTTTGGGGCAAACACGGTCCAACTTTGACGTTAGTTGGCAAGGGTGTTTGTTTTGATACAGGTGGATTAAATATTAAGCCAGGATCATCAATGTCTCTTATGAAAAAGGATATGGGTGGGGCAGCCACTGTGATTGGGCTAGCGCATATGATAATGGCTTTAAATTTGCCATTAAGATTACGAGTACTGGTGCCTGCCGTTGAAAACTCTATCGCATCATCAGCCTTTAGACCGCAAGATATCCTGACTTCTAGAAAGGGGTTAACAGTAGAGGTTAATAATACGGATGCAGAGGGAAGACTGATTTTGGCGGATGCTTTGGCATACGCAGACGAAGATTCCCCTGACTTGTTAATATGTATGGCAACTTTAACAGGTGCAGCGCGTGTTGCTGTTGGGCCTGATGTAGCTCCTTTTTATACTGATGATAATAATTTAGCTAATTTGTTAAGGGAATCTTCTATTAGAGTGAGAGATCCTATTTGGGAAATGCCATTTCATAATCCTTATGAATCACTAATCGAGCCAGGAATAGCAGACTTAGATAACGCTCCAAGTGGAGGGTTTGCTGGGTCTATTACGGCTGCACTTTTTCTGAGACGCTTTGTAGAAAATGCGAAAAGTTTTGTACATTTTGACATTTATGGATGGCAACCCACGGCTAGTCCAGGAAGACCAAAAGGTGGTGTTGGTATGGGAGCTAGGGCTATTTTAGATGCATTGCCTGAGGTTTTAAAGTTTTAATGGATTCCCGTGTTACTCCAGCTAATGGAAGGGTAGCTGCTAACTTTTTAAAAGGAAAAGTAAATTCAGAATCTTTTTTGGAAGGCTCAAAAGCTCAATGTGGATTTGGGCCAACAGATTTATTAAACGCGCATGGTGGAAATAGAATATCTCAACTGTCACTAGGAGATCCAATTAAAGTTTTTGAACGATTAAATGGGTTTGCCTATATTCAATCTGAAAAAGATCAGTATTGTGGCTATATCTCTGAAAATCATGTAGCTCCTTGTGCTAAGGTGTCTCATTGGGTCTGTGTGGCTGGTAGCAACTCATATGTAAAGCCAGATTTTAAACAGAAGGATATAAGTGAATTTTTTCTTGGTGACAAAGTTACTGTTAAAAAAGTCACAGGGGTATGGGCAGAGCTGAATAACGGTAGTTTTATTCCAGTTTGTCATTTAAAAAAAATAGAAAACCAGTTGGTTGATTATGTCGCAACTGCGCGCTTATTGTTAAATTCTCCATATTTGTGGGGGGGCGGTTCGAGAAAGGGTGTAGACTGCTCAGGTTTAGTTCAGTTAGCTTTAAATGTTTGTGGTATAAACTGTCCTAGAGATACTGATATGCAAGAAGAAACAGTGGGTAAGAGAGTTAAGTTAACAGAAGCTAAAAAAGGTGACTTAGTGTTCTGGAAGGGGCATGTTGGAATTTTAGGTGAAAATAACACTTTAATCCATGCTAACGCATATCACATGGCCGTAGTAGAGGAAGATTTTGACCTTGTAATGGCAAGAATAAAAAAGAGTGATGGTGGAGTCGTAACTTCAATAAAGAGACTTTAATTTACAGCGCGGATTAATTTTTTTTCTAAAACTTGTAGGACTGTTTTTAAATTAGACCCTCTTTTTAAAATTCTCCCGTCCATCGCAACAACACTATATAGTTGTTGCTTGTTCGCAAGTTTTGGAGTCTTCTGAATTGTAAATACTGGATGCTCTGCAGACCTTCGAAATATAGAAAAAATAGCTATATGTCTCAGCATTGATATTCCATAATCTCGCCATTCTCCTGCTGAAACCATTCTACCGTATATAGATAGAATTATGCTAAGCTCTTTTCTATTGAAAGCTACCCGGTCGTATGAAGAGGTATTTAAAGAAATTACAGTGTTATTATTAGCCATGCATAATACAATCACTCTCAAAAGTAAAAGAATCAACTAGATTATTTTGTAGAAAAATAATCTATAATAATTATTTTTTATATTTAATTTTACAAACCCTGGGCTTATGAGGTTAGTCTCTTACAAGACTGTCATAACTTTTTGAAATATCTTGTGTCAAATGCCCAACATCGAATGTGTAGCCACCGATCTCCCCAACAGGGGTTACTTCAGCAGCTGTACCTGTCAACCAGCATTGTTCAAAGCTCTCTAACTCATTAGGACTTATATGTCGTTCATGCACAACAATGTTTCTTTTTTTAAGCATTGTTATAACTGTCTGCCGGGTTAATCCATTAAGAAAACAATCTGGTTTTGGTGTATGCACCTCACCATCTTTTACAAAGAATATATTTGCTCCAGTAGCTTCCGCAACGTAACCCCTGTAGTCAAACATCATAGCATCTGAGCAACCTTTGGCTTCAGCCGCATGCTTAGACATTGTACATATCATATAAAGACCAGCTGCCTTTGCTTCGCATGGAATCGTTTCCGGTGATGGACGTTTCCATTTAGAAATATCAAGTTTGGCACCTTTCATTTTAGCATCACCGTAGTAAGCTCCCCATTCCCAAGCAGCTATTGCCAATCTGACAGGGTTTTTTGCTGATGCTACACCCATGTCTTCTCCAGCCCCTCGCCACGCGATAGCACGAACATAAGCTTCATTGTGATTGTTAGCTCTCAACACATCTTTTTTTGCAGTTTCGATCTCCTCAATTGAGTATGGAACTTCAAAGTCTATAAGTAATGCTGATCTTTTTAACCTTTCAGAGTGCTGTTTAGATTTAAAAATTTTACCATTATAGCACCTTTCACCCTCAAAAACAGATGAAGCATAGTGCATTGCATGAGTTAAAATGTGTACATTAGCATCTTTCCAATTTATAAGCTCTCCATCCATCCAGATTAAACCTTCACGTTTATCATAGGCCACTGTCATTGATGTAATCCTTTCACTTTTTAACGTATCTTTTCATTTATTACTCATATGCTATAATAGATAGACATAAAGTTACATAAAATCGATTTTTGTTATCATTTGATTCTTGAAATGTCAACAAGGCTGACATAAATTGAGTTCAATAGAGAGTAGAGAAAAGTTGTTCTAATGGAAGATAAATATAGTACAGACAGTACTAAAGTCGAGGAACAGGTTTTTTTAACTGATGAAGCTCTCAGGTTTGGTATTGAAGCAATGTTTTTTGCTTATCGAGGTTTTACATTAGATCCAGATAAGATTCTTGAGCAACACGACTATGGTAGAGCACATCATCGAGCTGTACATTTTATTAATAGGTGTCCTGGTACAACAGTAAATAATCTTTTAAATATTTTAGGAGTTACTAAGCAGTCTTTAAATAGAGTTTTGCGTAAATTAATATCAGATGGCCTGGTCAGAAGTGATATAGGCCTAGAAGATAAAAGAGAAAGGCATCTCCATTTAACTGAAAAAGGTTTTAATTTGGAAAGACAACTATCAGAAGCTCAGCGACGAAGAGTTTACAGCGCTTATAAGAAAGCAGGTCCAGCCTCAATTCTAGGGTTTATAAAGGTTTTAGAATGTCTAATGGACGATGAAGTAAAAACTCAATTTGATAGTTTATTGAAAGAGTAAATAATGGTTTCCCTCACTTCAGAAAGTTCTCATATTTTAGTTGTTGACGACGATGAAAGAATTAGAAATCTTTTAAAGAAATTTTTAACTCAGAACGGCTATTGGGCGTCTGTTGCGCAAGATGCAAAACAAGCCTGGAAATTATTAGCCAGTCTAAAATTTGACCTTATAGTATTAGACGTAATGATGCCGGGTGATGATGGTATTAAATTTACTACTGAATTGAGGCACAAAGATACAACTCCTATTTTACTGTTGACTGCCAAGGGTGAGAGTTTTGATAGAATTAAAGGTTTAGAAGCTGGTGCAGATGATTATTTGGCCAAACCATTTGAACCACAGGAATTACTGTTACGAATAAATTCAATTTTAAGACGAATTACGCGCCAACAGGAGGTCGTAGAGTTACCACTATTTTTTACTTTAGGAAAAATAACATATGACACTATTAGGGCAGAACTATGGAGTGGAGATACTTTGATCAGGTTGACGACAACTGAAATTGCGTTAATGCGAATTTTTTCCGCAAACGTTGGGGAACCTATTTCAAGAGAGAAGCTAGTAGAAGATCTAGGTAGAGGTAAGGGTCAAGCTCAAGAAAGAGCAGTAGATGTACAGGTCACACGATTACGTCGAAAAATTGAAGTGGATTCTAAACAACCTAGATATATACAAACTGTACGGGGCTCAGGGTATATGTTGGCGCCAGATTAAGAAAAAAGGTAAGTTTTTATGACAACTGTTTTAATTTCACATACGGACTGTTTAGGCCATATTACTCCGGGGGAGCACCCAGAGAAGTTTGAAAGATTGGTTAGTATTAATAATGCTTTGGAAGACATAGATGACCCAAGTTTAGTAAAAATAGAAGCACCTTTGGGCAAAGATTTAGATATATTGCGGGCACATTCAGAAAAGTATTTAGAATACCTTAAAAAAGTTACTCCTAGTAGTAACGTTGTCTCTTTAGATGCTGACACTTTTATGTCAGAGGGATCCCTACTGGCTGCTCGTAGGGGCGTTGGTGGAATTATAAAGGGAGTGGATTTGGTTCTTAGTAGTGATGCAGCTAATGCGTTTGTAATAACTAGACCTCCAGGGCATCATGCTGAAAAGGAAAGAGCAATGGGTTTCTGTTTGTTTGGAAACGTAGCCATTGCTGCAAAATACGCTCTGGATCATTACCAGTTGTCAAAAGTTGCTATAGTTGATTTTGACGTCCATCATGGAAACGGAACTCAAGATATTCTATGGGATGAAGAAAGAGTTTTGTTCGTATCGTCCCATCAAATGCCACTTTTCCCAGGAACAGGTTATGCTAGTGAAAAAGGTCTTCAAAATAATATTATGAATATTCCTTTGGAACCAAATACTAGTAGTCAAAGTTTTAGAGCACTATACGAAAAGAAGGTTTTCCCAGCATTGGAGAGTTTTTCACCGGACCTTTTATTGATTTCGGCTGGATTCGATGCGCATTCATCTGATCCCTTAGCGACGATAAACCTTTTTGAAGAAGATTTTGAGTGGCTCACTCACCGTCTATGTGATTTAGCTACAACACTATGTGGAGGTCGCTTGGTCTCGACTCTAGAGGGTGGTTATGATCTTGATGCATTAGCTGCATCGGCAAGGGTGCATTTAGAAGTTTTGTTAAAGAGAGGGAAAAATGACTGAGATTTTAGTATCAGAGATGTCTTTTGAAGAAGCAATGAGTGAACTTGAGGAAGTTATTGGGCAACTTGAGAGAGGGAATGTGCCTCTGGAGGATTCTATAAAACTTTATGAACGAGGGGCTGAATTAAAGAAAAGATGTGAAAAAAAATTAATGGATGCAGAAGAAAAAGTGCAAAAGATAACTTTAGATAAAGATGGAAACTCTACAGGAGCAGTAACAGAGATTGAAAGAAAATAGAGATGTTCCTTTCTGTGCTTTCTGATACCCAAGAGCGTATAAAAACTACTTTTGAAGAGTCTATTTCTAGTTTTGACAAGAAATTGTTTGCTCCTATGTTACATGCTTTCTCTGGAGGAAAATGTTTAAGGGCTTTTTTGGCTGTTGAGAGTGCTAAGATTTATAATTTACCGATTAATGAAGTGCTCCGCGTAGCTACAGCAGCTGAGGTAATTCACGCATATTCACTAATTCATGACGATCTTCCTTGTATGGATGATGACGACCTTCGGCGTGGTAAACCAACAGTGCATGTTCGATGGGATGAGGCAACAGCGGTTCTTACGGGGGACGCCCTTCAAACACTTGCGTTTGAAATTCTATCCGATTTTAAAACATCAAAGGATCCACAGGTTCGATTAGATTTAATATCCACGTTAACAAAAGCAATTGGAGCTAACGGTATGATTTTAGGTCAAGTGTTGGATATGGATGCAGAAAAAATGACTACAGTTTATGATTTGGACTCTATTTCACACTTACAAGGTAAGAAAACAGGTGCGTTGATAGAATGGTCAGCTCAGGTTGGACCGGTAATGGCAAAAAAAGATAATAATTCGCTGAGACAATATGCACGTCTTCTTGGTTTGGCTTTTCAGGTTCAAGACGATATCTTGGACGTCGAAGGTGGAGTAGGTAAAGTAGGCAAAAAGCTTCGCAAAGATAAAGTTGCTGGTAAAGCTACTTTTGTAACTTTATTAGGTTTAGAGGGTGCTAAAGAACAAGCTAGACAGTTGATTGATCAAGCCATAAATGAATTGGAGGCGCTTCCAGTATCATCGAACAACTTGAAGGCTGCTGCACAATTTGTTATCTCGCGAGAGCTATAGGGCCTGAAAGAAACTTTATGAAGAAATTATCAAAAACACCACACCTTGACCAAGTAAAAATACCTACAGATTTAAAGAAATTTTCTGATGTAGAGTTGGGCGCCTTGGCAGATGAGTTGCGAACAGAAACCATTTCTACTGTTTCTAAAACTGGCGGACACCTTGGTGCTGGATTGGGAGTTGTGGAACTTACAGTAGCCCTTCACGCAGTTTTTGAAACTCCAAAGGATCAATTGATTTGGGATGTAAGTCATCAGAGTTATCCACATAAAATCTTGACAGGTCGAAGAGATCAGATGCTTACCTTGAGAAGCAAAAATGGGTTAAGTGGTTTTACTAAGCGAAGTGAAAGTCCTTATGATCCTTTTGGCGCTGCTCATAGTTCAACGTCGATTTCAGCGGCACTTGGAATGGCTGTAGCAAGAGATTTAGGGGGGGAAATTGAAACAGGTCTTGGAGATTGCATAGCGGTAATTGGTGATGGAGCAATTAGTGCGGGAATGGCGTATGAAGCTATGAATAATGCAGGTCACCTGAAAAAGCGGCTTTTTGTTATTTTAAACGATAATGATATGTCTATTGCACCACCAGTTGGTGCCATGTCTTCGTATCTTGCCAGGCTTTATACAGGGCAACCTTTTCAAGAGTTGAAGTCTGTTGCAAAAGGGGCAGCCTCCTTCTTGCCTGAGCCATTTAAAGAGGGCGCAAAAAGAGCAAAGGATGCTTTAAAGGGTTTTGCAGTAGGAGGCACACTATTTGAGGAGTTAGGTTTTTCATATGTTGGACCAATAGATGGGCATGATTTAAATCAGCTGCTTGAAGTCTTGCGGGCTTTAAAAGAGCGGGCGGACGGTCCTACTCTAATACATATAATTACTAAGAAAGGTAAAGGTTACCTTCCGGCGGAACAGTCAAATGACAAAGGTCATGCTATATCAAAGTTTGATTTAGACACGGGGAAGGTAAAAGAAAACTCTTCAAATGCGCCCACGTACACTAAAGTCTTTGCCGAGTCCCTGATATCTGCTGCTAAAAAAGATGATAAGATTGTAGCGATAACGGCTGCAATGCCAGATGGTACTGGGTTGGATTTATTTAATAAGAAATTTCCTAGTAGGTGTTTTGACGTTGGGATAGCAGAGCAACATGCAGTAACATTCTCTGCAGGATTGGCTGCGGCTGGAATGAAACCATATTGTGCTATTTACTCAACTTTTTTACAACGTGGTTATGATCAAATTGTGCATGACGTTGCTATTCAAAGACTCCCAGTTAGGTTTGCTATAGATAGGGCAGGACTGGTTGGAGCAGATGGGGCAACTCACGCAGGGTCATATGACATATCTTTTTTATCCAACCTTCCTGGCATGATTGTTATGGCGGCATCAGATGAAGCTGAGCTTATGAAGATGGTAGCGACTACTGTTCAAATAGACGATGGTCCTTGTGCAGTTCGGTTTCCTCGAGGTGTTGGAGTAGGGGTTGATTTACCAGCTTACGGGAAAGCAATAGAAGTTGGTAAGGGACGCCTGATCTCTGAAGGAAATAACATTGCTGTTTTATCATTTGGAACAAGATTATATGAGGTGCAAAAGGCAGTAGAAGAACTGGAAGGTGATGGTATAAAAGTTACCGTTTGCGATGCTAGATTTGCTAAGCCTTTAGATGAAAAACTTATACTCCAATTAGCTAATCATCATGAGGCTCTTCTAACAATTGAAGAGGGAGCTATTGGGGGATTTGGAAGTCATGTTACCCAGTTTTTACTTGAAAAGGGGATCTTTGATAAAGGTTTGAAGTTTAGGTCTATGGTTTTACCAGACATATTTATTGATCAAGCTACCCCAGAACAGATGTATACGGTAGCTGGAATGAATGCTTCCCATATTAAAGATAAGATTCTCAGTTTGCTTAAAGTATGTAGTAAATAACTAATTTATCGTGAAAACTGAGCCACAAGCTCTATATGAGAAGACCAAAGAAATTGATCTATAGGCTGAACCCAATCCAGCTTAAAACCACTATCCACGAGTATTTTAGCATCTCTAGAAAAAGTTTTTGGGTTACAAGAAACGGATGAAATACGTTTTATGTGTGACTGGGCTAACTCACGGCTTTGTGCCTCAGCCCCAACCCTTGGAGGATCAATTATTGCTGAGTCAAATGAGTTAAGTTCTTCTTTTCCTACAGGTTCTTTGAATAAGTCCTGTGACCGACTTGTTACCTTTTTCAAGCCTGAAGTTTCACGCCACGCTTTCTCAATTGCTGAAAGCATTGATTTTGTTTTATCAATAGCTAGAACTTCAGATCTTTTGGCAGCTGGCAATGTGAAGGTTCCACAGCCTGAGAATAAATCAATTACTTTACCAGAATTAAATACTGAAAGCATAGCATTTTCAATTAATATTTCTTGACCCTCCTCTGTGGCTTGTAAGAAAGCATTTGGAGGAGGTGTTATGGCTATCCCTTGAAATTCTATTGTTGGATTTAAAAAATTTGCTAAAAGATCTCCGTTCCAGGTAATACGGGCTATATTAAAGTTCTCACATAAGGTTGTTATTTTCATTATGCTTTGATTGTCTAACTTTTTTCCATTTAGGATATTTAAATCTAAGCCTGCCTTAGAAACAGTGACAGAGATTTCTATTATAGATTTTCGAGTTACCCCTAGCAGAGTAATCTCTTCAAAAAGATTAAAGGCTGATAGTATTTCAGGATTTACAAGCTCACATGAAGGAGTTGATATTAACTCATGAGTATTTTTTTTAAAAAATCCGACTGTTACACTTTTTTTTGTTTTCATTCCGTGTAGCGTGACCCTACGTCGAGAGTTTATTTCTGAAGTTAAAATGGGTTTTATAATTGTTTCGATACCTCTAGCACTTAAACATGATTTGATTACATTTGACTTCCATTCTTTTATGAAGCTCTGGGTCGCATGTTGTATGGAGCAACCACCACAACTCTTATAATGGGTGCAAACGGGTGTAATACGATCTTTGGATGGAAGAACTATTTTAAATTGATTTTCTTTACTTAGTGTAATTTCCTCTCCAGGAAGAGCTCTAGGCACTCTAGTGCCATCAGCTGTTACGCCTTCTGCTCTATCGTTTAATGTTAAGATAATTGATTTCATCATAGTTGATTAGATAAATTTTTAGGGTTTACACCAATAAACCCACCAGACTGTCTCTCCCAATACATATAATATAAACCGCGTTTTTTTAAAAGCTCGATGTGAGTTCCTGCCTCGGCAATTTTCCCTTTTTTAAGAACAATAATTCTATCCATATTAACGATAGTGGATAGTCGGTGAGCAATTGCTATTACAGTTTTATGTTTCATTGCTCGCTGGAGCGCCAATTGAATACTAGCCTCGATTTCACTGTCTAGAGCGCTTGTAGCTTCATCTAGAATTAATATAGGAGCGTCTTTTAGTATCGCTCGAGCCACTGCAATTCGCTGTCTTTGACCACCAGATAACCTTACCCCACGTTCTCCCAAATGCGCATCATAGGAAGTTCTTCCAGAATGATCCATTAACTCAGTGATAAACTCGTGTGCTTCTGCGTCCTTCGAGGCCCTTAGTAATTCTAGTTCGGTCGCATTAGGTTTACCATATAAAATATTATCTCTCGCAGATCTGTTAAACATAGCAGTTTCTTGAGTTACGAACCCGATATTACGCCTTAGACTTTCCTGCGTGACTTTATTTATATTTTGACCATCTATAGAAATAGTGCCTAACTCAGTATCATAAAGTCTTAATAGTAAAGCTACTAATGTAGACTTTCCAGCACCAGACGCGCCAACTACCCCAAGCTTTTCTCCCTTTTTTATGGTCAAACTTAAGTCGTGTAGCCCACTGGCTTTTTGACCGTAGGTGAATGATATATTTTGTATGACTATCTTACCATTTTTAACCTTTAATGGTTCAGCGTCCTTTATATTAACGAGAGTATGTGGAGGTGACAAAGTACGGATACCATCTTCTACTTCCCCAATATTTGCATATAT
>CAJWHE010000048.1 GCA_913041145.1 uncultured Paracoccaceae bacterium
GGTCCTCATGTTCCGCATGTGAAAAAAGCTTTACAGTCTTTATGTTTGTGATGGTATCCACTACTTGCCCTGAAACATTTGCTCGAGCCCCTGCACGCTCAGCAGATTGTCTACGTACTTTTGGAAGAAATGCTTTAATCAAAAGAAGATATAAAATTAACCAGACAATTAATACACCAGACATTCTAAGATCTATCGTTACTAGCAAGAGTACTGAGCCTACAAGTGAAGCTAAAGAAAATGCTCCTACATTTACAATTTCGGTTACTACATCAGTTAACGCCCTAGATGTTTGCATTTGCTTTTGTGCAATGCGTCCTGCGAAATCCTCATCAAAAAAAGTAACAGCTTGGCCCATTGTCCATCTATGAAGACGAGATAAGATAAGTGGATTTATATTCGGGGTAACAAAGATGGCATTGGCAGCCGATGACATACCAAATGCTAAGGGCCGTATGACAATAAAAAATGCTACAAAGCCAATAATATAAATAAGGTGATTATAAAAAAAATCGATTGGACCAGCGCTAATAGCTTTGTCAATTAAGGACCCAAGCAGTAGTGCAGTAAATACCTCTAGCATTCCTGCTAATGCAGAAATTATAAAGGCAACTGATAACATTAACCATGAACCAGATAATGCCCAACAAAAAAAAGCAAACATTGTCTTTGGAGGTGGACCAGAAGCAGGTTGGAATGCATTTATTAAATTAAAAATTTTCAAGCTTTAGCTTTCTTTAAACGCCCCTAAGTTGGATAGACTAGAAGCTTTTATGGTTAAAAAATATGAATTTAAAGTATAACTTTTTTGTTAGAAAGTTAAATTCAGTAATTCTTCTCTTGTTAGGGAAAAATTTGAAGTTATCCAAGCATGTTGTAACTCGTTTATTTTCTTCCCGAGTTCTGGCCCTTCAAAATCATTAATTAACTCACAAGATTTGATTGGGAATAATGCATTTGTGCCCCTTTTTATTTCAGCGCAGATATTATTGGGAATATCTTTGTTTAAAGAGGCATATTTTAATATTGCGTACTGCCAGGAAAATTCTTCACCGTACAGATAAGAAATTTTCGAAATTTTATCTTTACTTGCTTTAAGCTTTTGAAGGTTCCTTAGCTTTTTATGATCAATTTTAGAAATTTTCCATATGTTTTTTAAATCTGTACTGGTCATTATTGCAGCGCGTGTTGTCCAGTGTACTCCTTTTTGATGTTTGTTCTCAAGTTGTAGTAATGCACTTAATTGACTAGTGGATGCTTTTGGCATTACCAATTCCAATACGCCTGCTATATTCATTGCCTCTAAACTTGATATCGGGTTTGGAGCAGACATAATTTTTTTCATTTCTGTTCCTACGCGTTCATTTGAAAGTGTGGCTACTTTTTCCTTATAATAAGCGCAGGCATTTAGACTATCAGTGTCAAGGCTTTTACTTGAATCGCCATACCAAGCATGAAACCTAAAAAAACGTAAGATACGAAGATTATCTTCAAGAATTCTTTTTTTTGGGTTAAATATAAATTTTATGATTTTATTATAAAGATCGTTAATACCTTTTAACGGGTCAATAAGATTACCATCTGCGTCAGCATATAGGGCATTTATTGTAAAGTCCCGCCGGTTGGCATCAGTTATTATATCATTAGAATATGAAACGTTTGCGTGCCTACCGTCTGTTGTAACATCTTTTCGAAAGGTCGTTATTTGATACGGTTTGCCATTATTTACTATTGTTACTGTTCCGTGTTTTATTCCTGTTGGGATTGCCCTTAAATTGTTGGCTTTGGCAATTTGCATAATTTTATCTGGGAGAGCTGTAGTTGACATATCAATATCTGTTATAGGATATCCTAGTAAGGAATCTCTTACACAACCTCCAACAAAGTAGATTTCGTAACCTTTATCAATAAAAATTTTAGTTATTTTTTTGGTGTCAGAGTCTTTAACCCAGTTTCCAATATTAGTTATCATTTTGCTATAATCTCTGCTAATGACCTTATTATCCTTGCTGTCGCACCCCATATATAATGAGGTCCATACGGTATCGTATAGTAAAAACGGTCTTTATTCTGCCATTTTCTAGATTCTATATAGAAATTTTCTAAATTTAATAGATGCTCTAAGGGAACTGTAAAGAGTTCCTCTACTTCAAATTTATTAATTGCTGCTTTGAATGGGCCGTTTATAAAACCTAGATAGGGTTTTACATCAAAACCAGTTACCGTTTCGTGATTGGGCAAAGAGCCAATAAATGAAACTAAATTTGGTGATAAACCAACTTCTTCATTAGCCTCCCGCAAAGCTGTAATTTTCAAAGACAAATCGCATGTATCCCTTTTCCCACCAGGGAAAGATATCTGGGAAGGGTGATTTTTCAAATTTGATGATCTTTTAGTTAGCAGTATGTGTAGGCTATCGTCTATTTCTTGTATTGCTATTAAAACAGCTGCAGGAGTAAGTTTTTGACTGACTTGGTCAGAGTTATCTAAGTTGAGATCAAAGTCAGATGACATCAAACCAGAATTTAGCGTTTTTATTTCGATATTTTTTAATAGAGCCTGATTAGCTAAGTTCACTTTTGGGAACCTCGAATCCTAGAGTAGTTGGATCTAGTACATAATGAGCCCCACAAAATTGACAATCAGCAGTTAACGATCCATCAGCCTTTGTCATATGTTTTAGATCCTTAGCTGAGTATATTGACATACTCTGCCTAACCTTATCTTCAGAGCAGGTACATCCAAAGTCTATGCGTTGAGAGTTAGATGTTTGAAGGATTTCATCATGAAAAAGTCTATACAAAACCTGCTCAAATGATAAGCTTGGTCCGATAAGTTCAAGGTCATCAATGGTGTCGAGAATTATACTAACCCGTGCCCAGTTTTCTGTTAAACTTTCATCAACAGAATTAAATTTTTTTTGTAAAATTTCTGATTGAGAAGAAGGCTGCTCTTTAATAAGTGGTGACGCATCTGGCATATGCTGAAGCATGATGCCTCCTGCACGTAAGCCGTGCTTTTCAAGAGGAAGTTGAGTTGTCCCATAGCTAATACAAAATTTTGTTGGTATTTGCTCTGACTGAAAAAAGTAACCTTCAGCCGAAGAAGATAGACTTCCTCCAGTTAAGGGCGTGATGCCTTTATAAGGAGGCATATCTTTATCCTGATTAATAATTACGGCGAAATACCCTGATCCTATTTGTGTAAATGGGTCAGCATTGACATCGATTTTCTCTTTGTCATAGCTAGCATAGGCTCGAACTTGGGCTGGGAGGCCTTCTCCTGAGGGCCCAAAAAAATCTGTAGCGATCAAACGAATTGGACCATCACCTCGAATTTGAAGAGATAGTCTCCAGTTTGATTTTACCATTTGCCCTATTAGTACTGTTAATATTGTGGCTTCAGTAATTAAACCCTCTACAATACTGGGGTAATTATGTTGTTCTAAGATATTTTCGATAACAGAGTCTAGACGAGTGAACCTTCCTCTAGCGTTAGGTCTTTCTAATTGAAATGCAAGAATAGCATTTCCTTTTGAAGCATTTTTAGTCAAATTCTTGGCTTTCTTTATGTGTCAATATTCGGCATATATGTTTAGTGAGATTACAGCAACATCTTCTAGTCTGTATGTTCTGTCGGTTTTTAAGGTTTTATTATGATTAGACGTTTTGGAGAGAGCTATAGACCAGATAAAGTGTATAAAGCTCGATCTGGAGTATACGCAATTCTGTCCTTAGAAAATAATTTATTAGTAACCCATCAAGGGCTATCAAGTCAGGAAGTGCAACTACCAGGCGGAGGTATTGATCAGGGCGAACAACCCTTGCATGCTCTTCACCGGGAAATTTTGGAAGAAACCGGTTGGATAATATCCAAACCAATAAAGTTGGGCATCTACCGGCGTTTTACTTTCATGCCTGAGTATAATTTATGGGCAGAGAAGATATGTCATATTTATAAAGCAAGACCGGTAATTAAAAAACATGAGCCATTAGAGTCAGAGCATACGGCTATTTGGATGTCACCAACTGTTGCTAGAAAATTATTGACAAATGATGGAGATATAACATTTGTCCGTGACTGTTTTAATATATAGGTGTAGTTATGATTGTAATTGTAGCTGTAATTGAGGAAAAAAATGAAGAACTTGTTCATATTATTTAGTGTAGTTTTAATAGCTGGATGCCAATCAGTGACTGGGCCAGCTGTAATACTCAAACCGGTAAAGATTTGTGAAGATGTTAAGGTCCCAATTTATGGCGTCTTGGACAGGCCTTCCTCTACTGGAGAAGTTGTTGCTGGTGCAGCCATAGGAGGAGTCGCTGGAAACCAATTTGGTAAGGGAAGTGGTAAAAAAGCTATGACTTTATTAGGTGCTATATTAGGTGGAAGTTCACAAGCTAATAGCCGAAAGAGAGAGAAAGTAATAGTAGATTACAAAACAGAGTACCAGTGTAGAACAGAATATAAATAATCTTATCATTTTTAATAAGAGTGGTTGGTTGTTGGCCTTGTGTTTGGGTTTTGGTAAATATATCTGATAATTAATTTACGTTATGGAGTTTGGGATATGGCTATGCCAAAAAAAATTGTTTTAGCATACTCTGGAGGACTTGATACCTCAATTATATTGAAGTGGCTTCAGATCGAATATGGATGTGAGGTTGTAACTTTTACTGCCGACCTCGGGCAGGGAGAAGAATTAGCTCCAGCTCGCAAAAAAGCTGAACTTCTTGGTATAAGTCCTGAAAACATTTATATTGAGGATATTAGAGAAGAGTTTGTTAAAGATTTTGTTTTTCCGATGTTTAGGGCAAATGCATTATATGAGGGTCTTTATCTTTTAGGCACCTCTATTGCTCGACCACTAATATCTAAAAGACTAATAGAAATTGCTCATGAGGTTGGAGCAGATGCGATAGCACACGGTGCGACAGGAAAAGGTAATGACCAAGTTCGATTTGAGTTATCAGCATATGCCCTTGATCCAGATATCAAAGTTGTAGCTCCATGGAGGGAGTGGAATTTATCTAGTCGCTCTAAATTAATTGAGTTTGCAGAAAAACATCAAATACCAATTTCAAAAGATAAAAGAGGCGAAGCCCCTTTCTCTGTAGATGCAAACCTTCTTCATACATCTTCGGAAGGAAAAGTGTTAGAGGATCCCTCAAAGGAAGCTCCTGAGTATGTTTATCAACGCACGGTCTCTCCCGAGGAAGCTGTCGATAAACCTGAGTTTATTGAAATTGGATTCTGTAAAGGTGACCCAATTTCAATAAATAACAAAGAGTTGTCTCCAGCAAATTTGTTAAAAGAACTGAATACCATTGGGGGGAGGCATGGGGTTGGCCGGCTAGATCTTGTTGAAGGGCGTTTTGTTGGAATGAAGTCTCGTGGGATATACGAAACACCTGGAGGAACTATTCTTTTAGAGGCACATCGAGGAATAGAACAAATTACATTAGATCGTGGAGCTTCTCATTTAAAAGACCAACTGATGCCACAATATGCAGAGCTTATCTACAATGGCTTCTGGTTTAGTCCAGAAAGAGAAATGTTGCAGGCAGCAATTGATAAAAGCCAAGAATATGTTACTGGGCACGTGCGCTTAAAGTTATATAAGGGAGCTGTTCGGACTGTTAGTCGCTGGTCAAAATACACCCTTTACTCAGAAGAGCACGTTACTTTTGAAGATGATGCTGGAGCTTATGATCAGAAAGATGCCGCGGGCTTCATAAAGTTAAATGCGTTAAGGTTGAAGCTTATTGCGATGCGTAACAAACGGAATACATAGCTAAAGATTAAATTTTAATTTTATGAGATGATAGCTTTTCATAAATAGGTATTGCTTCTTCATAAAGTTCAATTAGTTTTTTTGAAAGTTTTGGTAAGGGCCCTTCAGGAGGGCCAAAAGAAGAACTTAAGTGAGCAGAGTTGTACCAATGTTCACCCCATACACCCTCATCTTTGTGGCCACCTTTAGACCAGGATAACATTCTGGGATCGAACTTAATGTTAATATGCCTACAAAGTGTTTTCAGTGTTTTCTCAGGTGACTTCAATATGTCACTACTTTCAATAACTACCCCACCTAAACTATTAAATATTTTTAACTGTTGTTTGAAACCTATATCATCGATGGTTGGATTTTCTCGTTTTCTTTCATAGCTACTAATAACTCGAGAGGGATGTCTAATTAGAAATATGTTGGTATATTTTTCAGCCCAGGTTAGAGAAATGTTATCCAAAATGTGAGTACACATATGCTTTTGATACCAAAGACCTTTACTTAATGGGATTGGACCATTGCAAGATTCAATGATCTCATGTGGATTATTTGACTGGGACTCCAAAATTTTAGCTCTCATGGGGTGTTCGAGTTTAGTTGCTTTCAGGTATGAGGCATAAAAAGGTTCATCATAGATAATAGTATCAGACCTAGATCCGAAGCTGTACATCATTGCTGTTGACAGATTGCGTGGTCCTGACCACGCTGCTATTTTCATTTGATTTCACGGGCTATTAAAGAAGAATATAAGTTTCTTATTTCTTCTGTTCGTGGTCCCATTTTACCGGTTCCAATATCCCTACCATCGATACTTGATACAGCAGTTTGAGCACCAAATGTTCCAGTTAAAAAAGCCTCATCTGCACTATATGTATCTACAAGACTAAAGTTTTTTTCAAGAATAATTATACTATTTTCTTTGCAGATATCGATAACTTTTTTTCGAGTAATTCCATTCATACAATAATCACCCGTAGAAGTCCAAATTTCTCCTTTTTTTACTATAAAAAAGTTGCACGCATTTGTTGTGTTGACGAAACCATTTATGTCTAACATCAAGGCCTCATCTGCTCCAGCTTTTTCTGCAGCAATGCAGGCAAGGATACAGTTCAGTTTAGAGTGAGAGTTAAGTTTTGGGTCTTGGGTCATTGGAAGTCCTCTAATATGAGGAACAGTTGCAAGTTTTATAGGTCTAGGTGTTTTTGGAGTTGAGTGCTCAATAATTATAACAAAGGTTGGGCCTGACTGGCTGAGGGAGGGATGTTGGAAGGGACGAGTTTTAACACCGCGAGTTACCATCAATCTCGCATGAGCGTTTGTTTCTATACCATTTGACAAGCGGGTTGCTTCCAAAGCAGCAAGGATATCATTTCTGTTCAGCTTAAAATCAAGATCAATAGCCTTAATTGCCTCAAAAAGTCTATCCATGTGCTCGTCAAAAAAAGCCCATTTCCCTGCGTAAAGTCTTAACCCTTCCCAGACGCCATCACCCAACATAAATCCGCTGTCAAAAACACTAATTTTTGCCTCGAGTTTAGGAATAATTTCACCATTTACATATATTTTTAGTTGTTCATTTCTTATATCTTCTTCCGCTTGGTGAGTTGTTACATTGAGATTCATATTATGGCCCCTTTAGGGTAGATATCTGAATATGTTGTTGAACTGTCAGTACATTAACATTTTTATCTGTGACCCTTAGCTTATAAAGAACTGGATATTATTATTTAAAATTATTTCTAATGCGTATAGACCTAAAAGTGCAACTACTGGCCCAAGATCTAATGTTCCAGTGTTAGGAAGGAACCTTCTGATTGGTCGGTAAATCGGTTCTAGGATTTGATTAAGTCCTAACCAGATTTGCCCAACCAATCTTTGGCGGAGATTTAAAATTTGAAAACTTATTAACCAACTCATAATAAAGTGTAGTATTATAAGCATTCTTACAGCTCCAATTAGTAGCATTAATATTTGATAAATAGACGTCATCTTTTTCTCCAAAAAACTCTTCAATTGAGAACTACTGTTCCTATCGAAACTGTGCAAGTATGTGTTTTAGATTTATGAGCTACAAAATTAAATTCTTTAGTTTTAATGATAGCGTTTGTGAGGAGAAGTTCAATGTATCCAGTTTTTCGTATTACTAAAGAACTTCTCTTGTATGGAAAAACAAACAGTCAAGATTTTTTAGATGAATATACTTCTTTACATATTTGTTGGCCATGGGATTTAGATGTTTGGTTTGAACTTAATAATGGTAGGACGTTAACAATTTTTGATTTAGGTCGAGTGACCTTAGTGAAACGTGTGGGGCTTATTCAAACTTTAAAGAGTAATAAGTGGCGTTTAAGTGTTGCGGGATCCTCTGTTAGGTACCGACGAAGAGTAAATCTTTTTGATCGGCTTGAGGTAAGATCTCGTATAGTTTCATGGGATCAGAAGTTTTTATACTTAACCCAATCTATGTGGCGTTCGGGAGTGCCGACGTCAAATGTCTTAATAAGAGCTGCAATCTCAAGTGATCAGGGTATTGTGCCTCCGATAAAAGCTATTTCTGCTATATCAGAGAACTTAGTTAAGCCTGAGATCCCTGACTGGATTAAAACGTGGATTGAGAGTGAAGCAGAAAGGCCGTGGCCACCAATATAAAAAACTGACTATAAATTTCTGATGGAGAAATTAATATGAACAAAAGAAAAAGTCGTAGGAGCATTTTTGGTTGGATGATGTTTGATTGGGCTACTCAACCCTATAGTACACTCCTTTTGACATTTATTTTTGCTCCATACTTTGCTGAAATTGTGACAATTAAAAAACTAAACCTTGGCTTTTCTGAGCAAGCTGCCGCCGCTGATGCTCAGAGTTTATGGGGAATATTTTTAGCAATATCAGGTTTGTTAATTGCTGTTTGTGCTCCTGTTTTTGGAGTGATTGCTGACAAATCTAGAAGCCATATAAAATTAATATGTTATTTTTCTGTTTGTTATGTTGTAGGAGCGTCGGGTTTATGGTTTGCCACTCCAGACACGTTAAATGTAATACTAATTCTTACATTTTTTTCGCTTGGCCTTTTTGGCATGGAGCTTGCAACTACTCTTACGAATGCATTTCTTCCAAGGCTCGCTCCTTTAGAAAAGCTAGGTCGTATATCAGGAAGTGGTTGGGCAATAGGATATGTTGGTGGATTAGTTGCAATCATAATAGCACTATTGTTTTTTGCTGAAAATAGTAATGGGGTAACAATTTTAGGAAAACCTCCAGCGTTGGGCTTAAATCCTGACTTAAGAGAGGGAACGCGGGCAATAGGACCACTTACTGCCATCTGGTTTGCAATTTTTATGACCCCCTTTTTTTTATATGTGCGTTCGCCTGCTACTAACGGTCCAAAGCCCAGCATACACTTTTTCACTGCAATTATGTTAGTTTTGGATTCTATAAGGAAATTAAGAGAAAATCGGAGTCTTTTTTCTTATTTAGTGTCTTCAATGTTCTATCGAGATGCACTTAATGGGATATATTCTTTCGGTGGGATTTATGCATATGGCGTATTAGGATGGTCTGTGACTGACATTGGAATGTTTGGAATTTTGGCACTGATCTCGGGGGCAATATTTTCATGGGTAGGTGGAATTTTTGATAGCAAATTTGGGTCAAAAAAAGTTATTCAGTTAAGTATTTTTATTCTTATTGTCACCACATTTTCTCTTGTAATGATCACCCCAGATTCTATTTTTGGAATTACATTATCAAGCGATGAAATTCTTGGCACTTTAAGTGGACCTGACTGTGCCTTTTACTTCTGCGGAATGATACTTGGTGCTATGGGTGGAATTGTTCAAGCTGCTTCTAGGACTATGTTAGTTTTTCAAGCCGACACATCAAAAATAACTGAAACATTTGGTCTTTATGCATTTTCAGGGAAAGCTACAGCATTTTTAGCGCCACTATTAGTCTCTATTTTTACATATGTTTTTCAAAGTCAAAGAATTGGTGTTCTACCTATAATAGGTTTATTTATTATAGGTCTTAGTTTATTAACATTTGTTGACAAAAAGGGAAGAGACCGGGTGCGATGAGAATAACAAGGTTTACTATACTATTAATAATTTTTGTGGCAGTTTTGGGATCAGAGAATGGCTTTGCTGAACCTGCAAAATATCTTTTTGGAAAACAATTAATTGCTACAGATCGACCTGCTCAACCTTACGGTTCCTACGCTCGTGGTTGTGCGGACGGTTTAGTGAGGTTGCCAGAGACAGGAGTAACATGGCAGGCCATGAGATTGTCTAGAAATAGGAATTGGGGGCATCCCAATTTATTAAAAACATTAACAAACCTTAGTAAGAAGGCAAAACAATACGGTTGGAACGGACTATATTTTGGAGATTTATCTCAACCTCGTGGTGGTCCAATGCTATCTGGTCATAGGTCCCATCAAGTAGGGTTAGATGCAGATATTTGGTTAATGCCGAAATCAGAAAATAATTATACAATTGAAGAACGTGAAAAACTTCTACCAGAATCCATGTCGAAAATGAATGGGGCAATGGTAAATAACCACTGGAGTAAAATACATCATAAAATTATTAAAGCTATTTCAAAAGATGAAAATGTAGAGAGAATTTTTATTTTTCCGGGAGCAAAAGTAAAAATGTGTAGAGATGAAAAAGAAGATAGAGACTGGTTAAGAAAGGTTCGCCCTTGGTGGGGTCATATTTACCATTTTCATGTTAGAATTAAATGCCCAAAGGGGGCCAAGGAATGCCGTAGTCAATTTCCTCCACCAGCAGGGGATGGTTGTCTAGAAGCAGAGGAGTGGGTAAAAAAAATATTCAACCCACCGCCTCTAAAACGGTTAAGACCTAAAGTTCAGCCGAGGGCTGAAATTTTATTGTCTGGTCTACCAAAAGCTTGTAGTGAAATTTTAACGATTGATTAGTTTGCAACGAACAGAACATCGGTTTATAGAGACTGCAACATTAACCCAAAATTAACTTTTATGAAGGCTTTACTTATGTCCAATATAGAACTTGAAGACGCAATTGAAAAAGCTTGGGATTTGCGAGACCAAATAACACCTGAAACTGTTGGCGAAACTAGGGAAGCAATAGAGGAAACGTTGGATGCGTTAGATAGCGGTGCATTAAGGGTTGCTGAAAAACTTCAAAACGGTTCATGGCACGTGAATCAGTGGGCAAAAAAAGCAGTTTTACTGGGGTTTAGAATTCAAGATATGGAAATACAATCAGGTGGGCCTCAAAATAGCTCATGGTGGGACAAAGTTGATAGTAAGTTTAAGGGTTGGAAGACGAGTAATTGGAAACATGCAGGGTTTAGAGCTGTGCCGAACTGCATTGTAAGAAAATCTGCATATATCGCTCCTGGGGTAGTATTAATGCCCTCTTTCGTAAATTTGGGTGCTTACGTAGATGAAGGGACGATGGTGGATACATGGGCTACTGTTGGATCATGTGCCCAGATAGGAAAAAATGTCCACCTTTCAGGAGGTGTTGGGATAGGTGGAGTTCTCGAGCCAATGCAGGCGGGACCAACTATTATAGAAGATAATTGCTTTATTGGTGCACGTTCAGAGGTAGTTGAGGGCTGTATAGTTCGTGAAGGTTCTGTCTTAGGTATGGGAGTTTTTCTTGGCCAATCGACTAAGATAGTGGATCGAGAGACTGGTGACGTGTTTTATGGAGAAGTTCCCCCATACTCAGTTGTTGTAGCCGGATCTTTGCCAACAAAAAATGGAATAAATCTATATTGTGCTGTTATTGTTAAGAGGGTTGATGAAAAAACCCGTTCAAAAACTGCTATTAATGAGCTTCTAAGAGATTAAATAGATTTTTACTCATATTGAGATGTCTTAAATGAGCAAAGTAGAAAAAAATCAAAAGCATTCGGTTTATACTCTTCTAGTAGAGGTTGGTCGGAAAAAAGATGATGGATTACCTAAAAATTCAACAGGGGCTGCTTTGATGTGTTATTCTTCTGGTGTAAGCGAGGACGAGGCTGTCAGGGAGGCGACCGCAGTTATTAAAAAAGCAGGATTATCTCCGCTGAATATTTCTGGGTACGGGAGTGTTGATGAAAGAGTGGCGGAAGGACATGATATTTCTGAGGATGAACATTTACTTATCAAGCAGGCTTTAGACGAAAATGCTGTTATTGTATCCCAAACAACAGCATTTTATGATTAGAGGAAAGAAAATGGGTGCGAATTCAGATGTATTGCAGCTCTCAAGAAAGCTAATAAAGTGCCGTTCCGTAACACCGAAAAATGATGGTGCAATAGAGATTGTAGAAAAAGAACTCTTAAGAGCAGGGTTCGAGTGCTTTAGGGTGGATAGAGGTGGAATTTGCAATCTCTTTGCAAGATGGGGAGAGAAAAATCACAAAAAGACTTTTGGGTTTAATGGTCATACTGATGTTGTTCCAGAAGGAGATGTTTTTTCTTGGTCTTGTGATCCATTTGGTGGGGTAATTAAGAATGGATTATTATATGGGCGAGGAGCAGCGGACATGAAGACAGCGGTTGCTGCTTTTGTAGTTGCTGCAAAAGAGGTTTCTGAAGAAATTTTTTTTGATGGTGCTCTTGTGATAATGCTGACTGGAGATGAGGAAGCAGATGCAACTGATGGAACGGTTGCTATTCTTGATTGGATGAAGGCGAACGATGAATCCATGTCTGTGTGCTTGGTTGGAGAGCCTACTTGCTCTGAAGCTATGGGTGATACCATAAAAATAGGGAGGCGAGGTTCACTGTCTGCTGTAATTACATTACAAGGCGTTCAGGGACATTCTGCCTACCCAGAAAGAGCGTTAAATCCACTTCCCATTGTAGCAAAGCTAGTTAGTCGAATTACCGATCATGAGTTAGATCAAGGAACTGATTATTTTGATCCCTCTACCCTTACCATAACATCCATAGATACAGGAAACACAGCTACTAATGTAATACCTCAGAGTTGTGAGGTGATGTTAAATATTCGCTTTAATGATGCTCATAGTTCAGGGTCTCTACTTAACTGGTTGGAGTCTGAGGCACAAAAAATAGAGAATGAGAGTAGAGTAAAAGTAAGTATAAAGGCTAAGGTTTCAGGAGAAAGCTTTATTACAAAGCCTGGAGAGCTCTCTAACCTAGCTTTGTCAGCCATCTACAATATTATTGGGGCTGAAGCGAAATTATCAACGTCGGGTGGCACTTCGGACGCAAGGTTTGTAAGGGAACACTGTCCTGTCGTTGAGTTTGGTTTATTGGGGAATACTCTTCACCAAGTTGATGAGCATGTTGAAGTGGAACATGTTGATCAGTTAAAAATAATTTATAAGAGTATGCTTATTAATTACCTTGTTGAGTAAGCATATTCCAAAATACTAATTAAAATTAAAGTACTTTTTGAAAATCAACAAATTAAATAGAGTAATAATAAATAATTTATTATAGTGATGGAGATGATGTTATTAAATATCGTATATTAAGTTAATGGCAGGCCTTCCGACAAAGCAGGATTTACTTTTATGGTTAAAGGATAATCCAGATAAAATTTCAAAGAGAGAGATAGCTAAAGCCTTTGGTATTACAGGTAGTTACAAAATAGATTTGAAGAAACTTATTCTTGGCCTAGAGAATAAAGAAAAAACATCTAGTAAACCAAGTTCTGAAAGCCTTGTCAGTGCAATTACTTCAACTGCTATTTGTATTGCTAAAGTTCCTGATAAAGATGGTGATATTTTTTTGGATCTACTTGATTTTCCTGATAGAAAAGAGATGCCAAAAATATTTTATTCTGAGAAAAGTTCAATTACACCAGTATTTGAAGGGGATAGAATTCTATGCGCGTTGACTAAAGTAAAAGGCAAAGATTATCATTATGAGGCAAAATTAATAAGAAAATTTCCAAAGAAAAATAATTTATCAAAAATAGTAGGACTGTTTAGGGCTTCCTCGTCTGGAGGGACACTGGAAGCTTTGAGTAAGCGATTAAATACTATTTGGACTATTCCTCCGAATGCCATAAATGGTAGTGTTGATGGGGATATAGTGGAGGCGGAACAAATAAGCCCTAAGACTAGGTTTGGAATGCCAAAAGCCAAAGTTATTTCCGTCCTTGGAAAGACTGATGACAGTAAAGCAATCTCACTGATAGCAATACACGAACATTCTATAGTGAACGAATTTAGTAAAGAGACGTTATCTGAGGCGGTTAATAGTGCCCCTGTTACCTTGTTAGACCGAGACGATTTAAGACATATACCGTTTGTCACGATTGACCCAGCTGATGCTAGAGATCATGATGATGCTTGCTATGTTGAACTTGATTTAGATGATGAAAATAAAGGTGGTTTTATCGTATGGATCGCGATCGCTGATGTAGCATATTATGTTCAACCAGGTACCCTATTAGACGGGGAAGCACGAAAAAGAGGTAACTCGACTTATTTTCCGGACCGCGTTGTTCCAATGCTTCCAGAAAATCTGTCAGCAAACCTTTGCTCTTTACATGAGGATGAAGATAGGCCCTGCTTAGCATTAAAAATGATTTTAGACAGTGGTGGAAAGAAAATTAGCCAACAATTTTTTCGAGGGCTAATGAGATCTCGGGGTTCATTAGTGTATAAGGAGGTACAGGAAGCGATTGATGGGAACCCAAGTAAAAAAACTCAACCCATTCTCGAAAGTATAATTAAGCCGCTATATAAGTGCTTTGAGGCATTACAAAACACAACAAAAGAAAGAGGGCCTTTAAATTTAGATCTACCTGAAAGAAAAATTCTTTTAGAT
>CAJWHE010000049.1 GCA_913041145.1 uncultured Paracoccaceae bacterium
AAATATCTATCCGGTTTGACAGGATTTAAATCAATATTTTGAGATTCTCCAGAAATAAAATTCGCAATGATCTTACCCGTAGCCGGCGCCATCCCCATGCCATAATGACTGTGCCCAAAGGCAGAATAAAGGTTGTGGAAACCAGGGATTAACCCAATTGCTGGAAGATTGTCTGGAAACGATGGGCGCACACCCATCCAATCTTTCATATTTTTAGTATTTAGGTCAGGCAATAGACTTTTTGTCAATCTTTCTAGACTTTTTATACGTGCATAATTTGGTGGTGCATTAACCTGAGCAAACTCTGTTGTTCCGGCCGACCGAATCCCCCCACTCATAGAACTTACAACAAACTTACCAGCTACATCCATAACAGAGTTATTCAAAACTATGCCTGGGTCAGAAAACTCAACATGATAACCTCGCTCTGAAATTAGTGGCATCTTAAGCCCTAATGACTTTATCAAATCTAACGACCATATCCCTGCTGCTAGGATCAGATTTTTGCTAGTGTAATTGCCACCTTCACAGTGAAGGGTATAAGTACCAGTCGTATTTAAACTCAGGGACTCAATATTAGCCTTCACAAAATTACCTCCATTCGAAAAAACTTTTTTCGCTAAAGCTTTGCATAAATTGCCAGGATGAACAGCTCTTGCTTGTCCTTTTATTACTATCGCACTTTGACAATCTCCCGAAAGATGCGGCTCCAAATTTAAAAGCTCCTCCCTTCCAATGATATTTATTGGAGCTTTTCGATCAGTCCGTAATTTCCAAGCATAATCCTCAAGGTTTGGCTCCTTCAGCCCCCTAAACACATTGATATACCAACTATCCACAAGCAAATCCTCCTGACCTGTACCCTTCAAATGATGCCGGTAAGCCAGAATATTGTTAAACATCAACCCATCCATCATATTCGCAATATTGTTAACCTTATCTTCGGTACTGTTTGATAGGAATTTAAAAGCCCAAGGTAACAAAGTCGGAAGTTCGCGGAGTTTAAAACTCACTGGGGTATTTTTATCAATAAGCCATCTTGGAATATTTTTCCAAACTCCCGGCAAACATTGTGGAACACATGACCAAGGAGATATGACCCCTGCATTACCAAAGCTAGCTGCTTCTCCTGGCTCAGTACGATCAATGATTGTCACTGAGTAACCTTTTTCTAAGAGAGATAGCCCACAACAAACTCCAATTATTCCAGCTCCAATTATTGTCACTTCATTAAGTGGTTGTTGTTTAAGCACTATTTTAACTCCAAGTTTTATAAATATTTTTATAACTCTTTTTATTAGGTTAATACTAGTTTCTTGAATAAAAGCTTTATTACCTTAGATTTCAAAATTTCCAATAAATCTGCAGAAAAATTGATTTACCTAAGAGAAAACTAAACCGCAATTAATATGAGATAAATTACTTATAGAATATTTTTAAATTTATATATAAATTGTATATATATTTTGTGTATGTACAGTATATATAATTAAGGTTCAATAAATTCATTACTCAAAATTAAGTATGTTGAACCTTATAGATAGGAATAAGTTATTATTAATGAGCTTTAAATTAATCGAAGATTTTCTAAGTCTGGCCAAGAGTAAAAACTTTTCTCGAGCTGCTGCAGAAAGAAATGTAACACAACCCGCTTTCAGTCGTCGAATCCAGCAATTAGAAACTTGGGTTGGTGTGCCGTTGGTTGACCGAAGTACTTATCCAACAAAATTAACCCAAGCAGGACTAATGTTTCGTGATGTGGGAGAACAATCTTTAAAATTAATCTTTGACTCTCGAACTGAATTACGTGACATGAACAGACTGAGTAAGAATACAATTAACTTTTCAACACCTTATAGCCTTTCGACATATTTTTTTCCAAAATGGTTGTCTGAACTGCAAAAGGAATTGGGTGAAATTTCAACGCGGCTTATTTTAAGTTTTACCCATAATCGTATTGAAACTCTAGTTGATGGTAGCTGTGATTTTCTAATTTGCCACTATCACCCAGACTTGCCACTCACTATTGATGAAAACAAGTATCCATATAAAATACTTGGAACCGAAAAACTTGTCCCAGTATCCGCACCAGGAGATAACAATAAGCCCTTATATACTTTACTCGGATCATGCGCTTACCCGATACCTCATTTGTCTTACTCCTCAGAATCGTATCTTGGTAAAACAGAGGGGAATTTTCTTTCAAATCTTAAAACTAAACTCCAACTTAATCGAATATACGAAAGCCCAATGTCAGAATCAATAAAAAAGATGGCTATCGAAGGACACGGCCTAGCTTGGCTACCAGACTCGTCTATAAGAAACTCTATTACACATAAAACCTTAGTTAGAGGTGGTAACAAATCTTGGGATATTCATCTGGAGGTAAGAATATATCGCTTTTTAGCAAAAACTGATAATTCTTTAGAAAAAACTGATTGCCCTATAGAAAAACTTTGGGAAATATTACCACAAAAAAACCTAAACCCTATTAATTAAAGAATATTTTTTTACGATAGCGCCGAGTTATGCCTATAGGGAATAATTGTATGTAAAAATAGCAATGTACAGATTTTTTTGTGTAACTTAAGCTAATTTAATTATTAGAAAAGTTTAATAAATCAACTGTAATACAAAAAATAATTTTAGTTAATAATTCTATTGTAAGTCTCAAATTATTACGCTCTTAACTGTTAAGGAGATAAAAAATGTTAGATGTATTGATCAAAAATGGCGATGTCTACGACGGCACCGGCCGAAACGCCATCAAAGCAAATATAGCTGTAAAGGATGGAAAAATCGTTGAAATAGGAAATATCAATGCAGAGGCCAACCATATTATCGATGCGGCCGGTTTAGTCGTATCTCCAGGATTTGTTGACCTTCATACTCATTCTGACTTCACCTTAGCTGCAAACGGACGCGCCGAGAGCCAGGTTCATCAGGGTGTTACCACTGAAGTTGTAGGACAATGTGGAGTGTCTTGTGCTCCAGCAAAATCCAATTCAGATATTGCTCTAATGTCACCAGGATTTATTGACGGCGCTGTAGATACTAACTGGCGCTCTTTTGGTGAATATCTTGACCACCTCGACAAAACACCACTTGGTGTAAACGTAGCAGCATTTGTTGGACATGGAACAATTCATCGGGCAATAGTTGGAGATGCTCTACGGCCTGCTGATGAAGACGAGATGGATGGAATGGTAGCACTTCTCGATGAGAGCATTGAGGGTGGTGCTTACGGGTTTTCTACCGGGTTGGAATACTGGCCAGGAAGTCTGGCCAGCCCAGATCAGTTAGCAGATTTGGCCAAAGTAGCGGCAAAACATAACGTCCTCTACGCAACTCATGTACGGAATCGTGATCTTTTTTATGATCTAGGTTTTGGTGAGGCACTAGCAACTGCTCGGGCCGCAGGCGCCCGGCTGCAGATTTCTCACATTCAACCAAAGTTTGGCGCACCAGAATACGCCATGCAGCACGCTATCGATATGTGTGAAGCGGCTCGAGGACATGGTGTTGATGTTGCATTCGATGTAATTCCACATGATTGGTCTCACACTCACGTTATTGCTATTCTACCTCAATGGGCAAGAGAAGGTGGTAATGAAAAGGTTCGGGAACGCCTTCGCGATCCGGTTGCCCGAGAAAAAATTAAACGTAACCCACGTCCTATGTGGCGTTTAGTAAACTCAGACGGTTGGAACAAAATCGTACTCATGCAATCCGAAGCAAACAAGGAGCTCGTTGGCATGAGTTTCGACGAGATTGGTCGAAGAAAAAACTCTCATCCCTACGACGCTGTCTTAGACCTTCTCCTAGATGAAGAAGTTACCGACATGAACCACCTAATGTGGACATCACAATCCTTCAACAATGGAGATATCAAACTTGCATTAGAGCAACCACAATGCGCAGTGATTTCAGATACGCAGGCTCTTGCTCCTTACGGCTGTTTAAAACACCACATTGGTTCACTATCAGGATATGGTTGGGCTGCTAGGTTTTTATCACATTATGTCCGTGATGAAGGCATTTTAACTCTCCAGGAAGGAATACGGCGTATTACTTCTCTGCCTGCCGAGCGGTTGGGAGTAAGTGATCGAGGGGTTTTAAAAAAAGGAGCATATGCGGACATCACAGTTTTCGATGCAGCCCATATTAAAAGTCACGCTACTGTGGAAACTCCCCGAAAATATGCAACCGGTATCGCACATGTTCTCGTTAATGGCAAAATACCAATGCTTGATGGCAAGCGAACCGAAATAGATTCTGGAATCGTTCTTCGACCCCATTAGTAAAATCACAAAGCAAGAGGATCTCAAACTTATACCATTAACTAATATAATTTATTTTTTTATAGTTAAAAAGGGTATACACTTTCAGGCGCGTAAGGATTACATCTCTTTGATTTTTGCTCTCTAACTCAAACAAAAAAGCCTTAATCAAACCACGAAGCTCTAAAACATTGCACTCCACGCTAAGGGAATAGTTTTTAACTTCATTTGAGAGTAATTTTCATAAAAGATATTAATGTTAAACGTTCCATCGTCCAATTAAAATCTCTATTGATTGTTAGTCGTCTGAAAATGACAGGCCTCCCAATGCCCAGAAGATTTTTCTTCTAATACCGGCTCCAATTCACCACAAATTTCTTTTGCAAAAGAACATCGAGTACGAAACCTGCAACCTGTGGGTTTGTTGATTGGATTTGGAATATCTCCCTCCAGACGAATGCGATCCACCTTAATCTCTGGTGAACCAGATAAAACGGCTGATAATAGTGCCCGAGTATAAGGGTGTCGCGGGTTTTCGAATAATTCTGAACGGCTAGCTTTCTCAACAATTACCCCAAGGTACATAACTGCGATTTCATCACAAACATGTTGAATTACGGCCAAGTCGTGTGAAATAAATAAAAATGTTAAATTTAATTCTTCTTGTAATTTACACAACAAATTCAGAATTTGTGCCTGGATAGCCACATCGAGAGCTGACACGGGTTCATCACAAACAATAAAATCAGGTTTCAATGCCAATGCACGAGCTATACAAATTCGCTGCCTTTGACCTCCAGAAAATTGATGTGGATAGAGTAGTTGCTGATTTTTTTGTAGTCCCACTAGAGAAAAAAGTTCATCAACTCGTTCCTGGCGTTCTTTCGAATTACCTATATTATGAACTAATAAGGGATCCAAAACGATATCTCCAGCAGTTTGTCTAGGGTTAAGCGCTGAGTACGGATCCTGGAATATAATCTGCATCCGCCGACGTAATTGAAGCATCTTTTTTGGAGAAACTAATCCCAACTTTTCTCCTTCAAACGAAATCGTCCCTTCAGTCGATTTAACCAGTCCAAGTATTGCCCGCCCAGTTGTAGTTTTTCCACATCCACTTTCACCAACCAAACCAAGAGTTTGACCAAGATTTATTTTAAAGCTTACTCCATCAACTGCATGTACAACGGGTTTATCAGAAAACCAGCTTTCACGCTTTAGTTCGAAATGAACTTTCAATTTATCCACTTTAAGGAGTGTGGGTGTTTTTTTGCTTTCGCTCATTCGACTCTACCATTGTCCGCCAGCCAACACTTTACTGATCGCTTAAAACCAAGATTAAAATTGGGCGGCATGCTTCGACATTTGATCGTAGCTTGGCTACAACGAGGCCCAAAAGGACACCCTGGCTGACGATTAAGGAGATCTGGAACGGATCCGGGTATTTCAGGCAACGGCTTTTTAAAGCCAGATGAATCTGGCTTTATCACCAGCATTGATCGCAACAAACCCTGTGTATAAGGATGAAGTGGGCTGTTACGAATTTCGTCAAGTGTACCTTCTTCGACTTTGTAACCTGCATACATTACGATTACTCGATCAGCCATTTCGCTTATCGCTCCAAAATCATGCGTAATAAGTATAATACTCATTTTTGTTTTTGCCTGAATTTCTTTAAGTAAATCAAATATTTGTGCTTGGACAGTTACATCTAAAGCAGTAGTAGGCTCATCAGCTATCAAGACCTTTGGCTGACAAACTAGCGCCATCGCGATCATAATACGTTGACGCATTCCTCCCGAAAGTTGATGTGGATATTCCTTTATCCGCTGCTCTGGTGCTGGGATCTGTACCAACCGCAACAGCTCTATTGCTTCTTTCAGCGCATCTACACGGGATAAGTCCTTATGTTCAAGAATGGTTTCAACCAGTTGGTTTCCGACAGTAAAAACCGGATTCAAAGATGTCATTGGCTCCTGAAATATCATCGATAACTCTTTGCCTCTGATATTTTTTATTTCCTTTTTCGAAAGAGTCATTAAATCCACGTTATTTAATAGCACTTCTCCTTCACTAATTTTACCTGGCGGGGACGGAACCATGCGTAAGAGCGCAAGTGCTGTCATACTCTTTCCACAACCACTTTCTCCAACTATGCCTAATGTCTCTCCGAGTCCCAAACCAAAATTTACTTTAGACAGTATACTCACATTATTGCCCTTTACATCAAAATCCACACTCAGATTCATCACTTGTAAAACGGCATCTTCTTTAATTTCTAGGCTGTCATCCATAACTCTGTTCACCTACCACGTAATTTTGGATTGAATGCATCATTCAAGCCATCTCCAATCAAGGCTATACACAATACAACTAATAAGATTGCGACGCCTGGAAATGTGACAGTCCACCACGCTTCAAAGAAAAAGTCTCGTGACTGCCCAATCATTTTTCCCCAAGTAATTACATCCGGATCAGTTAACCCCAAGAAACTCAGTGCAGCTTCATAGATAACGGTAATACCAACCCTTAGTGTAATAGCTATCATGAGGGGAGGCATCGCATTTGGAAGTATAATCTTTGTAATTATTCGAAAATTTCGATCACCAATAGCTCGTGAAGCTGTTACATATTCATTTTCTTTGATTTTTAAAAACTCTGCACGAGTTAGCCTAGCTTCGGTAGGCCATGTAGTGATGGCAATTGCCAAAATGACCACTACTATGTGTGACGAAAATACAGCCACGATAACCATAGCAAAAACTAGTGGAGGAAGTACTTGAAAAAATTCGGTAATCCGCATTAACACATTATCGACCATGCCTCCATAGTATCCAGCGATGGCACCTATAGTTATTCCAATCAACACTGTCACTAATGTCGCCGTTACAGCAATAATCATTGTAGGCCTAGCTCCATGAATTATACCAACAAAGACATCGCGGCCGAGGTAATCTGATCCAAATAGAGTTTGCCCATTGGGGCTCATTAAAGGCATTGCAACCATCTCAAAAGGATCTGCTGGAATAACAATTGGACCAAATATTCCCACCAGTATAAAAAGGCATACAAAAGTAAGGCCCAGTAAAGCAGCCCGATTGGCACAAAATAGGTGAAACGTATCTTGCCATTTAACATCAGGCTCTGAAGTTATTTCTTCAGAACTAAATATTTGATCACTATTTGGTGTATTAGGTTGGGTCATGTGATCGACTGAATCCTTGGGTCCATATACTTATAGATAAGATCTGTGATTATATTAGCAATAATAGTAGTAGAGGCTGCTCCAAACAGCACACCAAGAATAACTGGAAAATCACGTCGAACGATTGACTCATAAAGTAAAGGTCCAACCCCAGGTAAACTGAAAACTGTTTCAACCAGTATCGCTCCAGAAAATACCTGTGCAAGTTGCAACCCTGCCAATGTTACCACTGGCATAGCCGCGTTTTTTAGTGCGTGTTTAAAAATTACCTTAGTTTCAGAGAGACCCTTTGCTCTTGCGGTACGAATATAGTCTGATCCCAGAACATCCAGCATTGAAGCTCGAGAAATGCGGCTATAACTAGCCAGGTAGAGAATTGCTAATGTGAACGTCGGCAAGACTAAGTGGTGGATAATATCAAGAATTCTACCAACAGCATGTTCTGGTTCAGGTAGAGACCGAATTCCAAATGCAGGAAATAAAGGCAGGTATAGTGCAAATACTAATAAAATTATCATGCCTAGCCAAAATACTGGCGTAGCGTAACCAAACAACGAAAGTACTGTGACAAAATTACTGAAAATACCTTTGGGCTTAAGAGCTGCATAAACACCAAACAAAGTACCAATCACCACAGCTAGGATCAACGCAGATATAGTAAGCATTAAAGTTGTTGGTAAATGCCCTAAAAGTAAGTCAGTTACTGATTGATCATAATAAAAAGAATACCCTAAGTCACCTCTAAACACTTGCCCTAGATACTTTATAAGCTGAATGTGCGTTGCTTCATCTAAACCGTAAGAAGCACGAAGCCTAGCTGCAAGCTCTGGATCACCTCCACCACCCTCAGCCAACATTGCATCCACAACATCACCAGGTGCTGCATGCAATAAAAAGAAATTTAGAATAATGACTGCGGTTATCATAACAATACCCAGAAATATTCTTTGAATAATTGCCTGTTTCATCTCTCTACACTACTTAAATATAATACAACTATTACCTCAAGGGTTGTAACCTAAAAAAGAAGTGAACCCTAACGAATTAGGTTCACCTCCATTTTTAAATCAAGTTACGTGCCGTGAAGTTATTTCTGTTCTGTCTTCCAGTACATAACATCCCAGTTTTCAGCTGTTCCGTAAGCCGGGAAAAACAGATCCTTATGACGGAAAAATAGACTGGGCGTATCGAACATCCAAAGCATCGGCATTTCTTCCAAAAGGATATCCTGCACTTCAGCATATAAACTGGTACGCTTTTGTATATCAGATTCCTCTGCTGCCATTGCGAAGATTTCGTCAACCTGTGCATCACAGTAACCAGAAGTGTTGGTGTAAGCTTGTTTTTTGATATTTTCGCAAACATAAAGTCGACTAATACCAATGGCTGGATCAGTTTTATCACCAGGCCAGTTTATGGACATATCAAAATCCCAAGCAGCACTACGCTCGGCCCAACCTGCAAAACCTTGAAGCGGCTCAAGTTTAACTTTAATCCCAATTTTTTTAAGTGATGCAGCAACATATTCTGCTGGCATTGTATTGAAATCCGGCATAAATGGTTGCGCAATAAAAATCAAATTTAACTCGAAACGCATTCCATCAGATTTCCTAGCATAACCTGCTTCGTCAAGAAGACTATTAGCTTTGTCTACATCAAACGCATAACCCTGAAGCTTATCATTGAAGAAAACATTTGTGGCTGGGAAAGGTGATCGTGAAGGTATAGTGTAACCGCCATGCAAGACATTCGAAAGCGTTGAACGATTTACGGCATATGCAATAGCTTGACGTACTAGTTTATTATTTAATGGTTCTTTTCGATTATTAAATTCTAATACGATAGCTCCACCCGCTATACCTTCATATGGTGCAAGAGCGAGGTGTTCAATTTTTGAGAACTCTTTTATATCGCTAAAGCGCATTACAGAATCTGTACGAGCAAGTTGAAATTGATTTTTTCTTAGTCCAATTCTTTTGGCCGTCTTATCTGCAACATTTTGATAAATAATACTATCGAGATACGGCAGGCCTTCTACAAAGTGATTTTCGTTTTTAACGATAGTAATATATTCGTCAGTTTTTCTATCACCTATAACAAAAGGTCCAGAACCGACAGGATCTTTATGTGCGTCTTGCTTCATAAACTCCTCAGCATCTCCGTATATATGCTTTGGCATAACGGGCAACTGTCTCGGTGTAGTAGCCGCCAATAATAGCGGTCCATGGGCCTTTGAAAGCTTAACTACTAAAGTATTCGCGTCAGGAAATTCATAACCCTCTATCGGACCAAACATTTGCTTTCCAAACCGGTGATATTTTAAAACAATATCAAAGGAAAACGCCAGATCTGCAGAGGTTACTGGTGTGCCATCGTGAAATGTTGCATTCTTGGCTAAATGAAATGTGTAAGTTTTGCCATCAGAGGAAATTTCCCATGACTCAGCAAGGTAGGGAGCAATTTCATTATTTTCGTCCATACGAACTGGACTTGCAAAAATTTGTGACGTAACCAAACCGACTTCGTAGGCCGAATGGAGTGGGTTTAAACTTGGAATTTTTGAAGATAAGTAAACAACGGATCCACCATTTACTGGTGTTTCAGCGTGTGCAACGGGTGTAAAAGCTACAGCAACCGTAATCCCCAAAAATAATGTAGACATCAATTTAGTAATTTTTCTCATGATTAGCATTTTAACTCTCCTTTTATGGTGTTTTTTTTTCCAATCTATTTATGGAAAAAATCAGCACTAAGGGTAGGCTAGAGTAACTTAAATTTAGTGTAAAATGCCGTTTTTACATAAAACTATACAATAAGAACATAACAAATTTTTCTGAATAATACTAAAAAACAAAGTTATTTGGTAACAGATGTATTAAATTTTTCGTATTAAATTATGGCACAGGTATAGCCTTTATTTCCCCAAAAGCACTACCATCAGGGTTTTATAGTAAATTAATACTATTAGACTTTTGGAACTTTCCACTTCATTTCTGAATCAAGAGGAAAAATTGGGCGTGGCACACGCGATAAATCAAGTTGAGTAAGGTTTGGTGTCGTTAAACCTGGGGCGTCAACTTCAAAAATTTGATTTGCATCATGATGTTCATCAAATCCAGCCCTGAAATGGCCACGTGATTTGACCACCAAAACACGCTCCTTAGAGATATCAATTCCCATTATTTCAACGAAAGCTGGATCAGCCAATTGATGTCTTTCGCTAGCGACTATTACCTTGATGTCATCTATTTTAAGAAGCGCGCATAGACCAAGGTCTGTACGACGGCCAGCATATACACCGCGTCGTCCAACACAATTACCTTGAACTAGATTTATTACAACTGCGTCTGTTTCAAATTTTTCTGAGTATTTAGTAATCTCATGCCTATTGAATCTTGCTCTAAACTTAATCCCTAAACCCAGTTGGTGTGCTTCTTCAGCTAAAGCAGGATCAATCATCAGACCAATCGTAGCATTTATAGTTTTCTCTTCTATCATCCTTCTCAAAACATAAACAGTATTTCCTCGTCCTCCCCCGCCAGGATTGTCAGCCACATCTGCAATTATAATTCCTGGTTTATCCGGATCGTTCAAAACAGACTTACTCAGCTCAATCATTTTATCAAAGTTTATTAGGTTTGTCGTATATCTAGCCCGGTCCAACCAAGCTTTCTCTGCAATATCATTGGCAGTTTTCTGAGCGATATCTTTACTAACAAGATTAATCCCTTTTACTGTTACTACTATCGACATACCATTCGTAGAAGCATTAGCTGGAGCAAAGCCAGCTAGAATAGAAATATTGACTATACTTTCATTTAAAAGCGTTTGCCCATACCTTATTAAATCAGCATATGGGCCCTGTTTTGTTAAAAGACTCACTGCCGGACTAATCATTGGAACCCTTACAAGGGTGCTACTTGTTTGCATACCTCCAAGCATTGAAATCATAATCTCTGCAGCCTCTTCACCACGTTCAAACTGATCTACATGAGGATTAGTTAAGTAGGCTATTATAACATCTGCAGAGGCCTGCATTCTAGGAGTTACGTGACCATGCAGGTCTAATACTGTAATGATAGGTACGCTAGGTCCAACGACTTCCCTTACCATGTTAAACACAATTCCGTCTGGATCGTCATCTTCTGTTGTTAATCCAGCACCATGCTCACTTATAAATACGCCATCCACTAATGGAGCGTCACTCAATCCAGCTCGCATCGTTTCTAACATTTCCAAAAAAAACTCATGATCAGCAGGTCCACCTGGAAGTGCTTCCGCTAGTAGGATAGGGACCGCGTTCCAAGCCCCATTGTTATTCATTCTCGAAAAAAATCCACATACGTCCCCCCGCAACCCAGCTAGATCTCCTTCCATTTCTTTTTTAATTTCGTCAGCATCTAGATATTGAGAAGCCACAAAAGCCTTTCGATCTGAAACAGGTGCTTGCCTATTAGCCTCAAGGGAAAAACCTAATATAGCTATATTCGGAATAGTTTTGTTACTCATAGCTTAAATGCTCACCTTTTTTTGTATAAATAACTCTTTATATTAATAGAAACTTTTTAGTATTACCATTTTAACAACGACTTATTTACAATAACAAAACTCATCAAAGTAAGTTAACTTCAACTAACTTATTTTTTACGTCTTATTTAATTTGTAATGTTAATATAATAATTCTTGTCTGTGAAATGCCACTTTAATATAAAACTATGCAAATATATTATATATAGGTTCTAAATAAAATCATCATTAATGATCTCTACATATAACCCTTAGATCCAACGCAAGCGCGTATGATTTTTCATCGTTAATACACAAAAACTTGAAAGTTTTCCCAGCTACTGATCCACTATATGAATTATCAAAACGAAATTCATCAATCGAATTAGGCGAATGCAACAAAAGCTTTTTACCCACAATAGAAACGCGATAGTCTCCCATCTCTAATGATGAGTAAAGCCCTTCGAATTTCTTTAAAAAATGTCTTTTAATCAAAAAACGCTTACTTATAGGTGGCCAGACCAGTTTTTCAGAGTCTATTTCATTACCTAAAATCTCTACAAAGATTTTTCGTCCTATTGCGCTGGTTGGAATGTCAGCAATATTTGCGAACAAGGCCACCGAAAGCTTTCTTTCAATAATATTACCAACAAAGCTAGATATACCAACCCTTTCCCCTGTGTGCCAGAAAAGGGTATTTTCTGAGTCCAGCCGATCAATCTCTACACCATGACTATATGCGTATTTTTTAGAACTGCGTGAAGCCACTGGAATTGATCCAGAAAGTAGCTGTTCCTGCTGGTTAAAGGTCGACAAATCGTGGACTCCACTTAACTCAGAGATTAACAGGGTCATATCGCTGACCGTTGTCATGAGGCCTCCTGCCGAATAGAATAGTGGTGAGTCCCAATAATTTTCTTGTTTCGGGTTGGCCCCGTTTCCCCACGAAATAAATGCCTTAGTTAAATTTTGAAAAGCGTCCTGTTGCTCTTGTCCAATAAAACTTCGGGTCATTCGTAGGGGATCAAATATTAACTCTTTCACAATTATCGGATATGGTTTGTTATAGATATTCTCAATAATACCTCCAAGAAGACAGAAGCCTTCATTGCTATAACTAAGAATTTGACCTGGCCCTGCCAACATCTCAAAATCCAAATTATTTAGATAATTTACCAAGTCATGAACAGTCAATAACTGATTATTAGACTTTGGATCATTCAAATTTGTTGCATGGTGACGTGATGACAAGCCTGGAAACCCTGAAGAATGATTTAAAAGATGTTTAACCTGAATACCGGTATTTTGTACGCACTTAAGATTTGGATAATATTGCGAAATTGGATCAGAAAGAGTTAAAAGTTTATTTTCCTGTGCTTGTAAAATTATTATTGCTGTGACCATTTTTGTAAGGGATGCGACCCCAAATATAGTATCATTAGAAATAAAATGGCGGGGAGAAACATCGCCTATTCCAAGACCAAGAGAGAAAATACTTCTACCTTCATGTCTAACTTCTACTGCTAAGCCTGGAATATCATGACTATACAGCTCTTTATTCAGTAATAACTCAAGACGCTTATGTTTCAGGTTCATATTAAATACCAACTATTTAAATAAATTCTGTTCGTTTTGGGTGTCTGAAATTTACTATATCATTTTTTCTATTTCTTGGCGAGCAAAGAACAAAACTCTCCCTCAATGAATCCACCACGCCAGTACTAAAAGCCCGAGGTGCGAGGCGCGTGGCACTGGTTAAAACAACTGTTTTGACCACTACCTTAACTCTATGAGAAAATGAACAAGTATCTCCAGAAAGAAATCTAGAGAAATAATGGATAATGTTTGTGTAGGGGTGCATTTCTGATATAATTTTTTTATGAAATAAGGTATTTCTTTTTTAGTACATTAAATGACGCTAATTTATATGACTGAAAAGGCATAAGAGTTGGTCGTTCAATGAAAGGTCTCGAAACATGCGCCCCATAATTTTTGTATTTTCTCTTATTATCATGAGTTCAAAACTTGCTTCTGCAGAAACTATTCAAATTGATTTTACCTCAGACGACTCTTACAGTGTTGAAGTCGCCAAAATCGATGTTGGGGATACTATAGACTGGTTGCCAAAGAATGAGGGGCATAACGTTGAGTTTCTGGGAGGTCCTGATTTTAATTCTTTGCCAGAAAAGTCAGATTTAAATGCTTTTTATTCGGTCACTTTTAATTTGACTGGAGTATATTTATATCATTGTACACCACATGGTAATATGGGAATGCTAGGTCTGGTTATAGTGGGAAATGATTTTCACAATTTAAAGGATATTGAAGGGATAGAACTCTCCCGCGTAGCGAAATCAGTTTTAAAAAGATTGATTAGAATTGCCAAATCAAATTCATAATCAAGCAAGAAAATCCTCAAACATATTGACCAAAGTCTTATCAACCA
>CAJWHE010000050.1 GCA_913041145.1 uncultured Paracoccaceae bacterium
GATGAAACTCCATCAGGGGAATGGGTTATGGGGGCTTCATATGATGATACATCCATTCAAGAAGAGCGAATGCCGACCCGCGACGAACTTGATATAGTTTCAGATGTTCACCCTATATGGGTAATACACTCTTCAGGGCATAGTGGTGTTGCAAATTCAATGGCTCTTTCTATCCAAGAGATTGATGAAAACACGTCTGATCCTCTCGGTGGCATATATTTTCGTGATAGTAACGGAAGGCTTAACGGACAAATGAACGGAGTCTCCGCTATGGGAGAAATGGCAGACACTCACTTCTTAATTAATCAAGAACGTTTCATTCTTGGTTTTAATGCTGCATGCAAAGAATATTTATCATATGGCGTGACACTTGCCCAAAATGCTTGGACTGCATTACCATTGCTAGAGATGTTTGCAAACGTCGTTACTAAGGGTGATCCTGGAATTGATTTAATTTTACTACCAGTTTCAGAAATCGAGCCAGACTTCTCAAACATTGGCTTAGGAATGAATTGGCCTGACGAAACATATGTCAGCTTGGGTCCACGCAAACTTTTAACAGATGGTTCATTTTTGATGCGAACAGCGTATTTAACTGAACCTTATCATACTGGGACTGAAGGGGTTAAACCAGATTTTGGGCTACCATACATCGAACGTGAGGTGCTGTTTAATGAAGTAAAGAAGCTACATGATATGGGCCACCAAATCCATACGCACTGCAATGGTGATGCTGCAGCCGATATGTTCTTTGATGCAGTGGAAAATGCACTTGCTACCAACTCACGAGCGGATCACCGTCACACGTTAATTCATGGCCAGGTAATGCGTCGAGAGCAACTTGATCGAGCTGCAAGTTTAGGAATAACAATTAGCTTTTTTTCAGCACATATATACTATTGGGGCGACAAACATTATTCTGATTTCCTCGGTCCAGATCGTGCACAAAATATCTCTCCAGCAGCTTGGGCTGAGGAAGCCAATGTTCGCTACACACTTCATAATGATGCGTCAGTTACCCCAACTCGACCAATGCATCTGATGCATTGCGCCGTTCATCGCAAAACTTCATCAGGACGCACATTAGGCCCCAATCAACGGATATCTGTAACTTCTGCACTACGTGCTCATACGATTGATGCTGCTTGGCAAGTGTTCAAGGAAAAAGATCGCGGTTCTATTGAGCTAAATAAAATTGCTGATTTGATTGTTCTTGATGCCAATCCACATGAAAATAGTGACATCCTAGAGCAGATTAAAGTTGAGCAAACTTGGCGACGTGGCGTTTGTGTTTATAAGGCTTAAAGCCAAAAAAACCTCTTTTCAACTTATCAGATTCACAATACGCTTATATAACGCCTTAACCATGATGGGGATAAAATAATGGCTTTTGAATCTCAAGTTAAAGACTCCAATGTTGTAGTTGCCCTTGCTTATGATCAAATCATAAAATGAGTGACTTAATTAATATAGACGCTGCGCCTTTTTTAGTATGATGACCTCTCTAGATTTTATTCATGACACTACTTTCGACAATCTGCCTTCCACAGTTGTCCATGAAGCTATTCGCTGCTTTGTTGACACCCTTGGAGTTGCTGTTGGAGGATCTGAAACCAAACTTTCACAAATCATCCACGCTCATGCTGTTCGCCAGTTTGGTGGAAATAGTTCAACGCTTTGGCAAGACGGGCGGAAAGTAAGTGCGGCAGGGGCAGCATTGGCCAATGGAATGACTATAGACTCACTTGATGCACACGATGGTCATAAGTTGACCAAAGGTCACGTAGGATGTGGTGTTTTACCCGGTTTGATTGCTGTAATGGAAGCTGAGGGAGTAAATGATCCGCGCGAATTGCTTACTTCAATTGTTATAGGTTATGAAATTGGAACTCGGGCTGGTATTGCGTTACATTCGAGTGCCTGTGATTATCATACTTCAGGTGCTTGGATTGCACTTGCCACATCAGCTTTGACCTCTCGTCAGTTGGGATTAACTAAGGCGCAAACTCGTGAAGCTATTGGCATTGCAGAGTATCATGGGCCTCGAAGTCAGATGATGAGATGTATTGATGCCCCAACGATGGTAAAGGACGGATCAGGTTGGGGCGCAATGGCAGGTGTTTCAGCCGGATATCTCGCTCAAGATGGCTTCACAGGAGCACCTGCCATCACTATGGAAGATCCTGAATTAAATAGATTTTGGATTGATTTAGGTCAGAATTGGTATGTCGAACAACAATATATTAAACTTTATCCAGTATGCCGTTGGGCCCAGCCCGCAGCTGAAGCTATAATTTCTTTGACGCAACATCATGACGTAACAGCAGACCAAATTACAAAAATTAAGGTTGAAAGCTTTCATGAGGCAAAGCGGTTGAATGTTATTCCTACAAATACTGAACAAGCTCAATATTCGTTACCATTTTCTGTAGCTGTAGCGTTAATACATGGAACAATTAACGTGAGCCATATTACTGGTAATGGTCTTACTGATAAGGACGCCTTAGATTTGAGCAAACTAGTTGAAATTTCTGAAACTGATGAATTTAACTCTGCTTTTCCAGCTCAGAGGTTTGCTCGCGTACATTTGGTTTTAAAAAATGGAAAGGTTTTATCTTCAGACAAAACTGAAGCGCAAGGCGATCCCGAAAATAAAATCTCTGATACATTAATTTGGGATAAATTTCGTTTCCTTACTACCCCAGTTCTTGGTGATAAATGGGCGAACTCTTTCTTAGAAAAGGCACAAAATTTACCTAAAGAAAGTAATGTCTCATTATTATTTAAACAACTTGGAACTACCAAATAGAAAGTTCTAAAAGTTTAAAAAATTTATCCAAAAATTTGATAAAATTTAAAATACAAAACCCAATTTATCACTGACGAAATTTAATCTGTTCGCGCCAAAAGGTGTAAAGTCCCGCAAAAATTATAATTGTAGCACCAGATAATGTTTGCCAGTCAGGACGTTCTCCTAGAAATAAAACTGCTATCATCAATGAAAATATCAAACGTGAATAACGAAATGGTGCAATCACCGCAACGTCCCCCGCACGAGTAGCAATTACGATAGCAGCGTAAGACAAACCACCCAATAACGTAAGTATTAAAAGCCAAACCCATTGTGTTGGCGTTGGCCAGAGTAATGGCTCAAAGAAGGGTATAAGAAAAATTCCTGCAATGATGCTCGCCCCAAAAGCATAAGTAGTTAATATAATTGTTGACAAACCCGAAGGCATGACACGGGTAGCAAGATCTCTAGAGGCCAGAAATACTGCCCCCAGAATCGCTAATATCGATGCCGGGTCAAAACCGGCCATACCTGGCCTAACAATAAGCAACACACCAAAAAAACCAATTGAAATTGCGCTCCATCTCCTCCATCCAACTTTTTGGCCGAGGACTAATGCAGCCCCCATAGTAACTAAAATTGGGATAGCCTGTAATATAGAGGACGCTGTGGAAAGTGGGATCAACGCGATCGCTGGAAGAAAGAATAAGGGTGATAAAATATCAGACACAAAACGAACTACAAACGCTTTGCTGAGCATTTGTGGTGAGTAAAAGCTTTCGCCCTTTAAAAAGGCTAGACCAGCAAACATAATGACTCCACCAGTGCCAAGTAAAATAAGGATTTGTGATACAGGAATATCTTTAGTTAAACTTTTAATAAGTCCATCTTCAATTGCAAATCCTCCCATCGCAAGAAGCATAAAAGTAATACCACGTAGGTTTTCCATATACCAAATAACCTTTATAAAATGCTGAACTATAGTAAACGAGAAAAAGCCTCAGTGGCAGTAGCCTTTGATGTTGTCAAGTTTGCAATTGTCTTTCATAGCTCACTGTACAGCCCAAAAAAAATGATTATACGCGTCCGCAGTGTTATTAGGAATCAATGTGTTAAAAACTTTTATTATCGAGCGACTTGAACTGCTTTATTAGCCATCTCTAAAATTGCCTCACGTGTGCTTGCAACAGCAATAAAACGAGCATTGTGACAAAATTTTGCACCTTTGACACCAGTTACAGCTTCTAGTGCACTATCTGACAAGCCAGCCCAAGAAGCTGGTAAATCGGCACGTTGATCGAAAGTATACTTTGACAGTTTAATACCATTAAGCGTCCAATCATTTCCGCGTGGATGAATAACAAACAGTATATGATCAGCCTTCACGTCATCAAGAATAGAGCTATAGGGCATACCTGTAGGAAGCTCGAGTATTTGTGATGTACCGACTTTATCAATTGCCTCTTTAACAATCCCCAGAGCGCGTGCTTCCGCCGCAAAACCACAAAGTATCGCTTCAATAAAACGGTGCACGATGGGTAACGCTGCAAAAAATGCATCGTCGTTAGCAGTTGATGACATGTCATCAAATACCGGCTTCAAGCTTTCTAAGAGAGCTGGCAAAGTCAAGTTCGCAAGTGGCCCCGCCACAGATGGTTCAATCGCTCCGTTGTCGAGTAAATCAATAGGCATAACAAATTCTATATCAAACTTGGCGTGGATGGCCTCGATGTCCTCATCAGGAATACTCATTGCTGCTAAATAATCTTGTCCGTAGTGGGCCCAAATGAGACCAAAAGAGCTAAACGGCTGACCATCTTTACGAAGTGGGCCAGGACGCTGATGGTGATCAAAAATCTGTGCCTCAACGTCGTACACTCCCCCTACATCATAAATAATTTTATTAGATGCCGGAGTGAGCCATAACTGATCACGACTGCGTAGCAACTGTGCTGTAGGAAACAACCGCGTGAGTACTGCAGAAGATAACAACTCGTCTGCATGAAAGCCACCAGAATGAGTAATAAGGTGTGTGATGGTCATAAGATGGATTCCCAGTTGTAGAAAAAAAAGGCTCCAGATTTTGTAATTTTCAAAGTATGTCAAAGTTGAAATAGAATATTTTTTTGCAATATATCAGTACACATATTGTGACTACTTTGACAACTAGTTTACCTCATTGCAGTAAACAAACCTGAGTATAGTTTCTTTACAATAGTTATATTTACAACATCACTAAGTTAAGTCTTTATTGCTTTAGATCTTTGTCAGAATCAGAAACTCTTAGAGGCTCTTATAACAATACCTATTGCTACATAGTAAATTTATAAATAATCTCGTGAAAGATGAAAATAAAATTAAGAGAAGAATTCAATTAATTACTTCAAGGTTTCACTATATTGATTATAATATTTATTAAATGAACATTTGTTAGCTAATTTTCTATTTTGCAACTTGAAATTTGCAACTTTAAAGGGAGCCTTACAATGAAAATTAATACAGAGTTTTTGAATAATTTGATCTCACAGATTTCAACTGACCAGATGATGGAGCATTTGCAAGAGTTTTCTCGTTGGAAAAAACTGGCTGGGACTAAAGAGGAAGCGCAAAGCTTAAACTATATACGCGGTGTCCTCGACAGCTACGGCTTATCAACGACCTTACTCTACCACGATGCCTTCATAAGCTTGCCAGAAGCAGCTCACTTAGAGTTTAACGGAAAACGATTTAAGGCAATTACTCATTCAATGGCCTTACCTACGCCTGAAGCTGGTCTGACTCGTAAGATTGTTGATCTCGGCTCAGCATCTCAAGCAACCTTTAATGCTACGGATGTACGTAATCAGATTGTCCTAATTGACGGCATGGCGACACCAGAAATGGCAAAACGTTGTCGGCACGCAGGCGCGGTAGGGCAGATTCACATTAGCCCGCATGAGTACCTCCATGAAATGTGTCTGTCTCCAGTTTGGGGGAACCCCGATTTTGAAACAGTAAAAAATCTTCCAACTTCATCTGCTGTGACCCTATCAGATGAAGACGGTAAAAAAATACGAGAGCAACTAACGATAACGCCTGACCTACCAGCTACCATCCACGCCAAGGTCGACACAGGGTGGCGAAAGACTCCAATTTTAATTGCTGATCTAGAAGCAAAAAATGCACCTGAAGATGCACCTTACATCCTGTTTTCTGGACACCATGATACTTGGTATGAGGGTGTGATGGATAATGGTAGTGCAAATGCGACAATGATGGAAGTCACCCGCTGTATGGCAAAAAATAGAAATGCCATGAAGCGTCATTTGCGTTTGTGTTTCTGGTCTGGGCACTCACAAGGACGGTATTCAGGATCAACGTGGTTTGCTGATAAATATTGGCATGAGCTGCACCGTGACTGCGCAGTGCACGTAAACGTAGATTCAACAGGTGGCGAGGGTAACTCTCTTCTCAGCACTGCACCAGCCGCAACTGAATTATCAGAATTTGCTCAAGAAGTTATTAAACAACATTCAGGACAAGGTTATGACGGAAATCGCATGGCACGTAATTCAGACCAGTCTTTTTGGGGAATTGGCATCCCCTCTCTGTTTGGTATCCTCAGCTGTCAACCTAATGAAACTGTTGGAGTACGTAATGCCTTAGGTTGGTGGTGGCACACTCCTTATGACAAAATTGAACGTATTAACCCAGCATTCCTTTTGCGTGATACGCAAATTTATGCACATGCATTGGCTCATCTAGTTTCAGATCCATACCTGCCACTGAACATTGCAGCACAAGTAGCAGATTTACTTTCTAATATAGCTGAAATCCAATTACCATCTGAGTGTGATCTCTCATTAAGTGCTTTACATACTGAAGTTGAAGAATTGCACAAAGAGATGGTGGGTTTCCAGGAACAGCGGCTAGAAAGCCCTGAGGCTTACTTAAAACGAGATCGAACACTTATGCTAGTATCACGACAGCTTGTACCTTTGGATTACACTTATGGCGATCAACACAGTCATGACCCAGCACTACCACTACCAAAATGGCCTAGCCTCGAGCCAATCCGCAATCTTGCAGGGGAAACTAGAGGTGCAGATGCATTGCGATTACACCTAGGGCTGGCAACCCGCAGTTTAAATCGACTTCTTTCAAATGTGCGGATCGCACGAGCGCTCGTCACAGCATAAGAGTTACACAAAAACTACAGAACAGATTAACGGCCAATTTCAAGCCGAGAGCTTAAGAGCTCATCTTGCATGCCATCATTTACGGCATTTTTATAAATTTTTAAAAATACCTCTGTAATGGCTGCAGCATCAGGCTGGTCTTTTAGGAGATCTGAGATATATTCCATATCTTTAATTGTGTTAGCAATTGTGAAGACATAACCATCATGTGAGCCTGCAATCGCTTTGGGAGCTATCCGATCAAGGCTCATTGAATGACCAGACCCTTGGGATGCGAGTTTATAAAATTTCTTCCAATCAACCCCAAGGTTATTTGCTGCCTTCATAGCCTCGACGACTAGAGTTGCAGTACCAAGTGCTAAAAAATTAGATATGAGTTTTGTAGTTGCCCCCATTCCTAACTCACCAAGTCGCTCAATTTGCGCACAGCAAGGCTTAAGAACATTACTAACCATTGCAAAATCTTCTACATCACACCCCACTATAGCTCCCAACATAGCATCTCTAGATTGTTGTTGCCCACCCGTGAGAGGTGCTTCAACATATCGTAATTGCGCAATTTTTGCCTGTCTAGCTAACTCTTTTACAGTAATTAATTCATTAGTCGTACAGTCAATTATTATGGTCTTTGGTAATGCTATGGAAAATAAGACACCACAAACTGACATTACAGCTTGAGAACTTGGTAGACATAGAATGAAGATTTTACAACGATTTGCCATCTCAGAAAAGGACATCATTTCCTTTGCACCCAATGCTACAAGCTCTTCGATAGGTCGTCGGTTTCTATGCGCAATGACATTAACTTCATGGCCAGACTCAAGTAGGTTCTGTACCATACCTTGGCCCATGATACCGGCCCCAATGAAACCAATTTTGTTTTTTTTATCCAATTTTACCCTAGCTTACTAAGTGATGGGATCTTGTGATTGTGATAACTATTATCTTTTTAACCAATTATCCAGATTTATGCAAAAGTTTGATCTGTGAATATCAGTTAATAAGTCACTCATTGGGTATAGTGAAGAATTAATAATGCCTTTTGGTAAAGGGTTCTTCCTTTGACTAAAGGCTCCAACCACCATCAACGATTTGAAAAGTACCAGTCGTAAACTTTGACTCGTCACTTGCAAGGTGAATAAGAATACCGGTGACTTCATCTGATGTTGCAAACCTACCAATTGGCTGACGAGCTAAAAAATCTAGCTTTGCGTTTTCATAATCTCCAGTTGCACGCATTCGCTCCTCTAAAGACGGTGTCATGATTGTACCTGGGCAAAGCGCATTGCATCTTATACCTTTACCTACATAATCAGCAGCTACAGCACGCGTTAATCCAAGAATCGCGGCCTTTGTGGACCCATAAAGACATCGGTTTGGTGCTCCCTTTATAGATGACGCTACTGACGCCATATTAATAATAGACCCCTCTTGTTTTAACAGCATACCCGGCAAATAAGCCTGAATCAGACGGAATTGTGACCTAACATTTAATGTAAAGGAAAAGTCCCAGTCATCTTCAGACATCTCCATGATGGTTCCATTGTGTACAAACCCGGCACAGTTAAACAACGTAGTCAAAGCTCCCGTCTTTTTTGGAGCATTGGCAATCGCAACTGGATCCAAAACGTCTAACTGAAAAGTTTCAATTTCGTTATTTTCCTGAGACAAGGTCTCCAATCCAGTTATATTTATGTCGGTTGCAAAAACCTTAGCACCTTCAGCTGCCATAGCCAGAGCAGCTGCGCGTCCCATCCCTTGTCCAGCAGCTGTTATTAAAACTCGCTTTCCTAGCAACCTATTCATCAAACTATTCCTACTCATATAAATCTAAAAGTTTATTTCTTTAGAATTAACTTCCTATTTTATAGTTTCAAAGTAAATTTATTATTTATTATGAAAAATAAAACCAATAAAATTCATTAATAATTGAGCTGCCAGAATCGATGTAGATCCACTTTGATCGTAGTCTGGTGCCACTTCCACCAGATCAATTCCTATTACTTCATGTTTTTTACTTATTTCTTGAAGCATCTCTAAAACTTCATAATACAAAAACCCTCCATGACTTGGTGTGCCTGTGCCAGGTGCGATTGATGGACAAAAAGCATCTATATCTATTGTTACATATACTTTTTTATTACCAGAAATTCGTTCAATTGTTTTTATTGCACCTAGCTTTCTTTGCTGTCTAACAGAGATAATATCGGATCCCATTGTTCGTGCATCGACGTAGCCTTCTCTTGCTGTTGATGAGACATTTCTAATCCCAATTTGTGTCAACCCAGTCACATAAGGTTTCTCTATTGCTCTTCTCATTGGGTTACCGTGACCGTATTTGACGCCATGCCGAATATCGACAAAATCTAAATGTGCATCTATCTGAATAATATGAAAAGGAGCTTCATCACTAAATGCATTAATAATTGGTATATTAACAGAATGATCCCCGCCAATAACAACGGGAAGCGCTTTAGAGTCGAGTATTTTTTTTACGCCATATTGAATATTCTTATGTGACTGTTCTGTATCAGTATGAATAATATCAGCATCACCAATATCTACTATCCTTACGTCTTCATCTAAGTAGGTCGCATCATCTTCGTGATCATAAGCACCACCGTGCCCAAATGAAAAAAGAGTTGAGGCTTCTCTTACTCCTCGCGGTCCAAACCTTGCACCCGCTCTGAATTGGGTCCCAAAGTCGTAAGGGGCACCCAAAATGGCTACATCAGCTTCAATGTTATCCCAATCACCTTGATAAGTTTTTTTTGCAAATGTGGAAATACCAACGAACGGTAAGTTAAGGCGGCCAGATTCATAATTGTGATCAGTCATTTTTATACTCCTTAAAAAAAATATATCATTCTTTAGAACTACTTACTATGGAGGGATAGGTTTATAACAAAAAGAAAATTTAGCTGACATTTGATTTATGTTAATAAAAAACAACTCTAAATATAATGAATAAAATAGCTACTATGAAAATTAAAAAATAAACTTTGCTTTCTATACGCTCCCATCGCCCTACTGTCTTTTCAGTTTTCCTCATGCTTTTTAATCTGTTTGCTCTAATAGTTGTTATTGCAAAAATAAAAATTAAGAAAAAAGTAACACTAATTAATCCAACAACCATATCACACTCCCAAGAATTTCATAATAACTACCATTAATAAATGTGAACGATAAGATGGGCACAATCTAGTAATTTAGTAATCGAAAAGAATGATTTTTTTGAAGAAAAATTTAATTAACGCTAATTAAGGCACCTACCCCAACTAGCAACCATCCTGAGAATAAGTTTATTCGGCGTATCGTACCAGGTGCCTTAAGCAACGATCTTACTCGATCCACAAAAAAAGCTAACGCGAGATTCCCTAAAAGCGGAACAAGAAAGCCAACTATACAAATCACTACAATGTCAGGCCATGTCACCCGTGTCAGATCAAAAAATCCTGGAAGCACGCCCATGTAGAATAGAACAGCCTTGGGGTTAGATATGATCACCACCACTCCTATGGTGAACCCAGACCACATTCCTGGGCGAGTCAGACTAGTGTTTTCCGATAACTCTCTATCGGCATGCCAGATCATGAGAACGCCCATAGCGATAAACATCACTACCGCAACCCACCTAAAAAAATCCATAAACCAACTGGCCTGATCAACGATCCACGTTAAACTTAATATGGCGATTAATGGCCATATAATATCTCCTACCACTACACCTAAAGCCAGTGGCCAGGCTGAATGAAATCCCCCTGACATAGCTCGCGCCAAAAGCGCAACCCAAACAGGACCAGGGGTGAGGAACAAAATGAAAAGTCCACCTGCATAAAATAACAGCTCGATTGGGGTGATTGTCATTCTTATGGCCCGTTTTTTTTAGCATTCCCAAAGTAGGGTTCTATCTGATATAAGGTCTCTGTTTTACCTAGCATGGTCAAGGACGAACAGAGTAGTATAGACCTAGGTGTATGAATTACCAACCAATGGGCCTTGAACTTCAACTTTTCGAAATGACCAAACTTCATACCAAACCGTTAAACAAGGTTAGAAACTTGAACTTAGTTTGAATTATATTATTTGTTGTCTAACTTTTTAATAAAAGAGGTATCATAGATAATAAGACCAGATATTTCAGTAACCTCCCTTGATTAAGCATTTTTCATAAAACTCATTATTAGCTGAGAATGCTACCTAAGTGATTACTTAATGCCTCAATTAGACACTCCGCAGCTTTTGGATTCACGTCAAGGTGAGTGACGATCCGGATACGTTTCTCTCCAAATGCTCCAATATGAATAGACTCTTCACTTAACTTACTTACCAATTGGGCAGCCGAGGGTGCATTTTCAGCCAAATCTGCAATAATGATATTGGTTTCAACAGGAAGCACATTCACTATTCCAGGAAGATGTTCAAGAGAACTAGAAATTTTAGTAGCGAGAGCATGGTCATCGGCCAAACGTTCAACATTTTTTTCAAGGGCATAAAGGCAAAAAGAAGCGATCACACCAGATTGCCGCATTGCCCCACCTATACGTTGTTTTACACGCCAAGCAGCTTCAATAAAGTCGGTGCTACCAGCGAGAACTGCGCCTACTGGTGCTCCTAAACCTTTGGTAAAATCTATCCAGCAACTATCATATTCATGTGAATACCTCGCTGCAGAAATTCCAGTTTTTGCACATGCATTTAACAAGCGTGCACCATCTAAATGTGTTGAGAGACCTGATTTCTTTGCCACTTGAGCCACTGAATCTAACTTCTCTACTGGCCAGACCCCTCCACCCCCAAGATTGACAGTTTGTTCGGCGCAAAGCATCCGGGATATTGGCATGTGGCGAGATTTTGGACGCAGAGCCTGCGAGACATCTTCCTCAGTAAATTGACCATGCTTTCCATCCAGAGGGTGTATCATAACTCCACTCATAGCTGCTGGTGCCCCACCTTCGAAATTAATGATATGGCAAGTACGATCACATAGGATTTCGTCACCAGGCGATGTTTGGACTGTTATAGCAATTTCATTACACATGGTACCACTTGGTAAAAAAACAGCACTCTCTTTTCCAAGGAGCCTCGCAACTCGTTCGCACAACTCAAGAGTTGTTGGATCTTCATCTTTTTGTTCATCACCGAAAGTACGTCCTAAAGCATACTCAAGCATTTCTTTTGATGGCTTTGTTTTTGTATCTGAATAGAAGTCGTACATTTGATTCCCTGTCTAAATTTTAAATAAATGCTTAAATAGTCAAATTAAAAAATATGACTTTCAAAGGCTAGTCTTTAAATTTGTAATGCTAATTGGATCACTTCGTCAATGTTATTGATTTTAAAAGTAATTAAGGGATCAAGACGACTTCTATCAAAATTTTTAGCTCTATCTGTGGGAGGCTTAAAAGGCCTGAATAGAATAGTATTTAAAAATAAGTTATAGATATGAGAGTTATGCCTGTCGTTTAGAAATTTGTGTCACTATCATTCCTAGTCTGATGACTTTAGAGAATATGTTTAATTAAGAGGATTTATGATGGAAAATTCGCAAAGCGTACTCGAGATGATTATGGCCGCAAAAAAAGATGCTAAGACATTGGAAGATAGTATTTTAAAAATACTGGAACTTATGGAGAAACAGAATAGCTCAGACACTCAAATTCAGAAACTTCACGCAATGACTAAAAAGCTTGAGTCAGTAGCCGTCGATACACTCTCTATTTTTGAGGCGCGAATGCAAAACCACTTTAGACGCGGCCCATTTCCACGGAAATTGAGATCATTACTATTAGAGTCCCAAAAAACTAATCTTGCAGACAGAGTTCACCAATATTATCTAGCGATAAATGTGCTAAAGCATGGTAAAGGTAAAAGCTATCGGGAGTTACTAAATTCTCCAAACTGTCTTTTTACTTTAAAATCAAGTGAGGGTAACAGCACCGATAATACATACCCAGAAACTAGCCTAGTTGACGTGACTGCCCCAGACTTTTTTGATGGATTAGTCACTACAATCTTAGAGGCTTACCACTTCCTTGAAAACAGATAGTTTTCTAAACTCTACTCAATATATTAAAAGTATAATGCATGACTAAACTGACGCTAGTATTACTATAAATGACTTTTAAAATATGTAACGGCGGCCATAATAGACCGCCGTTACATTTTGAAGGTTTAACTTTACCTATAGATTTAGGCAGTTTCCGTAGCCGAGCTAGACGTTGCTGCGGCCCATATTACTACACCAAATGCAATTTTGTTAACAAAATCTGCTAGGTTATATATTATGTTAAGTGCATCAGGACTACCTGCACCACCGTAACCTAATACGTATCCTAGAGGGTATATTGCCCAGCCAACTGTAACAATAATTCTTAAAGCATTAAACGCAGTCTTACTTGCAGCAGTACCATTTTCAGCACTTATCTTGCTAGCTTCACCCACAAAGATTTCATAAATTATGTAAATCCATGCGGCCATACCGACTATGAAAGCTCCCCATACATTTACTGCATCAATTTCACCCAGATAACCAGCAACAAGCATTACCACTGAAGCAATCATCAACCTCCAGAATAACGCTGCTCCAACAACAGCAATGGCTGCTAGAATCAAGTAGAATTCAATTATTTGAAGAGGCACTGTTAATAGCCAGTCTACATAACGATATACAAGTGGCGAAGCTCCAGTCTCGGCCCATACTCCTCTCATATAAAAATAATGAATCGCAGCAATACCTGTTACCATAGCCGCAACACTTAACGATGTTTTCCATTTTCCAACAGCACGATCTCTCTCAACCCAAAAGAAGAAGGTTGCGGCAACCATGGCAGCAGAAATAATCCAAAAACTCATTCCAACCAAATCGGTTGGGTCTAATTGTGTGGTCATTTTAAACTCCTAACATTTATATTTTTTAGTGTATCCCAACTTATTTCTTACAAACAAAAGAAAGTATTATCAAACTAAAAATTGTTTACGTATGCATAAAATTATTTTAATCTAAAATAGCAATTGGATATGTAAACTCTTCTATTAAATGAATCCCATCTAAGGGCTCAAAAGGGTGACGTTTTAAGACATAGTTAAGATCTATAACTCG
>CAJWHE010000051.1 GCA_913041145.1 uncultured Paracoccaceae bacterium
AATAACGCTAAAATGCCCTATTGAAACTAATAAAATTTTAGTGTTGATTTGCCTTTAGATTCTTTATTTAATTTCTTGTGAGTAGACATGCAGATAAAAAAAATAACATTTCCTATTCTAATAACATGTATAAGTTGGGCGTTTTCTGTTAATGCTGATGAAACAGTAATAGCTTCAAATCTCGCAACAGCCGTGGCGGATGTTGCAAGTGGCGGAAGTTTAAGTACCACTTTAAAAAGTAAGGCAGAAACTTTTTCGTTAGGTAAGGTAAATAAAGAGGCTGATGAACTAGCAGAGTCCCTAACTTCGGGGAATTGGATGTACTTAGATCTCAATATAGGTAGAGAAAACGATAAGACTTTTGGTGAAGTGATGTCTGTTTATAGGCTTAAAGAGACATCTAATTGGGGTATCTTTAATCAAACATCTGTCGTCAATCATGGTGGAAGAGCAACGGCTAATATAGGGTTTGGGGCTCGACACATTAATGATTCAGAAACAGTAATAGTCGGGTTTAATGCTTTTGTGGATAGTGAGCTGGCGGTTGAAAATAGCAGAGCAAGTGTCGGCACAGAGTTTTTAACGTCGATTGCACAATTTAGGGCAAACTATTATGAAGGTTTATCAAGTCCAGTACTTTACAAAGGGGTTACAGAGACAGCTTTAGATGGGTATGATTATAAACTGTCATATGAACTCCCCTTCTTTTATGACTCAGATATTTATTTTAAAGGCTCGCATTGGGAAGATGGAGTTGGTTATAATACAGATTCAGACGAGTTTGGACTAACTGCAGAAATCTTACCAAACATGTCTTTACGGATTGCTTCACAGAAAACAGATACAAAGGCATCTGATACAATCGGTTCAATTAGTTTTTCTATACCACTGGGCGGTACAGCAAAAAAATCTCGTAAAAAAAGATCATTCGCATTGCAAACAAAACTTCAACCTATTCGCAGCGAATTATTTAAGCCTGTTCAAAGAGAAAATAGAATTAAAAAGAAGTCAGTTGGCGTAGTTACAGTTAGTGGATTTTAAGTATGAATTTTTGTAGATTATTTAGTTTTTTTTGTATAATTTTGTTTTGCAACTCAGCTTTCGCAGAAACAGACTCAGCCTGCACAAGAACTGCTGGTGGAGCTATTATTGCTAATGCGTTAAGCCCAGGCTCAGATGATGCAGCAATAGTAACTGATATTGGTGGAGAAACAGGATCTTCATGTAAGGAAGTCCCTGATTTTTATAAAATTAACTTTTACAAATTTGGATTGTGCACGGCCAATCCCTATGCAACTGGGTCAGGTTCCACGCAAGATTTCTCATCCTGCTCCTTCCTACTGAACAATGATGCAAGCGTTGAGCACATTATAACCGGCCTTGCAGGCTCGCCACTCACTACTAATGGTAATCTTGCAACCGGTACATACAATCATCTCGTAATGGTGTTGGCGAATAGGCTCTCTCAACAACTTACAGAGACTTTCAATACCACCATTACTGGCAAGACTGGTGCTGGTACAACCTGTTGGACAATTGCGAGTACGTCAGCGTACGGTGGTGGTAGCATAAGCGGCGAAACACTTATTAGCCCACAACCTGGTTCCGATAACCGGGCAACTTTAGGTATAGATTGTGGATCTACCGCAGATCCAGATTACACTACAGAGATTTATGAGACCCTTGGTGACGGATCTTTTGATGCTGATATTGAAGAAGATGCCGGACTGCGAGTAGCGCTTCTTCAGGCGGATGGGGTAACAAAAGCGACAACTATAAGTAATGCAAAACAAATTATGGTAGTTATGGACGCGGCCTACACAGTTACGGAGAGCAGTAAATACTCCCTAGGCTTTAAAATGACAGCATCGAGTAGTTTTGATTTGAATTATCAGCACTCTGAAACAAAAATTTATGCTCTGAAAGTAGGAGCTGACCCGTTTCAAGTAACATTTACAATTAATTGATATAGGCGGATGATTTCTCCGTATATCTTATACTATGATTCTGTTTCCTCATAGTATAACCTAAGGTTCTTTTTAATAGCTATAACACTGTAAGGATAAGAATAGTGTCTAATTATTTTTTTAATATATTCTATAATAAAATTATTACACAGTTTTTCCTAATATTTTTTTTAACATTACCAGTTCAAGCAATAGAGAAAACAGAAGTTGACCGCTTAGTTAAGGTTCTAAACTTAAAAGAGCTTTTTGAAGAACTAAAGAACGAAGGCGTTGCAGCTGGTATTGAAATGCTGAAGGAGGAGGGTCGAGGCCAACAGTCTCAAGAGTGGAGCAATAAACTTAATGACATTTATTCTTCAGATAACTTGGAAGAATTTTTTAGAAACGAACTTCTCAAATTAGGTGTAATTGAAAATATTGTTAATATCATAGATTTTTATGAAACTTCATTAGGGAAAAAGCTAATTAAAAATGAATTAGCCACCAGGAGAGCTCTTAAAAATAAAGACGGAAAGGCGCAAGCAAAAAAGATTTTGAATCAGTTGAAATATTTCAAACCAAACCGCTTAAGTGTGTATAAGAAAATCATTGAGGAAAATAATTATATAGAAGATAATATTTCTAGTTCAATGAATTCAAATCTCGCGTTTTATCAGGGCTATTCATTAAGTTTACCGAGTGACAAACAGGGATTATTAGAAGCAGAAATTATATCAAAAATTTGGACAAATGAAAGTGAGACCCGTAAGAGAATGACGGAGTGGGTGATGGGTTTTACAGCATACACTTATAATGATTTGAGTCAAAACGAGTTAAATATTTTTTTAGAGTTCTCCAAGTCCAAACCCAGTAAACATCTAAATAACTCTATAAATCATATATTAGATAAAGCCTTTGAAAATCAAAGTTATAAACTTGGCCAAGCATTTGCAATCTTAAGTGGGCAGGGCGGTGCATAAAGATTTGCCAACTAAGGACGTGTAACTAAAAATATCTATTACAGAAATGTTTTTCTCAGTTGACTTGTGTGGAAAAAACTAGAATAAGCCGCGTATATAGTATTAATATTACTATTTTTTTAATTATCGTTCCAATCCGGAACGCGCTGTCCGAGGTGGTACTTCCAAGTACCGTTAACACTAACATGGGACCGTAGGGCGCGGCTATAACAGGATAAACAAAATGTTTGCAGTTTTAAAGACTGGCGGAAAACAATATAAGGTTTCGTCAGGAGATGTTCTAAGAGTTGAAAAACTCGACGCCCAAGCTGGTGAAAAAATACAATTTAACGAAATTCTATTAGTTGGTGGCCCTAAGACGGTTGTAGGTAGTCCACTTGTAGCTGATGCTGGCGTTCAAGCTGAAGTTATTGAGCAGATAAAGGGTGTTAAAACTATAAACTTTGTTAAACGACGTAGAAAGCACTCCTCAAAAAGAACAAAGGGTCATAGGCAACAGTTAACGCTATTACGAATTACTGATATTCTTGCCAAAGGGGCAAAAAAGTCTGGAGTTAAGGAAGCTTTAAGTGGAGCAGGTTTAATTATTGAAAAGGACTCTAGCCCAGTAAAAGCTGAGAAACCTACTAAAGCTATACAAACTGCTACACCAGATTCGAAACCAAAAATAGCTCCTAAAGCTAAGAAAGCTCCTGCGGCTAAAACAGTAGAAGCGGTTAAAAAACCTAGTGTAGCAAAAGCAAAAAAACCAACTGAAGTAAAAAAAGTAAGTACTTCAGAAAAGAAACCAGCATCTAAACCTGCTAGTAAAACAACTAAGAAGGTAACCAAGGAGAGTAACAATGGCTCATAAAAAAGCTGGAGGTTCATCACGTAACGGCCGAGACTCGGCTGGAAGACGTCTTGGAGTTAAAAAATTCGGTGGTGAGGTAGTTATTCCAGGCAATATTATATGTCGGCAGCGTGGTACACGATGGTGGCCTGGCGAAGGCGTAGGTCTGGGAAAAGATCATACTATTTTTGCCAAAGTTGATGGGGCCGTAAAATTTCATAAGGGTCTAAAAGGTCGTACATTCATATCAGTTCTTCCGAAAGCTGAAGCAGCAGAGTAGTCGTACCTAAAGAAAGTATTTTTAAGGGATCGACTTTTTAAGTCGGTCCTTTTTTATTTTAAGGTTTTAAATGATGAGTATAGCGTTAGCTAGTTTTGTTTTTTTTGCCGTGAGTGTAATTGGCACTCCAGGTCCAGCAAATATGGTACTGATGGCCGCTGGAGCTAAATTCGGATTTAAGTCTTCATTACCTTTTGTTTTTGGTGTTTGCATGGGTAAGCAAATTATTATCTGGCCGATTGGGTTCGGTTTACTGGAGGCCGCATCAGGCGCTCCTTTAGTATTTTCACTCCTAAAATGGGTATCCGCTGGCTATATGATATGGTTAGCCTGGCGTGTTGCAAATATGCGTTTTCAGGTAAAAAAGGATATAGATAAAGTTCCTGGTTTTATAGCTGGACTTTTGGTTCACCCATTTAACCCAAAAGCTTGGGCCCTAATAACTACAAGTTTTACCGCCTTCACCTACGAGAACTCGCCAGTATTCCAAACGACATTAATAATGGCAGCTATTATATTGATTATACAGTTAATTTTTCATCCATTATGGACGATGGGTGGTGAAAAAATAGCCCAGTACTTTGCTGGTACCTGGTTAGAGAGGTATCTAATGTGGACCCTCGGCGCTATTACCTTACTAAGTGTTCTAAGTGTTCTTGTGGTAGGTGAGCTATGACTTCTGATATAGCTTTACCAGAAAAAACCGTTTTAGAGACAAAACGGTTTAAGATCAGGCCCCTAAATTTAAAAGATATAATAAAAGTCGAAATGTATGTAAGAGATATACGACTTGCGAGATCGTCTGGAACTATTCCACACCCGTTAACTCCTGACTTCGTAAAGGATTTTATAGAAAAATCTATGTCTGACGAAACCTCTTTAGACGCGTGGGGGATTGAAGTTGAAGAGTCTGGAAGCACGAACTTAATAGGGGTTGTAAGCTTAAATAGATTAGATAGGTCACAATCTGAAATTGCTTATTGGGTAATCCCTGCTATCTGGAATACGGGCGTTGCAACTGAGGCTGTTAAAGCTTTTATTGAAGTTAACCCTCAGAACTGTAAAACTATATTTGGCTCAGTTTTTCAAGACAATCCAGCTTCCTCTAGAGTGTTAACAAATGCTGGGTTTGAATATATTGGAGAGGCAGAAAGCCTTTCTGTGGCGAGATCTGCGATGGTTGCAACTTGGACTTATATTAAAAAATTAGATTAATGTGTTTTATCAAATAGCATAGGGTATTAAAGTGAAGTTTCTTGATCTAGCAAAAGTTTATATTCGATCTGGCTCTGGTGGCAGTGGTTCTGTAAGCTTTCGAAGAGAAAAGCACATTGAATACGGTGGACCAGACGGTGGAAACGGTGGACGAGGTGGAGACGTTATAATTGAAGCTGTTGATGGGCTTAACACATTAATTGATTATCGATATCAACAGCATTTCTTCGCAAAAAGTGGTCAGAATGGTATGGGAAAACAACGGTCTGGGAAAGATGGTGATCATATTATTCTTAAGGTTCCTGTGGGAACAGAGATCCTCGATGAAGATGAGGAAACTGTCTTAGTAGACATGGCGACCTTAGGACAAAAATTTAAGCTAGGCACTGGAGGCAATGGTGGGTTTGGCAATCTGCACTTCAAGACGTCCCTTAACCGTGCCCCAAGACGTGCAAATCCGGGTCAAGCGGGAATAGAGCGAACAGTTTGGCTTAAGTTAAAACTAATTGCTGATGTTGGTTTGTTAGGCATACCAAATGCTGGAAAATCTACTTTTCTTGCAGCGTGCTCTAACGCGAGACCAAAAATTGCTGACTATCCTTTTACGACATTGCACCCAAATCTGGGAGTTGTCGCGATTGATAGAACAGAATTTGTTGTTGCGGACATTCCAGGTTTAATCCAAGGCGCTTCTGAAGGGAAAGGAATAGGGGATCGGTTTCTAGGACATGTCGAAAGGTGCGCAGTCCTTCTCCACCTAGTTGATGGTACCTCTAAGTCTATAACAAAAGAGTATAGCACTATAATTACTGAGTTAGAAAAATATGGAGGCGATCTTGCATATAAACCAAAAATAGTGGCTCTGAATAAGATTGATGCACTAACTGAGAGTCAAAGAAAGAAAAAGCTTACTGAACTTAAAACTGTAGCTAATAGTAAAGTTTATGAAATGTCTGGTGTTAGCTCAGCTGGTGTTACTGAGATATTGAGAGAGCTTCGAAAAGTAATAGATAAGGCTAACAAACCAGAAGTCCTTAAGGTGGAAGACAAGCCATGGCGACCCTAAAGAATTATAAACGCATTGTTATAAAGATTGGATCTTCACTACTTGTGAATGATAAAACTGGTAAACTTAATATAGACTGGCTTAATGCGCTTGCCAGCGACATTGTTAATTTAAAAAGAAGAAAACATGATATAATTGTAGTATCATCTGGCTCAATCGCACTTGGAAGAGAAGCTCTTAAACTTACATCAAAATCATTAGCATTAGAGGAGTCTCAAGCGGCGGCTGCTGTTGGCCAAATTCAATTAGCAAGAGCCTATGAAGATGTCCTAGCTACTCATAAAATTACGGCTGCACAGGTGCTAGTCACTCTTGAAGATATACGCAGTAGAAAACGATATTTAAACTCAAGAGCTACGCTAAACCAACTCCTTTCGATGAATGTTATACCTATTGTTAATGAAAATGATACAGTGGCGACCGAAGAGATCAGGTATGGAGATAATGATAGGTTAGCAGCACAGGTGGCAGTCACCGTTGGAGCAGACTTAGTAGTTTTACTTAGTGATGTAGATGGCCTTTACAGTGCGGACCCATCGATCGATATGGCTGCAAAATTTATCCCAGAAGTTACTGAAATTACCTCAGAAATCGAAGCTATGGCCGGGGAAGCTAGAAATGTTATAGCAAAAGGCGGAATGAAGACAAAAATTATAGCTGCAAAGATGGCAACATCAGGGGGTGCATCCCTAGTTATAACCAGAGGGTCAATATTTAATCCACTTGAGATGTTAAATAATGGGTCTATTAGTACTTGGTTCAAGGCAAAAGATAACCCACAACAAGCAAGAAAGTCTTGGATAAAAACCATGAAAGCATGTGGGAATATTATAATTGATCCGGGTGCAGAGGAAGCACTTAAAATTGGTAAGTCCTTACTTCCTGCTGGTGTGCTTAGCGTATCTGGAAATTTTCATCGCGGTGATCCTGTGGACATAAGCAACTCGGAAGGTTTAAATATTGGTATAGGCATCGTTAGATACACAGCCATAGAAGCAAGAAAGTTAATTGGCTCTCGATTAGTTGAGGTTGAGAAAATATTAGGCTACCCTAGCCGAAAGGCGTTAATTCACCGCGATGACATGGCACTGTAAGTTTACAATCTAAAACTATATTAGGGTTTGATAAGATGAATTCACCTAACATTAAGATTTTAATGAATGAAATTGGTAGGAAAGCTAAAGCTGCTGCTGAAGTTCTCGCCAGTACTGATCCTATGGAGAAACGGCAGGCTCTAGTAAGGGCATCTGAAAGTATATCTGATAACAAGACAAAAATCTTAGATGAAAACAGTAAGGATATAAAAAAAGCAAAGACTAGTGGGCTATCAGGAGCAATGATTGATAGACTTTTATTAGATAGTGAGCGGGTAGACGGAATTTCTACAGCACTTAAGTCAATTGCAGCATTAACAGACCCAATTGGTCAGGTCATTAGTGAATGGAGCCAACCTAGCGGACTAAATATAAAAAGAGTTCGGACACCTTTAGGAGTTATAGGAGTCATTTATGAGAGTAGGCCAAACGTGACAGCAGATGCTGGAGGTCTATGCTTTAAGTCCGGGAATGCTGTTATCTTAAGAGGGGGGTCAGAAAGCTCTTACTCCTCAATGGCAATTCATGGCTGCCTTGTGGATGGTCTTCAGTCTGTTGGCTTTCCGGCTGAGGCAATCCAGTTAGTTCCAACAACCTCGAGGGATGCTGTATCAGAAATGCTGAGCATGATAGATTACATAGATGTAATCGTCCCACGCGGCGGAAAAAGCTTGGTCAAAGTAGTTCAAGAGCAGGCAAGAGTACCTGTATTTGCTCACCTTGAAGGAATTGTACATATCTACATTGATAAGGGTGCGAGTTTAGAAAAAGCCCTTAAAGTAGTTTTAAATTCAAAAACACGTCGTACCGGTATTTGCGGAGCAGTTGAGTGTCTTATTATTCATCGTGATGTAGCTTCGACAATAGGTAAAGATGTACTTAGATTGTTGATAGAAAAGGGTGTAAAAGTTAATGCTGACAGGTTTCTATCATCTTTAAAAGGAACGGATTTGGCTAGAGATGAGCACTGGGGGAAAGAGTACCTTGATATGGAAATTTCTGCTCTTGTAGTCGACGGGATTGATCAGGCAATGAATCATATTAAAACTTTTGGATCAAATCATACTGATTGTATCGTAACGGAAGATAAAAAATCTGCTCAAATTTTTCTTAACGGACTTGATAGTGCCATAGTAATGCATAACGTATCAACCCAATTTGCAGATGGCGGTGAATTTGGGATGGGTGCTGAAATTGGCATTTCTACTGGGAAAATGCACGCAAGAGGTCCTGTAGGGGTAGAACAACTTACCAGTTTTAAGTACATTGTTTCAGGAGATGGGATTATCCGTACTTAAGGAGTTTACTAACTTAAAAGACAAAAATTACCATAAATACTTATGCTGTAGTGAGTTTCCTAACTGTCAGAGAACTACCAACAAGCATTAAAGAAGTTATTAATAAGCACAATGGAACTCCTCCCAATTGATAAAGTATTCCAGACAAGAGTGTTCCCATCAACCTTCCAATAGCATTTGACATATAATAAAATCCAACATCCAGGGATGCTTCTTCATTAGAACTTAGTGAAAGAATTAAGTACGAATGCAGGGCAGAGTTTATTGCAAAAATAAACCCAAAACAAAAAAGTCCTAAAATTATCCAAATTATCAACCAGAAGCTAGCATTTAGGTTAAAAAAAAGGACACATGACAATATCAAAGGTATTGGGAAGGCGAACATACTCCATTTAAATGCAGCTTTCTTGATATAGTTTGCATCATTTAAGAATTTTTGAAATATCAATGGTGAAATAGTTTGAGAAACACCATAAAAAATTACCCAAAGTGCCATAAACCCACCAACAAATAAAAAACTAGATTGGTCGTTATTGAATAAGTTTTTTACCCCAACTGAATAAAAGTATAGTGGAACGGCAACAACAAACCAGGTATCTCTTGCACCAAATAAAAATACCCTGGCTAAACTTAATATATTAATACTTTTATTTCTCGAGAATATTTCACTAAATTTTTTATTTCTTTTTCCTTTTGTTAACGAGGAAAAAACTGGTTTGAATGTTAAAAGTAGCGTTAGTGTCAATAAAATAGCTAGAATAAATAGCACAACTTCAAAAGTAAAAAAACCTAATGATGATGCGCCAAAAAAGAACCCAAACCCTTTTACTGCGTTCTTTGAGCCTGTTAAGTAGCTAACCCATTGAAATAGTTTAGCAGGTTCATTAGTGGAAAGTAATTTAATTGAACTTTTAGCACTTACCTTAACTAAGTCTTTTGCAATACCTGAAGCTCCCTGTAAGATCATTATTTGAATTAAGTAGAGTACTTCACTTCTTACCTCACCAAATTTACTTAATAGATAAATAGCCGCAATTTGTATAACTAACCCAGTATACATAATCGATGCTAATCCAAATTTATTACCAATCCATCCAGCCGTTAAGTTAGTCATAACCCCCGCTAATTCATATAGCGCGAATAAATATGCAATTTGAATTGCTCCAAGACCTATCAAATGGAAATGTAAGAGAACTAACATTCGTAGAGCGCCATCTGTGAACATAAAAACCCAGTAAACGAGGGTTACGTAGCTATACACCTTCTTATTGTCAGCCAAATTCAAAGTTGTTTTCCAGCCAATTCGGCCACATCAACCAACCTATTAGAGTAACCAAACTCATTGTCATACCAGGCGTATATTTTTACCTGTGTTTCATTAATTACAAGAGTTGAAACAGCGTCGATTATCGAACTTCGGCTATCGCCAATGTAGTCACTTGAGACTAATGATTTAACTTCAAACCCTAAAATACCATTCAGTTGATTGTCTGCATAACTTTTTAAAGTGTTATTTATCTCTTCAATAGAGGTTGGGCGAACCATTTCAAAACAGCAGTCCACTAACGATGAATTAAGAATAGGGACCCTTACCGCATGACCAGTTAATTTATTTGATAGTTCTGGGTAAATTTGAGTAATTGCCTTAGCAGAGTTAGTTGTTGATGGGATTAGGTTTGTTAAAGCTGATCGGGATCGTCGCAAGTCTTTGGATGGCCGGTCAACTATTGTTTGAGTATTTGTAACATTATGTATTGTTGTATACGAACCATGCTTGATCCCAACATCCTCATGAAGAGCTTTAATAATTGGAGCAAGACAATTGGTGGTGCAACTGGAAGCAGAGAGAACATTATGGAGATCAGGCTTATAAATATTCTGATTTACCCCATATACGATATTTATTCCAACTTCATCAGGCACTGCTGCAGAGATAATTGCTTTGTTAAATCCTAAGTCAGCATATAATTCAAATTGATTTTTACTTTTGAATTTTCCAGTACAGTCAATTACAATATTAGCCATTCGTTTCGGTAATTCTTTAATATTTCTTTTGTTGTATATATAAATTTCTTTGTCATTTATCAAAATTGATGACTTATTATATCTAATATTTTGATCAAATCTTCCATGTACACTATCAAATTCGAGCTGGTGTGCTATTATTTCTGGAGTACATTGAGGGTCATTTATAAAGGCAACATTTGCATTTTTACTCAACAGAACTCTAAGTGTTAATTTGCCGATCCTGCCAAATCCATTAATAGCGTAAGTAGTCAAAGTTTTCTCCACTTAGATGTTACAACCAAATTTATATTTATTTACAGATTTTTTTTTATTAAGTGTGCTAGGCCTCTCATATTGAACTCGCTGTACGTCTTAGCATCAATATTACTTCCGCAAACCACCAATCCTATTTTTTTTCCCAAAAGCTGTTTTTTAAGGCAAAAAAGAACACCGGCCATAGCGGCTCCTGCGGCAGGTTCAACTGCTAACTTCCCTTCTTCCATTAACATTGTCATCCCTGAACAGATTTCATCATCAGAAACTAAAACAATCTTATCAACATTTTTTGTACAGACCTCTAAACCAAACGGTAATGCCATTGGAGGAGATAGGCTGTCTGCAATAGTGTTTGTATTTGTTAAAGTTACTGGCTTACCATTCTTCATACTTTCACTCATAGACGCGGCGCCTATAGGTTCTACTCCGTAAACCTTACATAATGGGTTAACAGCCTTAACCGCTGCAGACACACCACTCATTAATCCACCTCCACCAACTGAAACTACGACTGCATCAAGATTTTTAATATCGTTCATAAGCTCCAAGCCGACTCCTGAAGCACCCAGAGTGGTATGGATTCCCTCAAAAGGATGAATAAATGTACGTTTCTCTTCTTTTACAAGCCTTTCCGCTTCAACAAATAAAGCCTTTCCAGGCTCTTTAAGAATTATTTCTCCACCATAACGCTTAGCTAACTCAACTCGGTAAGGGTTAGCTGTTGATGCCATGACAACCTTTGCTGTCGTACCGATCTGTCTAGCGGCCCAGGATGAAGCTATAGCGTGGTTTCCCGCACTTGCTGCTGTAACACCAAATTTCACTTCATTAGTGGGTATTTGCAATGCAACGGAAATTGCTCCTCGAGCTTTAAACGTACCTGTATGTTGCATGCATTCAAGTTTTAGATAAATTTCAGCACCAGACAAATAAGTTTTCAACCTTTCTGACGATAACTTAATAGTTGGTGTCCTACGAACAAATTTAGATAAATCAGAAGCACGAGCTATCATGTTCTCTTTTGTAACATCTTCAATCTTATCTATTTTCATATATTATCCTAAAAGCATCATTACGATTGTTTATTTGGGATTGTTAATCCACTTTTTAACCTTAATAGTTAACCTATTAAAACGATAGAGTTAATTTCTCAACAACACTTTGGTTAAAAGGTTTAAACTATATGCAACATATTTTTGATGGACATAATGATCTTCTTTTAAGGCTGTGGATTGAACAAGATTATGAAGCGAAACTATTTCTTGAGGGTGGTCAGTCACGAATAAATACTAAAATGAATACCGCTATGGGAATTGGTAATGAGGGCCATATAGACCTAACTAGATCACAAAAGGGCGGCCTTAGTGGTGGTTTCTTTGCAATGTTTGTTCCAGATCCCAACATGGGTAATTCAAAAAGGAGCGATGGATTTATAGATTCAAAAGAAATAGAACAGGGTTATGCATTAAGAGTTACTATAGAAATGATTGATATCATTAATAAAATTATTACAGGATCAGATGGTAAAGTAGAGTTAATTCTAAATAAATCTGACTTGGATCAAGATAACTTCACGAGAGACACACACGAAAAACTTAAAATGTTAATTCATATAGAAGGGGCTGAGTGTATTGATAAAGACTTAAATCAATTAGATTTACTGTACGGTAAAGGTTTGAGATCCATTGGTCCTGTCTGGTCTAGATCGAATGTATTTGCACATGGTGTACCTTTTAATTTTCCAGGGTCTCCAGATATAGGTCCGGGCCTCAAAGGACCTGGAAAGGAGTTAGTTAAGGCATGTAACTCTAAAGGGATTATATTGGACTTGTCTCATCTGAATGAGGCAGGCTTTTGGGACGTAGCAAAAATTACATCAAAACCATTAGTAGCGACACATTCGAATTCTCATAGTATTACACCTTCACCAAGAAATTTAACAGATAACCAACTGGACGCCATAGCAGAGAGTGGGGGTGTGGTCGGGCTTAACTTTGCGACAGGTTTTTTAAGATCAGACGGAAAAAAGAATGCTAATACCCCGTTAAGTCAAATGATTGCTCACTTAGACAAACTGATAGAAAGGTTGGGTGAAGACGGAGTTGCTTTGGGGTCAGACTTCGATGGGGCTCAAATTCCAGAGAGTATAGGGGATTGTGCAGGGCTTCCAAATTTAGTTAATACAATGAAAACAGCTGGTTATGGAAAAGAGTTAATTAACAAAATTTGTTTCAAAAATTGGATCAATTTAATACATAATACAATAAAATAATATTTTTTATAATATCCAGCTGAAATCAGAAGGGTCTTTTAATGCAGAAACCTACGGTAATTATAACGGGTGCTACAGGTGGTATAGGGATAGCCGTAGTTCAAAAATTAGCGAAATGTGGTTATGATCTTCATTTAATAGATCAAAATGAGAAAAAGCTTAGTGTGCTGGCAAGTAAGACTTCCTGCTCAACCAGCTTTACTGAAAGTAACCTCAACAGTCGAGAAGAGTGTGATCGGGCTATCCCTGAGAGATTGTCAAACTTAAAAGCTCTGGTCCACTTGGCAGGTGTTTTTGAGCCTCATGAGTTAAATAAAGATAGTAAAGAAGTTTATAACCGTGCAATTCAAAACAATGCTACCAATGCTTTTGACTTAGCAAATATAATGGAATCTAGATTAGGGAAGGGTGGCAGGATAGTTTTCATCTCGTCTCTCGCCTTTAATAGAGGTTCACCCGATCATATTTCTTATTCCATGGCAAAAGGGGCACTTGTAGGTTTAACAAGGGCTCTCTCACGGCGGTTTGGTAAGAAAGGTATACTTGTAAATGCCTTAGCGCCTGGCATTATTGATACCGCTATGCCAGCTAAGATTATTGAAAGTCGAGGTGACGAGCTACTTGACAGTATTCCACTCGGAAGGTTTGGGTTACCAGAAGAGATCGCGGGAGTGGTTGCCTTTCTTCTTTCGTCTGATTCTAGCTATATTACGGGCCA
>CAJWHE010000052.1 GCA_913041145.1 uncultured Paracoccaceae bacterium
TAACTTGCGAGAGATGCTTTTACTTGGATCGTGTCAAGGGAGTTGTAACCCCATCGTTGCCAGGTTGGTCTTTAAATGCGGCAACGGATGTGTTGCTGAAAAAAGAATTTGATATTTGCCGTGAAAACAAAATACCGCACAGATTGTTTAAGGATTATGGGTTAGAACACATTATACCTCTAGATCACCCTGATTTGGACAAATGGCGAGACAGTTTAAGAGCTGGCCTCATGGACCGTCATAGAGACACCAACATAATTCTAACGGGTGGTGTTGATGATATTTGGTTCAATACAAACACAGAGGAACTAATCGTTGTCGATTACAAGTCTCAATCAAACAAAAGGCCAGTTGAACCTTGGAGCTATTTGTCTTCAATTTATCATGAGGGTTACAAGAGGCAACTAGATTTCTACGCCTACTTATTAAAAGAAATGGGTTTTATGGTAGCACAAACAGGTTATTTTCTCGTGTGTAATGGAAATAAAGAGGCTGATGGTTTCTTTGGCAAAATGGAATTTTCAGAGACGCTGATCCCCTATGATACTAAAACTGATTGGATAAAATTAGAAGTAGATAGGATGTATAATTTAATGAACCAGCGTGAGTTACCTTCAGTTAATCCGTATTGTGAAAACTGTGCCTATGCTGCTCGAAGAACTGAGATTGAAGGTAAATAATTATTGCCAGGTATCAGGCCATTAAATTGTTATAACTTTGTTAGGTTTTGTATAATTGCCTTTTTAAATTTCCCAAATAGGAGCTAGGCCTTCCATCAGATAGTCTAGGCACATGGTTGGTGCGACTTTTTTATAATCTTCTAGGGTTGTTATTTCTGAACGCTGCTCACGGAATTTCGTCAAATATGTTTTCGCAGTTTCAACATCGCCAAGATGAACATAGATCGCCGCCCTCCACCCATTATAGCGACTATGTAAACCTCGATCATACAATAAATTGCACCACTCTAGGCTCTTGTTAGAGTTCGCCATTGCCATATACAAAAGGGGCAGAAAATAGTCATAAGCTCGTTGGCCAATTGGATTCATTTGTATCGCCCTTTCGATGCAAACCTCTGCTTCTTCAAAGTGCTTGTCGTTACATAGAGCTTGGCCATAATCCATATTGGATTCCGCAAGGCTTGGGTTCAAATCCAATGCTAGTTTCGCATATTTTAATCGCTGCGGGTAATCCTTTTTTATATTGAAAGACCTGCTATACATCATGACTGCTTCAGGATTATTGGCGTCCAGAGAATAAGCTTTAAAGGCAAGATCATGAAACAACAGTTCATTTTCTTGGCGTTGATCCTGGTACGCCAGTTCATATAGGTTTCCATATATACGTCGGGCCTTCAACACATAGGCATCACACATATAAGGGTCTTTGGCTATTGCATTATCACAAAGTTTCATGAATGTTCGATTTTCAACGTCATTTTTTCTATCAGTACCTGCCCATGTCTTATTAAAAATTGCGAGTGCTTTTAGGTAATTGTCCCACGCAGAAAAAGACGCTGGAGGTTTGGTCTTTATACGATCTTGCTCCTTATTCTTAAGGGCAGGAAAAATCAGTGTAGCAACTTCTTGTGAAACCTCATCCTGCACCTCAAAAATATCATCCAATGCGCGATCCCAGCGTTTAGACCAAACTTGTTGGTCATCTTTAGCATCAACTAAATTAACCGTGATCCTTACCTTGTTTCCGCCTTTACGAATACTGCCTTCGACAATGTAATCAGCTCCCAACTGTTGGGCTATTTCTGAAGAATTAATATCTTGGCCTTTGAAACTGAAGGTGGAAATTCTCGAGATCACCGGAAATGATTTCCAAGATGAGAGGTTAGCAATAATATCCTCTGTAACACCGTCGGCAAAGTATTCTTGCTCTTCATCATTACTTAGGTTTTTAAAAGGCATAACTGCAATCGTTGGTGGGTTGCTTTCAGTCACCTCAACTGGCTCACTTGGCGCCTCTAAAATCCTCTTCTCCAAGCCTTCGATAATGACATCATATGCATGTAAGATGGTGTTTTTTACTTTCTGAGTACCTAGATCAGTAAAAGTTAATTCAACCTTTTTACTGACAAAATCATAAACTGTTTTAGACAAAGAAACACCACCGGGTTGACTGAGCGCTTCAAGCCTCGCAGCGTTATTGACCCCTTCGCCATATAGGTTCGTCTCTTCTACGATGACATCTCCCACATTTAATCCAATGCGAAAGCGCATCTGAAACTCCTCAGAAACTGATAGATTGCGCTGCTTAATCAGTTTCTGAAATTCGGTTGCACAAATTAGTGCTGCTACTGCACTTTGGAATTCGACTAAAACTGAGTCTCCCGCTGTATTAAAAATACGGCCATCGTGCTTCTTAAGAAGTTTATCCAAAATACCGCGGCAGATGCGTAAACTTTTCAGTGTAGCATCTTCGTTTTTTTCCATGAGTTTGCTAAAACTAACAACGTCTGTAACAAATATAACCGCAATCTTTCGAACAATTTTATCGTTAGTCATGCCAGCTCTCAAAGGATTAAAATGATAATTATATATCTTATATGGCTATATTATGATGTAAAGCTATATAGTTATATTAAATAATTATGGATAGGCCACTTTGGACGTTACTGTAATATAAGGATATGCTAGTTGGTTTTTAAGATTAAGTTATTAAAAAGCTTATATGGGAGGGTTTGCTTCCCATATGAGCTTTTTTAACAAAATTGCCTGCTTTAATTATTTTAAAAATAATTGTGATTTTAGTTATTAAATACTTTTCCAATCAACCCCTTCTTGAAACCCATGCGCAGCACGATAAATTGTTGCTTCATCAAAATGCTTTCCAACAAGTTGCAAGCCCACTGGTAGGCCTTCTGACATACCGCAAGGAATAGACATTGCTGGATGGTGGGTGATATCAAACGGAGACGTGTTTGCAAGCATTTCAAAAGCTCTTTGAACAATTTCCTCTCTACTTGCATCAGGCGCCGGAATTGGTTGGGACTTTATAGCAGTTGTAGGCATCACCAATAAATCATACTCATTAAGCACCTTGTCATAAGCAGCAGTAAGTAATCTTGTCTGGTTCATCGCCTTTCCATAGTACCGGCTTCCGTAATACTTTCGTATATATGTTCCAAGCATAGTAATAATTTTCATGGTTTCTGATAATTCGTTAGCACGGGTACGCCAATTTCTATGAAAATCCATAAGACTGGTAACATATAAATCAGATCTGCTAACTCCATATCCATCGCCATGCATCATGGTTTGAGTTGAGCCTTCCACCCCGATTGGCGTCCATAATGAGGGACCAACAAGATGCATAGGGATTGAAACTTCCTCTACCGTTGCTCCTAAAGATCGCAATATAGAAGTCGCAGCTTTTACCTTAACATTAACGTCTTCTTCAGCATTTGCTTGCATATAACCTTCTTTAACTACAGCAATTCTCATACCTTTTAGGCCCTCTTTACCCTTTAGAGCCAGAGTGTAAGGGTGTGTCTTAACATTATATTGTCTTGGATCATATTCATCCTCACCCGCTAAAACTTCTAACATTAATGCATTATCTTCAACATTATTTGTCATAGGCCCAGTATGGTCGATATAAACTTCTATGGGCATGATTCCAGTATAAGGTACCAGACCATGAGTAGGTTTCATCCCATATATTCCGCAGTAAGAGGCTGGCATTCTTATAGATCCACCTTGATCTCCACCAATTGCAAGATCTACCTCTCCTGCGGCAACAAGAGCGGCGCTACCAGAAGAAGATCCTCCAGCCATATATCCCATTTTATGGGGGTTATGCACTGCTCCCTTTGCATTTGTATGGCTTCCACCTGACATACAGAAACTTTCACAGTGAGACTTTCCCACGATCGTTGCACCCGCATCAAGAAGGCGAGTTGCCACTGTTGCATCTACATCAGGCATGTATCCTTCTAAGGTTGCAGCTCCATTCATCATGGGAACGCCTGCAAGCATAATATTATCTTTCAAGACAACACGTCTTCCTTTAAGTTTTCCCTCTGAAGCTCCCTTTACTTCAGTTTTTACATACCAGGCGTTATATATATTTTCCTCTCCTCTAGGTTGATAGCCAGGCGTCCTTGGGTACTTAACCTCGGGGAGATTGTCTGGCATTGCATCAACGATGTTGTAGTCATTAATCTGACCTTCAAAAATTCCAATGTAAGATTCCACATCAGCATCGGTCAAATCCAAACCCATTTCATCGGCAAGTTCTATTACTTGGTCAGCGGTAGGTACACTTACTGGCATTTTCTTTTCTCCTTATCTATAATTTATTAATTTTACTCAGGGTGTTAAAAGCCTAAGCAGCTCAGTATCTTTACGTACATTTTCAGAAGGGCCCTTTAAAGCTACCTTGCCTCTATCGAGGACGTAGGTGTAACTGCATACTTTCAGGGCTAATTCTAGGTGTTGTTCAACAAGTATTACTGATATTTCTTTTGCTAATAACTCAAGACGCTCAGCAATTTCTTCGATCACGCCAATCCAGACACCCTCTGTAGGTTCATCTAACATAATTAATTTTGGGTTACCTATCAGAGCTCTACTAATGGCAAGCATTTTTCTCTCGCCTCCAGAGAGTGTCCCCGCCTGCTGTCCTAAACGCTCACCTAATTTTGGAAAAAAATCTAAAACCATATCAATATCAGCTTTTTTGTTACTTGCATTAGCACCTAAAATTATATTTTCTTTAACGGTTAGTTTATTAAATACGGCGTTTTCTTGTGGGACATAAGCCATTCCACGCCTAATTTTTTTGTCAGTATTTTCTGTGGTGCTATTCTCACCGTCAAATTGAATAACTCCATTATCTGGGATAATTTCTCCTACTATAGTCTTTAAAAGAGTAGTTTTTCCTGCACCATTCATCCCCAATATAGCAGTTGCTCCTATTGCGTTGAAATTTAAAGAGATATCAAATAAAACCTGACTAATTCCATAGCCAGCATCTAAGCCCTCTATTTTTAAAATAGACTTTTCATCAGACACGGCTTGTATATACCTCCTTGACTTTTTGAGAAGACTCAATGTGTTTTACGGTGCCATCATCGAGAACCTTTCCTTGATCTAAAACAGTTAAATTATCACAAATATCTTTTATCCATTCTAAATCGTGTTCAACGATAATTAAGGTACAATCTTTTTTTATTGGCAACAACAATTCACCGGTAGCCCGACGTTCCTCAGGGCTCATCCCACCTGTTGGCTCATCTAGTAGAAGTAACTTTGGCTTTCGGATTACTGCCATTGCAATTTCTAGCCATTGCTGAAGCCCATGACTTAATTCACTAGCTAATGAACCAGCTCGATCAACCAATTTGAAACGCTCCAGTGTATCCATAATCCTATCATGGAGGGAAGCACGGCTATTAGATAAGACAAGATTCCAGAAGCTTTCAGAGGATTGTAATGATAGTAAAATATTATCGTAAACCGAAAGCTCAGGGAAGATTGCAGTTATTTGAAACTTTAGATTTAATCCATTTTGTGCTCTTAATTCTGGTGTGTGATTGGTAACATCATTCCCATTGAAAGTAAGATTTCCTTCGTCAGGATAATGATCGCCAGCAATCACTTTAAGGAGGGTGCTTTTACCGGAACCATTTGGTCCAATTAAACCGTGAAACGTATTTTCTTGTACCGAAATACTGACACCGTCTAGGGCCTTTAATACACCAAAATACTTACTAATATGTTTAGCTTCAAGAAGGGGAATCATTTTTTTCATTCTTTAAATGTTGAGATGTTTCTGACGGCTTAGATTCAGTTGCCTTAAGAATACCAAATGAACCTATTCTTTCTCTCTGGGTAACCACGAAGCCAAGCAATCCATCCTGTTTAAAGGTGACCACTACCAGTAATATAACACCAAGAATTATAGGCCAATATCCTCTAACAGCGTCAATGTCCGATAAAGTAAAGGAAATACTTTCAATGGCCAAAACACCAATAATTGGTCCAATCAATGACCCAGCTCCTCCAAAAAGAGCATAAAGGACCGCCATAGTTGAAATACCAATACCCACATTTCCCGGACCTATAAAACCTTCATGGTGCGCATAGAGACCTCCACCCAGACCTGCTATTGCTCCTGCAAAACAGAAAACTATAGCTTTAAATTTTTGAACTTTGTACCCCAGAAAAGCCAACCTTTTTTCATTTTGCCTAGCTCCTGCTAAAACTAAACCAAATTGAGATCTTACTAGAAACCGGCTGGTTAAATAGACAAGCAATAATATTGTTGCGACAATATAATAAAATAATCGCCCTGGTTCGACTTCAAATGAACCTATTCTTAAATATTCAAAAATAGACATTCCATTCCCGCCACCGACCCAGTACCAACCTGCAACCAGACGTTCAGCAGCATAAGAAAAAGTCAAAGTGCCCAAAGCTATGAAAATAAGTTCTGGTGGTCGTTTACCTAATAGTAATAACCAGGCAATTAAAAACGATGCACACATGCCAACAATTAAACCAATAGGGATGACACCCCATAACTGAACGAAGTCTGCCTTATTGGCAAAAAGTGCAACTGCATAGCCACCCATTCCAAAAAATAGGCCTTGCCCAAAGGTCATTATCCCTGAGTAACCCCAACATAATTCAAAACTGATTGCTAGAAGTGCAAGAATTAACATCCTCGTAATGATTATAGTTAAGAAGTCTCCCACAAAAAAAGGAATTATGATCAGTAAAATAAGAAGAAGTATTTCCACGATAGGAATAACGCCGGCTTGTCTATAAAGGATTTTTTTAAACAAGCTAGCTTTCTTTATAATTGGTGACATGTCTTCCTTACTATATTTTAAGTTTAGATTTAATAAACGGCTACGCAAGAAGTACATAGCCGTTTATTGATTTCATATAATTAAGCACATTCGTTTGGTGGAACCTGATTTGCTGATTTGATTATATCCCACACGCCACCGTTAGCTTGGGCAACGTACATATTCATAGCTGCGTGGCCAGTTCCTGGAACCATACTAAACTCTCCACCCATTCCCTGAACATTAGTAACTCCGTCAATTGCAGCTGAAACAGCCTCTCTATCTAGGTCACCATTAGTGGCATTAACACCTGCTTCAAACAGTTTTATACCACGATACATACCAGTAGCAGCTGTTCCTGCAGTAAGTTTGTAGTTTGAACCTGGCCACATCTCATTATAACCAGCCAAAGCATTATTACTAAAGGTGTCATCAACTGTATGGAAATAATCAAGACAACTATAGACGCCTTCTAATTCCCTAGGTGCAACATAATTCACAGAATTTTCATCGTAGTATACACACGATAGAGTACCTCCATTGCTATGGAAGCCTGTCTCATATAATTGCTTAGTAAAGGCTCCTAATCCTGGTGGAATGATAGTCAGAAACACGTGATCTACCTTTTCACTTTTTATTTTACCAACAGTTGCTGAATATTCAACTTGGTCTATCGGGAAATACTCTTCAAGAACTACTTCCCCACCATGCTCTTCAATAATTCTTTTTGTCCAGATATTTAGAAGTTGTGGCCAGCGGTAATTAGCAGATGGCATAGCAAAACGTTTATTACCCTGTGCAATTAAATAGGGTATCAGTTCTGCACATTGCTGGTATGGTGTGGGTCCAGTACAATATAAGTGAGGTGTGCACTCTTGGCCCTCGTACAATTGAGGATAAATATAAAGTGTCTTTCCTCGTTTAACTATTGGGTTTTTAATAGCTTCACGCATAGAACTAGTGATGCCGCCTAAAATAACATCAACATTATGTCTTTCGACCAAGCGGCGGACATTACCAACGGCTATCCCTGGATCAGATGCTGTATCTTCTAAAATTAATTCAATTGGACGTCCAAGAATTCCTCCAGCATCATTAATTTGCTTTGCCGCAAATTGTGCAGTCTGCCAGTTAGCATTTCCACTTGGTGCTATTCCACCCGTAATATCAGTAGCAATACCCATTTTAATAGAACCGGCAGCATGGGCCCAATCAGGTTTTAATACAAACCCACCTGTCAGCGCACCTATCCAACCTGCAGCAGCTAAGGCACTAGTTCCTTTTAAAAATGAACGTCTACTTGTATCATTAACATTTGATTTTTTAATCTCGGTCATTAATTTTACCCCTTTTGTTAAATTAAATTTTAATTAAATAATTTTTAACTATTATATCCTCCCTTTTTTAATCAAACCCTGAGGTCTGAATTTTACGATAATAATTGCTGTTAAGAAAACAAAAACCTCTGCGAAAACCGGACTTAATAAGTAAGAAATAAATGGTATTTCTACTCTCAGCCATTGGAACCCAGGTACCATGGCTCCAATTACGGCACTACCAAGGACTGGCCCCTCAAAAGTACCAGCACCTCCTAACATGACCGCGAGAAACCCTTGTACAAGAAACCTGAGGCCAAGTTCGGCAAATAATGAATATAATGGAACAACTAGTGCACCTGCTAGTCCTGCGAGCGCAGCGCCAAAGGCAAAGGTAAATGCGTATAATTTGTTCGTTGAAATTCCACATGCACGAGCCAGAGATGGGTTTTCCATAGCACCCCTTATTTTTAAACCATAATTTGTTTTTGTTAGAAACAGATAACATCCTGACATAATGATAATTGTTAAAATTATAATTATACCACGCCAAATAGAGAAACTAGATTCTCCAATCTCAAAGACACCTTCTATAGGGGCTTCTATAGCCCAAAATTTACCACCAATGAGCCCTCGAACTGTTTCACGAATAATTAATCCAATCGCATATGTTGCCAGCATTGCTGCAATTGCAGCCTTATAGAAGCGCTTAATTATTGTTACCTCTAAAAGTAATCCAAACGCACCAACTAAAAATGGAGCAGCCAGCATACCGCTCCATACTGGCAGTCCTGTTTCCCTAAATACAAATACTGTATAAGCGCCAAGTAATACAAATTCACCATGTGCAAAATTAAATATTCCCATCAGGCTTGCAATTATTGCTAAACCTGAAACCACCAAGACCATAATACAAGAGAAGGATAAAATATCGAAAGTAACTTTAATAAATTCATCCATTTTTTTTATTCCATAATTTACAACTGTTAATTTGAAATTGTGGTTATAACATAAAAATCTTCTTTAGGCTGTGATCTCAGATTATAATTATTCGCGGCATTGTCAACAAGATTGATATAGATAAATAAATACTAGCTAAATGCCACGACAAAGTCCTTTTTTATTAAATTAAAAATTATTTAAAACCCGACATTTTTCTCAATAAAGTTTTGTTAACGCTAACTGTCTTTCCACTGATAGCCCATTAAGGCACAATACCTATACTTAACCTATACTTAAATTCATTTGAACTATGTTTGTTTTAATTGGAATAAAATTTTATTTAAATTATGCTGGCATTTATTGAATTATGCACGTAATCAAATGCTCACCTACCGCCAGATTATTGTAATAGCGGGTAATTCAACATAAAGGTTTTATAAAATGAATGTAACTCCTGCAGAACTGGTTGATTGCAAGGTAACTGTTTCTCCAGCACTTGCGCGCCGTATTAGGAAAGCTAAGGAAGCAGAGCAATCAGGGCAAGATGTCCACAGGGCTTTAATGATTGCTGCCGGTTATGAGCCAGATGAAATAGATAAACTTAAGTCTTATTTGGAGGATATGTCGAGTGCTCTAGTTGAAAGTGAACGGGCGCAAGAAATAACCAAAACAACGGTAGATAGACTTACTACTGATCTCACTCAGTCTCGCAACAAGGTTACTGAAACGAATAAAAATCTTGAATTGCTTAAAGCGACACTTTCACAATCTGTCGACACAAACGGTTTACCTGATAAATTAACCAAAAATATTATTTACTTAGTTGAAGCCATTAGGGGTGGTGAGAAACCACAGACTGCACTTCTGGCGGCGGCGGGTTACAATATTGAAGATGTCGATGATGCAATGTCCTCAATAGAACCATTGAAGACTAACATTACTGACTTAGAGACGACTGTAGCGCCACTGCGTAATGCTTTGGCTTCAAATGGTTTAAAATCTTGGGTAATTCGACGAATTCTTAGCTTATCATAATTATAGATCTTAATTTTGTAAAAATTGGGCCACAGTAAATCAATTAGGACTATGTGAGTTTTTTTTAAACATTTATCAAATGAGCAATATTTTTACCTAAGGTTACTCAAAAGAAACAAAACTTAACTACGGATGCGCCAGCCAGTTTTAAATATCCACCAGATCAAGATCACACAAACTAGCGTGAATAAACTTATTGCGCCTAGACTCACCCCAATCGCCACATCAGCTTGGCCAAAGAAGGCCCACCGAAAACCTGAAATTAGGTAAACTACTGGATTGAAAAGTGTTACCGTTTGCCAAATTGGGGGTAGCATTGAAATAGAATAAAATGAGCCACCCAAAAAAACTAGTGGAGTAACCACCAGCATTGGTACTAAGTTAAGCTGTTCAAAATTTCCAGCCCAGATACCTATAATGAAGCCTAAAAGAGCAAAAGATAGACAAGTTAAAAGTAAAAAACAGATCATTGCAATTGGATGTTGAATGTCCAGATCTACAAACAAAAAAGCAGTTCCTAAGATAACTAATCCGATAAAGAGGCTCTTTGTCATCGCAGCCCCCACATAACCAACAACAATCTCAAGGAAATTAACTGGAGCTGATAATAGTTCGTAAATAGTACCAATAAACTTTGGGAAATAAATCGCAAAGCTTGCATTTGAAATAGACTGGGTCATAACTGATAACATGATCAACCCTGGCACAATAAATGCGCCATATTCCACACCATCAACAGCTTCCATTCTACTACCAATTGCCGTGCCAAATACCACAAAGTATAGACAGGTAGACAACACAGGTGATAAAAAGGATTGCAATAAAGTTCTGAAAAATCTAGCCATTTCAAAAGTATAGATAGCTTTTACCGCTTGGAAATTCATTTGGTGCTCTCCTGAACTAAGCCAACAAAAATATCCTCAAGACTTGATTGTTGTGTTTGAACATCCCGCATTTGTAAACCTGCAGCTTGAAGGTCATTCAAAAGACTAGTGATACCAGTGCGTTCTAATTTTGTATCATACGTATAGGTGAGAGCCATGCCATCTTTTGCTAGATCCAAAGAGTAACTTTTGAGTTTACTTGGAATTATCTTTGTAGGGCTTGCCAAGTCTATACGGATCTTCTTTTTGCCCATCCGGGCCATAAGCGCCACTTTATCTTCCACAAGCAAAATTTCCCCACCATTGATCACACCAATCCTATCTGCAATCGCTTCGGCTTCCTCAATGTAATGGGTAGTTAAAATAATGGTAACGCCTTGCTCTTTAAGCTTATTAACTGTCTTCCACATATCTTTTCGTAACTCGACGTCTACGCCAGCTGTTGGTTCATCCAAAAACAAAACCCTCGGTTCATGCGCCAGAGCCTTTGCAATCAAAACTCGCCGTTTCATCCCACCAGAGAGAGTTATCACCCGTTCATTTTTTTTATCAAACAAAGATAGTGTGTTAAGAACTTCATCGAGATACGCCTCGTTTTTTGGTTTACCAAATAGTCCCCGCGAAAAGCGTAACGAATTAATGACAGTTTCAAACGGTTCCAAATTTATCTCTTGCGGAACTAAACCAATCATTCCACGCGTTTTACGATACTCTTTCTCTATATCCATTCCACCGACAGTAATCTTGCCAGATGTCAAATTTGCAATTCCACAAATGATAGAAATCAAAGTTGTTTTTCCAGCACCATTCGGCCCCAAAAGAGCGAGAATTTCACCCGATTCTATTTCTAAGTTAATGCCCTTGAGAGCTTCAAAGCCACCTAAATATATTTTGCGCAGATCTTTAATAGACACAATAGCAGTCATCGTTCTTCCCTGAATAATTAAGAATTAATTAATCAACTCTGTCATTTGTTGCTAAGTGACCACATTAGTAGTTTGTTCTAACATTTGAAAATAAAAGTTGATTTAAAAGTCACAACGCCATAATTTAATTTCATTAGTACGAAAGCTCTTAATATTCAATGACTAACCCCACACCAGCTTGGCGACCCTACGGAAGTTACCGCCAAGGATACCTACAACCTCTGCTTTACTTAAGCCTTCAGCCAACAGGTTGGAAGCTATCTCGCGTAATTGTGAGGGCGCAGCGCACTTTATTGCACCACCTGGGTACTGTTCCGGTGGCCAGAAATCAGGGTTTTCACTCAGAGCTATATCAAGACCAGTCACGCCATCATCTGAGCCAGAATCAGCGTTGATCTCATAGTCTATGCCAATGCCCACATGATCGGCGCCAATCAACTGGACATAATACATAATATGTCGTGACATGTTTGCACTACTAATATCATCATCTCCTAGAAACACACCTATCCCATTAATCCCCACAACACCGCCACTAGCAGCACAAGCCAATGCCTGATCGTCCCAAATGTTACGTTCATGATCGTGCAACGCTCGAGGATTAGAATGTGAGAAGATAACAGGGACCTGAGAAATCTCCATAGCCTCCATAGTAGTCCGGTATCCAGCGTGAGAGCAGTCGACAAACATCCCAACTTCGTTCATTTCACGGATCACATCACGGCCAAAATCTGTTAAGCCAATATCTTTATCATGGCACCCACCACCGGCTGCATTGTTTAAGTTATAAGCGAACACCATCTGTCGAACGCCAAGGTCATGATAAAGCTGAACCATGTCGATGGAGCCATCCAAGGCACACATTCCCTCGATATCGAATGTGATGGCCATGTGCCCAGCTGCCCGTGCACGATCCAGATCAGCAACTGTGCCTACAAGGTCAAAATCAGACTGTGCATCTATCCATCGTCGCGCCAGAGCAAGGTTCTTAACAGTTACCCGCCAGTCACGGACATCATAGCCCACATTAACTGAAAGATAGCTCACCCCAGCGTCCCGCCAAACCGACAGGGTTTCTAGATCCCTCTCGTGGGTCAGCTCAAAGCCAGCGTGAGCATCCCAAACCAATGCATTCTCGTAAATCGAATTAGCAACTTGAATGTGTTCAACCATATAGAATCTCCTCTTTTTTACTTTAGATAAAGTTAAGCTCTTTAGCTGTAACTGAGCAAGCAAACAAACCACAAAACTTATTTAAACTAATTGCCTGTTAGCAATAACAATATCAGCTTGACCCCTTAACAATATTTGCAAAACTCAAATTACTTTAGATGTGTGCTATCCATTTTTTTGACAAAAACACACTGGTGAAACTAATAATACCGAAGATATACCTTTCCGCTGTAATATTAATTGTATTAAGCTTAAGGTCAGGATGTCAACTTTCCACCGAAACGAAATTGAGATTATTATGTCTAAACAACCCCGCCTTATTCACATTGGTCCAGATGGCCCAAACGCTGAAGGTTTGACCAAGCTAGACTTAGACCCCCAAGAATTTCAATCGGCACTTCCAGTACAAACTGCACATATTTTTTTTGAGGATATAGCCATTGGGCTAACTGTAGGTGTTTGGGACACAACAACGATGCAAGAGACGTTTGGCCCCTACCCTGGAGATGAATTTATCTCTGTGTTAGAGGGAAAATTTGCAATGATCGACGCGCAAGGAGCAGCCGTACCAGTATCTAAGGGGGATGCTGTTGCCTTACGTAATGGCGCCCCGATGAGTTGGAAGCAAGAAGGTTATCTTAAGAAGTTTTTTATTACCTATCTTAACCCAAAAGTCCCAAAACTAGATATCAAATCTGCGCAAGGGGCCGTTATTGTATTGGATCCGCATCCGCAATTAAGTGATGTGCAAGATTCTGGCCAGACAAAAGAGCGCGCACATGTTGCCTTTACCAATGATGCAAAAAATATGACTGCTGGCG
>CAJWHE010000053.1 GCA_913041145.1 uncultured Paracoccaceae bacterium
AAAGAGCGCGCACATGTTGCCTTTACCAATGATGCAAAAAATATGACTGCTGGCGTTTGGGAATCTGGCGCAGCAGATTACGGAATGTCAGCCCTTATAGTTCATAAATTTGTACATGTCTTGGAAGGAGAAGCCACAATTCTTGAGACTGACGGTAAAGTGCACCAGGTGGCAGCCAATGACTGTTTTTTCATGCCAAAGGGGACAGAATGTCAGTGGCAAATCCAAAAATATATAAAGACATACTATGCTCAGGTTGACGCGTAATAAAGAATGACACATTTATTTTTTAAGTGTCTGTTTCTGTGACGAATGGTATTGTTTAACCTTAGGTATTTTACTTACTGTGCACCGTATGCTGGATGTTGTCAGATATTTGTCATAACAAGAACAAATTGAATAGTTTTCCGACGGGATTCTCAGTGTTAGCAAACCTCCTTTTAACTCGATCAAGCTCGGACCAAAGCGAGTTTTCTAACTTCTTATGTCCAACGCAAAAGGGTTTGGAATGAGGGCATTCCTAAATTCATCTTTGTCCGGATATGCAGCCTGTTTTACAATTATTTTTATCTGGTCTTTCTGGCTTATTGTGAGCCGGATTGGGGCTGAATCTGAGTTGACTATTTATGACCTAACCGCCATGCGTTACGGGATTTCCGCAATTGTCTCTTTGCCATTTGTATTATACTTTAAGCCTTGGAAGACACTGTCTTTAATTCGTATCTTATCGCTGAGCTTTCTCTTGGGGCCAGTTTATATTCTAACTGTATTTTCTGGATTTATCTTTGCGCCTGCCGCTCATGGAGGTATCTTCATGAATGGTCTGCTACCAATATTTACCGTCATGATTGGTGTGATATTTTTTGCCGCTAGATTTGAGCAATATAAACTCAGTGGTGCACTAGTCATATTATGTGCTGCGGCAATTTTGGGGATAAACACCACAGGATTAGACCTTTCCAAAAGTTGGGTTGGAGATCTTTGCTTTGCTATAGGTGGAGCATTTTTTGCAGTCTACGTTACTTTAGCGCGCCAATGGTCAATAAAGACAGTTGAAATTCTGTTTTGTGGCTCAATAGTGAATGTTATTATCTATCTCCCGATCTGGTATTTTTTATTGCCCAGTGGATTAAGCGTAGCAGATAACTCTGAAATTCTATTGCAAGGCGTATATCAAGGACTGTTGCCAAATTTGGTTGGTCTAATCCTGATTGCCCATGCATCACGCTCTATTGGCTCAGATGCTACCTCTGCAATGATGGCGATTGTTCCAGCCACTGGGGCAATTTTGGGTGTGTGGTTGCTCAATGAGCAAATGGGAGTGGTCAGTTGGCTTGCCATTTTAGGACTAACGATAGGACTACTTTTGATGACGGTGCCTAAACGACAGAAAATCCAAACTTAAGACCAGCCCCCTATTCCAGCATGGCTTAGTAATAACCTTAACACTAGATCATAGCTATATGGCAAACTGGTTATAACTTGTTAAAAGTCAGGAGCATATATTTTACTAATTTTTGGTTTAAAATAATTACTAGCCATTGCTTAAGAACTCTCTACTTGAGCTTATTAAATATGAGCCCTAAAGTTACATTGTAACGAGCATGTAATGTATCAATGCGCCTTTAAACTTGGCACTGCAAATATCTATGGCATCTCTCTTGGCGATATTGATGGAGACGGAGATTTAGATGCAGTTATTGGAAACTTTGGCACTGCCAATAAAATCTATTTCAATAAATGAGGAAACTATAAAAAAGAGTGATGATTGATCTATGGGTCCGAAATTAAACATAAACTAGGCCAGATAGTGCTGATCATCTCGTCAGCCCAACTACTTTCGGCCTTTACTTATTAAACAGGTAAAGAAACACAGATGGATAGATTATTAAATTTAGTCCAAATATTGGCTACCATTGCCGTTTGGTTAACAACCTTGGCACTAATTGGGATTGGATTAGCTTATATAGTAGATGCAACTTTCCAATCCTTGGTTGGTTAAGGCTTTATAATTAGCGGATCAATGTTGGGCTTTATTTTGTATAAAGTGATTAGGATTTTTGGTAAGTAACACAATAATTTATCACACAAAAAACTTAACTAAAAAGCTCAAATAATCCTTGGGGTTGTGTATTGGGGTTGTGTAACAGAACAGGTTCAGTTCTATAGTATAATAATTGATAAAGTATATTAAGTGCAGTACTTAAGTAAATAACACCAGTTCGATTAGTTTTGCTGTAAGTTTATTATTTTAGTTCATCCTAAGTTGCCTAAATCATGCACTAAACATTTTCCCAACCAGTTTTTGTTTTTATACGGTGACTAATTGAATTCTTTTGGCCCAAGGTTTGTTCAATAAAACAACCTTTTTTTGCAGCGGCTACCAGTTCCTTTACTTCATCAATTGAATTATTGCTATCAATCATGACATCAATTTCAAAAGACTTTGGTGCTGTTTCATAAATTTTACCCATAGCTGTCCAATTCCACTGAACTTTTGTATTTACGTGCAAATCATTTAATTGCACTCCCATTCTCTTGGAAAAAGCTCTAATCTGAGTCATTATACAGCCAGTCAAACTACCAACAAACAAGGCTAATGGTGGCGGTGCAGTAGCATCTCCCCCATGAAACGAACCCTCATCTGTAGCTAGAACAAAACTCTCTTGAGTGGGCTTAGTCATATTTACTTCTAACTCATTGCGCATTTTTCCGACAGCTTTGCCACTACATGTAAACTCAACAATAGCTTTGCTTGGCATGTTTTTGAACTCTTGTTGATCACTCATCTATTAATTCCTTAATAATTTTATTTTTTAAAATACCAATACTTTCAATTTCCAATTCAAACTGATCATTTGGCTCCAATCGTTTGCCAATTTCCAAACCACATCCAGTACCAACAGTGCCAGATCCTATAACTTCGCCACTGTAAAGCGTTTCTGATTTAGAAATAAAAGAGATTATATCAGCAAAATTGTGATGCATCTCTGAGCTATTACCACCACCCCACCGCTGTCCATTTACCCTTGCCTCCATATTAAGAGAAGCTGGATGAGAGACCTCATCTGCAGTTAAAATATATGGACCTAAAATATTACCAGTATCAAAATCTTTTCCTTTCGCAGGGCCAAGCTGTCCCGCCATTTCAATCATCTGAGCATCTCTGGCTGAAACATCATTCAGAATAGAATATCCAAAAATATAGTTTGGTGCGTCTACTTTTGATATATTTTTTCCATCTTTGGAAATAATTATTGCCAGCTCTAATTCAATATCTAAATATTCAGCGTAGTTGGGCCACAAGACATCCTGGTTGTTTCCGATAAATGACAACCGATTTCCTTTGTAGTATATGGGCTGTTGATACCAAACATCTGGGATTTCATGACGACGACCCGTGATCTTTTCCGCTTCTGCAAACCCATTCTTCAAATGCTCTTCAAAAACCAAACAATCTCGATATTGCGTCGGGATAAGTGGGGTACGGAATAAAACCTCTTTTACATTTATCAAGTAATTATTTATTGGGTTAGAGATTAATTCATATGCCAAAGAAAGAGCATCATCTCCTCCTTTTATCATGGAGTGCATATCTATAAAAAAATTAGGAGATCTGCCCACTTCTTGGGCAGCAAGCCTTAAGTCAATCAGCTTTTCATCATCGACACATGCTACCAACCGCTCTGCAGCCTCTATTTTTATTGTTGCTAAGCGCATTTCTTACTCCTCAAAGATTGCCACTGCACGAGTAAAGCCAGCAGAAGCATTTTTAATTTTAAAAGGAAAACATGAGATCTCAAAACCATTTGCTGGCAAGTCTTCAAGATTAGTTAATTTTTCAAGATGGCAGTAACCAATTTCCATGCCAGCTCGATGCCCTTCCCAAATAACTGAAGGATCTTTTTCTTCCAAAAATTTCTGGGCTGTTAATGGGAATGGCGCGTCCCAACTCCAGGCATCAGTACCAGTTACACGGACGCCTCGTTCAGTTAAATACAATGTAGCCTCTCGGCCCATGCCACAACCCTTTAAGAGAAAGTCTGGTTTTCCATAGTGATTTCCAGCACTAGTATTGACCACCACAATATCTAGTGGCTTTAAATTATGGCCAATACGCTTCAGTTCTTTCTCAATATCACCAGCAGTAACAATATAACCATCCTCAAACTTTCTGAAGTCTAGCTTCACACCCGGATTGAAGCACCATTCCAAAGGCACTTCATCTATCGTTATTGCTCGCTCACCATTATTCATAGTTGAATGATAATGATAAGGTGCATCAAGGTGCGTACCATTATGGGTCGCAATTTGTAGTTTTTCTACAGCCCAACCCTCACCATTAGGCAATTGATCCTTGGACAACCCTGGGAACATAGAGCAAATTTGCTCAGCCGTATCCTTATGATTCAAATATTCAATTTTCGGAAGCATAATTTCTGGATCAGATACTATTCCATCTTCTAAAGGTACTGATAAATCAACGTATCGCCGGGTCATGGTAATTACTTTCTATTATATTAATATAGTTGCTAAGAATGGAAACACCAAAACAAGAGCAAGGACCAAAAGCATCATAAGCGCAAAAGGTGCTGCACCGATAAAAATATCACCAAGTGTAATTGAGGGATCATCCAATGCTGACTTTATAACAAAAACCGAAATGCCAAGAGGTGGTGTCAATAATCCAATTTCTACGGCAATAATTGTTACTATACCAAACCAAACTAGATCAACATTCATAGAAACCAAAACAGGTAACATTAATGGAACTAAAATTAACATAATAGAAGAACTGTCTAAAATCGTGCCCATTAAAATTACCAGAGCTACATATGTTAGTATTACTCCCCAGTATCCAATGTCAAAATTTACTACAAAGTTTCCAAATTCAGCTGGTACACCTGATAGAGCAAGCATCCGAGAGTACATTTGAGCTGCTATAATTAAAAAACTAATAGCTGCAGTAATTAGGCCCGTATCACCTAAAACTTGCCAAAAATCTTTAATAGTTAGTTTTTTTCTAAAAACTCCTATTAATATCGCACCAGCACATCCAACGGCACCAGCTTCAATGGGAGTAAAAAAACCTCCATAAATTCCACCTATTACCATTGAAATTAAAATAAATATTGGCATCCCTTTTGCTAATAATTCACTTGGTGCAATTGTTGCCAATTTAGCACTTTCACTGTCAATATCTTTACCAATAAAATTAGGCCAAAAAATTGCCATTAAAAATATTCCAGTCGCAAAAACGATGGCAAGTAATAGGCCAGGAATAATCCCAGCAATAAACAAATCACCAACAGACTGCTCTGTTAAAAGACAATATAAAATTAATAGTAAACTTGGTGGGATTAGCATTCCCAATACTGAGGAACCTGCAACAACCCCAACAGAAAACCTCTTTGTGTAACCATGTTTTATCATCTCTGGCACGGCAATTCTGGTAAACACAGCAGCAGATGCAATGGATATTCCAGTAATTGCTGCAAAAATTGCATTTGCACCAACAGTACCAATGCCTAGCCCACCCTTCATTCTGCGGAATAAATGATTAGCTACATCAAAGGCATCAGAACCCATACCAGTAACTGACACAAGATAACCCATTAAGACAAATAGCGGTACAACACCAAAAAAATAACTTGATATTGTTTCCGATGCTGCAAGCGCTAATAATTTACCGGCTAGTATTGGTGAGCCCTTAATAGCCCAAACACCCACAAATGAAGAACACATTAAAGCGAAAGGAACCCAAAAACCTAAGTAGACCATTAATACCATTCCACCGAAGGAAGTTAATCCAATTTCAAACGGTGTCATCACTAAATTCCTGTTTTGAAAGCAATTCAATTATCGCCTTAATAGCATAAAGTATAAGTTGTGCCAAAAGTGCCGTACAACCAACTAATATAATTAATTTAACTGGCCATATTGGTGCTATAAAATCACCTACAGTTCCCTCAAATGTATTTCGGGTCCAGGCTTTGACGAAGAGTGGACCACTTGCTGCCAGTAACTTCCAGATTAAGCCGATAGCAGCTAATGAAAATATTAAATCAATAAGTGAGCGAAATTTAAAATTATATTTTCCAACAAAATTTAGAAATGCCTCACTTCTAGTTAAGCGTCCCTTTCGAAAAGCCTGTGCTACCTGTAAAAACACAATAGCAACAATGGACATGGACACAATTTCAGGAACACCTGAAATGGGTGAATTAAAAACACCTCGACCAACAACATCTGAATTTACCAATACCATTACACTTACAATAAGAAGCGTTCCAACGATGTTTAATATACTTGTGATAGAGTCCACTACTGTTCTCACAAATAAAAACCATGATGGTAAAATGTTCTCTTGCCGATTTTGCATCTAATTTATGTCAAATAAGTGGTTTTATGAGGGAGCTCTGAGCTCCCTCATAAAAGCTTACTCTTTGTCCCAGTTCCGCACTGGAGTGGCCCCAGATGCTCTCATGGTATCCATATAAGTTCTCAAAACAGCTGAACCTGCTTTTCCTTCTGAGTCCAATTTTGCAGCCCAAATTTTTGCAACATTTTCCATCCCAGAAGCCCATTCTTCTCTAAAAGCTTGATCAACTTCGGTAACTGTCGCTCCTTGAGACTGCATTATTCCCAAAAACTTACTAACTGAAGCATCCAAATCTTTATGGTAAGCTATTCGATCTGCTTTAGCCCCTTCTTTTAAAGCATTTTGAACTTCAACTGATAAACTATCATACCAATCTTTATTCGCTGCTATTCCACCGGCATATTGCGCTCCGAACCCTACTTTGGTGATATACGGTGCAACTTCATGCAATTTTCCAGGAAGAGCCGCTGACGCAAACACAATCACTCCGTCATAAACGCCCGTTTTAATTTCATTATAATAAGTTGTTAAATTTCCTGATACGCCAACTGCACCAGTGCCTTTCAACCAATTAACAGCTGGGCCAGGTGCACCAATTTTTTTACCATCTAGATCGCTAATAGAATTAATTGGGAATTTAGTCATTAATAAATAATCATCTATTCCAATAGCACCCCCTAAATACTCTAATCCATTTTCATGCCATGACGCTTTCATGTCAGAATTTGTCTCTTGCAATTGATCCATCCAATCGCCCACCAAGGTAGCATTACTAGAGACGAATGGTGTAAAGTAAGTCACATTTTGCACTGAAAGTTTCCCTGGGTCAAATAAGGATGATACCAGACCGACCTCCGCAAGGCCCTCTTCAACAGCTTCTAATTCGTCACCAACTTTAGCTAATGACCCACCCCACTGTTCACTCCACGTTATAGTAACGCCAGTTCCTTCCAGAGCGGCATTAACTGTTGGAATAAATGTTTTACTTGCGTGTTTTACCCATCTAAAAACAGCTGGATGGCCAGCCACCATTGTTACATTTATATTTTCGGCAGACGCAGAAGGTGCAGAAACTAAATTACCCCCTATTACCGAAGTTGCTAAAATTCCTGCTAATATTAGTTTTCTCATTTTACCCCCTAGTTAAATACTGTTTTCAATTCGCTTAGTAATTATATTCAAATTTATCAACTGTGATCACTGTTTACTGTTAGTTATGGCTTGTAAACACGTTTTATTTAATCTCAGCATCTATTAAGACAGCAATAAATAAAGCTGGCTCAACACCTGTGCAAACCCAGGCATGATTTGTTCCACGCTGAACGAATACATCAAAAGGCTTTAAGTGTGCTTCTTCCGTTTCCAAAATTAGATTTGCTGTCCCTTTAAGTAAAATGATTTAGTCAATTGTTTTCGTTTTATGCATCCCAGGATTTTTCGTTGTATCCACCCTATCTTTACTCGCAGCAATATCACTAAAAACATTAGAAAATATATCCTCAGGTTCCTCAGTAGATGCTCCTTCAGAAAAAATACTCTCAAAATAAGCAACCAAAGAACTCTTCCTACCCGTACATAGAGCTTGCTAGATTGCCTATTAGTTATAATAAAATTCTGTAAGAAAATGATAGACTTTAAGGAACCTAACGTCATTTGGTTTGTTTTTAAAAAAATACTAGATGTTAAAATGTAAGGGAGTTGGTATTGACAAGCTTCCCGTGAGTACTGAGACCACAAAAAGGAGTTTGGCTGTGTCTTCCCCGAGTAGCCTAAAGCCTTAATGTGGAATTCCTTACAGGGGTTTAATCAACCTAATAGTTTATCTACAAGCAAAACCTACAGAATAATTAGCAAGGAACATTTCTTGGTTCGCCAGAGTGGGTCAGCGAAAACAATATTTTACTTGCGCTAAATAGTCATCATCCAGGAGACGTAGTTCAACAAGGGGAATCCTCCGTCCTAAGACCCTTGTTTCCCAAAAATTTAGGTATGCTAAGCACCACCAAACATTGGGCTATGGTAGCACTGGTTGAACAACACTAAGGCACTTGTCTTATGGTTTGGACCTGCTAACATCTAAAAAAATGACACATAAAAGGAGAAAAAAATATGACACATAAAAATAAACGAATTTTTTTTAAACACTTCATCGCATTTCTGGGAGTGAGCTTGTTTAGTCAGTTCGCAACACCTGTTATAGCCGAAAATATTAAGATTAATGTTGGTGCCTTACGTTTTACCAGCCATGCAGCGAGCTTTGTCGCCCTGGAGCGTGGCTATTTTGCAGACGAGGGTCTTGATGTCGAGCTTAAGTTTTTTCAGGCAGCACAGCCAATGGCTGTGGCGGTAGCTTCAAAAGATGTTGATTATGCGGTGACCGCAATTTCAGGTGGGCTGATCTCTTTAGCGCAGAAGGGCGCCACCAAAGTGATTGGTGGAGCACTTTCGGAAGAGAAAGGTATTGATGGGTCTCAGATAATCGTTTCAAAAGAAGCTTACAGTGCGGGTATGACCGACCCATCTAAGCTGGACGGTGCCACTTGGGCACTAACTCAAACAGGTTCCTCCTTCCATTATACTGGGTCCCAAGTAGCGAAGCATCACGGACATACATTTAAGTACAAGCCTTTGCAAAAGGTTGGTGCAATTATTGGTGCGATGAAGACGTCACAGGTAGATGCCTGGGCAATTGTGCCACATATTGCCAAGCCGTTGAATGGTGGAGGTGCGGTGCACATCATAGGCGCGATTTCTGACTACATCCCTGATTATCAGGTTACAGTTGTTTTCACATCAGCAGATAATGCAGCGAATGAACGCGAAAAGACGGAAGCTTTTCTGAGGGCTTTTTCTAAGGGTGCCGATGATTTTAATGCCGCATTGGTTGATAAAACGCTTGGTGAAGATGCAGCTGAAGACATGATTAAACTGATTCACAAGTATGTTTATGCGGACCGTCCCTATGAAAAAGCTGCCCCTAGCATTCGTAATGGCGCAATGAGGATCAATAAAAACGCAGCGATGAATTTGGATAATATTAAAGCACAACTGGCTTGGTTTAAGTCTGAAGGACTTGTAGATAGCTCCATCACTTTTGAAACGCTAGTTGACGATTCATACGTCGCTTCACAATAGTAACAGCCTTAAAAGGGTGGTGAACTATCGCTACCCTTTTTTTTGCGTACTAGAGGATAAGAATGGATTTAAAGCTAGATAATGTGAGCCATTCTTATGGTGATCTCGAAGTATTACAAAATGTCAGCTTGGATATTCCCGAGGGTAAGATTGTATGTATTGTCGGACCATCAGGTTGTGGAAAATCTACTCTCTTGCGTATGATCGGAGGATTAGAACAGCCTCAAAAAGGAAAAATTCTTCAAGTTGGGGATGTTCCTAAAGGTTGTCTCAATGCATTGACATATGTATTTCAGGATTTCGCCCTGCTGCCCTGGCGAACCGTTGAAGGCAATATTAAACTTGTTTTGGAAGACCATAGGCTAACTGCAGGGCAAGTCGAAGAAATTATTTCCGACGTGCTATCACGTACCAAGCTATCAGATTTTCGTACGGCCCTTCCCAAGCAGCTTTCGGGAGGAATGAAGCAGAGAGTTGCGCTTGCCCGTGCTCTTGCCGTCAATCCAGCAGTCATGCTGATGGATGAACCACTGTCTGCGCTGGACAGCCAGACCCGTGAATTACTAATGGGTGACCTGGTAGCACTTTGGGAACGGGCTCCATTCACATCCGTTTATGTCACCCACAATCTTAATGAAGCTGTAAGATTGGGACATTCTATTGTTGTATTGTCTCGTCGGCCAGGGCGAATTCGCGAGATTGTTGAAATTGACATACCACTGGCAGACCGTAATTCTAGTAGTATTAATCTTGAACGAAAACAATCGCAACTCTGGCAGTTGATGCGTGACGAGGCAATTGCCGCAGATCAGGAGCTTTTGATTGTCTAATACAAACAACGCCACCACTAGTAACAATAAAGTATTTAAAACAGTAATCTTTAGGGGTGGTGGTTACTCCCCAAAGCCGCTTGCCTGGGTTGGTTTGAGTGTATTTATATCGCTCATACTAATGCTTGAAGTGCTAACTCGCGCTGGAATTATAACAAGCTTAACCATGCCGATCCCATCTGATGTGTTTTGGACCCTAATTGAACTTTGGCAAAGTGGACTGTTATTTAAGCATTTGGCACCGTCCCTGTCCCGATTGGTTGTTGGCTCGTTTATTGGTTGTTCATTTGGCATATGCGTTGGCATTATAATCGGATTGTTCTCGTTGGCGAGAGCTGGTCTGGTCCCATTAGTCGCAGCTATTTTTCCAATTCCAAAAATAGCTCTTCTACCGTTGTTTGTCATCTGGTTTGGTATTGATGAGACGTCAAAATACGCCCTAATCGCCCTTGGCACTTTTACCCCCACAGTTGTTGCCACCTATGGCGCTGTTGATAATGTTGACAGAACCTTGATCAGGATGGGACAAAGCTACTCGCTGTCCTGGATGTCTATTGTACGAAAAATTGTACTACCTGGAGCAATGCCAGGCGTCCTTTCGGGACTACGCATCAGCTTAGCCATCGCAATTATTCTTCTGGTTGCAGCAGAAATGCTCGGTGCCGAATACGGGATTGGAGCCTATATTCTTCAAGCAGGCTCCTTGTATGACCTAGAAAGGCTGTTTGCTGGCGTTGCTATTTTATCTGTCTTGGGGGTCTTGGTAAGTGCAATGATCGGTTTACTAGAAAAGATTTTACTTAAGTGGCGCGTATGATTGAAATCACATATAATGCCTGGCCAAACAGAGGTTTAGGACCATGAGCCATGAAAAATATGATGTGATTGTCGCTGGTGGTGGCAGTGCAGGAGTTGCTGCGGCAATGGCAAGCGCCGAGGCTGGAGCTAGAACCCTATTAATTGAAAAATATAACTGTCTTGGCGGAGCTTCAACTATGCGCAGCGTCAACACCTATTGCGGAATGTATACGTTGGAAGATAAACCCAAGATCATCGTTGGCGGTGTTGGTGCTCGTGTACTCTCAGAATTGACCCAACTAAACGCGGTTACCGGCCCACATCGTCACCGTGGGGTCTATGTCGTGTTCGATCCTGAAACAGTTAAGATGGTTCTGGACAAGCTGTGTCAACAGGCTGGTGTAGAGGTTATGCTGGGTTGTTTTGTTACTGGCGCAAAGCGTCAAGAAAATCGTGTGACTTCCGTCTTAGTGGCAGATCATGGAGGACAACAAACATTCCACGCAGCTGCCTTTGTCGATTGCACAGGAGATGGGGATCTGCTTTTCCAGAGTGGTGCTGAAACTCGTTATGGCAACGATGAACATGTTAATCTTGGGTCTCTTGGCACCCGGTTTGGTGGAATTCCAGCCAGTGTAGTCGTAGCTCAGCCCGATATAGTATCAGCTGTTAAGCGGCTTAAGCTGGATAAAGGGCAAGTGACAAAAGATAGAAGCGTGGCGACAAGGCTGCCATTTTCGCATGATTTGGTCTGTTACCTTGCTTCAGCTGATTACGATCCACGCGATGCTGGCTCTATGACAGCAGCGGAACAGGACGGACGGAGACAAGCATGGCTTTATCTGGATGCGATCCGCACGATACCAGGCTGTGAAGGGGCTTATCTAGTATCAACTGGGCCAGAGTTTGGAACCCGTGAGTCGCGCCACCTGCAATCAAAACGGATGTTTCTTTGGACTGATGTAATAGACGGACACAAGTTCGATGATTGTATTGCTTTAGGAGCCTGGGGTGCCGAATGGCACAGCAGAGAAGATTATAGCAGCTCCTTTGATATTCAACCAGGGGGAAGCGCCTATCAGATCCCGATGTCTTGCCTGATGAGCCGGAACACTCCCAATCTTTTTGCCGCAGGACGACTGGCCGATGGAGACAGGCTCGGTGGAGCCGCTATTCGAGTAATGGGGACTGCTTTTGCCACTGGACAGGCAAGTGGTGCAGCAGCAGCGCAGGTGGCCGAACATGGCGATGTGTTATCTATCGATATGCTGCGCAAAACTCTTATAAGTCAGGGCGCAATCCTGAAAACAGATTGATCTCCGATACTTTAATTTAATCTATAAAAACAAAGGGTCTAATTCTAAATAATGAAGTCACTTACAGTTTACCACCTGGTGCTTCTAATAGGAAATTAAGTCATACCAACTATTAGCTTTGATTTATTTATAATTACCATAACTATTATAATCCCAACATGTTTCTTGTGACCAATACGGGTTTGCGCAATCTTTCATAAAACCAAACATTAGTAACAAAGCGATAAACATTAGTGGCACGATAAGAAGCAAACTTGGTTCTTGTAATGATTTAATTATTGAGTTTGAGACGTTCATTTAGTTAATCCACTTCTTTTTCTTAAAACCATTTATGTGCCCCAATTGCGTAGTACTCCTTCATTAAATGTGTGATTTCTCGATCTGCTTGATTTAATGAGAGCTTGCCTCCATTCATATCTCCAAAGATTTTATTAATATTTGTTCCGTAACGGTTACCTTTCCAAATAGTATTTGATGTAAAAGGTAATTTCTTAGCTCGATATTTTTTGTTTGATACTAGTTGAAATACAACGTCTCGTCTCGCTGTTAATCCGTATAGTTCTTGCTCTAGTTCTGCCATTTTTTGTTTTCCTTTCTTTGTGAAGTTTCAATCGCAGTTTGTACTTGTCCAACAGGTGGTTTCTTCTA
>CAJWHE010000054.1 GCA_913041145.1 uncultured Paracoccaceae bacterium
AACACCATTCGTTTAAAAAATAATACGAATTTATGCCTTACAGTTGCAGAAGGAAATTCAAGAAAAGGTGGAGGTGGGTCACCTTTACATCTAATAAGAGATTTATCTATGAAAACATGTAATCAACAAAATACTGTTTATAAAACTTGGGGTATAAGGGGTTTTAAAAAAGGTAAAATTTTTACAGAAAAAATATCAAAATTTTTGTCAAATTGATGCTGAAACCTAATTTATAAAATACGATAGTATCTTGAAAGAAATTTTATTGGAGGAAATTTATGAATAGCAAAGTAAACAAAAGTAATTTAAAACCTTTAGTTGATGCAAATTGGAAAATATTAAGTGATAGAGATGCCATTTCTAAAACTTACAAGTTTAAAAACTTTAATGAAGCATTTTCTTTTATGGCAAGCATAGCAATATTTGCAGATAAAATTAATCATCACCCAGAATGGTTTAATGTTTATTCTCGAGTTGATGTAGTCCTCACCACCCATGATTTAAATGGCGTATCAGAGTTGGATATCAAATTAGCCGAACACATGGATAATTTTGCATCCAAGTTATTGTGAAAGAAATAGTCTGTATTATATAAAAACACCCTCAAAAAATATCCAAAAAATCATACAAAGATTGTAATGCTTTCGGGTTCACCTTTTAAATGATCACTTGATAATCTTATTTCGTCAAAATAAGAATGCACAAATCACCTATTATTCAAGGAATAAAATAGATGCTTACTAAGTTTGATGATATTGAAAAACCAGAGGCAGATACAAGTGATCTAGATGGTTGGATTGTAGTTGAAGGTAATCCAAGTATGAAAACACAAGTTTTACATACCAATAAAGAAAAAAACATGATTTCTGGCATATGGGAAGCCACACCCGGCACGTATCATGCAACCTATTCTGCATATGAATTCGTTCACATCATCAAAGGTGTAATTAAAATAACTCCAGATGATGGCACTTCAGCAAGAATTGTCAGAGCAGGAGATACTTTTGTAGTAGAATCAAACTTTAAAGGTACATGGGAAATTCAAGAGTCTGTTTTAAAACATTTTGATTTTATGTTGTAAGATAAGTCTGTGTATTAGAGACTGAATCCAAGGTATCTCGTGCTTATAATGATCAAGTTTGATGGAGAAAATGGTTTAGAATGAATCTGGTTGAAGTCTATACGAGACCTTGGTGTGTGTTTTGCTCAAGAATTAAACGGTTGCTGAAGAGTAAGAATATTAGTTTTACAGAAATTGATGTTAGTGGTAATTTAGAATTAAAAAAAATTATGATGAAAAACTCTAATCGTCATACTATGCCACAAGTGTTCTTAAATGGTGCACATATTGGAGATTGTACTGAGCTATATGATCTAGATCAAAAAGGTTTGTTTGATAAATTGTTCGAAAATTAATATTATAAAAGAAATACTATTATTTTTTTAGTGATTTTTTCTCATCTTTAGTAAGTGGGTTGTTCCAAACGTTATTACTAGAGCCAAGCTCATGTTTCATAGGTTTAGTTTTACCTTTGATAACTTTACCACCTTTATTTAGGAACTCATCAATAAGTGATTGATCAGTTTTCTTTTTTGGTGTTCCAGACATTGACATAATCTATTCCTTTTTTGTTAATCTATAGCTTCATATACTTAATTAAGAGGTTCAAACATTCTAAGAGTAACGTTTATTTATATTATACTATTAGTTTCTAAAACCCTTCCTCATCTCAAAATTAACATTGAGGTATAATTAACCTTGGGTTGAGTAATCCTGGCATAACTTACATTGAAAAGATAACGAGAGTCGCTCCTTTCTAGAGTTAGCTGGATTCATGCAACATAGTTGCGGAGGGATTGATAATCAATCAGGCTCGATTTAGAGGTTTACCGAAGCGATGGCGCGACATAATATACGAGTGCAGTTGACATACTCTATAATTGAGCTTTTGGGGAATATAGGTAGGTTTCTATTATGAAAATTATACAAATTAGTTCGACCCCTGAAAAACATATCTTGAAACAAATTTATTCTCTTAATCAGGATCATGCTCATTACTTAACAAATTTAACCGTAGAGGCTGAATTATCAAAATTAATCGAACGGAGTTACACTTGTATGTATGTGCTAAGTGATGATGAGGTTGTAGGCTTTATGATATGTTTCAGGGAGAGATCAGACCATCAGTCTATAAATTATAAGTTCTTTAATGATCGCGAAGATAGATTTATATATGTAGACAGAATTGCAATAAAGGAAAACCATGGTCGTATAGGGCTTGGATCAGATTTATATAAAGAATTATATAAAGTTTCTTCTTTAAAAAAGTTGCCAATATGTTGTGAGGTATACACCCTACCACTTAACCAGGTTTCGTTAAACTTCCATTACAAAAATGGATTTGAAGCTGTAGGTGACTATGATTTTGATACTTATTCGGTAAAGTACTTAAAAAGACAGGTTAATAATAAAGTTTGAAACAAAAGACATAAAAAGTATACCTTTAAGCCAGAGCGTTGAATTTGTAATTATCACACAAACGGACACAGTAGATTAATTTTAGTTTGAAGTAGGAAGTGCGTGATAAATAAAATTAGTTCTTATCATAAAAACACTTGAAGCACACTTTAGAGATGAAATTACTCTTTTTATGAAAATTTTTTTTAAGGTTAGTTTATGAATCGGCTAACATATTTTATATTCGTATTATCCACCAACTTCACATTAGTTGTTTCTAATGTTTGGGCTCTTCCCAACTGTCCTTACAAGGGAACAGCATATTGGACTAATTGCCAGGGCACATATACCAATGCCAATGGAAATAAATATGTAGGTGAGTGGCAGAATGATAAGTGGCACGGACAGGGAATTCGTAATCTCGCTAATGGAGATAAATACGTAGGTGAATTCAAAAATGGTAAGAAGCATGGTCAGGGTACATATACTTACATCAATGGGAATAAATACGTAGGTGAATTTAAGAATGATAAGTGGCATGGTCAGGGAATTTTAACGTACGCTAATGGAGATAAATACGTAGGTGGATTCAGGAAAAGAAAAGCATACGGCCAAGGTACTTTTACTTTTGCAAGTGGGAAGAAATGGACCGGTGAATGGGATAAAAATAAACTAAACGGGCCCGCAATTAAGTATAACAAAGATGGAAGTATCTACCAAGAAGGTTTTTTTAAGGATGATAAGCTCCTATATACTCAAAAAAAAAATTAATGAGATAACATAAGTAAAACCCCTCTGTCAGTATTAGGTTAGTAAGAACTAATTAGTTGATTTTAATTATTTAGAATTCTCAAAGAATGATATTATTAGTTCTATCCAGATATCCTGCCCCCAGTTTACTATAGGTATTAAAGTTTATATTCTTTAGTTAGACCACTCTTCTAATCTGCCACTTTTGAATGCTACCCGACGCATTTCTCGCCTAAAACCATGATAGTCGTTGATCGCGTAATGCTGGGTCGCATAATTGTCCCAGATAACAACCATTCCAGGAGACCAACGAAGACGTAAACAGTGTTCTGGTAGAGATGTATGCCTAAATAACTCTTCTAAGAATGGGCGGCTCATTTCTTCACTCATTCCCTCAATACGAAGGGCGTAAGTTGGATTTATATATAACCCTTTCTTGCCTGTGACTGGGTGAGTTAAAACAGCAGGATGCCAACGCTCACGATCTGCTTCTGGGTCTCCCCGTTTTGTTGAACCCTTCATTGATTGTTCTTCAATTGGTGGTGCCCACTTTACCCCATAAGGTTTCCCAACATGTGCAATTTTGCGTCCATCTAACATAATTTTAAATGGTTCTGGAAGGGTGTCCCACGCAGCATGTTGTGAGGAAAACATTGTATCTCCACCAAAAGGTGGGACTTCAATTGCACATAGGACTGATCCTCTGGGAGGATGGTCCAGAAAGCTTAAATCTGTATGCCAACCGCCACCAAAGACACCTGTGCGTTCTTTTGCTTCTTTAATAATGTGAGTCATTTCTGGATATGCTGGTAACCCTGGCGCATAGGGGTTAACAGCAGGTTCTCCGAATATTTTCGCTAATGCCCGTTGTTGGTCGGCGTCTAACCATTGTTCTCGAATTACTATAACTAAATGTTCAGAAAGAGCATTTTGTAGTTGCTTCTTTACAGAGGTATCTATTTTTTTTCTTAAGTCTAGACCTGTAACCTCAGCTCCAAAAAACCCAGTAATTGGATTGCATTTCATTTTAATCCCCTAGTGAATAATTAAAACCTTTCAAGGCCTCTATTATCCTAATTATCCCTTTGGGACACAAGCCAAAGTTCTTAATAAAGGAGGTTTTTGAAATAAATTCCTTAAGTTATTTAGTTCCTTGTTACTGACAAAGCGGCATCCATTAGTGATTTAATTTCTTTTCTAGAAGTAGCTGCCACAAGACGTCCTAACACTTTGCCATCCGTCACAGCCACTAGGGTTGAGCGACGAGAAATTTTGAGATCTTTGGAAATTTGTGCCTTCGAGTATTGATCCCAGTCTACCGTGATGAAGGTAATCTTTGCATCATAGTTTGGATCAGATGAACGCAGTTCATTAATTACACGGGTTTGCGCTGCACAAGTGGAACACCAGTTAGTCCAGAAATCCAAAAAAATGACTTTATTCTCCTTGATTATAGCCTCGGTGAGACCAGGGGTATAAAAAACTTTTTCTAAAGTTAAACCCTGATGGGGTAAGACTAAAGTTGCAAAAGCTGTAGATAGGAAGATACGTCTTTTCATTTTTAATCCTTTATAAAATAACAGAAAAATCGATAAGCCATGTTGGTAGGTGGTTGATAAGCCATGTGTCAATAGTATGGTTAAATTGAAAAAATATCCCAAGCCCAATAATAATAAAAGTACCCCCTAGAGTTGCCTTTGACTGTTTTGAAAGAACACGCATCCAGCGTATGTTGCGTTCTAGCCAACTCTTAGTGGCGAAAGAAAATATAAAGATCAAAGTTGACACACCTAAGGCAAAGCTGGTCATAATTAGGGTTGCATAAATCAGATCCACTCCTTGGCTAGCCAGTGCGATAGCGGCCCCAAGAGTAGGACCGATACAAGGACTCCAAACAGCACCTAAAAGGGCGCCACCAAGAAATTGACCTACCAACCCGTGTGATACAGTCGCTGTAATACCTGCATCCGCTATTTTGGATATAGCTGTCGTTGCTACAGTAAATTTTTTACCCAATAAGGGAACTAGCAAAAATAAACCGAATGCTACCATTAATAAAGCGGCAGAGCGTGATACTATCTCGTCGCTTAAGCCCAACGCTGGTCCAACTGCAGAAACAGTGAGACCTAGCAGGACAAAACTTGTGCTCATGCCTGCAGCTAAGGCAATTGGTGCGTGTTTACTCGCCTGAAGGCTTGTGGCTATGACGATTGGTAAGATAGGTAACACACAGGGGTTAATTAAAGTTAGAAGACCTGCAAGGTATCCAAATAAGATGTCCAATTAAGTTACCAACATCAAAATCAATTCATTGGGATTTAAGACACTGAGTAATAGGTCTATTTCCCACCTTTATAATATACTTCAAAATCTGCTACTCGAATGTAATTACCTCAGAATAACTATTTTCAAAAAGAACCTCACCTGTAGAGTCATCAAGAATTTTGCTAATTTCAGGATTTTCGTTAACTTTTTTTCTACAGATCCCCGCGTGTGCGACATCATCAAAGTAAGCTACCACCGACATGGCACCGTATAATCCCCCAGTCATTGTAGCTACTGTAGTTTTATTTGACCCAGACTTTTTCCAAATTTCTGCGACTTTTTTCATGGTGGTTAATGTTTCTGCGCGTGGCCTGTTTACATCAGGTTGTACAATAAATTGAATGGCATGCATAATATTTTCTCCCAAGTTATAAGTTGTTTTATGTTAACATATTATAATAAATTAGATACATAATTAAATTGTTTTAAAGCTATATACTGTTATTTTAACAGAATGTTAGGCTTAGAAGAAGTAACAGTTATGGTAGATGATAAAGATGGGCACTGGATGACTGTAATAAGTGAGGCTGATGATCGGAACTGGGTTGATTACTATTTTATTACGTCGATAGTAATGGCTGATTGGTTTGGTTCAATGGAAGGTTTTATTCAGTGTAAAGATAAGTTTCTTGGAGATGGTGGAGAGTTTGGTATTCCTGATTTTTTGGAAGAGATTTCTGACAAAGAGCATGAAGGTTGCTTTAGAGAGGGTCCAATTGAGATATTTGGAAAAACCAAAGAAGTTTTTGATCCAAGAGAAAGGTATTTTTCAGGTAAGTTGAACCTTAATTAAAAACATCTATTTTGATTAGAAAAATATTTTACTAATATGATATTATATAGCTTAAAGCTAAAAAATCTGGAAATTGGAGTAATTTAATGAAGTTAGAATTTCACCATATAAATTTTGTTTCCAAGGATGTTGACGAAATGAATAAGTTTTACACAAATATTTTAGGAATGGATCAAGTACCACTTGAGAAGTTTCCTAGATCAGAAAAAACTGCTGAGAGTGGTTATAATGGTAAAATTAACTTTGTTACAGAAGGTAAAATTGAAATGCACCTAGCTGAGAGAGACGTGCATGTTGGATTTAGAAACAAACAGGCAATTAACCCAGTTGAGAGAGGTCATATTGCGTTCCGTACTACTGACATAAACAAATTTATCAGTAGACTAAAAGCAGAAGGTATTCCTTATTCTGATTATGGAACAGCATTTGCGAAAGAGTGGCATCAGATATTTTTCCATGATCCAGAAGGGAATGTCATAGAGGTACATCAAAAAATAGACTGATAGTTAAGTTAGACTTTATTTTTATACCTTTTCTAATATTTTAAAGAGATTTTTGTGTCTTCAGCAGATGATGATCTACAAATACTCTTTCAGATGTAGTTAAACTGACACTCCTTGGGTATATTGGTTGTAATCTATCGTCAGTAACGCAAATGTCCCAACCGTCAGTGGTAGTAAAGAACTCAGCCGCCACCTCTTCACCAAATTGATGTAAGTAACCTTGAATAACGCAGTCCAGGTAACTTAAGAGTATACCTTTATTTGTATCTTTCTTGGTAAGGTTAGTGGTTGGAACGTAGTAAAGTTGAGTGTTATTGTTCGACTTTGAACCGACAGTACATTTCGTGTATTTTCTTTTGTACCCAGTCTCTCGCACATCTAAGGCTTTCCAATCGTTATTTGGCACCAAAGCCACTAACCCGTGTATTTTTCCACCAGATACTGGATATACAGATAGATATGGAATGTCTCTGAATATGGTATGAGACCAACGCCGCTGCCAACCAGTTATATATGCGCGCTCATGCGAACGATAGGTATGTGTATTTATGTTTAATAGGGAGCCGTAACCAAAAAAGTAAAAATTTTCCATTTTATAATATTATTTTACTAAAGTGGATTGTCAATTAAAGATAATTCCTTGTTGTGTCAGCTGGATTACCTTTCAGACTTTAGTAAATTACTTAACATAAAAGATCCTTACCTGTGGTCATCAAGAGTGTTAAAAGGAGTGTTAGATTGTAAGATATTTTTAAAATTATATGTAGAGTACTCGATATGATAAAAGAACAGTATCAACACTTAAAGCCTCAACCAGACTACCTTTTGGAAAGGCGCTTAAGTGAGGAAGGGTATTTAACCGTTGCTGGCGTAGACGAAGTTGGACGAGGGCCTCTTGCTGGACCAGTAGTTGCTGCAGCGGTTATTTTAGATAAAAATAATATTCCTGTCGGTTTAAATGATTCAAAAAAACTATCCAAGAAACGAAGGGAAGAGTTGTTTGTTCAGATACTAGAAACATCAATCTACTCTATTGGAGAAGCCTCTGTAATAGAAATAGATAAATTAAATATTTATCATGCCTCACATTTGGCGATGTGTAGGGCGATTAATGGTCTACCAGACGAACCGCAATATGCTTTGATTGATGGGAACAAGGTTCCTGAAAAACTAAAGATTCCTGCACTGGCAGTGGTTAAAGGAGATAGTAAATCACTGTCTATTTCGGCTGCATCGATCGTAGCTAAGGTTAGTCGAGATAATTATATGGTGGATTTAGCGCAACACTATCCTGAATATGGGTGGGAAAAAAACGCTGGGTATCCAACAAAAGCCCACATTTTTGCTTTAAAAAAATGTGGTGTGACACCACATCATAGGGTTTCCTTTCGCCCCGTACACAATATATTGTATCAAGGATAATTTGTAACCTATTGATTAAAAATAGTTTTTGACAAAGATTCCAGTTTGAATCATTTTGACCCTAAATTAATTAGAGACGCAATAAGCGTACAATTGAGGCAGAAATGGGAAAAATGACAACAGTGGTACGAGAAGCTCTTCCACTTAACACAATTATGGAAACTGATTGCATCGAGGCAATGAACAGTCTTCCTGCCAACTCGATAGATCTGATATTTGCAGACCCACCCTATAATTTACAACTTCGTGGGGATCTACATAGACCAGATAGTTCAAAAGTAGATGCCGTAGATAATGATTGGGATAAATTTTCTAGTTTTGCGTTATACGACACTTTTACTAAAAACTGGCTATCAGCGGCCAGAAGAATTTTAAAACCAAATGGTGCAATATGGGTTGTGGGAAGTTATCACAATATTTTCCGCGTTGGGAGTGAAATACAAAACCAAGGTTTCTGGATACTTAACGATGTTGTGTGGCGAAAATCAAACCCAATGCCAAACTTTCGTGGCATGCGATTAACTAATGCTCATGAAACTCTCATATGGGCTTCTAAGTCTGAAGAAAGTAAATATACTTTTAATTATGACGCTCTTAAATCACTTAATGATGGTATTCAGATGCGTTCTGACTGGGTCTTACCAATATGTACTGGGCATGAGAGATTAAAAGATGAAAAAGGTGATAAAGCGCACCCTACTCAAAAACCAGAAAGCTTGTTACACCGTATAATTGTTGCGACAACAAAACCTAATGACGTAGTTCTTGATCCTTTCTTTGGAACTGGGACCACTGGTGCAGTAGCTAAAAAACTAGGGCGCGATTTTATTGGAATTGAAAGAGAACCAGCATATATCAAAGTGGCAAAAGAACGGATTAAAAACATAAGGAAATTTGATAGATCATCCTTAGAAGTAACTTTGTCAAAGAGAAGTGAGCCGAGAGTTCCATTTGGTCAGCTTGTTGAGCGTGGAATGCTTAACCCTGGCGAAGATTTATGGAGTTTAAATGGTCGACATAAGGCAAAAATTAGGGTGGATGGGACTTTAATTGGAAATGATATAAAAGGGTCCATTCATCAGGTAGGGGCTGCTATGGAGGGTGCGCCGAGTTGTAATGGCTGGAGTTATTGGTGTTATAAGCGAGACGGTAAGCGCATACCTATTGATATACTTCGTCAACAGATAAGATCGGAAATGGTCTAAACCTTAAAGATCGCCTATGTAGCAATTTAATTGCTGCAATTACTGCCCTGCTTTTTTTAAGGCGGGGTTTTTTTTGATTTCTGTAAGTGCAACAGAAAAAACTTTCTGCATTAGTTTTGGAAGGTCAGATATAACAAAATCACTTTGAAAACTGAATTTATTTGATTTTGGCTTTACATGTGTTGGGCAGCAAGAAATTTTAACAATTAAATTAAGTTTAAAGTGAGTAAATATATGATGCACTGACTGAGTGCTGGTAACCCATTTTGTAGTAATAGGCGCATCTTCAGTTGCTTTTTCTGACCATTCAGAAGTGGGCCAACCAAGCATACCCCCGAGCAGACCCTTTGTTTCACGCCGCTCTAATAACCATGCACCATCCTCACGATTAACCACATAGATAATTCCATAGCGAGTTGGCTTAGGTGGTTTTTTTAGTTTTATAGGTAACTTTTCTGCAATATTTTTTTGATTTGCGAGACAGTTAGTTTCCCAAGGGCATATGTGACATTTAGGGTTCCTAGGCAAACAGACTGTTGAACCTAAATCCATCACGGCTTGAGCGAAATCCCCAGGTCTTTGTTTAGGAGTAATTTTTTTTGCACCATCATATAGCTCAGGTTTTGAGCTAGGAAGTGGTTTTTTGATAGCATATATTCTTGCCATGACTCGTTCGACATTTCCATCCATTACGGTTTCAGAAAGGTTAAACGCGATTGCTGCAATTGCAGCAGACGTATACGGACCCACACCAGGCAACATTTGTAGTTCCTTTAAACTAGTAGGAAATACGCCCTCAAAATCAGTTACGATTATTCGTGCACATTTTAGAAGGTTTCGGGCTCTGGCATAGTAACCTAAGCCTGCCCAAGCTGCCATTACGTCGTTATCATTTGCTTTGGCTAAATCAAAAACAGTAGGCCATAAAGTAATAAATTTGATAAAATAACTTTTTACTGTTGCTACAGTGGTTTGTTGTAGCATAATTTCGCTTAACCATATTTTGTATGGGTCAGGTTTTTTCCCACTTTTACTTTCGTGAGGTGGTATTCTCCAAGGCATCTCTCGGGCGTTAATATCGTACCAACTTAGGAGTTTAGATGAACTCACATTAACTCTCAAAAACTTTACCCTATAAGATGACGCTAATAAGTTGTATTATAAACTAATCCGTTTGTAAAAATAAGAAATAAAGATATGCCCAAAAAACATTTAAAAACAAAAGTCCAAACATCTTTCAAACGTAAAAGTGGGTTTAAAGCTATATCGAGTCTACTTGGTTATCAAACTAAAAATGTTGTTGAAAAACGAGGATTTACCGTAACGCGAGTTTTAACTCATTGGCGGGAAATCGTTGGGGAGGATATTAGTTTAATTGCAAAACCGATTAAGATTGGGTCTAACCAACAAGGTTTAGGTTCTACTTTGACAGTTTTATGTTTGGGCGCTTATGCACCTATCTTGCAGACCATGTTACAGGAAATTCGAGAAAAAGTTAATTCAGTTTATGGCTACTCAGCTATTAGTAAAGTTCGAATTACCCAAACGGGAACTTTTGAGGGTTTTAAGAGTGAAGTAATTAGAAAAAACATAAAAGATGAAATAACAGACCTAAAAGTTTTGGACTCTTCAGAAGAAATTTCAAGCTCAATATCTAATGAGGATCTGCGAAAGGCGTTGCAAGAGCTTGGTAAAAATGTACTATTAAGTGGAAAATAAATGTAAGGATTTCTGTTAATGAATCGTAGGATATTTTTTAGCCTTCTGGCTTCTTTATTTATAGTTTTTGGTGCTTTCACTTACTTGGTAGGTCCAAATAAAGTTAGCTTATATGCTGAGGCGACAACTAGTGATTCGAGTTCTGTTATAGGAGTAGATCTTGAAGAAATGTTCCTTGGAGATGTAAATGCACCCGTAACTATAGTCGAATACGCGTCTTTTACATGCCCACATTGTAAAGATTTTCATTTAGAAAATTTTCTAAAGCTAAAAAAGGAATATATTAATACTGGAAAAGTGAAGTTTATTTTTAGAGAAGTTTATTTTGATAAATATGGACTATGGGCTGGAATGGTGGCCCGTTGCGGTGGATCAGAAAGCTATTTTGGGTTGATAGATATGATTTTTGAAAAACAGTCTGAGTGGGTAACAGGGGAAGTAGCAGAAGTAGTTGATAAGTTGAAAAGAATTGGTAAAATCTCTGGTTTAACGAATGAAGATTTGGAAGTTTGCTTACAAGATACAGCTAATGCGAGGGCATTAGTGGAGGCGTATAGGTTAAACTCTGGTGAAGATAATATACAGTCAACGCCATCATTTGTAATTAATGGTAAATTGCATTCTAATATGGACTACGACGATCTGGTCAGCATAATAAACAAAGAGCTTAATTAACCTTTAAGTAATGTATTAATTGCACTCTCTAATTGTGACCAATCCTTCATTTTTAACCTTACTGGGAGGCTCAGGATTTTTGTTCTAAACTCTTGAGGTAATCTAATTGCATCTTTTTCTGTAGTGACTAGTTGTGCATTGAGTTGTGTGGCTTCAATTTCAAGTCTTGAAAGTATTTTTTTATTAAAAACTTGGTGATCACCTAGGCTCTTAGTGGCTACAATAGTTGCTCCTAAATTATGGAGAGAGGTAAAAAACTTTTCTGGATTTCCAATACCAGCAAAAGCCAAAACCCTTAAACCTTCCCAATTCATTCCTGTTTCTATTGGAACAATTTCTGCTTGAATATGTTTTGCTTTATTTAATTTGTGTTTATATTGAGAAATAAATTTATTTTGATCCTTAACTGAACCTATTGAGAGTAAAAAATTTGTATTTTTTAACCTAGAATTTATGGGCTCTCTAAGTGGGCCTGCTGGTAACAAAAAGCCATTTCCAAATCCAATTTTAGCATCAACAGTAATAATTGAGAAATCCTTATAGATTGATGGGTTTTGAAGGCCATCATCGAGTACAATAACGTTAGCGCCCTCTTTAGCAGCACCCTTGATTCCGTTAGATTTGTTTTTTGACACCCAAGTTGGTGCAAAGGTCGCTAAAATTAAGGGCTCATCACCCACTTGGGCGACAGTATGTATTTTTGGATCAACCCTTAGGGGCCCTAGTTCAGTTCCCTTATAACCACGCGAAATAATGTGTGGTTTATACCCCATTGAAACTAACCTTTCGACTAAAACTATAGTTGTAGGAGTTTTCCCCGTCCCCCCAACAG
>CAJWHE010000055.1 GCA_913041145.1 uncultured Paracoccaceae bacterium
GGAAGAAACCTACCCCAAAGACACCCCCAACAGCTATATGAGTAGAGCTGACCGGCAGCCCCAACCAGGAAGCTATTATAACTGTTATGGCTGCTGCTAATGCCACGCAATAAGCCCTCATTGGATTTAATTTAGTAATTTTATCGCCAACTATTCGGATAAGTTTAGGACCGTAAAGTAGAAGGCCAAATGAAATACCGATCGCACCAATGATCATAACCCACATGGGGATTTCAACTTTCCCTGCTACATTACCAAACTCAACAGTATGTACGATTGCTGCTAACGGACCAACCGCATTCGCGACATCATTTGCTCCATGTGCAAAGGATAGCAGTGCAGCAGAGAGGACTAGTGGTATGGCAAACAATTTTTTAATTGATTTATTTCGGTTCTCTAAACCTATTGACTGCCACCGAATTAGGGGGGCAGAGATGGCGTACACAATAACTCCCAAAACAACACCAATTAATAACGATGTGCTTATATCTAACTGAATAATTTTTTTTAGTCCTTTTAAGGCAAGATAAGTAGAAAAAACACCAGCCATTAGACCTATTAAGACAGGAACCCACTTAATTCCTGCTGCAATTTTGTCCTCTTTATAAATTATTGAAAACTTAATAAAAGCAAGGAACAAAGCTGCTATGCCGCCCCCAAGCACAGGAGATATAATCCAGCTTGCTGCAATCTTACCCATAGTGGGCCAATGTACAGCGGCAAACCCAGCTGCTGCTATTCCAGCACCCATAACACCTCCAACTACGGAATGAGTTGTTGAAACAGGTGCACCAAAAATAGTAGCTAAATTCACCCATAGAGCAGCCGATATTAATGATGCCATCATTGCCCAGACAAATACTGTTTTGTCATTTACTGATGCGGGATTTATAATACCTTTTGAAATAGTTGTTACGACGTCTCCTCCTGCTAAAATAGCTCCTGCACTTTCACAGATAGCAGCTATTACTAAGGCGCCCCCCATTGTTAAAGCTTTGGCGCCAACTGCTGGTCCAACATTATTTGCTACGTCATTGGCTCCAATATTTAAAGCCATGTAGGCGCCAAAGATGGCTGCTATTATGACTATATAAGATGATTGTTTTTCATCTAAGAAAAAAGCAACTGCAATTCCACACACGATTATGAAAAGTAATGCTATGCCTGGTGCTAGTAATGATCTTGAAACATATTTGGATGCAAAATCAAACTGAGAGATTTTATCAAGATCTCTATCTAATTGTTTCCAGTTATTTTGGTTAAAATCTTTTTTCATTAACTTTTTCCATTTAATTTTAAGGTCTAATTTACTTAATAAAGTGTTTCTTTGTCTTTATTTTCGATTTCTAAATCTGTCATTTGAGGAGTTTTATTATCTCCTGCGTGGTCCTTTATAATTTGATTTAAATTTGGGATAGGTCTCCGTTTTGGCCAGCTTTCCGGCTTCCATAAAGACCCACGTAGAGGTGCTTTCCCACAATGCAAAAACACTTCCTCAACTGTAATTTTGGTAATTGTTTTTGGAATCATTCCATTAATTGTATGTGCTTTACACAGGTCAATATCCTCAATTATTTGAGCTTTTCCATTAACCCTTAGAGTTTCATTTACTGAAGGAATCAAAAATAGTAGCGCTACATTTGGATGATTTAAAATATTTAACAAACCGTCAATACGATTATTTCCTGGACGATCTGGTATGATGATATTTTTGTCATCCAAGATTTTTACGAAGCCGGCAGGATCGCCTTTAGGGGATACATCAAGCCTAGTTCCATCAGATGTTGCAATCATACAAAAGGTTGAATTTTCGATAAATTTTATGCAGTGAGTATCTAGAAAATCAATAATTTTGACAGCAGCTCTAGGTGATATATCACCATAAATTTCTCTTAATCTTTCCGGGGTCATTTATGTCTCCGTAATTTTTTAAGACAAAATCTTATAAACCTAACGATGAATTATTACTTAATAATTGTAACATTAAATTAATTATGCTTTTATAAAACTTTAATCATAATACAAGTAAAAAAATACAAAAAGTCAGATAAAACAAATAGAAACACCAATCTATGAAAAAACCAATCTATCGTGCTGATCATGTCGGAAGTCTTTTACGCCCAGACTCTATAAAAAATGCAAGAAAAGCATATAATGAAACTTCTTCAATCGATGCGACTGACCTTAGAAGTGTCGAAGATCACGAGATTAAAAACTTAATTTTAATGCAAGAAGCTGCTGGTTTAATGGCTGTGACTGATGGTGAACAGCGAAGATCATTCTGGCATTATGATTTTATGAGTGAGCTTAGTGGATTAGAAATGGAAGAGAGGGGGCCAGATTCAGGTGTTCAATTTGCAGGGGTTAAACTGAGGCCAATCTTTCCGACGATTACAGATAAGATTGACTTCCCAGAAAACCATCCACATTTGGATCATTTTAGATTTGTCAAAGACAATACAAAAGTCACACCAAAAATTTCTATTCCTGGGCCTTCCTGTTGTCATTTTCGTACGGCCTTGGAAGATATTAAACCCCCACAATACTTGGATACAGAACTTCTCACGGCAGATATAGCTCAAGCATATAAAAAAGCTGTGACTGCTTTTTATGAAGCAGGGTGTCGTTATCTGCAAATGGATGATATATTTTTTGCATACTTGTGCGATCCAAAACATAGAGCGTCAGCAATTGCAAAAAAGCAAGACCCGGACTATCTAATCAGTCGATATGCCTGGATGATGCATGAAGCAATCAAAGATCGGCCTGATGATATGACAATAGCAATGCATATGTGCAGAGGGAACTTTCGCTCTACACATGCTGCTGAAGGGGCTTATGATGCTGTTGCTGATACAGTTTTTAATAAGACAGGGGTTGATGTGTTTTTTATGGAGTATGATACTGATCGAGCTGGTGGTCTGGAGCCGTTAAAATTTTTAGCAAAGGGTCATCAGAGAATTATGCCAGGGTTCATAACAACTAAAACTGGTACTTTAGAGGGTAAAGACTGGTTAAAAAGGCAATTTGATGAGGCTAGTAAGTATGTAGATCTTGAGCAATTGGGAATTGCCCCTCAGTGTGGTTTTGCATCTACAGAGGAAGGAAATTCTTTAACTTTTGATGATCAGCGTCGTAAGTTAGATCTAGTTGTAAGTACAGCAGAGGACATATGGGGTGGGGTAGATAAATAATCAATATACCCTACTACTAATTTGATAAATATTAAACAGACCTTAATAATACAGTGTCAATAATTTTTGCTACTTTCTTCGTTTGTAATTCAAAATTTTTATTCAGATCTTTTATTGTATTTATTTTAGTTAGCTTAAGTATAAAAGAGTGACCACTTGTACTTATTCTTTCAAACTCCTGGCTTGGATCATTAATTAATCTAGTCGCCATATTCATTTCTTTTAAAAATTTATAAGTTTTTAAAATTTGGTCGAGCTGTGTGTTAGTTAACAACCCGGATTCGGAACCAGCTATTAGGCCAGAGGAAACATCACGTGTTACCTTTCCATTTATAAGGGTGCTTAATTGGGAGAATAGCTCAATGTCTTGCATTTTACCTATACCTTGTTTGAACTCCCACTTATTGTTATTTAAATCTATTTTTTGAATCTTTTCCCTCATTTCCTTCAACGATCTAACAGCGACCTCGGGACGTACATTTTGTATTAATTGCAGTCTAAAATCTTCGATATTAATTGATAGCTCTGAACTTCCACAAATTACCCTGCCACGGGTAAGAGCTAAATGCTCCCATGCCCATGCTTCGTTTGTTTGGTAGTCTTTAAAGGAAGTCCATGAAGTTGCTACAGGTCCCTTGCGTCCTGAGGGTCGTAATCGCATATCAACTTCATAAAGTTTACCTTGAGACATTTCTGCTGTCATTGCTGTTACTAGTGCCTGAGTGAGACGTGTATAGTATAGACGTGAGTTTACTGGAGTTGGGCAATCTGAGAATTCAATACCTTGAGCATCATAAATCACGATTAAATCTAAATCAGAGGTGGAGTTTAAGTGTGTTGCCCCCAATGAGCCCATACTAAAAATACTAGCTCCTCTCCCTGGTGGTTTACCATATTTGTTTGAGAATTCAGAAATTACTATCGGGAATATTACCCGTAAAACTGTTTCAGCTAGTTCGGCATATTGTGCTCCTGCCTGATTAACGTTTGTAATACCTCTTAGTAAGTGGACTCCAATCCTGAAATGCCATTCTTTCTTCCACTTCCGTGACATCTCTAGCTTCTGCTCATAATCACTCTCTAATTTAATTAGATTACTAAGTTGACGTTCTAAATTAATTAATTTCGGCCATGGGGTCCAAAAATCCCCTCCAATCACAGCGTCAAATACTATTGGACTTTTTGCCAGGTGATTTGCTAGCGCTGGAGCAGTTCCAACTATATCTACTAATAGGTCAATTAATTGAGGGTTTGCTTCGAAAAGAGAAAATAATTGTACGCCAGTTGGTAATCCGACTAAGAATTTATCAAAAGCAATCAATGCATTGTTAGATTTATCCGTTGATCTGATTTTTTCTAATATTTTAGGACGTAATCTATTAAATATATGCTCAGCTCTTGGGGATCTGAGTGATGGATAAGATCGCCATCGATTGACTATTGTTGTCTCCATCTCAGAAAGTAGGAATGTTCGCTCTGGTTTGGTTGGCTTAAAGAAACCTTCAGTAAGTTGATTTACTTCTTTTAACCGGCTTAAAAGATCTGCTTTAAGTGAATCAGGGGTAGTTCCCATCATACAGGAGAGGCGTTCCATACCCTCGATAGATTTAGGTAAATCATGTGTTTGAGCATCATGTATCATTTGTAATCTATGTTCTATATTTCGATATACAGTATAGTGAGAAATTAATTTTTCTGACACAGTTTTATCTATCCAGCCTTTTTCTGATAGATTTTTCAAACCAGAAATAGTCCCGCGGACTCGCAAATCTATGTCTCGACCTCCTGCAATTAGTTGACGAGTTTGTGTAAAGAATTCAATCTCACGAATGCCGCCAGACCCAAGTTTTATATTATGTCCTAAAAGTTTTAATGGTCCCCCTAACCCTTTATGCTCCCTTATTCGGAGCCTGATATCATGTGCATCTTCAATAGCTGCAAAATCTAAGTACTTTCGCCAAACAAATGGTGTCAAAGAGTGTAAGAAATTAATACCAGCTTTCGTATCACCAGCAACTACTCTAGCTTTTATGTAGGCGGCTCTCTCCCAAGTCCTCCCTAAACTTTCATAATAGCGCTCTGCTGTTTCGGTTGCTATGCAAACAGGATTCACAGAGGGATCTGGTCTTAAGCGAAGATCGGTTCGAAATACATATCCGTCTTCAGTTAAATCGCTAAGTATACTACTCATGAGGCGTGTAGCTCTAATGAACCCTTTCCGTGCGTCAAAATACTTTTCTTCTAAGAAGTATGTTTCATCAAAAAAACAAATTAAATCGATATCAGATGAATAGTTCAGCTCATGTGCACCCATTTTTCCCATTGCTAGTACAAACATCCCAGTTTTTTCTGGCGAATGGTCAATTTTTAAACCTGGTATATTCCCTCTACTTAGTTCTGTTTCTAACGCGACTTTTAAGGCTAATTGACATGCTAAGTCTGCGAATTGGGTGAGCATATTCGTAACATCATTTAGCTCCCAAATACCGGAGAAATCACAAAGTGCAGACCAAAGGGCTACCCTTCTTTTGGTTACTCTCAACGCAGTTTTTATTTCAGAGCTCGAAGTTTTTTTTAAACGAGAAAACTCAGCATTCAGTACATTTTTTTGAGAACCTAAAGCACTTAATACCCAGTCATACTCTTTTTCAAGTAGACCTTTCAAATATGGACTACATCCGCCTATACCTCTTATTAATTGGTTTACTTTATTAGGTTGAGAAGAAAATAGTAAAGCTATCTCCTCCCCTGCTTCTTTATTAAAGGGAGTTGGTACCTTATTGATTTGATCTGAGAATCGCATTTATAAAGTCTGCTCTTAAGTATTAAAATCGTCAATGGAGGATTACAAAGTTCAAAGTCTAGCAAAAAATTTAGGACTATAACTCTATTGTTTTATTACCAGATTCGTTGTTAGTTTTTTTATCCGACTAAAAAAATCAGGATTACTGTTAATTACACTGTGACGGATGTTGTGTTTATAAAAAATATAATGTTAATTACATTAAGAAACTTATAATAAAAATCTAGGAGCTTTCTATATGAAAGGTACTGATAGTGCAGACAGAATTTTATCTGTACTTAATTTATTTACAGATGGACGGTTAGAATGGACGGCCGAGCAGCTTATGGAAGTTCTTGGCTATAGTAGGCCAACTATGTACCGGTACTTGAGATCGCTTAAGGACGCTGGGCTATTAGTTTCAATATCCAACTCTCTTTTGACATTGGGCCCACGGGTTGTTGAGATGGACTTTTTTATAAGAAAATCAGACCCATTATTGACATATGGTAAGGTTCATATTTCTCAGCTAGCAAGGACATATCCTTCTACGGCTTTGCTGGCAAGGTGGTATGGTGATAAGATGCTATGTGTAGATACAGAATCCAGTACAAAAAATTATTTTACAAATTATACAAGAGGAAGACCTATGGCTCTCGTAAGGGGGGCAATTGCCAGGACGATAGTAGCTAATCTTCCTAGGACTCATTTAGAAAACCATGTTGACAAGCACTTAGAGGATTTTAAAAAAGTTGGTTTGGGTAAAAACTTTAAAAGCGTATTAGAATCTTTTCTAGAGGTTAAAAAAAACAGAGTTTGTATTGCAAAACAAGAAATGACACCGGGAGTAATGGGTATAGCTTCCCCAATCTTTGATACTAACCGATACCCAATTGGAGCAATGTGCGTGACTTTGGCTTTAAATTCTTTTTCATCGGGAGATTTGCATACGGCAGTTGTAGAAGATGTAAAAGTTCGCAGCGAAAAATTATCAAAACAGATGGGAGCTTACTCATGAAATATATGCCTTTAGGCCAGAGTGGAGAAAAGGTATCAGTGATAGGGTTTGGAGCTATGTCGTTTGTAGATTTTTATGGCCCAGTGGATGAACAACAATCCCATAAGGTTTTAGAAAAAGCTTTAGAGCTCGGGATAGATAACCTTGATACATCAAATGCTTATGGCTCTGGACTTTCAGAGAGCCGTATTGGCAGTTTTTTAAAAAAATTTGGTTCAAAAAAGCAAGATTTATTTAAGATTGCGACTAAAGCCGGAATTACGCGTTCACCAGATGGAAGAAGGTATTTTGATAACTCCCTAGGACACTTAGAATTAGAGCTCGATATGTCGTTGAAGCGTCTTGGTTTAGAGCAAGTTGATTTGTTCTATGTTCACCGAAAAGACAAAGATACTGAGATTGAAGAAGTAACTGAGTCTTTAGCTAAATTAATTAAAAAAGGAAAGATTAAACAATTTGGTTTTTCTGAGATAGCCCCAACATCTCTTGAACGAGCAAGTAAGGTACACCCTGTTGCTGCTGTGCAATCTGAGTATTCTTTAGCCACTAGATATCCAGAGCTTGGATTGCTTCAAAAATGCTTAAGCCTTGGTACTACTTTGGTGGCTTTTAGTCCTGTTGGTAGGAGTATATTAACTGATAATCCACATAATCGCGCAAGAGCTGAAAAAATGCCATTTTTGAAGAATAATCCGCGATTTATGTCACCAAATTTAGAAAAAAATGTGGAAGTAACAGAGGGTTTTAGGTTGTTTGCTAGAGAACGAGGTTATAGTGCTGCATCTTTATCGATTGCTTGGCTTTTAAGCCAGGGGCCACACATTTTGCCTATACCCGGAACAAGAAATCCCAAGAGGTTGGAGGAGTTAGTACAAGGTATATATCTAAAACTAACAGAAGATGATCTTAGAGAAATTGAAAAACTGTTACCAGTGGGGTGGGCCCATGGTGATCGTTATTCTACTGAGCAGTGGGTCGGTCCAGAGCGATACTCTTAAAGAGTAACCTTCTTTATTTACCTTAGTTATGGAGAATTACTTGAGAAAGATTCAAACACAAGGCTTACACCATATTACCATCGTGGGAGCAGACAGAGAGACATCAGTAAACTTTTGGGAAGGCCTTTTGGGTATGCCTTTTATTTTTGACCAACCCAACTTAGATAGCCCCGGTGAAGACCATATTTATTTTGACCCAGGTGATGGAAGATTGATTACTGTTTTTACAAATGAGCAAAGGAAACCTGATCCCACGTATACATCAACACATCAAGGCTCAGTTCATCATTTAGCTTTTTCTGTTAGTCAAGCTACGTTTGAGCAAGTCGAAAAGAGGCTTGATGAAAGAGGCATTAAACACTCTGGTAGGAAAGATAGAGGTTTTATGCACTCTATATACTTTCGGGACCCTCTTGGCTTACTTGTTGAGTTGGCATGTTACCGTTTTTACCCCCCAAAAGGATTTAGTCACGCTGATGTATTAATTGAAGCGCATAGAATTAGAAGCGTTAAGGGAGATAAAAATATTTTAGAAGACCATCTCGCTGATGCCATAGAAGACTTGATAAAGAAAAACAAACCCTCTTTATCCGTTGACAGATCACCAAAGGACTCCTACCCGTAAAAAGTAGAGTAGGTTGAAGTCTTTTTAAGTTTTACTCGTTAAACAGCTCTGCATCACTCTAGTTAACCTTTGGGAGAAAGTAATGAGCTCTTCTGGTGTTTTTCCTTCTAGGATCTGTGCCTGATCAAAAAGTAATATAGACACATCCTCTGTAATACTACTATCGCCTTTTTTTATCATACTATTAAGAGACTTTATAAGCCTATGATCGGGGTTAATTTCAAGTACTCTGGGTGACCCTTTAAATTCAGGATTATGAGACATCATCATTTTTTCCATTTGGATGTCCATTCCATCCTCATCAGCTACTAAGCAGGACGGGCTTGAGGTTAGTGTTTTTGATAAACGGACCTTAGCAATTTTTCCTTCAAGATGATTACTAATTTTGTCGATTAATTTTTCAAATTTACCAGCATCAACTTCCTTTTTTTCTTTTTTGTCTATTGACCCAAACTTGTCTAAATCTGCACCACCTCTTGAAATAGATGTAAATTTCTTACCATTATATTCAGACACAATAGGTATCCAAAACTCGTCTATTGGATCCGTAAGTAAAAGTACGTCTAACCCCTTTGATTTAAATCCTTCGAGATGAGGGCTTGTTTCAGCTTTAGCTAATGTTTCTGCTGATAAATAATAAATTTGATCCTGCCCATCTAGCATACCATCTATGTAGTTCTGAAGACTTATGTGTGAGTTTTCTCTGGAAGAATGGAAACGACAAATTTCAATAATCTTTCCTCTGTTTTCAGAGTCCTCATACATCCCTTCCTTAATGACTCGGCCAAAGTTTAACCAAAATTTGTCAAACTCTTCTTTATTCTTTTCAAGTTTCTTTTTGAGTTCTGAAAGTACTTTTCTAATTATTGACTTTCGAATCTTTGCAACAGCTGGGTTTTTTTGTAACATTTCCCGACTTACGTTTAGATCTACATCAGGCGTATCTACAATACCTTTGATAAAGCGTAACCATTTTGGTACTAAGTCATCACAGTCATCAGTTATAAAAACTCTATTTATATAAAGCTTTAATTTAGATTTTCGTTCTGGATCAAATAGATCAAGGGGAGGTGAAGAAGGTATAAATAAAAGTTGAGTAAAATCTATTACACCCTCTGTTTTATTATGTAATGTCATGAAAGGTTCGTCAAATGATCCACCAAGTTGGTTGTAGAAAGATTTGTAATCCTCTTCTTTTATTTCCTTTGGACTTCTTGTCCAAATTGCTGTCGCACTATTTAAGACCTTGGACGTGGTATCTGATTCAATCCACTCAATTGGATATGAGATGTGATCAGAATATTTCTTTACAAGATGACTTATTCGTACTTCGTCAAGGAACTCTTTGTCTTCTTTTTTTAGATTCAAAGTAATTGACGTTCCTGCAGTATCCTTTTTTGAGCTGGAGATATCATACCCTGTGTGTCCGTCACTTTTCCATTCAAAGGCATCATCCGTTCCAGCTTTTCGAGAAGTAACAGTAACATTTTCTGACACCATGAAAGCCGAATAAAAGCCTACACCAAACTTACCAATTAAAGCTATTTTACTTCCTTCTTTATCTTTTGAAGAGTTTAACTTTTCGATAAAGTCTTTTGTTCCAGACCTAGCAATTGTTCCTAGAGCTTCTATCATCTCTTCCTCATTTAACCCGACCCCATTATCGGAGATGGTTAATGTTTTATCTTTCTTGTTGGAGCTGATTATAATTTTACTAGCATCTGCAGAGCTCATTTTGGCATCAGTTGAGGATAAATAGCGACGTTTATCTAATGCGTCAGAAGCGTTTGATATTAATTCTCTAATAAATATCTCTTTTTGAGAATAAAGAGAGTTTATTACAATATCTAATATTTTACCTGTATCTGCTTCAAACTTATGATTTTTTGCCGACATTTTTAGATCCTTCATGAATATAATACTCTTACTAATTGGTAGCTATTTTTTATTTTTCAACACTTTTAGGCGCTTATTTTTTTTTTACCTACATCAATAACCAAACTTTTTAATATAAGGGTCTAATTTTGGGAGGATTTCAGATAGCTTATCTTCATAGTTGGACCACCTTCCTCTGGCAGTTTTATATATAGTTTGTGTTACTTGATTATAACTTGCAGTAGAGATTTGTGTCCTTTCTTTTGCTGTTTTTGTATGATCCAAAATGCCATCGACCCACTTCAGTCCAAGAAAACTTATTAAAGGCCTGCAAATGCCATCGACGTCCTCAACTAAATCTTCATAACGTACCGTTTGTGCATTTAGTTTTAATTTACTCTCCAGGGCTAACCATAACCCCATTGTGGCATCATAGAGCTCAGTTGATTTTTTCAGACTTATAAAATTCCCTGTTCCTTTGTTAAATTCAAAATTCTGCATAAAGCAACTTAATACACAGTCACAAGGATGCCTAAGGGCGACAATGAATTTTGCACCAGGGAAGGCATGATGAAGGAGCGGAATATACCGAGTGTTAAGAGGATGTTTGTCAATAATTAGGTTATCATTGCTACTATATCCTAATTGCTTTTCTAACTCAATTTTATATAGTTTTCTAAATTCAATTAAGTCAGTTTTAGTAAGGTTATAGCAATCTTCAGGGGTACCTATGCCATTAAAGTCTTTTGTCATTATTTCTGCCATTGGGGCTTCTTCTAGCACTGTAATATCTGGATGCCCCATCAGAATAGTATCTAGTAGGGTAGTACCAGTTCTGGGAAATCCTAAAAGAAATACTAGATTATCATTTTCAATAAAATCAATTTTTTTTGATTTATAACTCTGGATCGATTGCCAGGAGTTTTTGAGTTGGTAAGTCTCTATCAGGAAATTTTCTGATTCTAAAAGTTTATCCTGATTTAGCTCTTCACTAAGTTTATTTTGAGTCTCAAAGCTTTTAAATGCTTGTAAAAATTCTCCTAATTTATCAAACGCTTTTCCGCGTAATGAGTAAAAATCTGTACGAAATTGGGACGGTAGTTTACTGGGCTCTATGTCTAATAATATCTCTAAAGATTTTTCTGTATTACCTTTAGTGCTTTCCAATTGAGCTTGAAATAACAATATTATTGGATCTTTTTCCCGTAACTTACTACTTGCTCGCTTCGTCAGGTCTTCTAGGTTTTTTGTTTGGTTAAGCTTTTCGTAAAGTGAACCAAGATTGTAATATGGGCTTGAATAAGTGGGCATTATTTTAATGGCTTTCGTAAAGTAATCTATAGCTTCACTAAAGCGTTTAACATTTTTTAGTATAATCCCAATATTATTGTACGCCTGATGTTGTGCAGGTTGAATTTTAATGAGCCTTTTAAAATAAGAAATTGCCTTTTCAGAATTTCCTAGCTTACCATTAATGATACCCATCAGAGTAAAAAGACTTGGTTCATTCTTACTCTGTTCTGTAACTATCGTTCCATATAGTAAAGCGTCTGCAAGTTTCTCCTTTTTTAGGAGACTAGACAGGATCTGAATTTGTATTTCTGTTTGGGTGGAATAATTGTTACCGGGTAGACCTCCTTCGTAAACCTGTAGAATACCATGTTTGGCTTTAATATTGTTTGGCCATTTATTTAAAATTTCTGAATAAAGTCTTAGGGCTTGGTTTAATTGACCTTCCTTATGAAGAAGTTTTGCCTTTAAGATTTCACTTATAGGTGACACGGAGGAACTCCTGACTACTGTTAGTTAAGGCTTACGAGCCATTTTCAAAATATATAATGTTGTAACTATTAACGATTAATATAGTGTCTCTAGACTAAATGAAACAAATTAACATACAAAATATACTGCACAATCTATATTAAGTTTCTTGTAATTTTTGTATAAATAAAAG
>CAJWHE010000056.1 GCA_913041145.1 uncultured Paracoccaceae bacterium
CACATGATGTGGCGTGAGACTTATAAAGGAACAGGAATCGACTCTAACTTTTTAGATAGGTTTGCTTGTTATGAAATTATTGGGCGTGATGCACCTTTTGGTAGTAAGCAAATGCGGAGCTTTGTAGTATATCAGCCACCAGGGTTTTATTATCCATTTCATGAGCATCCAGCGGAAGAAATCTATATTGTTCTTGCTGGAGAAGCTAAGTTTTCGGTTGAGGGAAAGGAGGCACAAATTTTAACACCTGGTGATCATATGCTTCATCCATCAAATGTGCCCCATGCTCTGGAGACCTACAAACATCCAGTTATGGCATATGTCGTTTGGCGAAATGAATTTGATACTAAGCCGATTTGGTCTAAAAAATATTAAGAATATGTAATTATTAAAATAAAGGTTCCTTCAAACATGTCTAAAACTAATCAGAAACTTTCAGCTGTCACCAGAGTTACCCAAGCATTACGTTATCTCGACCCAGAAACAGGGGCAATAATTCCACCAATACAGTCTTCTGCCACATATGCACGTGACGAAAACTACGATATTAGAAAACCCTATTACTATAAAAGAGATGGCAATGAGACAACATCTCACGCTGAAGCAATCATTGCAGACCTGGAAGAAGCTACTGATACATTACTTTTTTCTTCAGGAATGTCAGCTGCCACTGCAGTAATCGATCATCTTGAAGAAAATGCCCATGTTGTTGTGCCAAGGGCAATGTATCATGGAGTATTACATCAATTTCAAGCTTATGCAAAAAAAAACCGATTGCGTGTTTCTTATTATGAAGCAGGTAATTTAGTTGAATTAAGTAATAGTATTCAAGATGATACGTTGCTTGTGTGGGTTGAAACTCCAAACAATCCAGATTGGGCTGTAACTGACATATCAAAAGCAGCAGAAATCGCTCATGCGCATGGTGCAAAACTTTTAACCGACTGCACAGGAACTCCACCATGTGCAACTCGGGCTTTAAACTTTGGAGCTGACATCTCAATGCACTCAGCAACTAAATATTTGAATGGTCACTCTGATGTTACTGCTGGTGCTCTATCTGTTCGAGATACTGGAGGGTATTGGGAGGATATAGCGCTCACCCGAAAACTACAGGGGACTGTCTTACAATCTTTCGATGCCTTCTTGTTAATTAGAGGTATGAGAACTTTATTTCTGCGTGTTGAACGCGCTACTGAAAATGCACTTCGTATTTCAAACCATTTTAATGAACACCCACTTATTGAAGAAGTCCTTTATCCGGGTTTAGTAGGCCATACTGGTCATAAAATTCAGAAATATCAAACAGGGGGGCTGTACGGTGGGATGATGTCTATGATAGTTAAAGGTACGGAAAAAACAGCTATAGATGTTACTCGTTTCTGTAATGTGTTTTATCCAGCAACTTCATTGGGTGGTGTCGAAAGTTTAATTGAGCACCGAGCGACTGTCTCTGGTCCAGATTTTCCTGTACACCCGAACCTATTACGTTTGTCGATTGGAATAGAAGATGCAGATGACTTAATTAATGATCTTGAGCAAGCACTTGAACGTGCAAATAGTTGATAATAAAGCTTATGAGTAGTTATATGGCGGTACGATTTGAGTAAACCTTCTAAAACTAGTGATCAGAATGCTAGCGCGGCCTCGGCAAGCCATAAAGAACTTTTGAAAGCCCTACCAGTAAAAACTCATAAAACTCTTATAGAACGACTTGATGGTCCTGGTCTAAAACATTTTGCAGCTCATTGGTCACTTATTCTCATATTTGGATTTCTAATATATTTAAAAATACCTGGTTGGCAGGTAATTATGGTGCCTCAAGGCATCAGCATAGTGTTTCTTTTTACATTACTGCACGAGACGATACACCAGACTCCATTTCGAACTCGTTGGGTGAACGACACCGTAGCTAAGATTTGTGGGTTTATGATATTCCTTCCAGTCATTTGGTTTAAGTATTTTCATTTGGCGCATCATCGCCATACACAAGTGCCAGGTAAGGACCCGGAGTTAGAGGTTGAAAAACCTAAATCAATAGGAACTTATATCTGGCATGTATCAGGAATTCCAACCTGGGTTGGACATTTTAAAACAATTATAAAGAATACTTTTGGCTATTGTTCCGCGGACTTTATACCTAAAAAAGTTGAAAGTCGTATTATTAAAGAATCTCGTTGGCTAGTTTTAATTTATACAATAGCTTTTTCTTCAGCATATTGGTTTGGTTTCTCTACTTTGTTTTGGGTGTGGATTTTTCCATTATTGCTAGGTCAACCATTCTTACGTTTTTATCTTTTAGCAGAGCATGGACTTTGCCCTTATGTAGCCAATGCACTTGAGAATACACGCACTACTTTCACCAATCGTCTCATTTGTTTCTTGGCTTGGAATATGCCTTACCATACTGAACATCACATAAATCCAATGGTACCATTCCATAAATTACCTGACTTACATGTGATAATTCGTGACCAACTAGTGCACACTGAAAACGGATATATTGTATTCACAAATGACTACATTAAAAAAATTAAGAAGGCAGTTTAAATATGCGGAAAGACATAAGATTTTTTTTAAAAGCTGGCCAATGGAAATGTTTCATTCCAGTGAATGACATTCTTGTTGCTTTACCAATTTTAGGTTTAAAATAATGATTGCTAGCCTTCAAATGTATAAACGTCCCGAACTTATGGAAGCACATGCTCGCTTTTGGTCACTTATCAATCAAAATTTGATGGAGTTAGGTATTAATGCACCAAGAGAATTAAACCAAGATAAAGAGGTTATGGCGGTTTGGACAGATCCAGACCTTGTTCTCAGTCAAACTTGTGGAATGCCTTATCGAAAATTTCTACACGAAAAAGTGAATCTCGTGGGTACACCAATCTATGATCTTGGAAACTGTCTACCAGGTTATTACTATAGTTGTATTGTTGTTAGAAAAAATGAAATTGGTAATGATCTTTCTGATCTGTCTCACAAACAGTTTGCGTTTAACGAAGAAATATCACAGTCGGGATATGCTGCACCGTTAGTTCATGCCGCTAAGAAAGGATTGCACCTATTAAATCGGGTAAAGTCTGGGAGTCATCGTGATTCAGCAAAAATGATAGCTGACGGTAAAGCAGATTTTGGTGCGTTAGACGCCTTATCCTGGAAACTTATTCAGGAGCATGATTCCTTTGCATCACAATTGCGAGTCCTTGAAATAACGGAGCCAGTTACACCAGGCCTTCCATATATAACTTCTTTGAAACATAACTCAGAATTAGTTTTTAAAGCTATTGAGACAGCAATCCAGAATCTATTAGAATATGACCGTGATGCTTTATGTATTAAAGGAATTTTAAAGATACCAGTTTCAGACTACTTAAAAGTGCCAGATTTTTAAAAACAAAAAGGAATTAAAAACTTCATAAAGATTAATGATTAAGATCATTTATTTATTTAAGAAAAATTCTATGATAATGAACTAGGAAGTTTTTGGAAAAATCATGCAAGCAGATTTTGTAATAGTTGGTGCTGGAAGTGCTGGGTGCGCTATGGCGTTTCGTCTCAGTCAGGCGGGAGCTTCTGTTATCGTTATTGAATATGGAGGTAGTGACGCGGGGCCATTGATTCAGATGCCAGGGGCGTTAAGTTATCCAATGAATATGGCCCGTTATGACTGGGGATATAGTACTGAACCAGAGCCTCATTTGGGAGGACGGAAATTGGTTTGCCCTCGCGGGAAAGTTATAGGTGGTTCTTCTAGTATAAATGGAATGGTCTATGTCCGAGGCCATGCCCGAGACTTTGATACTTGGTCAGAGTTGGGAGCACGTGGATGGTCTTACGCTGACGTGCTCCCATACTACAAACGTATGGAATCCTGGAATTCTGGGGGTCATGGTGGAGATCCCGACTGGCGTGGATCAAATGGTCCAATGCATGTTACTCGTGGAAAACGAGATAACCCTCTCGTTAAAGCTTTTGTAGATGCTGGCCGGCAAGCTGGCTACGAAACTACGGATGATTATAATGGTTTTAAACAAGAGGGTTTTGGTCCGATGGAGCATACAATCTTTAAAGGGCAGCGATGGTCTGCTGCAAATGCTTATCTTAAACCTGCCTTGAAACGTAAGAACTGCTCCCTATTGAAGGCTTTTGCTCGAAAAATTATTATAAACCAGGGCCGCGCTACAGGTGTGGAAGTAGAACATAAAGGAAAAATAATAGTAATTGAAGCTATGCGTGAGGTTATTATTGCGAGTTCATCTCTTAACTCACCCAAACTTTTAATGTTATCAGGTATTGGGCCTGCAGCGCATTTGAGAGAGCATGGGATTGAGGTGATCGCCGATCGGCAAGGTGTGGGTCAAAATTTACAAGATCATTTGGAACTTTATATCCAGATGGCAGCATCTCAGCCAGTTAGTTTATATAAATATTGGAATATTTTTGGAAAAGCGTGGGTGGGTGCTCAATGGCTATTAGCTAGAAATGGACCAGGTGCTTCCAATCAGTTTGAAAGTGCGGCGTTTATACGTTCAGATAGGGGAGTAGAGTACCCCGACCTCCAATATCACTTCTTACCTATTGCAGTTAGCTATGATGGGAAAGTTGCTTCTCAAGGTCATGGATTTCAGGCTCATGTGGGCCCAATGCGCAGTTTGTCTCGTGGCGAAGTAACCTTGAGGTCAAAAGACCCGAATGCACCACCAAAAATTTTATTCAACTATATGTCAAAAGAAAAAGATTGGAACGATTTCAGAAAAGCAATCAGGCTTACAAGAGAGATTTTCTCACAACAAGCCTTTAAGCCTTTTGTCAAAAATGAAATTCAACCTGGAAGTAAAATACAAAGTAACCAAGAGCTTGATATATTTATTAAAGAACATGTTGAGAGCGCTTATCATCCTTGTGGTAGTTGTAAAATGGGAGATGAAAAAGATCCCATGGCTGTAGTGGATCCTAAAACACGTGTGATTGGGGTGGACGCTTTAAGGGTGGCTGACAGTAGTATTTTCCCACAAATAACAAATGGAAATATAAATGGACCTTCCATAATGGTAGGCGAGAAAGCAAGTGATCATATCCTAAATAAAAACCCTTTGCTAAAGGCTAACATACGCCCATGGATCCCAGAAAATTGGAATACACATCAAAGGTGATAGATAAAATAATAAATTTTCTTTGTAATATATATTAATACACTACTTTAATCGCTACCATTACTAGGTTGTTTATAGTGAAAGGGTTAAGAATGAGTTTATTAGGCTGGCATAAGAAGGTAACAGAAAAATTAAGGTTATATTTTGGATTAAGCCATTATAGTCTGTATTGGTTAGCTTTTATTGAAGGCGTAATAGTTACCTATCTTCTTTTATTGTGGTTTTAATAGTTTCAAGTGAGATGTAATTTGATAAATCTTGGATACTGAGTTAGCAGAGGTCAAGACACCTCAAAAAGCTACCATTATTGTTTTTAAGATCAGGTATAAAGTTATCTTTAACTAGACCCTAAGTTGACCCAATTAGGAATAACTTTTATTTTTTCAAAAAACTTTTCGAGATTTTTTATAGACATACCGAGAGTTCGATCGTTAACGAGTGGGTGCGCGAAAATCTTTTTACATGACTTCAGATTTAAATCCATAAATAAAGTTACACCAGTATTAACACCAGTGATCATAGATAAAGGTGTAACAGCACCGGGGCGAACTCCTAGGTTTTCAAATAATCTTTCAGCTGAACCAAATGAGAGACGACCCGTTCCTAATGTTTCTTTTACTTTTTTTAAATCAATTTCATGATCCTGCTCTAGGACTAATAAGATATTTCTTTTTTTGTGGTCTCTAAGATAAAGATTTTTTATATGCGCCGCGCCTTCTGCAGAACTCAGGAATGTATTTTGAACTTCTTTTGATTGAGTAACCGTCATTAATGGTTTGTGACTGAAGAGCTCGTATTCAATTCCCCACTCGTCCAACTGTAAAAGCAGTCCATCTGATGAAACAGGGAGGCTAGATTGGAAACGCAGGGATGCATCTATTTTTATTTTATTGTTCTCATCAATCATATGACAGTTTTCCGTATTGCTGATTATTAAATTTACCACCTAGATAGGAAATTGAAATGTTTAACTTAAGTGAATACACCTCTTAGCTCATTAATATCTATGGCTTTACATATCTTTCCTTTTGGTTTGAAAGTTTTGACGTCTTCCCCAGCCACTAGCGCATTCACAACTGCTTCTTCAACACTCTCTACTGTTGCTAGATACAATGCGTCAATATATTCAGAGTTTAGAAAATTATTTTCTATTATTATATTATCTTTTTGTGGCATCACTTTTTTATTAGCTACTGAAAAAGCAAGAAAAATATCTCCTGAACTATTTCCTCCTGGTGATCCACCTCTACCGACACCAATAGCTGCCCGCTTTGCAACTTGACGAAGAGAAAGGGGAGAAAGGGGAGCGTCCGTTGCAATAATAACAATTATTGAGCCTGTTTCTTTTGCCAATAGGGTTCCTTGTGGAATTAATTTTCCCACAGGCTTTCCTAAAATATTTAACCAAGGACGTATTCCATGGTTCGCCTGGACTAACGTTCCAACAGTATAGGCCTTGCCTTTGATTCCTATTTGTCTAGATGAAGTTCCAGTGCCTCCTTTGAAATCATAACAGATCATGCCGTTTCCTCCACCTGTAGAACCTTCAGCCACAACTCCAGTTGAGGCTGAATTCAATGCTTCCACAGCGTGATCAGAAGTAATATGTTGTCCGTTTATGTCATTTAAAACTCCATCATAGGTTTCTGCGACAACCGGCATTGCCCATGCATGCTCATTTTTAAAGTACTCTTGATAACGCTGAATCATCCATTTTGTGACACCGTGATGGACCATGCCAACTGAGTGAGTATTTGTTATACAAACTGGGCCGATAAAATACCCAGCATCATTAATCCAGTGAGTTCCGGTCATTTCACCGTTACCGTTTAGTGAGTAGTGACCTGCCAAAACAGGGCTTGGGTTATTTTTATCATCAAGAGGAATAATAGCTGTTATTCCCGTACGAATATTTTCCCTAGTATCAGTCAATGTCTTAAAACCTACCGTGACGCCAGCAACATCAGTTATAGCATTATATTCACCAGGTTCACCTGAGAATGGAAGTCCTAGATCACGAGCTCTTAGGGCTTTTGTGAATTTATTCATGAAACAGATCTTCCTTATTACATGGGTAGATTAGTAAATAAGTTTAAAATTGTAAGTGGGTTTACGGCAAGTTGCAAACTTCCTGCACATCCTTTCACAAAATTTGCATCAGTAGGCAATCAGTTATGCAATTTTCTATAGGATTAGTAAGTCCATTAGCAAATAAAACTAAAGGAGTGACTAAATATGTCCGCGAAAAATATACACGTACTACGTAAATACCAAAACGAGCGTCGTGACCTAGTGAATGAATGGTTAAATGATGTGAGTGACGCTGAGCTTAACTGGGTTAAGGATCCAACCTCTCCTGAAGAGGAACTAAAGTCTGTCTTGTCGAAAGACTATACTGCAATTTCGTGTGAACAACTTGGAAACCATATTTGGGAACATATGGATACTAAACCTTTCCTAATTGAAGCCTATGAAGATGAACCTGAGTGGTCTTTAATAAGAGAAAAAGTTGTATTTAACGATAGTATATTTGATGACTAGAATAAAAATACGTTCTAAAAATTCTTAATAATAATTTTTTATTAAAGGTTTAATTAATTTGGGTCTGAAACCTAATCGATTAAACGGGATCTCGAGGAAATTAATTATGTTAAAAGAAATATCCCCAATCTTATACTTAATAACCATAAGCTTAGTAACTTATGGATTTGCAATGTTAATTGAAATTAGTTTTTATTATAATGGATAAGCCATCTAAATATTCCATTATAATAAATGGTATCATCCTAGTAGTGCTCATTTGCATGGGTATATTCTGGGTAGAACTAGCATCTTGGAACCGATATTGCGAATATGATGGAGGGTTTGTTGCTTGTGAAGAGTAGTGAGAAATGAACAAAAAAGGTTTTACTGCGAACTATCTGCATAAACATTCATCAAAATTGCCAACCAGGTAATTTAAATGTGCAAACAATTAACACATAAAGATTTTGTACATTGGGGTGGATAACTCCGACCACCCCAATGTACACCACAGTAAGTAATGAAGATTTATATTATGTTATTTAAATGTGGTTGGTACTACAATCTATGTAGGTCGTAAAAATTCAACTTATTATGGTCAGATATATCAGCTAATTTTAGTAAGTTGCTCTTGTTGTGATTGATCATCATAAAAAGAGGTTATTTGGTTATATTTGTGACACTATCTGTGCAGCTGACGTGAGATATAATTAAATTTACAATATAGTTTTTTATACTCTATCATTAGCTTTTTTTTTGAAGGTGTGGCATGAAAGGTTAGAGTTGTAAAAGGTGGTATAAATAATTGATAAGTCTAAAAAGAAATACAAAGTATGAATTAACGCCTGCTAAAGGTTTACGATCCAGAAATGTTTATAATCCGTCTAATAGTATAGATTTTAAAGTTAGTCGTGGAAAGTTTTCTGATTTTTTAACATGTATGAGATGCTTTTATTTAGATAGAGTGAAGGGAGTTATCTCGCCTTCTTTGCCTGGTTGGTCGTTAAATGCTGCCACGGATGAGCTTCTTAAAAAAGAGTTTGATGCTTGCCGGGAAAGAAGACAACCACATCGATTATTTGCGCAGTATGACTTAGAGCATATCATTCCGTTTGATCACCCTGATTTAAATAAGTGGCGAGATAGTTTGCGGGCAGGGTTAATGTCGCGGCATAGAGATACCAATATTATCCTTACTGGTGGGGTGGATGACATTTGGATAAATACTAACACAGAGGAATTAATCGTCGTTGATTATAAATCTCAGGCTAATAGACGGCCAGTAGAGGTATGGAGTTATCTTTCTTCTGTTTACCATCAAGGTTACAAAACACAGTTAGATTTTTATGCATATTTGCTTAAACAGATGAAGTTTAAAGTTGCAAGGACTGGCTATTTTTTAGTTTGTAATGGAAATAAAGAGGCTAATGGGTTTTATGGAAACATGAAATTTTCAGAGACACTTATACCTTACGATACCAGCACAGATTGGATAGAAAGTGAAGTTGATAGAATGTATGACTTAATGAACAGTACCGACTTACCAAGCAATAACCCAAGCTGTGAAAACTGCGCTTACGCCGCAAGAAGAGCAGAGTTTGAAAATCTGTAAAATTGCATTTTAATTATTAGATAGTACACAAGACTTTAATCGCTCATTTTTACAGAGATATGATAGCTATTTATAATTCTATAATTCTGAATATTTTTTGACTTATAGGTGAGATTATTTTCAAAATTGGGATATAGATTAGTCCAACTTCTTGTGAGATAATATACTGAATATAAATTAAATATGAGCACCCTATGAATTCACTAAATGATTTTGGTTTTGGAACACAGATACGTAAGTCCCCTTTTTTTGATGCAACAGTACGTTGGGGAGCACGCGATTTTTCTGTTTATAACCACATGTATATTCCCAGAGATTTTGGAGACCCAGAAAGAAACTTTTGGAACTTGGTAAATAAGGCTATACTTTGCGATGTAGCTGTAGAACGCCAAGTAGAAATTACTGGTCCTGATGCTGCCACATTTGTTCAGCTACTTACCCCTCGGAATTTATCTACACTGGAAGTTGGCCAGTGTAAGTACGTTTTAATAACAAATGCTGATGGTGGGATTTTAAACGATCCCGTTTTATTAAAACTGGCAGAGAAACATTTTTGGCTCTCATTGGCAGATAGTGATATCTTATTCTGGGCGCAAGGAGTGGCGGTTAACTCTGGCTTAGATGTTAAAATAACTGAACCTGATGCATCACCATTACAGTTACAAGGTCCAATTTCTGGTATGATAATGGAAGCATTATTTGGGAAAGAGATTTTAGACTTGCGTTATTATTGGTTACGAGACTTCGTTCTTGATGGTATTCCATTAATAATCTCGCGGACGGGTTGGTCAAGTGAGTTGGGATATGAGATATTCTTGAGAGATCACACTCGTGGAAATGAATTATGGGAAAAGATAATGAATATTGGTGTTCCCTTAGGTTTGCAACCTGGACATACTTCTTCAATTCGCAGAATCGAAGGAGGATTATTGTCTTATCATGCAGATATGGATATTTTTACAAATCCGTATGAGTTAGGTTTAGACCGACTTGTTGACCTATCAATGGAAGCAGATTTTATAGGAAAGACAGCTTTAAAGAAAATTTGGGCTGATGGTATTAGGCGAAAGCAAGTTGGACTGTGCATAGAATGTGATCCATTTCCTGGTCCTAACACTCGTTTTTGGCCAGTTTATAGAAATAGCCAGGTGATAGGTAAAGTAACATCCGCAGTTTACTCACCTCGTTTGAAAAAAAATATAGCTTTAGCAATGGTTTCATTGAGTGATAGTAAAATTGGTACAAAGGTAGAAGTATTAACCTCCTCAGGAGAGGTTCCAGCATCTGTAATCGAAAAGCCTTTTTTTGACCCCAAAAAGAAAATAGTTGTTTCGGTCTAAATTGTTTTAATAGAAAAATACAATTTTCTGGGGATTTATTTCGAAATATATGAATGAAAAAAGTATAAAAAATTTTCAATCCTAAACTGCTAAACAAACATAAGGTTTAATTCAAAATAGAGGCTAGTATCTTATTTCTATTTAGAGTGAGAAAAGACACGATGTCCAACAGTCTCTAAAGAAGACATTGATGGGTAATCCATAATCATTAAGCCTCCATCTACAATCAGGGTCTGACCAGTAATAAATGAAGACTCATTAGATGCTAGAAATGCTGCTGTGTTTGCAATCTCTTCAGGAGTTCCCATACGATTAAGGAGGGAAGGCGGCATGGCCCAATAACCCCCTGTATCTCCCTGAGCATTTGCGGTTTGTTCTGGGCTTGTTTCTATCCAGCCAGGGCTTATTGCGTTCACTCGAATTCCATATAGGGCCCCTTCGGCTGCAAATGATCTTGTCATTCCTTCAACCCCTGCTTTTGCAGCTCCATAAAGTCCCCAGTTTCCATGGAAAGTAGCAGTTGAAGATATATTAATAATAGTAGAATTGGACTGTTTGCTGAGATGGCTCAATGCGTGAGCACACATAAAGTAAGTTGAGTCCATATTTGAACCTCGAAAGAGTTCCCACCGTTTCCCTGGTGGATCTGTTGGTACGACGCCGCTATTTTGACTGCCAAGCCCAGCATTATTTACTAATATATCAATCTGACCAAATTCTTTTATTACATCTTCTATTAGCTTAATTACTTCTCCTTCTTGAGAAAGATCAGTTTTAAATGATTTTGCAATAATATCGCTTTCGTTTAGTTCATGGACAACTTGATCTGAACGCTCCTGATTTCTTGCAACAACTGCAATTTTTGCACCTTCATTTCCAAATTTTTGAGCTATCCCTCTACCTATTCCGTAGTTGCCTCCAGTAACTATTACTACTTTATCTTGAAATCTCATTTTCTAAGTCTCCTTTTAATGTTTGTTTAGTAACAATTAAAATACAGAATTACTTTATTTGGACATAATATTCATGTACCAAATTGATTGTAGATTTAATGTCAGGTTAAATTATAGTAATTTTTTGAAAGAAATTGAATACCTTAGTTTTAATCATAAAAATATAATAAATAATTGTAGATTGAATATAGATAAGAAACTCGACTTTTAAAAAAAGATTTTTTTATCTGACATGACTTTTCAAAATACCAAAACGAAAATATGCAACTATTAAGTGTAACAAAAGAATTTAAGCTTTTGGGGAGTAAACAAATAGAAAAGGAACCTTATAAAGTTTTATATCAACTATTTAATAAGGCTGTTTTAGTAGCGGACCCTATGGAAGTAATTCCTTTAATGTTACCTCGCAAACCTAGTGGACGAGTAGTGGTTATTGGAGCAGGAAAGGCGTCAGCGCGGATGGCAGAGGCTGTTGAGAGTGTTTGGGGGCCATGTGAAGGTGTAGTGATTACCCGGTACGGTTACACCAGACCCCTAAACTCGATTAGAATTGTAGAAGCAGCACATCCAACTCCAGACCATCAGGGAGTTCTGGGGACTCAAGAGATTTTGACATTACTAGAAACTCTTACAGAAAATGATTTTGTTTTGTGTTTGATTTCTGGAGGTGCTTC
>CAJWHE010000057.1 GCA_913041145.1 uncultured Paracoccaceae bacterium
ATCTTAACAATTCACGGTTTGTGACTAAATGAAACATTTGTATATCGCCTCTTTATTCGTAATATCACTCAAAACCACTATTAAAAAAATAACTTTTGTTTTGAATTTATCTCTTCCCAAGGGCTGAATTATTATTAGTTCGCCTGCCGCCTTAAAAATGCAGGAACCTCAATACGCTCATCATCATTAAACTCTGTATCATCATTTTCTCCAGACAATATAGGTTCTTTTCTATCCTCAAGATTATCTTCTATGTTGGTATTTCCTGAACCGTTAGTCATCCTTCCTATTAGCGAATTTATACCAAATCTCTTTTTTACCACAGCGGGAGCAGGCTTTTCATCCCCACCAGAAAGAGCGGCTGTGGAGCTGTCATCATTATCAGTTTTATCATCAGACATTTGATGTGAGTCAAAACCTTGATTATCAAGTTCATTTTTTTCATCGTATTGTATTGATTTCTCTTCTACTAATACTCTCGCCTCATCTCCAGAATTCCTAATATCCTTAATTTCTAGAGTATCAAAAAGTAAGGGCTCATCATCACTCATGCCATTTATGTTAACAGCATCGGTTAAACCATTAAGTTGAACAACTTTTTCATCATTTTTATTAGGTTTCTCTGCCTCATTATTTGACGCATCAATTCCTGTTGCCACAACACTTACTCTCATTTTTCCTTCCAATGAAGTATCTAAGGTTGATCCAACTATAATATTTGCATTAGGGTCAACTTCTTCGCGTATCCTATTAGCAGCCTCATCAAGTTCAAATAAGGTTAAATCGTTTCCACCTGTGATATTGATTAAAACACCCTTAGCACCACTTAGACTGATTTCATCAAGAAGTGGGTTAGCAATTGCTTTTTCAGCAGCCTTTAGTGCTCGCTCTTCTCCTTCGGCTTCTCCAGTCCCCATCATAGCCTTTCCCATCTCATCCATTATTGCTCTAACATCAGCAAAATCGAGGTTAATAAGGCCTGGTCTAACCATCAAATCAGTAACTCCTTTAACCCCTTGGTATAATACATCATCAGCCATTGAAAATGCTTCCGTGAAGGTTGTATTTTCATTCGCCAGCCTAAATAAATTCTGATTAGGAATGATTATTAGAGTATCTACAACTTTTTGTAACTCCTTTATGCCATCTTCAGCTTGCCTCATTCGTTTCGCACCCTCAAACTGGAAAGGTTTTGTTACTACTCCAACTGTTAATACTCCTAACTCTCTAGCTGTTTGTGCTATAACCGGGGCTGCACCGGTACCTGTACCACCGCCCATTCCAGCAGTTATAAAACACATATGCACTCCAGTAAGTTTGTCTACTATTTGTTCTATTGCTTCCTCAGCCGCCGCAGCACCAACCTCTGGACGAGCTCCCGACCCAAGACCTTGCGTTACTCCAAGCCCCATTTGAATTTTATTATCTGCACTTCCCTGATGAAGTGCCTGAGCATCAGTGTTGGCAATTATAAACTCTACGCCATCTAATTCTTTTTCTATCATATTGTTTACCGCGTTTCCTCCGGCGCCGCCGACACCAAATACGGTAATTTTAGGTTTAAGTTCTGTATGCTCTGGAATTCGAAGATTTAATGCCATTATGCTCCACCTGTATTTATAGTTTCGTGATTTCGGCTTTTTTAAAAGCTCTTATTATATTTTTACTCGTATTTCTTTGTGTTGATTAAGACACAAAATATTGATTAATACAATCTTAGATCAACAAAATGTTGTAATATGGCATATATACCTAATCACCAGTTCTCTTTAAACCACTTTGCAACACGCTTTATTGATTTAGCTGGATAACTGCTAGCTGGTATACCAAAATCCCACCATTCATCTTGGGGACTTGTCGCAAATAAACTTGCACCGACACATGAAGAAAATGCTGATCCAGTGGCTGATTGTGGTAAACCTTGAATTCGTAGAGGTCGACCTAATCGAACTTGTTGTCCTAAAATTTTTGATGCCAAACCATCAAGTCCTTCTAACTGGCTTCCTCCTCCCGTCAAAACAACCCTTTGTGACGGCAAACTATTGAAACCTGCAACCTCCAATCTCTCCTTCACTTCTTCCAAAACTTCTTCGACTCGGGGTCGAACAATACCAATAATATCAGCTCGGCTTACACTCCTTGAGTCATGCTCCCAATCACCAGTATCAGACCTTAGATCTATGACCTCTTTGTCATCCATTCCAGTAGCTAGAACTCCACCATAAAATGTTTTAATTCGCTCAGCCGTAGCAAAATCAGTATGAAGACCATGACTAATATCGTTTGTAATATGATTTCCACCAAGCCTAATGGAATCTGAAAATATCATATGCTTTTTTAGAAATATGGATATTCCTGTTGATCCGCCACCTAAATCTACACAAGCAGCTCCGAGTTCTTGCTCATCCTCCACTAACGACGACATTCCAGAACAATAAGAACTAGATACGAGACCAGCCACCTCTAAATCACATCGTTGCAAACAATAGAGTAAGTTCTCAACCGCGATACTACCAACAGTAAGCATATGAATATCAACTGATAAGGCATTACCTGCTTGACCTCTTGGATCAATAAGCCCAGATCTGTTATCAATCGAGAAATTAACAGGCTGCGCGTGTAATATTTCTCTACCAACTCCAATATTTGGGATTTCTGAAGATGCTACAACTCTAGATATACTCTCATCAGTTACAATTCCATCAACCAGTTCAGATCTTCCTTCTAATCCATAAGACCTTGGTCTTGCACCAGAAAATGTCGCTATTACATGATCAACTCTAGTTCCAGCCATTTTTTGAGAGGCCTGTACTACTGTGCGAATTGCTCTTTCTGTCTCGTGAATACTCTCAATTTCTCCAAATCGAACACCTCTCGAGCGAGTTGTAGCAACTCCTATAATCCTAAACGAGGACTGTCCAGACATTGGACCAATGCCATCACTGTCTTTAAATTCTCCAGATCCGTCGAAACTTAATACAAAACAGGTAATTTTCGAACTACCAACGTCTAAAATTGAGATTAGACCTCTTTGAATAGCAATCTGTCTAGCGCGCCTCATTTTAAGTTGGGATTGGAATAGCTCTTTATTCAATTTAATCATCCTCTATTAATTGTTTATTTCATTATTCTTAAGTGTAAGAGTTAACCGTTGTTTATTTCTAAAATCGATACGCTCTATTTCCTTATCTAAAATATTTTCAGATTGGTTTAATATAAGAAATTGACCAACAGCTAACTCGGGTTCCTCCGAAGGCAACGATATTCTTTGGCTATTATCTAGCACTATATCCCACCTATCTTCACTGATACGAGAGTACGCAACAACTCTGTCCTCAATTGGTTTAAGTAAATTAATAAAGTTTGCTATTTCAACAAGTGCAACGTCTGCCCCAGCCCCAGTTACAAATGGAAGATCAGACCTTTGGGCTCTATTAAAAACCCGCCCTACTATAGCACCACCTTCATCTAGTAAAAAAAGCTCTTTTGGGTTCTTTCGCCACACAAATTCAGGCACCCTTTCTAAAACTCTTATTTTAAGAATACCACCAGAAATCACACGAATATCTACACTTTTGACAGCATCAAGGCTCTCAATAACCTCCCTAATATTCGTAAAGTTAAAATCAAACCCTGAGATTGGTAGACTAATAGGTAAGGTATCTCTAATAATTCGTTCTAAAGGTTGAGACGCTCCCTCTATAGACATCAACTTAATTAACAACTCTGGTCGATCAGCAAAACTATCAATTGCATTAGAACTATAGGATTTGAAAAAATTTAACATTTTCTCATTGGAAAAACAAAAAAATATAAATGCTAGACATAAAAACACTGGTAGGATCAATTTAGTGAAAAGTCTAAAACTACGCATCAACCAAAGGCGCTGAAAACGATAGTTAATTCTACTTGGGGCTGGATCGACTTCATACCGTGTATCAAGTTTTAAACTTAGCGGTTGCATGACGCATCCTCAATTAATGATGAACACAATTCGCTTAATGTTATACCACAAAACGAAGCCTGCTCCGGAGCGAGTGAAGTAGGCGTCATACCTGGTTGGGTATTAGTTTCCAATAAAAATAACCCATTTTTTCCTTTACTATCATCCCAACGGAAATCAGTTCGAGATATTCCTCTACATCCTAAAAAATTATGAGCTTTCTTTGCATGGTCTAAACAAGCTGTTTTAATCTCATTTGGAATATCAGCAGGCAATACATGAGTTGATCCTCCAATAGAATATTTAGCATGGTAATCGTACCAACCGTCAGTAACAACTTCAGTAACTGCTAATGCTCTTGAGTTTTCTCTCGAGCCTATTACAGTTACTGTTAAGTCTCTGCCATCAACAAATTGTTCAACCATAACATACTCGGGCATAGCCTTATCTAAGCTAGGTGGAACATTAGAGCCAAGGGGAATAATATGGACTCCCACTGACGAACCTTCATTAATTGGTTTAATAACATATGGAGGGTCCATAATATGCTTCTCTGAAGCTTTCTCTCTTAAAGCTAAAACAGATTTTGTTACGGGTAGTCCTGCTATTTCATAAGCCGATTTTGTTTTCAGCTTATCCATACACGTCGCTGATGTGAAGATACCTGAATGAGTGTAGGGTATTTTTAACCACTCCAGTATGCCTTGGACAGCACCATCTTCTCCCCAACGCCCGTGCAAAGCATTGAATACAACGTCTGGAGATATTTCTTCTAGCTCTTTGGCCACCGCATTATCAGCAACCAATTCAAAAACTTCGAATTTATCTATTTCCCGAAGAGCTGAAGCACAACACCTGCCTGATGACAAAGAAACCTCTCTCTCCAGAGAAATTCCACCCATCAGAACTACAACTCTTTGGGTCGCCCTGCTCGACATACCCACCTCATTTATTTTAGCCGTTTATTCGGCTTTTATATTTATTATATTCATACAACACTTTATACTATTTGTACAAAATATTCTATTTTTTTATACCAACTCGTATTATCTCCCACTGTAACTCTATTCCACTCTTTTGCAAAACCTTTTTACGCATCAAGTTCCCTAACTCCTCAAGATCAAAAGCGGTAGCATTCTTTTGATTAATTAAAAAATTTGAATGTTTCTCTGATACTTTAGCTCCACCTAATTCGAATCCTCTCATGCCTGCCTCATCAATCAGTTTCCATGCTTTCATCTCGTTGAGGTCGTCGGGCCTACCAGTAGATGAGAAACCAGATGGATTTTTAAAGGTGCTTCCAGCTGTTCTCTCAGTAGCTGGTTGTGTCTTATTTCTAGTTTCTAACTGATTTTTCATCTTATTTTTTAGGCACCCAGCATCTCGGCTAGGAGCATCAAAAACTGCTTCTGTTATAACAGCCCCCTCCGGAATACATGAAAACCTATACCCTAGTTTAATTTCACTAGCGTCTAAACGCATTTCTAAACCATCTCGAGTAACTAATGTTACCTCTACTAAAACATCTTTGATATATGATCCATAGCAACCAGCATTCATCGAAACCGCGCCACCTATTGTACCGGGTATAGTACGGAGGAAGCTAAGATCTAAACCCAATTCAGCGGCTCTAATTGCAACGCGAGAATCTAAAGCTCCCGCACCACATGCTAAAAATTTCCCTCTTTTTTCAATATAATTAAACGAGGCACCTCCCAACTTAATAACAACTGCATTAATTCCTCCGTCTCTGACAATTAAGTTAGACCCGACTCCAAAAGGGAAAATAGGTTGATCACATTGGTAGCTTGATAAAAAATATTTTAAATCAAGTTTATCACGAGGTTGAAAAAATGTTCTTGCAGGACCACCAACACGTAGCCAAGTTAATTCATTGAGACCTCTATTAAGAGAAATATTCCCTTTAACTGGAGGGAAATCCATTAAATTTCTGACTTCATATTACTATCTCTATACTAAATATTATAATTTTTAATTTTTAATTTTTTTTATTCTTTATTAGATTGGTAAAGATGTACTTTCAGCTTTAGTTAAAAGTAATGGTAGCTGATAAGCCCAGCTACTAATCAACCCCGCCCCCAAAAAAATAACAACATCTCCTTCAGAGGCTACAGATAAAACAAACTTTGAGAGCCCCTCTAATCCATATATTGGTTCCACATTAGTAAGCCCCTTTCGCGTTATGCCGTTTACTAAGGATTCCTGCGTGATACCTTCAATTTTCTCTTCACCAGCCCCAAAAATTTCTGTTATTCCAACAAAATCTGCACTTTCAAAGCACACACAAAAGGACTCAAACAAATCACGCAGCCTTGTGAATCGGTGTGGTTCATGGATTGCTATAACCTTCCCCAAAGTTATCTGCCTTGCTGCTTGCAAAGCAGCCCGAATTTCAACAGGGTGATGTCCATAATCGTCGATTATTGTAACTCCATTAAAAGTTCCAACTGTGGTGAACCTTCTTTTAACCCCTTCAAAATATTTTAAAGCCTTCATTATCAAATTAGATGACATCCCTAAGTATCGTGCTACAGCTATGGCGGATAGCGCATTCGATATATTATGATTACCGGGCATAGGTAAACTGAAACCCTCAATCAAAACTCCTTCGTCACGAAACTGAACATCAAAAGTCGAATTATTATTCCTATATTTTATGTTCAATGCCCTTACATCAGCCTCCTCGCCAAAACCGAATGTAACAATTCTTCTATTTTTTACCTTTGATACAAGTGCTCGAACCTCTGGGTCATCTACGCAGCAAACAGCCAATCCATAAAAAGGAATGTTAGATATAAATTGAAAAAAACCATTTCGAAGATTATCAAAGCTACCCCAATGATCCATATGCTCGGGATCTATATTAGTAATTACACCAATCGTAGCAGGAAGACGTATGAAAGTCCCATCAGACTCGTCAGCTTCCACTACCATCCACTCCCCTTGGCCAATTCGAGCATTTGATCCATAAGCATGGATAATGCCCCCATTGATTACGGTTGGATCTATACCACCCATATCAAGAATTGCTGAAATCATGGTTGTTGTCGTAGTCTTTCCGTGAGTTCCAGCTACTGCAATGTTGGACTTTAACCGCATTAACTCAGCCAACATTTCTGCCCTACTTACAACTGGCAGTGACTTTAGTTGGGCTTCTTTAAGTTCAACATTATCGCTTTTTATCGCACTCGAAACAACCACAACTTCTGCGACTTCAAGGTTAGCTTTATCTTGTCCTAAATAGATCTTCACGCCTAAAGCTGATAACCTTTTAGTTATATCCGTTGATTTTAAATCAGAGCCTTGAATAATATAACCTAGGCTTAATAATACTTCAGCTATGCCTGACATACCTATGCCACCAATACCTATGAAATGTATTGCCCCTAAACCTATTGGTAATTTTGTTTTAATCGAATTCATACTAATGTACGGTCAACAACTGATGTGACTACCTGTTGAAGTTTTTCGACAGCATTAGGGTTTCCACATTTAAGCGCCTGATTTGCCATTTCTTGGGCAACCTCGGGGAACATTAAAATTTGAGTAATTTTTGTTGCTAAACTCTCTGATGTAAGCTCAGACTCTTGAATTACAATTGCACCACCAGAAGCTTTTAGTTGTGATGCATTTGCTGACTGATGATCAGCTATAGCAGCGGAAAACGGTATTAAAATAGATGGACGTCCAATGATAGAAATATCAGCAACTGATGAAGCTCCAGACCGAGATATTACTAATTGCGCCTCAGAATATCTACTGGGTATATCATCAAAAAATGGTTTTACAAAAGCCTGCACTCCCATACTCTCATAGCACTTTGAAACCTCAATAATATCTTCACTACGAGCTTGATGACTTACTCTTAAGTTTTTTAAAATTTCAAGAGGCAGTTTAGAAAGTGCTATTGGTACAATTTTTGATAATACAGTAGCTCCCTGACTTCCTCCCACCACAACCAGGCTCATTGGATACTCCCCTGGGCAAATATATGGAGACCCTGATCTCTTAAGAATTGAAGCCCTTACAGGGTTACCAGTGAATACTAAGTTTGTTTTTTCTGGTGCACTTGTTGGCCATGTGCCACAAGCAACCACGTTAGCATATTTGGAAAAAATTTTATTAACTAAGCCTAAAATACCATTTTGTTCGTGCAGGATGAACGGGATGCCTAATAACCTAGCTGTTAATAATGCTGGGATAGAAGGATAACCCCCAAATCCGACAACTACATCCGGTCTCTCACGGTTAAAATTTATTAGCGTAGAAAAAGTTCCTTTAATTATCCGCCAAGGAGTACTAATTTTTTTTATAATTCCACTACTGGAAAATGTACCCGAATCCGAAATGGCGACCTTAATATCTGAAGGAAAACTGTCTAAAAACCGAGCACCTCTTACATCAGTAGATAATCCAACTGTCCAACCGTCGTTCAATAAAACCTCAGATAATGCTTGAGCTGGAAACATGTGACCACCTGTACCACCAGCAGCTAGTAAAATTCGTTTTTTTTTCATAGACCTTTACGCCTCTTCACTAAAAGGTCTCTAACGTCCCCTTGAGGTTCTAACTTAGTGAAAACTAATAACATTCCCAGAGCAATCCCTGTCGCAATTAATGACGATCCACCATTTGAAATAAATGGTAAGGTCATGCCTTTTGCCGGAAGTAGCCTTACAGCAACACCCATGTTAATTAATGCCTGCATCGCAAACATTGCTGTTAAGCCAACACCCGCCAAACGAGCAAAAGGATCTTTCTTATTCATTAAGCGGTGAAGACTCCTAATCGTCACTGTAATATATAAAGAAATAATTACAGTCACTAAAATTAGCCCATACTCTTCGGCAGCCACCGCAATTATGAAGTCTGTATGTGCGTCAGGAAGTGACCATTTTACCTCTCCTTTACCCACTCCAACACCAAACCAACCACCTTCTCTAATAGCATTACTAACAAATCCAATCTGCGTGGTTGGATCAATATCAACCGATAAAAATCCATCAATTCTCCGACGAAAGTGCTCTGATATGCTGTACATAACGAAACCTAAACAAATAGTTGCAAAAGCTATAATTAGTAAAAGAACTATTGACGCTCCACCTACAAAATAAACTACGCTCCATCCAAACAATATTAACATTGCCTGTCCAAAATCAGGCTGAATTACTAAAAGAATAGTTATTAACATCGCTATAAAAAAAGAGATAAAGTTCCCAGGTGGTCCATTTATTTTTTGACTTTCGGCTATAAGCCATGCTGAGAGTACCACAAAAACAGGTTTTAAAAATTCTGAGGGCTGAAAGGACCCTAGCCCGAAAGAATACCACCTAGTCGCTCCCTTACCAAAATCAGTTCCAAAAACTGGTAATAAAGCAAGCGCAACAAACGTAACAAGAAAAAATAATACAGCGAAACGTCGAATGCTCGTTTTTGATAATGTTGAAAAAATAAACATGCAGGAAAGTGCCAAAGAACCAAACACTACTTGCTTATAGACGTAGTAAAAGGGCGAATATTCGTTTTTTTCCGCAAGAGGTGGGGAAGAAGATAAGCCTAAAAGAAGTCCAATTCCAAAAAGAGTTAATACACATAGGATAGACCACCTATCTATAGAGTGTAACCATTTGGAAAGAGAAGGCTCAGCTGATGAGTGCTTCACTGTACCATAGACCATCTCAGTCATGAGAATTTTGCCAAAACTGCCTCGCTTGCCCGATTTATTCGGATCTATGAATTATAATACGCTTAAAACTCTGATCAATCCAGTAAAAGATTATAAACTAAAGTAAATATATTTTAAGAGGAATTTATAAAATTTTCTTAACGAGTTCTATAAAATGTTCACCTCTTTTCTCAAAATTCTGATATTGATCAAAACTTGCCGCTGCGGGCGATAGTAACACAATGTCTCCCGGTATCGCCTCTTCAGAGGCCAACTTGACTGCGTCTTCCATCGAACCACACAGCTCATGAGGGTCAAACCCTAATTGTGCTGCAAACTCAACTGGATCTTCTCCAATAACATAGACTTTTTTTACAAACTTAGCATTAAATGCTAAATTAGTTAATTTCTCTTCTTTTTTTTCACCTCCACAAATCCAGTGAATATTTTTAAACGTTTTTAACGCAACAGAAGCACTATCACTATTTGTCGCCTTGCTATCATTTATATATTTTACACCATGCCTAATTCCTACAAGTTGAATTCTATGTTTTAAGCCAACATAGCTTTTTACTGCAGCCTTAATTACTTTTGATTCAATACCTATTGCTTTACAGGCCGCATATGCCAAACAAATATTCTCTTGGTTGTGCACACCAGGTAAGTTTTTCAATGACTTGAGAGGCATAGAAAATACTTCTTTTCCTTCTTTCATTTCGACTAACCTACCAACAGAGCAACCAACGGCCCAATCTTTGATATTTGTTAAAGGTCCTGAAGTTACTCTTATAGACTGTGAATCCTGATTAGATGAAACGTTTCGATTGAGTAACAACAAACCTTCTTTGGAATCAATATTAATAATAGAAGTATTAGAGTAACCAGTGTCAAATAAACGCCTTTTTGCCGAAAAATAACCTTGCACTCCACCATGCCTATCCAGATGGTCTGGTGAGAAATTTGTAAAAACCGCAATATCTGGTGACAATCGCTTTGCAACCTCCAATTGATATGAACTTAACTCCAAGACAATAACCTCTTCGTTTTGGACAGGATTAAGTTCAAAAACAGCTTTGCCTATATTGCCACCAAACTGTGCAGTAGTTCCTGCTTTTATAAGAATATGATGAATCAAGGATGAAGTTGTTGATTTACCATTTGATCCCGTAACGGCTATTACCTTTGGAGGGATCTTAAAGTTCTTCTTTGTAGTTTCTAGTATATTAAAGAACATCCCAATGTCATTATCAATTG
>CAJWHE010000058.1 GCA_913041145.1 uncultured Paracoccaceae bacterium
TTATTATGGTGGAGAAAATGGTAGGCGTAATAATCCTGGTGCAGAGAACAATATTCGTTCAATTCTAAAGGAATGGCGAAAATCTGAACGACAAGTTGCTTTTACCAAGCATAATTCGAGAGAGTTAAACTCCCCACTTAAATTAAGTCTAAAAAGTGGCCAACAGCTTGACGGTATGGAGCCAAAGGACGGTGATATTGTTATTGAAAAAGATGTTAACAGTGGATTTATTGGCACATCTTTAGAGTTGGACTTACGACGAGCAGGTATTCACCGCTTGGTAGTTATGGGGTTTTTCACCAACATATGTATCGAAACTACTGTTCGGATGGCAGGTAATATGGGGTTTGACACATATCTAGTGCATGATGCCTGCGCAACGGTTAATAGTATTGGCCATGATGGAACCGATTATGACCCAGACCTTGTCCACAATATGGCAATAGCTAGTCTGCATGGTGAATTCTGTACGGCTATTACAACAGAAAATGCTCTACATCTTTGTAAAGAAAGTGCAAATTTCTTAGATCGCGTTCAAGGAAACGAGTAATGTTTGGCGTTTCATCTATGACAGCAACACTGCGTAAGGTAGCTGTAAAAAAGCCTGGACTCTCAATAATAGATGCAGATCCAAATTTATGGCATTATGGCGAGGACTTTAATCCTAAAAAAATTCCCAATATTCATAAAGAGTTTGTTAAGAAATTAGAAGAATCAGGAGCTGAAGTCTACTGGATGCCCGAAAATGATAAAGGCATTGCCGACGCAATTTTTACTTATGATGCATCACTTATGACACCAACTGGTGCCGTGCTAATGTCTCCTGGAAAGGCTCTTAGAAAAGGAGAACAAAGCTTACATAGTGATTTCTATAAAAGCCTTGGTATTAAAATTATTGGGGCTGTTGAAGGGGATGGCCGCGCTGAGGCAGGTGACACGTTATGGTTAGATGAGAAAACTCTCCTAATCGGTAGGGGGTTCCGAACTAATCAAATTGGAGCCAAACAAGTAGAGGAAATTATATCTTCTATGGGAATTGATGTGCATGTTTTCGATTTACCAGTCTACCTTGGGGATGCTGCATGTCTACATTTGATGTCATTGATCAGCCTCGTTGATACCCGTATCGCATTAGTTTGTTTACCGTTATTACCCGTGAGGTTACTGGAGTTACTAGAAATTAAAGGATTTAAGCTGATTGACGCTCCCTATGAAGAGTTCAAAAGAAGTAATACTCTTAGCACCAATATTTTAGCAATGGCACCAGGTGAATGTCTAATGCTGAGCGGTTTACCAAAAACCAGAAATGCCCTAATTCGAGCAGGTATCAAAGTTGAAGTATTTGATGGAAATGAACTGTGCATCGGATGCGAGGGTGGACCAACATGCTTAACTCGGCCTTTATTAAGAAATTAATCCTAATGTGTCTTATAAACCAGATTTTTGTATGCCGTTAGTTTACAAAGTTTTAAAACGGATGACCTTTAAAAAGTATTGATCAAATATACTACGAAAACCTCCTGAACTACTTTCAGTTAACTCTTCAAAACCCTTTTCAAAATCTATTGTCTTTCTCCACTAAAGCTTAACATAATGTTGGAAACTATTAATGTTAGAATAACTAATGTTCCACCGAAAATTGCCCATTCTCCAGGATATTCTCCTAAGAAAAACCAAACTAAAATTGGGGCAAGTACCGACTCTAATAAAATAAGTAATGAAACCTCAGGAGAGCTTAAAAACCGAGGTCCCAAGGTAAGCAAACATGTAGCGCCAGCAATAAAAGCACCATGTCCAAGAAATAGATACCAATCTTGTTTGAACTCTTGAAGAGGTAAATAAAATAAGCCAATCAAAACAGCTGATCCAATATATGCGATTGGGATGGCAGGTATCATAGAGATACCCTTTACTTGGCGTACAGCTGTTAAGGCTCCGGCAAAAGCCACAGAAACGTAAAGTGCCCATAGATCTCCCTCCCATGAAGCTACCTCTGAGTAACCTGATCCATAAGCTATGACCCCCAAACCAATCAAAACAAAGAAAATAGTTACAACCATATTCCGCCGAATAGGTTCTTTCAAAAAAACTAAACTAAAAATAGATGCAAAAATTGGTATAGTGGCAAAAATAAAAACTACATTTGCTACACTTGTATTAGTAACAGCCAATACAAAAGCAGGTGCCGTGGAACCAATAAGAAAAGTGTAAATTAAACCTGGGTTTCCACTTTTTAAAATGCCTTTGAAACCCGACAGGCCTTGAAACAATAATAATCCAAAAAGAATAAAACCACCCGCAATTATTCCTCGCCAAAAAGCCGTAACCATTGGATCGGCATCAATCAACCTTACAAAGAGTGAATCTGGAACAACTAGTAACACACCACAGGTAGTTATCAGTAGACCTTTAAAGTGGTCAGTCACTATTAAAATCCTAACATTCATTTAAGTTTCTAAAGTAATCTTAAAACAGTTAATTTTATACTTTTGTAGTATTAATAATGGCTCTTACACCCAAAATGAGTTAATTTTTTTATATTCGGTAAAGTTTAACGAAGAATTAGAAAATTAAAGAAAGAAATGCCAATTACTAAATATTTAATATCTGACCTAGATCAATCAATTAGTCGCTTTGATTTGGAGATTCAAGCAGCTAAAGGCGCCACTTTGTTGTCCACTTACGGAGTAAAGCATGATGACCGCGTTGCTATAATTATGCGCAATGACTTAACATCTTGCGAAGTAATGAGGGCAATAGCTTTAGCCGGAGCAGTTGCAGTACAGATAAATTGGCACGGAACTAAGTCTGAAATATTTGATATTTTAGAAGACTGTAAGCCCACTTTAATTATTATTCATCGAGATCTAATTAGCAAAATTAAGGTTAAAAACTGCAATTATTTAATAATAGGCGTAACCCCACCTAAAGCACTTCAATTAGCCTACAAAACAGATAGCCAGGAGATAATTAAAACAGGAAATATAACAGAGTGGTCACTGTTACGTGATGAGATGGTTCCAATTGTGAACGATACGTATATGCGACCTATGATGCGCTACACTTCTGGCTCTACTGGCAAACCTAAAGGAATTATTAGAGTAAAAAAACCAGATAAAAATGGACCAATTGATTATTACAAAACCTTGAGGTTTACTGCAACCAAGATGTTTTCATTTACTCCAGGAGCACACTTCATGACCGCGGCTCCACTTTACCACTCAGGGCCCAGCACTCTCTCCTCCATGGCCATAGCTATGGAGGAAATGTCTGTGACTATTCTTCCTCGTTTTGATCCAATTAAATTCCTTGAAGCTATTGAGAATTATAGGGTTACTCACATCTACTTAGTTCCTACTATGATGATCCGGCTTCTTAAATTACCAAAAAAAATTAGACAGAAATATGATATTTCTTCAGTAAAGTTTTGTGTGTCCACAGGATCACCCTGGCCCCATGAGGTAAAAGCTTCCATGATCGATTGGTGGGGGCCAGTATTCTGGGAAACATACGGGGCTTCTGAGTTAGGGTTTCTAACACTAGTATCTTCTCAAGAGTCTATAGATCGCCCTGGTACCGTAGGTCGGATTCAACTTGGTGGTTCGATAAAGATATACGACACCAATAAAACAGAACTACCAATGGGCCAAGTTGGGGATATTTATATTAAAACAGACGCTTTTGGTCAATTTCATTATTCAAATGATGTTGGGTCAAATCAAAAATTAGAAATTGATGATTATATTTCTGTTGGTGATATGGGATGGTTAGATGAAGATGGTTACCTGTTCGTGACTAATCGAAAAAAAGATATGATTATTTCAGGAGGTGTAAATATATTTCCAGCTGAGATCGAAGAGATACTCTTTAAGGCACCTTTTATAGCTGATGTAGCTGTGTTTGGAGCCCCAGACCCAGAGTTTGGTGAACAGATCGTAGCCGCAATTCAACCTGTGGAAAGTTGGACTGAAAATGAGACCGAAATAATAGAATGGCTAGAAGGTAAAATAGCACACTTTAAGCATCCTAAGATTATAAAATTTCATAAAAAACTACCACGTGAAGATAGTGGTAAAATCTTCAAGACGCGCCTTCGGGCACCATACTGGACTAAACTAGATCGAAGTATTTAACTTTCTAATAAAATGACAAGCTACCATTGTTAAAGACTTTTTAGCTGATAATAAAGGATACATATCAATAAATTATCTAGCAAGAACACAACCAGGAAAGGAACCCAAGCTTTGGAAAAACATCTAAGTAAACGTACTGCTGGATTGGCACCCAGCTTAATCAGAGAAATCTCTGAACAGGCTTATAGTATTGATGGGATTATTCCACTCTGGTTTGGAGAAGGCTGCTGGCCCACTTCAGAAATAGCAATTAACGCAGTTTCAAAGGCATTAAAGAGTGGAGATCATTTCTATCAACCAAATAGTGGGAAGATAGGATTACGAGAACAAATCAGTCAATATTACTCCAAAGTTTATAATCTTGAAATTCCAGTATCAAATTTAACTGTGACAGCTTCTGGAATGAATGGGTTAGCAATAGTGGCACAGGCACTTGTCTCTTCAGGAGATCAGGTTGTATCAATCGAGCCATCATGGCCAAATATTGCTGAAACTTTTCGAATTTGCGGAGCTAACGTTTCTGTTATTTCACTCGAAGTAGAAAATAAGAAATGGGCTCTCGATTTGGAAAGATTACTCTCTGCAATTACTCACGAGACAAAAGCAGTGCTCATTAATTCTCCTAACAATCCAACCGGCTGGACTATGTCCGCAGAGGATCAATTAAGATTACTTAACCACTGCCGACAAACCAATACGTGGATTGTTGCAGATGACGTTTATTCTAGACTTTATTACCAAGGTGAATATGCTCCCAACTTTCTTAAGATTGCCGAGGAAAGCGACCTATTAATATCTGTAAATAGTTTTTCAAAAGCTTGGTCTATGACGGGCTGGAGGTTAGGTTGGATCACCGCTCCCAAAGAGATGGAGGCAGTACTAGCCATGTTAACTGAATTTAATATTGCTGGACCAGCAGGGTTCATCCAAGCAGCAGGCTCTGAAATGCTGAAAAGTGGTGAGGGTGAAGTAGCAATCTTGCGTAACCGGTTGTCTGATGCCTATGCTCTAACAGCAAAACGATTAACCAACATTCCAAGATTAAAATTTATTGAACCTGAAGGTGCTTTTTATTGCCTTTTTAGAGTTGAGGGAATTAAGGATAGCTTATCATTGGCAAAAGATCTTTGCCAAAAAGCAAAAGTTGGTCTTGCACCGGGCATCGCCTTTGGTCCGGAAGGAGAAGGCTGTTTAAGGCTTTGCTATGCGCAACCTTCAGAGGTTCTCAACACCGCTTTTGATCGATTAGAGGCATACTTTTCGTCTAATTAGGTTTAATTACCAAAGTAATAATTATTTTTTTAAGTAAGGTTTATCGGAGTTGATCCCGTTTCAACTCTATATATAAGGCCATCTTTTTTGAGCCCTACCCACATAATCGCGTCTTGGCTTCCATTAGGAAAAGTTCCAAAAAAATGGGTGACTAATATATGTTCATTTTCAAAAATACACCTGACTTTATCTCTTTTTAACTTACCCATCATTGGGCCAACTCTTTCAATCCATTCGTTCTTACTCATAACGCTACCATCTGAGTGCATAATCATTTGTATATCCTCATGAAAACATTCAGCAGCTTTCTCAACATCACCCGAATTGAAAGCCTCATTGAATTTCTTAAATATATTCATCCATTTTCCTTTCTTATATTTCTATAAATTTAACTAGGGTCTTACAGGACAAACCTATTTGAGTAAAAGGAAATCAAACCTGATGTATCATAAACTTTTCAAAAAATTTTGCTAATGCCCCATAATCTTCAACTGGTAAAATATTAGCCACATGCTGGTCTGGGCGAACAATAACTATGCAACCTTTAATTTTATTAATACTTCGTAAATCAAAAATATCTAAACCAGCATTTAAGTTTGTACAAAACACTTTTTCGTAATCAGTCAGCCCATACCGCCCTTTTGATGGCCTTAATAGTGACGGAACATCCATGATATCAATATCTCGATGCCCAATAGGCAACACAGCTCTAACGTCTATCGAAGAGTCGATATCGAGTCCTTTTGGGGTATAGTTAATTAAAGGTGAAGATGGGTCACTTATAAGAAACTCACATAATTCACTAAGTCTTGAAAGATTTGAAAAAATAAACAAACGCCAGCGACCATCTGCTTTCACAACATGACCCAGCTCAACCGATTTCGCATCAGCCAAGCGAATAACGGGAGCAGAATGAAACCGCCTCCCAATCTGAAATCCTGTCGCCAATTTTTGGTAAATGGGTTTTCCTATTATTATTGAGGGGTTATAGCACACCTCAGTTCCTGCTGTAAAACGACCTTTTTTAATAAAATACTGCTTAAACTCCTCTGGACTTGACCCAGTAGGATCCATTTTTCCTTTTGGTTGTACACTAAACATATCTGCAAATTTTCGATCAAAATCTATCAACTCTTTTGCTACATCATGTCTTTCAACTGAGTAAGTATGCAACAGCTTTGGGGAACACTGTCCTCTCAAGACAGAGGCAAGCTTCCACCCTAAATTAAAAGTATCACCCATTGAAACATTCATTCCAAGACCCGCTTTAGGACTATGAGTATGGCAAGCATCCCCCGCAATAAAGATGCAAGGATTATTCACACTTTCATCTGGCAAATCATCAAATTTATCACAGAGCCGTTGACCAATTTCATAAACAGACCACCACGCAACTTCTCTTACATCCAGTTTATAGGGAGTAAGTATAAGGTTTGCGACCTCTATAAGTCGGTCAGAAGTTAAATTCCGAGCCGAAACACGTTCATTATTTTTAAGATTATCCATCTCAATATAAAGGCGGGTCATATACCCCCCCTCACGCGGTATAATTAATAAGCTTCCCTCAGATGCTGAGTGTACTACAGACTTCAGTCGAATATCAGGGAAGTTAGTAGTAGCCAAGACATCCATAACGCCCCACGCCTTATTAGCAGAATCTCCATGAAGCTCTCGTCCAAGTGACTTGCGTACAGAACTGCGCGCACCGTCACACCCAACGACAAACCGCGCTCGAATATTTTTATGGCTAGCAGGGGTTCTAGTATCCATACTTTTTAATATCACCGTTACAGGTAAATCTTTTGATCGATCTATTTTTAAATCTAACAACTTCTGTTCATAAAAAGGGACTACTTGAGAAGCACCATTATACATCATTTCAAGGTAAAAATCATGAACTCGTGCCTGATTCAAAATCACATGTGGGTACTCAGATAGTCCCTCTTCAGTATCCCGGATTTTGCTACTCCGGGTAATACCAACAGGTTCACCTATTTTTGGTTTCCAAAATGTTGTTTCATTTACCCAGTAAGACTCTTTAAGCACTTTTTCAGAGAACCCAAAAGCTTCAAACATTTCCATAGTGCGACATGCTATTCCATCTGCCTGTCCAATTTTTAAGGGCCCAGGTTTTTGATCAATAATACAAGTTTTTATTTCCGAAAACTGTGCTAATTGGGCTGCAAGCGTTAATCCAGCGGGACCACAGCCAATTATCAAAACGTCAACTTCTTCTGGTAACTCTTTAGGCTCTGGACGCTGACTCTCAGTTTGAAAGAAATTGGGGTCGCCCGAACTATAACCGTTAAGATGATATTGCATACAACCCCTCTCTTCATTAAATTTTAAGTACCCATAAAACTCTATAATTTATCTTTAGTCGATAAAAAATAAATATTAATAGAACTACCAAATTTAAACTACCTTAAAGTATTTCTTGACTAGTCAGAAGTGGCATATGGAATACCTTGCCGCTAGTAAAAAAAAAGTTTAAGATTATTTAATAATATTGCCTAATAAGGCACATATTAACCTTATTATTGCATGGAATCCCTATATGATTGAGAGCTTTCTTACCGCCTTTATTGTTTATTTTGTTGTTATTGATCCAATTGGAACTGCACCAATTTTTGTAGCCGTAACTGGACATCAAGATAGGTCTGGCAAAGTTCGAACTGCTATTGAAGCCACAATTGTCGCAACTTTGATAATGCTTTTTTTTGCAATATGTGGATCCTGGGTTTTGCATTATTTAAAGATTGGTGAGCCAGCATTCAAAATTGCTGGAGGTTTAATATTATTTTTAGTCGCTTGGGAAATGTTAAACAGCAAACGTCAAACACGAAAAAAAATTGAGACCACCAATCAAAGCATCGAAAAAAGTCTATTTAAGGCATCAGCTACGAATCCTCAGGAGAAGGATCAAGAAAGCGTTGCCATTTTCCCTCTCGCAATCCCCCTCCTCGCTGGGCCAGCTGCAGTCACCTCTGTAATGGTAATATCTGCAGACTTTAATAGCAGCTTCACTATGATATTAACTGGTTACGCTGCCTTGCTAGCAGTAATGGTTGCAACAGGAGTTATCTTAGCACTCACCGGTCTTGCAGAAAATATGATTGATGCACGCCTGTCAAATGTATTTTCTCGCGTCACCGCAATAATCTTGGCGGGTCTCTCTGTTCAATTTATTGTTGATGGGCTAATGGTACTCGGCGTTATAAAAGTACCTATTTTATAGCCGAACATTTTTATCAAGTAAGTTTTTCAAAGTTGGAATTAATCAAATAAATATTAGAGATATCTAAAAAGAAAAGGAGAACAAATGAGTAGTTTTGACGAAGATCTATTTCTTAAAGGCCTTCAAAAGCGAAAAGATACACTGGGCGCGGAGTATGTTGAAAAAAACTTAGCTGATGCAGATGAATTCACTCGTCCTTTCCAAGAGGCCATGACAGCTTGGTGTTGGGGTTTTGGTTGGGGAGACGAAGTAATTGATGCAAAAACAAGAAGTATGATGAACTTGTCGATGATCGGCGCTTTGGGTAAGATGACTGAATGGGAACTACACTGCAAAGGAGCATTAAATAACGGTGTCAGTAAAGAAGAGGTACGAGCTATAATTCACGTCATTGCTATTTATTGTGGTGTGCCGCAAGCTCTCGAGTGCTTTCGCGTCGCACGAAAAGTTTTTGAATAATATATAGTTGTGTGATTTCAATATCAGAGGTATCAGCCTAACTTACTTTGTTTTATTATTCTGATTTCCTGTAAAAGATTACTTTTGTATTCGTTGGCTAAAGGGCTCTATTAAAGCACGCTCTACTAACTCTAAATGGTCCTGACCATAAAACATATCTCCATCAATAAAATATGTAGGTGATCCAAAAACTGATCTCTTTATAGCCTCCATTGTATTTTCCTCATAGATCTTAAGAACCTCCTGCGAACTCGCGATTTCTAATAGTGGAGATGGATCAATACCCACCTGATTAGCTATACTTGCAAGAGTATTCACATTAGATAGGTCACAATCATGGGCCCAGTGTTGCTCCATCATTTCATGTGCGAACTTATCAATATTAATCCCTTTAACCAAAGCTGCTATAAGCATAGTATTGGAGGGGGTTATTGAATTACCGTGGTAGGTTGGAGAACGTTTCAAAATTGGTGCATCTCTAAACTCCGACCAGCGCTCCAATTCTCGGCCAAAGAAGTATTCTAAATTATCTTCAGTTCGTTCAGTCAAAGGTTGTCCACCAATTGCATCCATGCTGACACGGAGGTCAAATGGCCTATGATTTATGGTGTGGTCACCTTGC
>CAJWHE010000059.1 GCA_913041145.1 uncultured Paracoccaceae bacterium
AAGGTCACATTGCCGGTAGTATGACTAAGTCTAATATAATTGGATATATTGCTTCAGTGCCAATTCCTGAAGTGGTCAGAGGTATTAACTCAGCCTATATCCACGCAAAGAAAGTCAACCCAAATGTTGAGTTTAAAATTATCTGGCTCTTTACCTGGATGGACCCTGCAAAGGAATCTGATGCAGCAAAAACATTAATAGAACAGGGTGCAGACGTAATACTCCAACACACAGATTCGACAGCTCCTCTAGCAGCCATGCAAGCTGCTGGAAATGTAATAGGTTTTGGACAAGCGTCTGATATGACCGAATATGGCCCTTCGCCAAGAGTTTCTTCAATCATTGATGATTGGGCTCCTTATTATATAGAGCGGACAAAAGCTGTAATGGACGGCACTTGGAAAAGTCAGGCTGTTTGGCACGGGATTTCAACTGGTATGGTTGGCATTGGAGAAATAACAGATGCTGTTCCAGAAAAAGTTCGTGCGGAAGCCATAGCACTTCAGGAATCTATTGTGTCCGGTGCATATCATGCATTTACTGGTCCTTTAAACAAGCAAGATGGTAGTGCCTGGTTAGCATCTGGTGAAACTGCTGATGATGGTACACTAGCTGGAATGAAATTTTATGTTGAAGGAATAAAAGGAAAGGTTCCAAACTAATCATTCAAGCTTAAGATTTGAGCCCGGGTAACTCCCGGGCTTTTTTATTTCTGGCTCACTAAATACTTTCAATCTTATCCTAAAATGCGTATCGTAGATTTATGCAAAGACTTCTGACGATAAAAGATTTTCCCGCCTCGTCACTCTGCTTTGGTACCATGCAGTTTGGAGGGAAGTCCTCTTTTTACGAATCTAAAGAAATCTATCAAGTTTGTCGTGATTCAGGGATCAATTTCTTCGATACAGCTCACGTATATAATGAGGGTAGATCTGAAGAATTTCTAGGATTAGTTTGTCGTTCAGAGCGAGAGAATATAATAATTGCAACAAAAGCAGCCTATGATTGCCCTGCAACAAAGAAAAATATCTTAACATCTTTTGATGAAAGCAGAAAACGTCTTAAATCTGACTTCGTTGATATTTTGTATATGCACCGATGGGATAAACATGTTCCTCTTGAAGAAACTTTAACAAGTTTAGCAGAGCTTAAACAACAAGGATTAATTCGCTATATAGGGGTTTCAAACTATTCAGCCTGGCAAACTATGAAAGCACAGGCTATCTGTCACAACCTTAATGTTTCAATTGATGTTATCCAACCTATGTATAGCTTAGTAAAACGTCAGGCAGAAGTTGAAATTTTACCAATGGCACTTTCTGAGAAAATTTCAGTTTGTCCCTATTCGCCTCTAGGTGGTGGCTTACTTACTGGAAAATACCATCAAGGAGACACTGGTCGACTTACCGAGAACCAAAGATACAAACAACGCTACAGTTTAGAGTGGATGCATAATACTGCTAGTAATTTATCTTTACTGGCTAAAAGATACAATGTTTCTCCAAGTACCCTCGCCATTGCATGGGTTTCAAATAATAAAAGTATCTCCGCCCCAATAATTTCTGCAAGTTCTTTAAAACAACTTAACCCCTCAATTAGCGCCTTAAATTATCAGATGCCTTCTGAGTTATATAAAGAAATTACAAGTCTAAGTGTTCCCCCTAGCCCTGCTACTGATCGGTTAGAAGAAATTTGACTATTTAGAATCTATTCGAATGTTAATATTTTTTGAGTCGTAAGGACTATCTTCAACTACCACAGCGTTCCAAAGTTCATCAAACATCTTAACTTTTAAAGCCTGCCCAACATTAGCAAATTCAGGAGTGATATAGCCCATACCTATCGATTTATTAAATTCAACAGAATAACCGCCTGACGTTAATCGACCAGCTCTTTTTTTATCAATATACAGTGCCTCCCTTCCCCAAGGGTCAGCGTCTTTAGGACCATCTATTAGCAGTGTTACACATTTAGACCTAATTCCGTGCTTTATCATTTGATCCTTACCAAAAAAATCTTTTGAAAGATCTACAAACCTATCTAACCCTGCCTCTAACGGAGTGGCATCTCTGCCTAACTCTGTACCAAAAGCTCTATAAGATTTTTCTTGTCTTAACCAGTTTTGAGCTCTTGCTCCAACTAATTTCATTCCATATTTTTGACCCGATTTTTCTAATTGATCAAAAAGGTAGTTCTGCATCTCAATTGGGTGATGTAGCTCCCACCCGAGTTCACCAGTGTAAGCCACTCGAATGGCATTCACTGGACACATACCTAACTCAATGGACTTAGCCGAAAGCCATGGAAAGTTTTTATTAGAAAACACCGTCTCTTGCTCCGGGTGCCTAACCAGATCAGAAAGGATAGCCCTCGAGTTTGGACCGGCAATAGCAAATACTCCAAATTGAGAAGTTACATCCTGCAACTCAATTCTGCCAAATTCCATTTCTTTGTCCTGGATTGCTTTAATTAAGAAATCAGCATCGTATGCTTGCCACGCACCAGCAGAAACAAGATAGTACTCATCATGTTTAATTCTAACAATAGTATACTCAGTTCTTGTGGTACCTTTTTCTGTGAGTGCGTATGTAAGATTAATTCGACCAACCTTAGGTAATTTATTACAAGTAAACCAATCTAAAAACGCAGTTGCTCCAGGGCCTTTAATCACATGTTTAGTAAACGCCGTAGCATCTATAAGACCTGCCGTTTTTCTAACGGATATTGCTTCTTCTTTTACAAAATTCCACCAAGCACCACGACGAAAAGATCTCGAGGTTAAATCATCGAAACCAACCGTTGCAAAATAATTTGGCCTTTCCCATCCGTTTACTTGACCAAACTGAGCTCCCCTCGTTTTTTGTCGTTCATAAGATGGAGCTGTTTTTAATGGTCTACAAGCCTCTCGCTCCTCATCAGGGTGATGCAAAATAAAAACATGCTCATAGCTCTCTTCGTTTTTTCGAGCGGCATAATCAGTCGTAATCCAGTTACCAAACCTTCTCGGATCAAGAGAAGCCATGTCTATTTCTGCCTCTCCTTGGTCCATTAACTGACTTAGGTAATAGCCCACACCACCAGCAGCGGTTATACCAAACGAAAACCCTTCCGCGAGCCACATATTCCTGAGGCCCTGAACTGGACCTACTAAGGGATTTCCATCAGGAGTATAACATATTGGACCGTTAAAGTCAGCTTTTAAACCAACTTCCTCACTAGAAGGTAACCTATGAATCATTGATAGATACTCTGTCTCAATTCTATCTAAGTCTAATGGAAAAAGATCTGCTCTAAAAGTATCAGGAACGTTATATTTAAATCTAGCAGGAGCACCTTTTTCGTACGGACCTAAAATCCAACCACCTCTTTCTTCTCTGACATACCATTTAGCATCAGCATCCCTCAACACTGGGTGTTCTGGATTATTTTTTCTCCATTCAACTAAAGCTGAATCTGGTTCTGTAACTATGTATTGATGTTCTACAGGAATCGCAGGGCTTTTAATTCCAAGCAAACCAGCTGTCCTTTGTGCATGGTTACCAGTAGCTGTAACAACGTGCTCCGCTTTGATTGTAATCTGTTCCTTAGAACTAACAAGGTTTCCCCCAACTTCAATCATCTTAGTGCAAGTCACATCCCAATGGTCACCCCGCCATTTATACCCATCAACTTGCCATTTTCGTTCAATCATCACGCCGTATTGGCGTGCTCCTTTTGCCATAGCCATTGTTAGATCTGCGGGGTTAATATACCCGTCCGTAGGATGCAATATAGCTCCCTTTAAGTCTTCTGTTCTTAACAAAGGATAACGTTCTTTAATTTCTTTTGGAGAAAGCCACTCAAAGGGTACACCACATGTTTCCGCAGTAGACGCATACAACATATACTCGTCCATTCGATCCAATGTTTGTGCCATTCGTAAATTACCAACAACTGAAAATCCTGCACTTAGGCCAGTTTCTTCCTCCAGACGCTTATAAAACTTGATAGAATAATCATGAATATGTGTGGTTGCATAACTCATATTAAAGTATGGAAGTAGTCCTGCTGCGTGCCAAGTAGAGCCCGATGTAAGCTCATCTCGCTCAAGTAGCATAGTTTCCCATCCTAACTTTCCTAAATGATAAGCTATCGATGTGCCTACCACCCCTCCTCCAACTATCAGCGCTTTAACTTGGCTTTGCATAGAATTATTTCCTTTTTAATACTTTTATATCAAACTTGATTTTACCGTTACTGCATCAGTCGACCCTACTATGTACATTTACGACACTAAACAAAATTTGAATTAGTATATTTATATTAAATAGGTATAATTATTTTCAACTTCTTAATCATTTCAAAGATTCTTAAATTATTAAAAATGAAAGCTATAATGGTTATTATGAACAAATTAATTCTGGTTTTTATGTTAAGTATAATTGTAAACTTAACATTTTCAGTCAACATTTCATTCGCCACTAAAAAAGGTCAGGTTACAAACCTACCTATACCTCGATTTGTTTCACTAAAAGCAACAAAAAGCAATATTAGGCGAGGTCCAAGTAAAACTCATAAAATAGATTGGGTTTTTGTAAAAAAAAATATACCACTTAAAGTTGTTGATGAGTTTGGTCATTGGAGACGCATCATAGATTATGAGGGTGCCTCTGGATGGATCCACAAATCTCTATTATCTGGGTCACGGACTATATTGACACTTGAAGATATGGCTCCCCTTTTTCTAAAACCAACGCCAGATTCGATTATAAAGGCGGAAATCGAAAAAAATGTTATAGGTAGTCTTGGTAAATGCAAACTAAATTGGTGCTTTGTCAAGTTTTCAGCTGATAAAGGTTGGGTTGATAGAAAACACTTTTGGGGATTAATTGAAAACGAAATGCGTGAGTAATTTTTCTAAATAAACTATTTAATTTTAGTTTTTTTTAATACTTTTTTTGTGGTCTTTTTTGGTGTTCGCTTTAAATCCTCAATGGAGGCCCTTAAAAGCTCATTCTCTTCCCTTGCTTTTGTAGCCATAGCTCTAACCACATCGAATTCTTCCCTAGTTACAAAATCTCTTTGTGACAACCATCGATCTAACACGTCATTCAAGGCATTATCGGCTTCAGTTTTTGCTCCCTGAGCTACGCCCATAGCATTTGTAAAAACTTTTGATAAATCATCTAACAACTTATTTCGTGTCTGCATAACAACCTCTTTATTTTAAAATAGTATAATTGGGATTAAAGCTAAAGCACAAGGTTGACTTCGTCGCAGGCTCATTGGTAGTTGATATATGGCATCTGCAGCAATTACATTTCCTAATATATCGCCTGAACTATTTTCATTTAATTTAGGCGGGGTTGAGTTTGCATTACGTTGGTACGCACTAGCCTACATAGTTGGAATAATTATTGCATTACAGATAATTAAGTTCTTGTTAAGTAAGGAAATACTTTGGTCTTTTAAAACTCCACCAATGGCAAAGACCCAAACAGATGATTTAATAACCTTTTTAATTTTAGGAATAATTATTGGCGGCAGATGTGGTTTCGTATTTTTTTACCAACTCGAATATTATCTGATTAATCCATGGGAAATATTTATGATTTGGCAGGGTGGTATGTCTTTCCATGGTGGTCTCCTAGGCGTAACTCTTGCCACCCTTTGGTTCTGTCAAAGGAATTCTCTATCAGTGCTTAGTGTAGGAGACCTTATAGCCATAGCAAGCCCTCCAGGTATATTCTTAGGTAGGTTATCAAATTTTGTGAATAACGAGCTTTGGGGTAGACCCACCGAATGGTCTTTTGGGGTAGTGTTTCCTGGAGCTCTCGCTCAGAGTTGTCCGGGGTACTCTGAACCATGTGCCAGACACGCTTCACAACTGTATGAAGCAGGTCTAGAGGGTCTAATCTTGGGGTGCATCATGCTTTGGTTAGCTCTCAGTAAAAAATGGCTTAAAAGACCAGGCTGTTTAATAGGGTTTTTTATTTTCGCGTATGGTTTATTTAGGTTTTTTGTGGAGTTCTTTAGGCAACCTGATCCATATTTTATAACAAACACAAATCCGCTTGGTTACCTTTTCTCTTCTAACAGCCTGAGCCTAACAATGGGTCAGGCACTCTCCCTTCCAATGATTGCTTTCGGATTGACTCTAATATTGGTGCAGTACAAGAAATGAATTCGTTAAATAGATTACTAAACCAACAAATTAGGCATAATGGACCAATTAGTATTTCCCAATTTATGGAAATTTGCTTATTGCACCCACAGTATGGTTACTACACAAGCTCTAGCCCGTTCGGTCAAAAGGGTGATTTTGTTACTGCACCAGAGGTCAGCCAGATGTTTGGGGAGCTTATAGGGCTTTTCCTTGCTCAAGCTTGGTCAGATCAAAAAAACCTAGGGGAGGCAGTTTTTGTTGAATTAGGCCCCGGTAGAGGCACTCTTGCCGCTGACATAATGAGAGTAACAAAATCTATTAAACATTTTCCAAAGAAAATATACCTACTGGAGGTGAGTGATAAATTAAAGTTATTACAAAAGACCAACCTTGAAGGTTATCAAGTTGAGTGGATTGAAAATTTAAATCAAATTCCTCCTGGTCCGATTATACTCATAGCTAATGAATTCTTTGATTCTTTACCTATTAATCAATATGTAAAGGAAGCTGATGGGTGGCATGAAAGACTGATTGGCATAAAAGATGGTAAATTAGCCTTTGGTATATCCGAACAAAAAATTAATATTCAAAGTACTGATTATTTCACACAAACCGTTGAAGGTGACATTGTAGAAATACGACCTTCTGTAGAGCCAATTATTACCGAAATTTCTAATAAAATTTCACATTGGGGTGGTATCTCATTGATCATTGATTACGGTAGTTGGAACTTAAAAGGAAACACGTTCCAGGCCATTAAAGGCCATAATTTTGTAAACCCACTCGAAAAACCTGGTGAGGTGGACCTCAGTGCGCATGTTGATTTTTCTGCATTAGCCAGAAACGCATCAAACTGCTTGATAAGCAAACTAACAGACCAAGGAGTACTGCTGGAGCGTCTAGGGATTACTGAAAGAGCAAAAATACTTTCTAAATCACTGAAAGCTGATGATCTTAAAAACCATGTTGCAGCCCATCGTCGCTTGACACATCCAAAAGAAATGGGGACATTGTTCAAAGTGATGGCCATCCTACCAAAGCTGTCACAAATGCCGCTAGGATTATAAATTGAAAATAGAAACCCTATCATCGAAAATTTTAAAACCCATTTCTCACTACTTTTTTACCCGTAAAGGAGGGTCATCGTCTGGCATATATGCTGGGTTAAATTGTGGATTTGGTTCTTCTGATTCTCCACTTCTAGTAGAAAAAAATAGGCACTCCAGCTGTAATACTATTGGGATCAAAAGAGATCAATTAGTTACCCTGAACCAAACTCACTCTAATAACGTAGTTACTTTATCAAAGAAGACAGCAAAAAACGACTCATTACTTAATGCAGATGCCATGGTTACAAATAAACCAAATATTGGACTTGGTATTTTAACAGCTGATTGCCAACCAGTTTTTTTTGCTGATCCACATTCACGTATAATAGGGGCAGCTCACGCGGGTTGGAAAGGCACCCTATCCGGAATTCTAGAAGCAACTATTGAATCAATGATTAATTTAGGAGCGAATCGGGAAAACATTCGGGCTGTTATTGGCCCATCAATTTCACAAAAAGCATACGAAGTAAGTTTTGATTTTTTTGACCTTTTTATGAACGAATCTACTAAAAATAAAAAATTTTTTAGACCACAAAAAAATGGAAAGTTCTTATTTGATTTAAATGGAGTAAGTCTTGAGCGTCTAATAAAAGCTGGCGTCAAGGCCGAGTGTATAAATAGGTGTACCTATTCGGAACCTGAAATATTTTACTCTTACAGGAGATCATTTCACAAAACCGAGACTGATTATGGAAGGTTATTATCTGTTATTATTTTATAACATTTATCAAATTTGTTTTAGTAAATATAATTATTTCTATGTTATCTGATTAGCTCTTTCTTCAACTATTTCAAACGGTACTCCAACATTCTCTTTAGACTCTCTAATAACTAATGAAGTTTTTACGCTCGCAACATTTTCTGCAGAAGTTAATTCTTCTGTGAGAAATGTTTGAAAAGTACTAAGATCTGGTGCCACACATTTAAGGATAAAATCGACCTCTCCATTCAGCATGTTACACTCCCTCACTAAGGGCCAGGTATCACACTTCTGCTCAAAAGCCGCTAGATCGGACTCTGCTTGACTAATTAAGCCGACCATTGCAAATACTTTCACCTGAAAGCCTAGTGCTCGCGCGTCAATATTAGCGTGAAAACCGTTGATAAAACCACTTTCCTCTAGCGCTCTTACCCGTCTAAGGCAAGGAGGGGCTGAAATTCCAACTTTTTTTGCGAGATCTACATTACTCATACGACCATCAGACTGAAGTTCAGATAGGATTTCTCGATCAATTTTATCCAGTTTAGAAACTTTCATAGCCACCTCTTTCAAACTAATCTTACAAAAAAAACAGTGTATAAGCAATAATATTTCTACTTTAAGTATTAAAGTAATAATTAAATATAATTTATAAAAAAATGTAACAATCACCTTTTACTATTTTACAACCCAGATTATAAGCAATCGGTCAGCAGAAAAAGGAAATAGAATGGGAAATTATAGACATACTAAAGTGCTGATTATTGGCTCTGGTCCTACAGGATATACAGCTGGTGTATACGCCAGCCGCGCAATGCTTGAACCTCTCCTAATCCAAGGGATTGAGCCAGGCGGACA
>CAJWHE010000060.1 GCA_913041145.1 uncultured Paracoccaceae bacterium
CGATCAAACCGGTTAATATAGTCTTTGATTAACTCTTCCTCAGGCGACTTTCTGATGTGACCGATAGCACAAATATTAATTCTCATCTAACCATCAACTGAAATTTCATTTTGTGACCACAATTTTTCTAACTGATAAAAATCACGAACCTCTGGTCGAAATATGTGAGTAATTACATCACCGGAATCTATTAGAACCCAATCACCTTGACTTTTTCCTTCAGTTTTAGAGATTATTTTAAATTTTGTTTTAGTTAAATCTATAACTTTTTCTGAAAGCGCAGATACTTGTCTAGTAGAACGCCCTGAGCAAATTATCATATAATCAGCAATTTCTGTTCTCCCACGTAGATCAATTTGCACAATTTCTTCAGCTTTTTCATCGCCAAGAGTTGTGGTGATTAATTTTAGTAGCTTTTCACTAATACTTTTTGTAGCCTTCACGCGCTTTTGGGTCACTTTCGGCTTGGTGACATTTAAAATTTGAGACAGCGGTCAATCCTTTTTTTTAAACGCAGTGTGCGTTTTAGTAATATTAATCTCAGCATAGCAGTTAATTTAAACAATCTCAACGCAATAGAGATATGAAATTATAAATGACAATAGATTTTTATAATGCGACGTTTTAGTCTTTTGATACCTTTTTAGTATTATTTTGAGCTCAACTTGTTGTAAAGGCAGAGTGAAAAAGAATTATAATTGAAATATAAAAAAAAATATCCATGTACTAGTCTAAGTCTGATAACTTGAGGGTTGCTTTATGAATTTTGATAAAATTTTTAACGATCAATTAGATCTCCTTAAGAAAGAAGGAAATTATAGAGTTTTTGCTAACTTGGAGAGAGCTAGAGGTGAATTTCCTAAAGCTTATAATGTGTCTTCGAAACGAAATGAAGTAACAGTGTGGTGTTCTAATGATTACCTTGGGATGGGCCAACATCCATCTGTGGTGTCGGCAATGCAAGATGCCGCAGAGAAATATGGGACAGGTGCGGGTGGAACAAGGAATATATCAGGAACAAATTATTTACATACTTTATTAGAACGTGATTTAGCAGAGTTGCATAATAAAGAGTCCGCCTTGTTATTCACTTCTGGTTACGTTTCAAATCTAGCCGCGCTTAGTACATTAGGTTCACGAATACCAAACGCTGTAATTCTGAGTGATGAGGCTAATCATGCGTCAATGATTGAGGGAATACGTCATTCTGGGGCAAAAAAAATAATCTGGAAGCATAATGATACTGTTGATTTAGATAAAAAACTAGCTTCTCTACCTAGTTCAGTAGTAAAAATTGTTGCATTCGAGTCAATATACTCAATGGATGGGGATATAGCACCAATAAAAGATATTGTTGAGGTCGCAGAAAAACATAATGCCTTAACATACTTAGATGAAGTCCACGCCGTTGGACTATATGGTGCTACTGGTGGGGGAATTGCTGAGCAGGAAGGGCTTTCTGATAGAATTACTTTAATCGAGGGAACTCTTGGCAAGGCTTTTGGAGTTGTTGGTGGCTACATTACTGGGTCAGCGGCTCTGTGCGACTTTATCCGCTCCTTTGCATCCGGGTTTATTTTTACAACAGCCCTGCCGCCAGCTGTTGTTGCTGCTGCAAGGGCAGCGGTTTTTCATCTCAAGGGAAGTAATTTTGAACGTTTCGCACAGCGTCGGCAAGCTAATCTTCTAAAAAAAGAACTAACAAAAGCGGGGATACCCTTTCTAAATAACTTCAGTCATATAATCCCAGTTATGATAAAGGATCCGATAAAATGTCGCGAAATTGCAGATATTTTGATGGATGATTACGGAATTTATGTTCAGCCAATTAATTACCCAACTGTACCTAAAGGTACTGAAAGACTAAGATTTACACCTTCTCCACTTCACACTGACGCGGATGTATACCACCTTGTTGCAGCTCTTTCAGAGCTTTGGAGCCAGTGTGCATTGGCAAAGTCCGTAGCTTGAGTTCTTGAAGCGTAACTGGAAAAAAATGAAAGCTTTGTTATTTATAACTTTTCTTATGAGTGTCACTATGGGCCAAGGGTGTGTAGCTGAGAGCCTCTCTGGTAATGTAGCTGATGGTAAGAAATCATTTAAAAAATGCAAATCTTGCCACTCAATTATATCCGATGATGGTGTTGCGATAGAAAAAGGGGGGAAAGCTGGGCCAAATTTATGGGGAATCCGAGGCAGAGTTTCTGGAACAAGCTCATATCGATACGGAAATTCTATTGTTACAGCGGGAGAAGCAGGATTAGTTTGGGAAAAGAAAGAGTTTATTGAGTACGTATCTAATCCCAAAGCGTTCCTTGTTGCTAAATTAAAGGATAAGTCGGCGAGGTCAAAAATGTCTTATAAACTAAAGAAAGTTTCTGATGCAATAAATATATGGGCTTATCTGGTATCTCACGGTCCAAATAAATAAGGTCGATAAGATTTTAAATATACTAAAAACCAGGCTTCATGTCGAGAAACGGAATTGATTGTTCATATTGTTTCGCTAAAGCTAAAATATTTGCATCATGCCTCCGGTGTCCAATTAGTTGCATACCTGCTGGGGTGTTTTCTGGACCAAAGCCTATAGGAACTGATATCGCAGGAAGGCCCGTTAAAGAGGCCGGAATAACGACTTCCATCCACCTGTGATAAGTATCCATTTTCCTTTCTAAAATTTTAGTAGGCCAATTAAGTTCACTATCGAAAGGAAAAACTTGGGTGGATGGCAAAACTAGAGTATCAAAATCCATTTGTGCAGTTACTCTAAACCAGTCCGACCTAATTTTACTAGCTTCAAAAATTTCTTCTGGTGTTAATGCTAATCCTTTTTCAATTTCCCACACAACTGCGGGTTTTAAAAGTTTCTTTTCTAAAGGGTTATTGTAATTTTCTCTAAATTTTTCGGACATACTCCAGCTCCTTAGAGTCGTCCAAGCACTCCAAAGAGCTTCTGCTGAATATAAGGGCGAAGCATCAATAATATGGTGGCCATTATCTTCAAAAACCGTCAGTGCTTCCCTACATCTTTGTAAAATAATAGGATCAGTAGCATAGGAACCGCCCCAATCACCTAACCAACCTATTTTTAAATTTTTTGGGGTCTTAGATGTAGTTTTATAAGGCCCATAAGAATGTGGATCTGTTGGATCAAGCTTGGATTGTATGCCTAATAATAGCTCGATGTCTCTAACTGAACGAGCCATAGGCCCGCTTGTCGAAATTTGATTAAAAAATACTTCAGCGCTACCGCCTTTTGAAACGAGTCCAGAGCTAGGACGAAATCCAAATATATTACCCCAAGCAGCTGGATTTCTGAGAGACCCCATCATATCAGAGCCATCTGCTAGCGACACCATTCGGGTTGCTAGAGCTACAGAGGCACCACCACTTGAGCCACCACATGTCATTTTTAGATTATATGGATTGAGAGTTTTACCGAAAACAGGATTATAGGTATGTGAACCAAGTCCGAATTCGGGGACATTGGTTTTTCCTATTACAATTGCTCCAGCCGCTTTGATTCTTGATACCATATTAGAATCGGAGTCTGGTGTGAAATTCTTAAAGAGTGGCGACCCATAAGTTGTCGTAATACCTTTTGTTTCCTCTAAGTCCTTTATTGCAATAGGAAGACCTTTTAGAGGTCCAGATAAGGGGCTTTCTGCTTTTAAGATAAGCTCCTCACGGTTTTGTAGAGACACAATAGCATTAACTTTAGGGTTAACTTTTTCTATTCGATCAAGTGTTGCCTCCATTAATTCTTTGGGAGATATCTCCTTTGAGGCTAATTTTTGTAACTGAGATGTGGCGTCAGAATCTAATATTTCATCCAATTGTGAGAACCCCTTTGTTAATTTAAAAAAGTAAGATAATATACTTATACTAAGAAATAAAAAACTTTAGCTATATTAAACCTTTTTATTTTTGTACTAAAACCAGAGATAGAATTATAAGGGGTAGATCTCAAGGTATTTTTTTGATTTAGTTTTTACAGCAATATTAACTAGAATTTTAGCTTTCTACTTTTTGTTTCAATCTCGATAAGTTAGTGTGTAGCCAAACTGTAGTTAAGAAAGTTAATATACTAAATATTAGGACCACTGGAAAACCCCCTTTCCTGAATAGAAGGTTTGGTTTAGAAATATACTAAATAACACTTTTAGAGCGATAATTTTTAGATTTTAAAATATTAAATAGAATTAGAGGTAAGAATGTCTTCGAAAACATTGTATGATAAAATATGGAATGATCACGTTGCCCATGAAGCTGATGATGGAACTTGTCTCTTATATATTGATAGGCATCTTGTTCACGAGGTAACAAGCCCTCAGGCCTTTGAAGGTCTAAGAGTAGCTGGTAGATCAGTCCATGCACCAGATAAGACAATTGCTGTTCCTGATCATAATGTTCCGACGACGCTGGATAGACAAAAAGGCATAGATAATGAAGAAAGCCGAATACAAGTAGAGGCTCTTGATAAAAATGCAGAGGACTTTGGAATTCACTATTATCCAGTAGATGATATTCGGCAGGGTATTGTGCATATCGTGGGACCGGAACAGGGTTGGACTTTACCAGGAATGACAGTTGTCTGTGGTGATAGTCATACTGCAACTCATGGAGCATTTGGAGCACTGGCTCATGGAATCGGTACTTCAGAAGTTGAGCATGTTTTAGCTACGCAAACATTAATACAGAAAAAATCAAAAAACATGAAAGTTGAGATAACTGGAAAACTTAAGGCTGGTGTAACGGCTAAAGATATTACGTTAACAGTGATTGGGCAAACAGGCACGGCGGGTGGAACAGGCTATGTAATAGAATATTGTGGTGAAGCTATTAAGTCTCTCTCAATGGAAGGAAGAATGACAGTTTGTAATATGGCCATAGAAGGTGGAGCCCGTGCAGGCTTAATTGCACCAGACGAAAAAACATTTGAATATTGTAAAGGTAGGCCTCATGCTCCGAAGGGAGCTGCTTGGGAAACAGCCGAGCTATACTGGAAGACATTATTTTCAGATGAAGGTGCTGTTTTTGATAAGGTGCTTACAATCAAGGGTGAAGATATAGCGCCAGTTGTTACTTGGGGGACATCACCCGAGGATGTTCTTCCAGTTACATCAACGGTTCCTAGACCAGAAGATTTTGACGGTGGAAAGGTTGAGGCGGTTAAACGATCTCTTGAATATATGGGTTTAACACCTGGTATGCTATTATCTGAAGTAAAGATAGATACCGTTTTTATAGGGTCCTGTACCAACGGACGGATTGAAGATCTTAGAGCAGCAGCAGCGGTACTAAGAGGCAAGAAGGTTAAAGATGGTTTAAGATGCATGATAGTTCCTGGGTCAGGTTTAGTTCGAGCACAGGCTGAAGAAGAAGGTCTAGCTGAAATATTTATAGATGCAGGGTTTGAATGGAGGTTGGCAGGTTGTTCAATGTGCTTGGCTATGAATCCAGATCAGTTAAGCCCAGGAGAACGTTGTGCTGCGACTTCAAATAGAAATTTTGAAGGACGTCAAGGCCGTGGTGGACGAACTCACCTAATGTCACCGGCTATGGCGGCAGCGGCATCTTTGACTGGTTATTTGACTGATATTAGAAAATTAAAACATAGTTAAGGCAGATTAACCTACTGTTTGTTAGGAGATTACTATAAATGGAAAAATTTAACTCACTCACAGGAGTTGCCGCTCCACTGCCATTAATTAATACTGATACAGATATGATAATTCCAAAACAGTTTCTAAAGACAATAAAGAGAACTGGTTTGGGGGTAAACTTATTTAGCGAAATGAGATATGAAGATGATGGAAGTGAAAAGCCCGATTTTATTCTTAATCAGCCAGCCTATAGAGATACCGAGGTGCTGGTAGCGGGCGAAAACTTTGGCTGTGGATCTTCTAGAGAGCATGCGCCTTGGGCAATAAATGATTTCGGCATTAAATGTATTATAGCTCCGAGTTTTGCAGATATTTTTTATAATAATTGTTTTAAAAATGGTATTTTACCAATTGTACTTCCACCTGAGGAAGTTGATGCTCTTATGAAAGATGCAGAAAAAGGATCGAATGCTAGGATTAGTATCGATTTAGAAACTCAGACTGTTACGTCTTCTGATGGTGTAGTTTTTAATTTTAAGGTAGATCCATTTAGAAAACATTGTTTGATGAACGGTTTAGATGATATTGATTTAACTCTGGAAAAAGAGACTTCGATACAAAGTTTTGAACAGCAAGCTGCTATTTCTCGACCTTGGGTTTAACCATTTATATTAAATCTACTAAAAACTAATGTATTCTAAAAACTTTTTGAACATTATGAAAATAAATAAGTAACGGAGAAATTGAATGACTAAACCTTCTATATTAATTTTACCTGGTGATGGAATAGGTCCAGAAGTTATGGATCAAGTAATAAGGGTTATTGATTGGTATGGTTCCAATAGAAATTTGTATTTTGATATAACCACAGACTTAGTTGGGGGGGCAGCCTATGATAAGTTTGGTGTGCCAATTACTGATGAGACTGTTGCTAAAGCTCTAAAAGTTGATGCAGTGTTGCTCGGAGCCGTCGGTGGGCCAAGATATGACGATTTAGATTTTAGCGTTAAGCCGGAACGTGGGCTTCTTAGGCTTAGAAAAGAATTAGATTTATTTTCAAATTTAAGACCAGCACAATGCTTTGATGCATTAGCAGATTTTTCGTCATTAAAAAAAGAACTTGTAGCTGGATTAGATATTATGATTGTCCGTGAATTAACTAGCGGAATATATTTTGGAGAACCAAGAGGAATCCAAGAGGACAATGAAGGTGGAAGAGTTGGTATAAATACGCAAAGATATACTACGAATGAAATACGACGTGTAGCCCGATCAGCATTCGAGTTAGCAAGAAAAAGAGATAACAGAGTTTGCTCTATGGAAAAGGCGAATGTTATGGAATCAGGGATATTGTGGCGTGAAGAGGTGCAATGGGTACACGATAATGAATACCCAGACGTCGAGTTAAGCCATATGTATGCGGATGCTGGAGGGATGCAACTAGTACGAGCGCCAAAACAATTTGATGTTATTGTAACGGATAATTTATTTGGCGATATGCTAAGTGACGTGGCGGCTATGTTGACTGGCTCTTTGGGTATGCTCCCATCAGCTTCATTAGGCTTGCCGGATGAAAATGGCAAACCAAAGGCTTTATACGAGCCCGTTCATGGTTCTGCACCTGATATTGAGGGACAAGGAAAAGCAAATCCCATTGCTTGCATACTAAGTTTTGCGATGGCATTAAGGTATTCTTTTAATGAATTAGACGAGGCTAAACGTTTGGAGAGTGCAATAGATGCAGTTCTCGCAAAGGGGATTAGGACATCTGATTTGATGCAAGCGGAGGATATGAAACCAGTATCTACCACAGATATGGGGGATGCAATTCTTGAGGCGCTTGATGGCAGTTTATAATTTTTAAAATTAA
>CAJWHE010000061.1 GCA_913041145.1 uncultured Paracoccaceae bacterium
AAAAGATTATAAACCTCTTTTACGATGATGCCTCAGCATAACTTAATATTTGTAAAAATTTAAGAATCCTTATTAGGTTGCGTGTATTTGGAACTTTGATAAATACAAATATATGAGTCTTAAAAAAATAAAAAGAAGTTATGAAAAGTTTGTTAAAAAATCCTATAGTCTTAAGCCGTCGCTAAGGAACAAATTGGAAAGCTGAGTTAAGAATTGAAGGGGAAAGATAGTTTATACACATGAGGTGTTAAAGTTAATCTTTTGAAGTAATAATTAAGGAGAGTGCAATGAGTTTATTCGATAAATGGTGGGACGCAGCAAATTCACAAGATAGATCTAGAATGGCAGAGTTGTTAGATGATAGCTTTACATTTATCAGACATAATACAGGTGAGGAATTAAACAAGGATGAGTTTATTGATTACCTGATGACAGGTATTAGAGATACGGTAAAAGCACACGGTCGACGTTTGATCTATGAGAATGACCAAATTATAGTAAGTCATTCAGTACTAGATGGGCCAATGGGTAAGAATGCGGTGATGTTAGTGCGTTTAGTAAAAGACGGAAAAATTATTAGACAAGAAACAGGTTCCACACCATTGTCTGTTTAATAGCTTGGGGTTAGTCAAAGCGTTTAGAGAGTAAATTTATTAATGCCTTATATAAAGTACATTGCTAAATTAATGGTAATTGCGTTTGGTCGAACGGGTTTAGTATTAATCGTATGTTTACTTTCCGTAATTGGTGTTATGCTCTTTTTCCAAGCTAATGGAGATCCTCGTTGCGTGGAGGATTATGTTGCTAAAGAAGGAGAGATGATCGTTTGCGAGGAGTAAGCTTTGTTAAAAAAAGTAAATCCCCTGGTCATTAAAGTTTTTAAATGATTTTTTTTAAAAAAATAAAACTATTACTTAAACATAATTTCACTTATTCTTATCGGATGTTAGTGGCAACGACAATTAGTTTGGGGGTTGGCTTTAGTGCTCAGGCTAATGAAGATGGAATTATTTACTTGTTCTCCTTGGATAGTGACCGTCACTGGCAATTTGTGTCTGATGGGGTGATGGGCGGTCTTTCAACAGGAAAGCTAACCTTTGAGAAGGAAGGTGAGATAAATTTTGGACGGCTAACTGGAGATGTAACCACTAAAAATAATGGTGGATTCATCCAATTTAGGGCTAATGTATCATTTGATAAGACAGTTGATCAAGGCCAGATGATTAAGGGAGTTAGACTGACTGGGCGTGGGAATGGAGCAAAGTACTTTATCCATTTTAGAACTTCTGATAACAGACGACCCTCAGATTACTACTCTGCTGAGTTCCAAACTGGACTGGAGTGGGACAGTATTGATTTACCTTTTTCTAAATTTAAACGTAGCCGTTTTGACAACTCTATATTGCTTAGTGGAGATAAAATCCAAAGTATGGGAGTAGTTGCCTATGGCCGAGAGCATATCGCTGACGTTTCTATTTCAAAAATCGAATTTTATTACTAGTAATGATTACCGTCCTTTATCTATTTTTTCTTCAGTCCAATCTCTAAAGCGATACCATGTTCCGACCATAGGAACAAACCAAGGGAGCCCAGTATAGAGAGGGTGAGTTTTATATTTTAGGTTTTGAAAAGCACTCAAACTATTAGTTTTGCCTAAGATATTTTGAGCGGCACGGCGCCCAAGCCAACTCATCATTACAATCCCCGAACCTCCATTGCATGCTAGAGCATAATGGTTTCCATCTTGAACACCAAGTTTTGGAAGAAAGTCAAAGGTGAATGCCATAAGTCCAGTCCATGAATGTGTTATTTGTGTATCTGTTAAGCTAGGAAAAATCTTGACCATCGTTTCGTGAAGTATCATTGTACTTTTTCTTGCGCCTATAGGTGTAAACCTGGCACGACCTCCAAAAAGGATACGCTCTCCATCTGGAGAACGCCGCGCATAACTTATTATACGCTTTGTATCGATAACTGGACAACCAAGTGGTAGTATTTCATTTACACGATCTCGCCCAATTTTCTCTGTTGCTATTAATGTACTGGACATTGGGATAATTCTTTTTCTGTGATAGGGTGAAAGCTTATCGGTATAGCCTCCCGTACCGATCATAACGCTTTCAGCCTTAATACTCCCATTGCTAGTAAAGACTTCTTTGCCAGATTTTGTGGATGTGATTTTCTTTACTAACGTGTTACTTATCAGTTTAACTCCAGCTTCGATCGATAACCTAACTAGCTCACCATGATATTTCGCTGGATGTATTGTACCTGCATTGTGGTTAAACATTCCTCCCTTATAGTAATCACTATTAACAATTTTACTTTGCTCAGCTTGAGTAACCATCTCAAAGTCTTGATGTTTTCCTTTGTTATATTCGATCATCTTAAAAGCAATTTTGTCATACGCCCTACGGGAATGAGCCCCCATAAAACGACCACAATGATGAAAGTCACAGGCAATATTTTCAAATTTTATGAAATCTTGTAAATGGGTGTAGGCTTGATCGGCCTCTTCGAGGATTTCGTTAGCTCGACGGTCACCGACAGTTGCCTCAAGGTTGATCAGTTTACTTACACCAGCTCGCCCTGATGTTAACCCTCCCGCTCGTGAACTAGCGCCACTTCCAATTTCGACCTTATCTATAACTAGCACCTCAGTACCCGCTCTAGCGAGCTCTATAGCACAACTTAGTCCTGAATATCCGCTACCAATAATGACAACGTCTACTTTTTTAGGTATTTCATCAACGGTTAATTTAAGAGGAGGGGCATCATCCCACCAGTATGGGTCTTCTTTAAAATTGTCCTGAAAAATATTAAACATGATCCATCTATTTGATTATGAGATTAATAGTTTTGTTTAAGCTGAATTGAGAAGTTCTTCAATACGACCAATTTTTTCATCTTTATCATATATATCGTAATAGGCAGCATTCATAATATGAGGTGCGCCAAAAAAGAACCTCTCATAAAGGTTTTGACGGCTACCAAAGCCAGAAACTGCAACATCATGGGCTAACCTATAAAGGGCTACTCTATCTCGAGCCCCTAAATTTATCAGTTGAAAGTACTTTTCGACATCACCTGAAATGGCATTAGAAAAATCAGCTTCCGACGGTGTTGCCATCAAAGACGAAGATCCCATAAGTTGTAATATTTCCACCATTCTTGGATACATTTTAGGAAATAGATTACGAGATGTATCCAGCGGACTTCTAAGTGGCATAAAATTTCCCCACTGATCTTCGTGAGAGTTCTGTTCTGCAGAGAACAGTAAAGCCCGAATTGTTTCAGCCATCATCATTACTTCTGCAATCATTCCTTTTGTATTCGGATCTTTGTCTCGACCAGTAGCTTTTGCAATTGAACACAAGAGACCAACCATAAATTCAGCTTTTGCAAGTTTACCACAAGCCACCTGATGTGCCATATGCACTACAGCATTCGTACTGTTCATAGCCTTATTGCAAAGCTCTGGATCCGCATAAATAAATATCCGCTCCCAAGGTACGAAAACATTATTAAAGACTACAACCGCATCCATTTCTTCATAGCGGGAAGAAAGTGGAGCATCAAAATGAGATTTCTCGTTATCATAAGTGTCTCGACATATCATTTTTAAACCTGGTGTCGCAATTGGAATTGCAAATGCAAACGCGTAGGGGGTGTTATCTTTATGACCTTTTAGTACTGTAGATGGAAATACTTCAATTTCATCTGAGGAGGGGCCTAATGTTGCTAATAAGCGTGCTCCTGTCACAAATATACCGGCATCTGTCTCTTTTACCACGTGAAGAGCTACGTCTTCTGAGAACTTTCCTTCAGAAGCTTGTTGATGCGAAACAACAGGGTTTAATAATGTGTGAGTTAGAACTTTATCGTTTAATCGCATTTCATTGTAATAATTAACCATATTTTGAGAAAATGCTGTCTGACTATTTGTTCCTTGTGTTAGAAAATTAGATGAGGAGGCAAATGCCATCAAAGAAGCATTTTTATAATCAGGTGTTCGACCGAACATTCCATTTGACCATTTTGCCCATTCGTAAAAAGATTTACCCCGTTTTAATATATCATCTTTTGACTTTGGAATTAAATTTGATGTTGCGCATCTGATACCATCATCATCTAAATAGGTAACAGTTTCTTGGAACTTAAGATCATGTTGGCGATCTAAGAAGCCTGCTAAGGTTTCGGCACCTCTTTTGATTCCTAGATCTTTTGTTACGTCTTTAACCCTTTCACCTTTTGTCCAGATCTCTCGATCATCCTGAAGCCCTTCAAGATATTGTTTGCCTGTTCTAATTCCATTATTGAGCATTAAACTTCCTCTATTTTAATACGATCTAATTTTTTTAAAATATTATTTATCTGTTTCCATTCTGTAGGAGATAGGTTTTCCTTGGTCTGGTCTTGTATTAGCTTTACTTTGGGCATTACCTTTGACTGTAGTTCCCTACCTAAATTTGTAATTTTAATATTTATTTCTCGTCTATCGCTCGTCGATCTCAGCCTCTTAACGAGATCTTTTTTTTCTAATCTATCCAGAATCCCGACCAACGAGGGTGAGGGTAAAAGTGTTAGATTTGATATTTGAGCAGATGTAAGATGTTTTTGCTCCCAGAGCACTCTTAAGACACGCCACTGTTGCTCTGTTACTCCAAACTCTTGGAATAGATCTCGGTAAGGCGGCATAATAGCATCCAAGCTTCTGTTTAAAAGCATCGGGAGAGATGATGTGAAGTCAATTGTGTTTTCATTAATACATGAATAGTTCATATATTAACTAAAAATGATTTACCTCAATATGTCAAATAAAATAAACCTAACTAACTTTGTTAGTTTTTTTCTGATAGAGCCCAGTCCCAGTACATATCTCTAGCCATTTTTGTGATAGGCCCTGACTGATAACTTGTTGTATCAAAAGCTATAACAGGTGTGACTTTTTTCATATTTCCGGACATGAAGACTTCATCTGCAGCGTGAAAATCTTCAAAAGATAACACTTTTTCATGGACTGTAACGCCATTTTTCTTAAAATTACTTATATGGCGTGAGCGAGTAATCCCAGCTAGAAAAGTGCCATTAGGTATCGGAGTGTAAACTTCATTATCTATTGCCATAAAGATATTAGCTGTTGCTGTTTCAGCAACGTTACCAGCGAAGTCAGCAACGAGGGCATTGCCAAACCCTTTTGATTTTGCTTCCATAAGCATGCGAGCATTATTTGGGTATAAGCATCCAGCTTTTGCATTAACAACATTATCTTGAAGAACGGGTCTGCGAAAACTTGTCGTTGTTAAGGTGCTGGTTGCACTTAAATCTGACATTGGGATTTCCTCTAAACATATAGCAAACCCGGTTGAACCCGCTTTTGGTACAATTGCCAGTTCATCACCTTCTAGTGCCCAGTACATTGGTCTGATATAAACTGCGGCATCTGACGAATATGCCTTTAATCCTTCTTGAACTATTTCAACCATTTCATCTTCGAGAACAGTTGGCGTAATCATCATGGCTCTTGCCGAGTTATTAACTCTGACACAGTGTTCCTTGAGATCAGGTGTAACACCCTCGAAGTGTCGGGCACCGTCAAAGACAGTAGTCCCAAGCCAAGACCCATGATCTGCCGCTCTCATAATCGCAACATCTTCATCGTGCCATTTACCCTGGTAATATGTTCTTATATTTTTGCCCGTCGCCATAGTATTTTTCCTTTAAAACAATGACTTACGTCATATTTAATAATCCATTATGCCTTCATTATCCATTATAAGAATAAGGAAAATAGCAACTATAGAAACTTAAAATTAAACGAATATCTTAAAATGGCAATAGTAAAACTACCTATTAAAATTTTAGATATTATTAGGAAGTGTTGGGATTTTAGTGAGGCCAGCTAGTTTTATCTTTGCTAGTTTAGTCACATATTAGTGACTATATGTAGTTAACCTAAAGTTTTATTAAAAAGCTTATCATTGGCATTCGACCGTACAAAGATTAAGGGTTCTTTATTATTCTAATGATTAATAATTTTTTGTAGGTTTTTTTAATTTAACTTCTTATATTATTATAAAATCCTATCTAAATAAATAACGCTGCTTAACTAAAGGGTCCATCTAAAAAAATGAATAATACAAATCTCCCATCAAAAGTTTGTGAAACTTGTAAAAGGCCTTTTAATTGGCGCAAGAAATGGAAGACTGAGTGGCCAAACGTCAAATATTGTTCTGAAAAATGCAGGCGAGAACGTAAGGCTGGTTTATATCTTGGCTCGCTTGAAAAAACTCGACGAGGGAACCTCTCAAAAACTGCAGGTGGTAAGAGCTATAAACCCTTGGCTGACAACACAATTTCCACTGCAGATGACACAAGTAAAAAAGTATTAGATAGTACTGTGGTGATAGAGCCAAGGATTAGTTCGAAGCAAGCCCGTCAGCAATGGTTTAAGAAAAAAATGATGGGGAACAAAGCCGGCCGAAAATGAAATTCGGACAACATAAGAGTAGGGTGCGTCCACCCGTAACTTATAGGTAAATAGCATGGTTACAAGTTAGTGAGCTGTAGTCGTAACAATGATCTGCCCCATATTCCTAAAACTTAGACATGCCAATAGAATAATAAATAGCACCTTACTCCCCTATTTCTTTCATCTAGGGTAGTTCAATAGCACGAAAGAACAAAAATAAAACTCACTAAACTACGGAGATTTAAAGTTAGGAATAAATTTTTTCCACTTGCAGAAAGAACCTACACGTCCCTTTTTTTTCATCAGCTTGACTAACTTTGGATGGGTATAGGTTCCTAAATCTTGCAAACATGTAATTTTATAAGGATCGTATGGTGTTTTTGAAGTTGGAGTTAGATAAACTGAGTCAGCAAGTTGAGGGCAGTTTTCAACTTTATGTAAGTATGGGTGCCCTAACTTAGTGCCGTGACCTAACTGTGTTCTAAGACCTTGGTTTAAATTGTGTGCAGTCCTTGAACTTACTCCTGGAACACAGGCAAACCCACCTCCCTGAGCATGATGTAATTCGTGTAATGTAATATTTACTCTAGTTTCAGTTTCAGTTGTGTACTGATTATTAATAAACGTAGAGCCTAAACCGACACCAGCTTCACCACCATCCACACTGCTCATTGCAACAAAATTATAGTAGATTTTCTTTGGGTTATTCATTTTTTGATTCCAGAAAAAGTCTGCAATGTAGTTATTTCTATATTTATGAATCTTGCTCTGCTTTTTATCCACCCTGATAAATGTAATGTCTAGTTTGCCATCAGCTCTATAGTCGTACTTGTATTTTTGGGCTATACCGTTTGAGAGTTTATGCTTGGCTGTTTCTTCAAGCATATGATCATTTACTTTTTTTAGTATCT
>CAJWHE010000062.1 GCA_913041145.1 uncultured Paracoccaceae bacterium
AGTTTAAATAATAACTAAGGGCTCTGTCAATCTTTGTTTCTCACGGTGGTTTCTTGAGTAGGTATCCATAAACGAGAATCTATAAATAAATACACTTCGGTTACAAATCAGTTGTTTCATTCTATTTTTTAAATTAAGCCCAACTAGGTGTTCCTAAAATAGTTTTTATTTCTAATTTGAGAGTATTATGTTTCGCTTTTTTGAAAATCTGGTTGACCCCTATTCTGAGTATCCACAAACTGATACACCTCCAACTAAGCTTTTTTCTTTTATGTGGGAATATTCCCAACCATTTAAAAAAGTATTTTTCTGGGCTGCTATAACCTCTACTATCGTAGCATTTGTAGAATTAATCCTAATTTATTATATGGGATATGTCATTGATATTTTGCCAGATAATCCGGCACAAGTTTGGATCCAGCATGGTAAGTTTTTAATTATATTGGCAGTTTTTATAGTTTTTTTACGTCCAACTATTAATATCATCAATGTTGCTTTGATGAATAATACAATTCTTCCCAATTACGGTACACTCTATCGTTGGCGTGCACACAGACACGTTTTGCGCCAGTCAGTGGGTTGGTTTGAAAATGACTTTGCAGGCAGGATAGCCAATAGAATTATGCAAACACCGCCTGCCGCTGGTGAGGCTGTCTTTCAAATCTTTGATGCTATAACATTTTCGTTAGCTTACCTTTTAGGGGCATGGATCTTACTAATTCAGGCAGATTGGAGGCTTTCAGTACCTCTTTTAATTTGGTTTTTTCTATATTTTTTACTTACACGGTGGACAGTTCAACGTGTGGGACCCGCTTCAAAAGCAGCATCAGATGCACGTTCCACTGTTACTGGTAGAGTAGTTGACGCGTATACAAATATACATTCAGTAAAAATGTTTGCGCAGGGAAATGAAGAACTTATCTATGCAAAAGAAGCAATTGAGGCAACTAGGACCACTTTTCAAACTGAGATGCGAATTTCAACTATTATGGAGATAGGTTTAGTAATTCTTAATGGCTTACTAATCGTCGGCGTAGTTGGTTGGGCTCTACTACTATGGTCACTTGGCGAAGTAAGTATTGGGGTTGTTGTTGCTGCCTCTGCTCTTACTTTACGCCTAAATTCAATGACAGGCTGGATTATGTGGGCTCTTTCATCATTTTTTCGTCAGTTAGGAGTGGTTTCAGAAGGGATGGAAACTATCTCACATCCCATAGAAATGGTTGATGCCCCAAACGCGGACCCATTACAAATTATCAATGGAAAGATCGAAATTCAAGGGGTTTCACATCATTACGGTCGAAAAAGTGGGGGGCTTACAGACATTTCTCTAACAATACAGCCAGGAGAAAAAGTTGGATTAGTAGGTCGTTCTGGGGCAGGAAAATCAACCTTATTAAAGTTACTCCTTAGATTTTACGACATAGAGACAGGGCAAATTCTTATAGATGGACAAAGCCTATCAAATGTGACGCAGGATAGCTTACGGAAACAAATTGGAATGGTTCAACAAGAAGGTTCTTTACTCCACAGATCAATACGTGAAAATATTATATATGGCCGAGAAAACTCTGGTGATGAAGAAATGATTAAGGCGGCGAAACAAGCAGAAGCACATAATTTTATTTTAAATTTGACAGACATGGAGGGTCGTTCAGGGTATGACGCTCATGTAGGAGAACGAGGTGTTAAGCTTTCTGGAGGGGAACGACAACGCATCACTTTAGCCAGAGCTATCTTAAAAAATGCACCAATCCTAATGATGGATGAAGCTACCAGTGCCTTAGACAGTGAGGTAGAAGCTGAGATACAAAAGACCCTATACGGGATGATGGAAGGTAAAACTGTTATTGCAATTGCACATCGTCTTTCCACTATTGCTCAGATGGATAAAATATTTGTTATGGATAATGGCTCTATTATCGAAAGTGGGTCACACCAAGACTTACTGGCTAAAAAAGGACTCTATGAAGGTTTTTGGAAGCGTCAATCAGGTGGGTTCATTAATATCCAGGAAAAGTAACTTAAAGAGAAAACTCGGCCTTGTATAAAATATTTAGACTCAAAAGTTTGTTAAATTATTAATTTACATATTATAAAAATAATAAATACGCTTTGTAATAACGTGAAATGACAAAACTAAAAACTACTCTAGTTAATCACAGGAGCTTTTTAATTTGAAAATTAACCTTAATGATGTAACTCTTTACTACCATATTGAAGGCTTCGGAGACCCTGCCTTAGTCATGCATGGCGGCCTTGGGGCAGATCATACCACTTTTTTAAACTCTGGATTTAACAAACTATCAAATCAACTGGAACTGACTTATTACGATCATAGGTGTAATGGGCGTTCTTCATTTCCAGAAATAGAAACTCTTACGCATGAGAACTTGGCAGCTGATGCTGAAAATTTACGGATAGCTTTAGATCATAAGAATTTAACGGTAATCGGTCACTCCTACGGAGGAATCACAGGATTGGAGTACGCTTTACGCTATCCTGAAAATTTACGACGGTTAATTTTAATAACTACAACACCATCTGGAACAGGTCTGGGGGAAGCTCGAAAAATTGCTGAAACTCGCGCTCCGCATTTGATGGATGCTGTAGATAAAATGCTGGGCGGGAAATGTGCAACTGATGACGAATTTATTGAATTATTAACAATTTTAGCACCGTTATATTTCAAGGACTTCCACCTTTTTGAAGATGAGTTTTCAGAAGCAGCAAAAGATATGGTACCTAATGCAGCAGCTTTTCGACACTCATTTTCGGAGTTATTACCAAAATATGATTTGCGAGAGAAACTTGCTAATATTAATGTTCCAGTTTTAATTCTATGTGGTCGACATGACTGGATCACACCAGTAAGCCAATCCAAAATTTTAAATGAAAAAATATATAACTCAGAACTTGTGATTTTTGAGAACAGTGGACACTGGGTATATATTGAAGAAGAAGAATTATTTCTTAACACTGTTAATGAGTGGCTTGCTCGAACATAAGTAATCGTACCGTTACTTCGATAAGAAAACCATACTTTAACCGGCTAAAACTAGTTCTCTACGACAGAGTTCGACAGCTTTTAAATTCTTAAAAAGCTATAAATCTCGAGGATGATTTATTCCATCAAAATCAATCACGTTATTATAGTCTTTTACATTAACCTCATCTATGCAGGCAACATTGATACAAATTTTATCAGGCCTTGATCTACTTTGATGATGTGTATGTATCCCACATACTATACAGAAGTTGTGGGGCGAGGTCGCAGTATTAAAAATATATTCTGTTATAGATTCATTTCCTTCTATGATCTTTAGAGCCTCAGACGGGACACAAACCATAGCAAACCCCTTACCTCTGCTACAAATAGAGCAGTTGCAGCGTATTATCTCTTCTAATCCATTCGCTAGAAAAACATCTAATTGAATTGATCCACAATGGCATGAAACTCTAACAGTGCTGTTATTTTTAATCATAAAAGAATACCCCTAAACCCTTTGTTAAATAATCTTAAAATTAGGTCCACTAAAATTATAATTTAATTGAGTAATTTAATTGCATCAGCCAATTTTTCTGCAATCATTAAAACTGGTGCATTCAAATTTGCTGTAACATTACCAGGCATTATTGAGGCATCAACGACTCTTAGACCATCCGTTTCATGAACTAAACCGTTCGTATCTGTCACTGAATTTTCATTAGTTCCCATCCGACAAGTTGAACAAGGATGATACTCAGTTGTTGCATTTGCTCTCAACCAAGAACTTATCTCTTTATCAGACTTCACAGAAGGTCCCGGTGAAGTTTCAACTGTTCGCAAACCGTCAAATGCAGCCTGAGAGGCCATTTCTCTAGTTTTATGAAGTCCATCAATCATCGCCTTCTCATCTAGAGAATTAGAAAAGAAATTATATTTCAGTTCTGGGTGAGCTTTTGGGTTAGTAGACTTAAGCCTTATAGTACCTTTACTTAAAGGTCGCATCAAACCCATTGAGAACATAAAGCCACCACCAAAATTTGAAATATCTTCATTAATTAATGAAGTTAAAGCATAAAATTCATGTTGCAAATCTGCATACTCAACACTGTCTGAACTTTTAAAAAAACAACCAGTCTCTGACATTGTTGAAGCTCCAATCCCATTTTTAAATAATAACCATTGAAGGCCAACTCTATATTTTCGCCACCCATTAAGCTGTTCAGCAAGGGAAACTCCAGAAGGAGAGCCATACATTACAGCTGCAATCACATGATTTTCTAGATTTTCACCAACAGCAGGCACATCGGCAACACATGTTATACCATGATCCCTTAGATGTGTAGAACGACCAACCCCAGATAGCATTAAAAGCTGTGGGGAATTAATAGCACCGCAACAGAGTATGATTTCTCGACTTGCCTCATAATTAAAAACGTGTTCACCTCTCTCTAAACATACTCGTACAGCTCGACGCCCATCGAACTCTATGCGGTTAACCATACAATTAGTCACAACTTCTAAATTAGGCCTATTCAATGCCGGGTAAAGATATGCTCGAGCAGCGCTACAACGCTTACCACCACGAGTAAAACTTTGTGCCACATGAAATCCTTCATGCGTTTCTCCATTTTGATCATTTGTAAATGAGTAACCCGCTTGGCTGCCTGCTTTAAGAAATGCTTGATCTAAGGGATGATCTGCTTTTGCTGTTTCTATCCACTGAGGCCCATCGCCACCTCTCCATTCATTAGGTCCCTTATCAAAGGTCTCCATTTTCCGAAAGTAAGGTAGACATTTGGTATAAGACCAGTCTCTTAAACCTCCTCGCGCCCAGTCATCATAATCTTTTGAATTACCTCGATTAGCAACCATCCCATTAATTGAAGAGGAGCCACCTAAAACTCGACCTCGGTGTTCCAAAATTTGTCGATTATCACAGTTTACTTCAGGTTCACTTAAATAACCCCAATCAAATTTTTTATTCCTAGCAGCCATTGCAAATGCTGCTGGCATTTGGATCATAAGATTTTTATCAGAACCGCCCGCCTCAATTAATAAAACTTTTATTTTTGGGTCTTCTGTTAACCGGTTGGCTAGGACACAACCAGCTGAGCCAGCTCCCACTATTACATAATCGTACTCTGTTAACTTAACCATAAAACTCTCAATTCACTCAATAAGAATAGCTCTAATTAAACCAACTTAGTTCCAAACACACCAGGCAAACTAACTTCTAGTAATTCAATATCTTCTGATGGATTCTTATAACATGTGGGCATACCAGGTGGGATCACAAATGCGTCACCTGCACCTAAAACCTGGTCCGGCTGATCAGCACCCTCTAACGTTAAAGTTCCTTGCAACACAAAAGTAAAATGGATGTCGCTATTGTGAGTAGCCCAAACTGGCATTCCGATCCCACGTTTTACAATCTGCACGCCAGCCACAGCTTCCGTATTGTGAGAAATGGTCGTGTCTCGTGAAACAAATCCTGGCAACCGAAATGGTAACCATTCTGCATCATGTGCTTCATGATGTACGAATTTTTGCCCTTCAAAGATGCGGTCTGGCCGCAACTCAGTGGTAGGCAACTCCAAATCATGATCAATGGTCGTGACATGCTCAGCTGGCACCCCGATCTCGATGACTTCAATATTTTCACTGGCAAACAAAACTCTATGCCGAATTTCAGGGGGCTGAATGACACAATTCCCAGCATGCAACCGAAAAGGTGGCCCTTGATCCTCATAAACCAAATCAACCCACCCTTTGTAACAATAAATCAATTGAAAGCCGACTGAGTGGAAATGCACCATATCAGGAACAGGCCCACCGTCTGGAATACGAATATGGCTGGCAATTATAGATCCACCAAGGCGACTGGGGATCAAGTCACGGTACTCCATTCCTGCACGCCCAATTACCCAAGGTGCTTGATCGGCCATCCGGCGTACAACAAACTCATGTGTGGTTGGGGGCATCACTACTGGCGAACCAAGAGCTACAATATCAATTCTTGTGCCATTTGGGGCCATAAGCTTAGTTTCCCCCCCCGCAATTAAAATTGGATCGTCACAAAGAATGCGCAAAACACCAGGCGCCATATCTTCTCCTTTTTGAACTCGCACCCGTAAGCCAAAACCTGAAAAAACTGCAACACTGGGATCATCCGCAGGAAATATTTCATCCATACGCATACCCAACACTTTTGTAAAAAATGAAATATCTGGAAGCAAATCTTTAGTTGGCAACAACACTTCAGCACGGATATTTTGCATAATTTAGCTCAATTCTAATGAACGCACTCGTAAGACATAAACTTATCAACTTTAACACTAGATGCAACACGTGCTCTGCCACGTTTAAAAAAGTCTTTTTAGAATTTGATTAAAGTTAACGAACGATTAATACCTAAAAATACTTTAATCATTAACATTTACTCATTATTAATGGAAAAATTAGGGAGTATTTGCATAATAACGTTGGAGGAAAAAATGAGTAGAAAAATACTTTTAATGTCTGATATGCATATCACGGAGCCTAGCGTTGATATTATCGGTCTTGACCCAACAATTCGGTTTAGGAACTGTTTAGAGCACGCATCATTGAACCATGCAGATGCAAGTCATCTATTCTTGATGGGTGACCTAACTCATAATGGTCTGGCTAATGAATACAAAATATTAAAAAAAATTCTGCAAAATCAACCTTTTCCAACAACACTTATGTTAGGGAATCATGATCGACGTGATACATTTTTGGAAGTTTTTCCAAAACTCACGACCCGGTTTCAACACGGGTCTATAAATTTTGGTAATTCAAAAATTTTATACCTCGATACGTTGAACGAAAATGCTAAAAATAAACATGGCGGTCTCATGTGTGAAGAACGATTGCAGTGGCTAGAGGCCAACTTAAGCCTTGGAAGTGGCCCAATTATTTTACTAGCGCATCATCATATGTTGACGTCAGGATTCGATGGAATGGATAAAATTAATTTACAAAATGGTCGACAGGTTGCAGATATTATTGCAGCTTCAAAACGTTGCCAAATGGTTGTTAATGGGCATATTCATCGAATAATAGTATCTACTTACAAAGGTGTAACTCATACAATGATTAAGAGTCCATGCCACCAAATGCCTATGGTATTAGGTGCAGGCACTTCACGTTTATCCATCGCAGAGCCAGGAGGGTATGGACTACTTTTATTAGATGAAGAAACACCACTATTACATCACATTGATGTAATTCCATCAAGCAGTGGAATTCACTCAGATT
>CAJWHE010000063.1 GCA_913041145.1 uncultured Paracoccaceae bacterium
CCCATTAATCATGTAACTTTAATGTTTAAAAAATCATCCTATGACAAAGTTGGAGGTTATTCAGAACTATTGGCTAATGAAGACTGGGAAATGATTTCAAGAATGTTGGTCAATGGACTTGTTATACGTAGCATTCCAAAGGTACTTGTTCATGTTAGAGGGGGAGATGTTATGGTTGTGAGGCGTCGATCCTCAAGGCAGTTCTGGGGCGAAATGAGGGCGTTTAAGTTAATGTACAAATGTAATTACCTAAGCTTACTCCAGCTTATGGCGAATGTTTGCCTTCGGACTGCGATTAGAATTTTACCTATGTCATTTACTGCATACCTGTATAGGAATGTCTTAAGAAAAAACTAACATTAAACTATCATTTTGTGATTACTATTAGTATGCCTTTTTACTAAAAGTAATCAGATTCTACTCTTGAATAAATAAGGAATTATTGTGACTAAAAAAAATAGAATTTTGGTAACGGGAGGCTCTGGTTTTATTGGAAGCACCCTAGTGGACTTGTTAATTAACGAAGGCCATTCGGTAATAGTTATTGATGATTTATCAACAGGTCTCAGCTCTAATCACAATGAGTCTGCAACCTACATCAATGAAGATCTATGTAGATACATCGATCACCCAGAAGAAATTATTACGGTACTACAAGAACATAACATTGATACTGTCTACCACTTAGCGGCTAGCGCAGATGTGTTTTTGTCAATTAATAATCCGGAGAAGGTATATAAAATAAATGTATTAGCCTCAATTGCCCTTGTCCGAGCGTGCAAAAAGACTGGAGTTAAGAAACTAGCATTTGCTTCAACATCAGCTGTATTTGGCGAACCTAAATATCTGCCGGTCGATGAAGATCATGATACTAACCCGATAAGCCCTTATGGTCTTAGTAAGTTAGGCTTTGAGCAGTATCTCAATTATTTTTCTATTGATACAGATATGTCAATAACTGTGTTTAGACTGCCGAATGTTTATGGACCAAGACAGCGTCCTGATTTAGAGGGTGGCGTGATAGCGATCTTTTATGGCCTGATGAAACAGAGCCAGCCTATACATATGTTTGGCGATGGTCAGCAAACAAGAGACTGGGTGTATGTTGACGATATCGCAAATGCTTTTTATAAGGCGCTCAAAAATCATGAAAAATTCAATATTTTCTTATTAGGATCCAATACTGAGACATCACTTAACGATTTGGTAGCTTGCCTAGTGGATGTAACTGGTTATGAAGAAAATCCTCAATATGGTGCTATACGCGCTGGAGATATTAAAAATATGGTGATGACTTATAGCAAGGCACATCAGTCATTAAATTGGACTCCGGGTACCACCTTGTCCGAAGGTATAGCCAAATTAGCAAAGGAAAATTGAAATGTGCGGAATAGCAGGCACCATTTATAGCAGTGATTATCAGCCAGGTATTTGGGTTAATACAGATGATCTTTTTGTGTTGTTAGATCAAATAGGGAATGGCAGTGCCCCAAGTTCTAGGCTATTAGATATGGCCTGGAAATATAAGTCGAACGTAAATTTTATTCGTTATTGTAAGTCCGCCCCCGAAAGGGAGAAAATTAAATTATTGTGCGATAAGATTTTTACCTATAGTGAGAAAAGAAAAACGGAACTGCCTTTGATTGATAAAAGTTCCTCATTGGATCTCTACAAAGCTAAGGTTAAGGAATGGGAATGTCTTGTAGATGCTCATTGGTTTTTTTCGAATGAACTGGACAAGACTAGATACGTAATAGAGAGCTTAGCGGAATTGCCTTCAACAGATATTAGTGATGCTTCGTTAGTATTATTCAGGGACATAACTAAAATAATTCATGCTATTGATAATCGCCTAGAACTAAGAGGTAGGGACTCTTTCGGCTTATCCATAACGCTATCATCGTCGCATTTTAACTCAGAGAAAATAGATGGATACCACGCTGAGACAAATAGAGAAGAGGTCTTTTACTCACAGGGCAAAGAAGCTGGCACATATAGCTTTGTGTTCAAAGCTTGTAATAGCATCGGTGGGCTAGGTGATAATGCAAATGAAATTAAAGAATTAATTAAAGGCAATGAACTATTTTTGAGTTTAGCGAAAGGTGGGCAGGTTTCATCAGCTACAATAATGGGCCATACGCGCTGGGCGTCTGTAGGCGAGGTCTCTTTTGGTAATACGCACCCTATAGGGTTGATCGATTCGAGTGTTAATAAAGATGCTTCTCATGTATTGAGCTGCTTGAATGGCGATATCTATAATTATAAGGAAATTATAGCCGATGCGAAAAATACACAGGTATTGTCCACGGATGAGTCTATTTGCACATCTGACTGTCTTGCGGCGTCTGCGTTTCTATTAGGTAAAAAAGATGTCTCCATAGATACTATTTCTCAAATGGCGGTGGACTTCATAGGTTCATTTGCGATTGCGATTCAGCATAGTGATACGCCAGAGAAATTATTTTTGGTTAAAAAAGGAATCCAAGGTTTATATTTGGGATTCTCATATGATGGAGTTTTATTCGCATCAGATGTCTATGGTTTAGTGGAAACATGCAGATACTTTGTACCTGTTGAATCCGACGTTGCGCTTGAACTATCTACATCTAACTTAGTTTCTGCTCTGGATCCTCAAGTCAGCATTCTTAACCTGCAAACGGACATTTTTAAAAATGTGACAACGGATGACTTGAAAATCACTAACATTACTACTCGAGATATTGATAAGAGGGGATATACGCACTTTTTAGAAAAAGAAATCTATGAAACCAAGGATATTGTGGAAAGAACCCTGAACTCTTATCTCCAGCCCGAGAAATGTGTCGACCAAAATTCTTTGCATTCAGCGATCAATATCACTCCAAGTCAAATACCGCCTTTTATAATTGAAAAATTCAAAAATAGGGAAATTAAAAAAGTAGTTATTACGGGTATGGGAACCTGCTACACGGCGGCTGTAGCTATTTCTATGTATATGAGAGATGCTTTGAAAGCGATTATCCCAGACATATTGGTTGAGCCTCATGTAGCGAGTGAAGGGAGTGCCTTTTATGTTGAGCCTGATATGCAAGATACTCTTGTAATAGTTATCGCTCAATCAGGAACTACCGTTGATACAAATGTTTATGTGCAAATGGCAAAGGAAAGAGGCGCCTGTAGCCTGGCTATTGCAAATAAACGTGAGGGAGATGTTACCTTCATAGTTGATGGAACTTCCTATATAGGTGAGGGAAGAGATATTGAAGTTGCTGTGCCATCCACGAAGACTTATACAGCGCAAGTCGCGCTTGGATATATAGTCAGTGCATATTTAGCCTGTAATATTGCAGAAACCGAATCCGATAAGCAACGATTACTTCAAGATATAAAAAGTTTGCGGTGCTTAGTGGGTTTAATTGAGGAAAGCTTTTCAGTTGTAGATGCTTTTCCTGATTTTGGTAAGATGACTAAGTCGGCTCTAAAATATAACTCGTGGTACGTACTTCGCGATGGGTCTACAAATGCTGTTTGCGCGGATGAAATTAGAATTAAGTATTCTGAGAATTGTTACCACTCTGTTGCCTCGATAACTCTAGGTGAGGCTAATGCGCTTGAAGTTAAGAATTCCTTTGTCACACTAATTACTGAAGCAAAGCTGTCTTACTTGGCTCCGGAAATAACGGACCTTTTAGGGCGAGAAAATTCTGTAACCATCATATCGGTAAACGGCGGTGAAATTGGCAAATTACAAGCGTTAATAGACGGTGGTACACTTTTTATTGTCCAAATGCCCGCCGCACCAAAATATTTCTCCTTTATTCCGACTATTATTGCGGGCCAGTTTTTGAGTTACTTCCAGGCTATTGAGTTGGATAAGCGAACACAGTACTTCTCTACGATGATTGAAAGCTTAGATGCTAAGTCAGACTTTATGGAGTCCATAAGCGACCTGGGAGAAGCTATAAAGGCGGGATATTTAAACCAAGGATATTCAGTTATTGAACTCCATGAACTGCATCATAGGCTGGAGCGTTATGTGAATGGTGATGGCGACGAAAATATCCGTATGGAGGTAAAGAATTCGTTAACTAGGCTGGCAGAATTATCAAGGAGGACTATTGATACAATTAAGCATCAAGCAAAAACTATCACGGTAGGCGCTGTAAGAGACAGCTCTTCGGAGTCCACACGTTTCGTTGCATCGCCTCTAATCACTTCGGAAACTGGTGTCTCTAACGACTTAAAGTTATCTTCCCTTACGCTGTTAAATGATGATCTGTTAGCCTCCCAGAGCGGCTATGAAAATCTAAATTTACTAGGAGATGTTGAGATATTAATTTCCTTTCAGGGTCTAGATGAGTCAATTGCATATAATGTGATCAATTGCATTAACGAATATGCTGGACAACTTGGGGTCCAACAAAAAATTAGATTAGCGCAGCCTTACGACTATCAACAAAAGGACAACGTCCAGAGTGAGTATTGGATTATTCTAAGTGATGGCAATTTTTCCGAGTCGTATACCCATCTTAGTAAAGATCAGTATTTATTATTTGATTTTGCACAATGGGAACCTGGTGAGATAATTAGGTCTTGCTTTGGTAGCGCGATCGATCAGCGATCTAATTATACCAAGGCGATATGGAGTTTTCTGCTGGGAATACTGCTTTCTCGTAAGCTCGTTCTTGGTGACGGCACAAAAACAAATAAGTCAGATGATTTTGTACAAAGAATCGATTCCGATACATTAAAAGAATTAGATTCGTTAATTAGAGCTTTAAGTTATATCGAGACAAATGAATTAATTGAACATCAAGTTACATATGCAGCAAAAATGTTTTTAACACGAAAAAACTGGAAATCTATTGGTAGCGGGGCTAATTACAATTCCGCGAAGTATGCTGCAAAAAATTTAATAAGAGAGTTAGGCCGAGCTTGTGCATTTGATGTTCTAGAAAATCATAAACATATCGATATGTCGGCTGAATCTGCAATTTTAGTTTTTATATCAGGAATTTTGAAGCATGGGTATCAAGAAGATGCTCTGTCTGAGTTGAAGAAAATGTTAGCGCATAACAGTTTGCCCATTATCTTGACCGATCTTAACGATAATCGCTTCGATAACTACTCGGTACTAGTGGTCCATGGAAGTGGCGAGACTAAAGAGGTCGGTGTACCCGTTATAAAACTTCCGCGAGTGTCGTTACAATATTCATACCCTTTGAATGTGCTGTTACTTGATAAAATCACTGAAGCGCTAAAATTGGTCCGTGATTCTAAAAGCAGTGATTTATCTCAAATATTAGCGCTAGTTTCTGCAGATTCGGAGTTGGCAAATGCAAATCTTTGGAAGTGATGGTTTTCGTTGTAAGTTTGGTGAGAATTTTATGACACCGAAATTTATCTATGAGTTTGCTAACTCGCTAGGTGATTTTTGTCTTAATAACGAGCTTTCAGACCCTGTCCTCATTGCTAGAGATACTCGAGCATCTGGAGTAATTCTAGAAGATTTGATTTCTGGGATTCTTATGTATAAAGGCATCAGAGTAGTTCTATGCGGAGTCCTTCCTACTCCAGGACTTTCAACTATTCTGGAAGCGGGACAGTACTCGTTAGGTATTATGATTACGGCGTCTCATAATCCTCATTTTGATAATGGGATAAAGCTTTTTAATGCTAATGGTTTCAAGTTACAACAGTGTGATGATGCCGAAATTGAAAGAGGAATTTTAAACCCTAAAGAAATGAGTTTTGCAGGCGCCTACGGTTTTGAAGGCAAGACTAGTATTGATGCCGGCCAAATCTACTCCAATTCGGTTTTAAATAAATTTGCCCCAGTTAAGTTAAATGATTTAATTCTAATAGACTGTAGTAATGGGGCATGCAGTGAGCCGGTTCAAGCTGGCTTGGATAGTTATGAAAATATTCATTTCGTTAGCTCGAATCCTGATGGATCAAATATTAACTTGGATTGTGGCGCGCTTGAGGCCGAAAGGTTACTAGGACTTGTTCGTGGCGGGGGGTATGAGTACGGGGTGGCCTTTGATGGTGATGGCGATAGGGCTGTTTTTGTGAGTGCAGCTTATGGTGTTATTGAAAGCGAGAAATTACTATACCTGTTTTATCAAATCTTGAAGTCCACAGGCCATTCTAATGTTGTGGTTGCAACAGAAATTTGTAATCTTGCGTTAGCCCATAATCTGCAGGCCATTGGTGTCGATTTGATCGAAACTGAGGTCGGAGACCGCTTTGTGACAGAGGAAGTGCGAGCTAGGAATGCTGTAATTGGGGGTGAGCCGTCGGGCCACTATAATTTTCCGGCAAGCAGCAAGTGTATGGATGGATTCTTAGGGTTAATGCATTTTCTTCAGGTTCTTGAGAGCTATGGAAGTGATTTAACTAATCAACTTTTTGCTCTCAAACACTATGATAGGGTAGTCAAAAATATCTATATTAACGAGAATGATGTCATTAATCTTCAGGATATCCAGAAAGAACTGTCTTTAGAGATTAATTCTACTGAAGAAAAATTAGTTATTAGGCGGTCCATATGGGACCCAGTATTGAGAGTTTATTATGACTATATGCATGTTAATAGATTTATTGAGATTGAAAAGTCGATACATAAATTATTGTCGAAATAAGAGCGTCTTTTTGTGAAAGCGATGATCTTGGCTGCTGGCCGCGGGGAGCGTATGGGTGAGATGACGCAAAAAACCCCTAAACCATTAACAAAAATTGGACATATGACTTTACTCGAACATAATTTAAGAAGGGTTAAAAGTGCGGGTATTATTGATGTGGTAATAAATGTTTCTTGGCTTGGCGAACAAATAGTAAAATATCTTGAGGAAATAGATCTCGGTTTAAATGTCACTATTTTGGACGAAGGGGATAATATGCTGGGGACTGGAGGTGGGATAAAGCAGGCACTTTCCGTTCTGGGGAAAGACCCTTTTTATCTAGTAAATGCTGATGTTTTTTCTAATTATAAAATTAATAGGTCGATGAGCCTCCATCCTGGTGTTTTGGGACATTTGGTCTTGGTTACAAATCCGCCGCACCACCAGAAGGGTGATTTCTCTTTAGAGGGGGAGTATCTTAATGGAGGAAAAGATCAGCATTCGAATACATTTAGTGGTATTAGCTTGCTGTCTCCAGATTTACTATCCGAATGCGTCGGTGAAATTTTTCCTCTTGAGCCTGTTTTGGATAAAGCTGCAGAAAAAGGATTACTGACCGGCGAGATCCATAAGGGA
>CAJWHE010000064.1 GCA_913041145.1 uncultured Paracoccaceae bacterium
CCAGGACCATCTGGATCTAATCCATGTGGACACCACTGACCCGCCATTAAGCCGACAGTCATTGGCGAATTTATAGAAAAATCGTTAGCCTCTTTATTAGCCACGGAAGAGCTAAGTGATGGCTGGCCTGAACAGAAATTCAAAGTTAGATCTTTTGTATTTTCAGACGGCCAGCTTGCCTCCGACACCCACTTACCGGGCCTTTCTTTATAATATGTCTTTGGTACTATCGGATCTTGTATCCAACACCTTAAAGGTTCTTCTTCCATAATCCCGGTATCTATATCTTTCAACCAATAGTCCCACCACCTCAGGCATTCCTGAAGAAAACCAATTGCGGGTCCCGGCTCCGCAAAATGTGGGTATTTATGTGCCCAAGGGCCTATTAAACCCTTACAGGGAGATTTCAAATTTGAAAGCAACCTAAAGACAGAGTTCGAATATCCGTCCGCCCATCCACCTACAGCGTAAACCGCAGCTTGAATCTTATCATAATCTTCACAAACAGAACCATGTTTATAGAACTCATCACGTGTTTGATGTTCCATCCAGTCTTTCAACCATAAACCACTTCCTTTCAAGCGACCAACCCACAAATCATGCCACTTATTTCCAACAGTATTTGGGTCTGGTGGAGTTGTATTGAGTGAGAACATATAGCTATTCCATGCTGCATTATCATTTAACAAACATCCACCCATATGATGGATATCATCTGCATACCGGTCATCAGTAGAACATATTGAAACTATGGCTTTCAAGGCTTCAGGTTGCCTCGCAGCAATTTGTAAACCGTTAAAACCACCCCATGATATTCCAATCATTCCAACATTACCTGAGCACCATTTTTGTTGAGTAATCCAGTTAATTATTTCAATACCATCATCTTGCTCTTGCTTTAAATACTCACCTAACAGAACTCCTTCTGAGTCGCCTGAACCACGCATATCGACTCTAACTGAAGCATACCCATGCCCAGCAAAGTAGGGGTGAGTCGTTGCGTCTCTGTCAGCTGTTCCATCTTGGCGTCGATATGGTAAATATTCGAGAATTGCTGGAACGGGTTGATCAGATGCATCAATAGGTAACCATATCCTAGCGGCCAATCGGACCCCGTCAGAAAGTTCGATAAAAATTGGATCTAAAACTTCAATTTCATTTGGAAACTTTTCAATAATTTTCATTTCATATTCCTTAAATTTAAATAGTTTGATTTTTATACGTAAGGATTTCTATAGGTAAGGTATTGACTGAAACATTACCGATATCTGAAATTAATAAAAGAGAAAATATAAAATTATATATAAAATATATATTTATTAGTTGACTCCTGCCCGACAATAGCCAAGTTTTAAGTTTATATAAACAAATTTGGGGGATAAAATGAGTAAAATCACACAAACAAGACGCCAACTACTACAAACAATAGCATTTGCAGGTATTGCTGGAACTGCAGTGGGTAAGTTCCCAGGAATTGCTTACGCAGCAGACGGAGATACATTAAAAATCCATTTTGAACGTGAATTAGATAGTCTAGATCCTGGATATTTTGTTGGAGGTAGTCCTCCTAATGATGTGAATTGGGCCATTATGCCAGCCTTAGTCCACTACAGTCGAGATGGTGGCTGGGTCCCTAGCCCGCACGTAGAAAGCGTGGTTGCACGCGATTCAACTCACATCGACTTTACGCTACGAAAAGGAATGATGTGGAGTAATGGGTTTGGTGAGGTTACAACAGAAGATGTTGCTTATACTTACGATAGAGAAGCTGTTAGTGAGTGGAAAGGCGATTATGTAGCCTATGATCATGTTGATATTAAAGATAAATATAATGGTACAATAGTTTTAAATCAACCATTCGCTCCATTTATGAATACAACACTTGCGTCAGGAACGGGCATAATAATTTGCAAAAAGGCGGTAGAAGCTGCAGGAGGCAAATTCACAATAGAACAACCAGCGACCTGTGGCCCCTATATAATGACAGAATATAGGCAAGGACAAGTTCTGAAGCTACGACCTAATCCTGATTGGAACGGGCCAAAGCCAGCTTACGCTAATTTGGACTGTCTTTTTGTTACTGAAAATGCTGCAGCTGCTCTAGCCTTTGAAGCCGGTGAACTTGATATTGCTAAAATTACTAGTGAATCTTACGCTAGATATTTAAAATCCGCTCCAGCAAATTCAGCCTTAACCGTAGCTGGCGCCCTTCAGTATATGTGGATGGGTATGAATACAGAACATCCCAAACTTAAAGATATACGAGTAAGGCAAGCTATTCAGCATGCAGTTGACGCTAGCTCTGTTGTTCAGGGAGCCTATTCGGGAACAGCAGAACAATCTTACGGTGTTGTGTGCCCTGGTTTGATCGGTAGAAGAGATAAGACAGGCTATTCGTATGACCCAAGTAAAGCAAAGGCCTTACTTGATTCAGCCGGTGTTTCTGGACTAAAATTAACACTTAGAACTCTCAACAACCAGGAAAGAATGCTATCAGCCCAAATTATCCAAGCTAATTTAGGAGCCATTGGAATAACGGTAGAAATTATTCCACTTGATGGTGGTCCTTTCTGGAATATGGGTCAAGAATCCAAAGGTGATACTTGGAAAGATCTAGAGCTTTGGTTAATGCGTTATGGCTCTGGTCCGGATCCATACGAACCATTCCAATGGTTCGTTAGAAGTCAGGTCGGTGTCTGGAACTGGGAACGCTGGTCATCTGACGAGTTCGAAGACTTGTTTGCAAAAGGTGTCGCAGAAACAGACTCCGGTAAGCGAGAAACAATATACGTGCGGATGCAAGAAATTATGGAGGAAACCGGAGCATATGTATTTTTAACACATGAACCAGAGGTCTTCATTCATAAATCTTCTCTTAGTCCTCATTTCGCTCCATCAGGCGAACAAATTTTTGGTGCCTTCGAAGAAGTCTAGATAATTATTATCGGCTGAGGCTTGACCTCAGCCGATAACTCCTCAAAACTTGTGAATATTTATGTGGTCATATCTCTTAAAAAGAATAATGCTTTCAGTGTTAATCGTATTTCTGGCGATACTTGCACTATTTATTACTCTCCATTCAATTCCAGGGGATCCCGTTAGTATAGCTCTCGGTCCACGAGCAACTCCAGAAATACAGGCAGAATACGCTGCTCGAATGCATTTAGATAAACCGCTTTATCATCAATTTTTTATCTTTGCGGGGAATGTTGCCAAAGGAGATTTAGGAAATGATCTCTTTTCTAACCGCAGCGTCCTAGTAATTCTGACAGAACAACTTCCTTTCACTATTATACTGGCAGTAACCGCAATTGGCTGGTCCGCTTTAATTGGCATTCCTTTGGGGTGCCTATCTGCCATAAAGCCTAATTCAATACTTGATAGGATCACCGGTATAATATCGGTTGGAACTATAGCGATACCTTCATTTCTAGTTTCAATATGGGCCATTTTAATATTTTCAATCGGATTGAAGTGGTTACCGGTTATCGGAGCTGGTGAACCAGGTGATATCGGTGATCAAATATACCATCTAATTCTACCTGCATTCTCGGTAGGGCTTGGCTGGGTTGGATATCTTGCTAGAATGGTTAGAGCTTCAATGTTAGAAGTCATGAGTGAAAACTATATTCGTTCTGCAAATGCTTTTGGATTACAAAGCAGAACTATAATATTTAAATATGCTCTAAAAGTTGCTATTTTACCTACAATTACTCTTATTGGGGTTGGTTTTGGAGCATTATTATCCGGAACGGTATTTGCAGAAATTATTTTTTCTAGGCCAGGTATAGGTAAAATTATTTATAATATGGTACTAGCAAGAAACTTTCCCGTTATCCAAGGTGCCGTTTTAGTTACAATTGGAATGTACGTTGTTGTAACCTTAATTGCCGACCTTATTGTATCACTATTAGATCCCCGTGTCAGAGATACCCTGTAACTCAAATCATAATTCACTGGAAAGTCGGACAGAGCAGCCGATAAATACTACTATAAAATTCGAGAAAATAATACTTTTTAGCAAAAACCCCATGGGTGTATTTGGCCTCATTTTAGTTATTGTCGTTATAGTTAGTGCCGTTTTTGCACCCATATTTTCAACTCATAACCCTTTTACTATGGATATAGCTAATCGCTTAGCGGAGCCCTCGTTAGAGCATTTTTTTGGAACTGACCAGCTTGGAAGAGATACTTATACACGTGTTTTATATGGTGGACGAGTTGCATTACAAGTTGCAGCTATCGGTGTTTCTGTGTCACTAATAATTGGCTTAACTCTGGGCATGATTGCAGGCTATGGGCCAAGATGGCTTGATAACATACTATTACTACTCTTTGATGCTGTGCGTTCATTTCCAACTATAGTACTAGCTCTTGCGGCAGTAGCACTCCTTGGGCCAAGCTTAAGTCTAGTTATGACCATAGTAATAATTACCTCAATTCCTGGCTATGCTCGTCTCGCTAGAACAAGCACACTTGCATTAAAAAATACAGAGTTCGTCCTAGCAGAGCAATCTCTCGGGGCATCCATGAAACGCATCCTAGTAATCCATATAATGCCAAACGTCATAGGCCCATTACTGATTCTAGCTGCTATGGATGTACCTGTTGTAGTAACAATTGAAGCTGGATTAAGCTTTCTAGGGTTAGGGGTTCAACCACCAACTGCCAGCTGGGGTACAATTTTGAATGAAGGATATTTAATCATTAGAACAACTCCCTGGATTGTTATTGCAGGAGGTATACCTCTCATACTAACCACACTAGGTTTTACTTTTTTGGGAGAGTCGTTGCGAGATGTTTTTGATCCAAAATTGAGAAAAGGAAGATAGCTCGTGACTACTTTGCTCGATATCAAAAATCTTAGTGTTGATTTTCGTACTCCTTTAGGTCGAGTTCATGCGCTTCGAAATATTAATTTCAAAATTAATAAGGGAAAAATTGTTGGAATTGTGGGCGAGAGTGGTTCAGGAAAAAGTACAATAATCTGGGCACTCACTCAGTTATTAGCTAAGAATGGTACAGTCGAAAGCGGTTCTGCAAAATTTGAAGATATTGACCTTTTAAAGACTGATAAAAGCACGATTATGAGTGTTCGAGGAGAAAGAATATCAATGGTCTTTCAAGACCCAATGACATCTCAGTCACCTGTACTGACCTACGAACAGCAAATGAAAGATATCTTGTATCGTAAAAGTAACCTCTCTAACGCAGAGAAAAAACAAAAAGCTATTAATATGATGGCGCGTGTAGGAATTCCTGATCCCGAAAGTCGGATCAAACAATATCCTCATCAATTCAGTGGTGGTATGAGACAACGGGCCGGAATCGCAATGTCGATGTTGATGGAACCCTCGCTTCTAATCGCCGATGAACCAACCACGGCTCTCGACGTAACAATGGAGGCACAAATCATTCACCTAATACGAGAGCTACAAAAAGAAACCGAAACGACAATTATTGTTGTGTCTCATAATTTAGGTTTAATAGCAGAGCTTTGTGACGAAGTAATTATTATGTATGCAGGAGAGATTTTAGAAAAAGGTAATGTAGAAGAAATTTATTATAATCCAGGCCATCCGTATACTAAAGCTCTTCTTGAGTGTGACCCAGCGAGAGAAATAGAAGATAGCCGTACACTACCTGTAATAGCTGGGGATATACCAGACTTACATATAAAACCAAAAGGGTGTGTATTCGTATCCAGATGTGATTTTTCAGAAAAAAAATGCCATACAACTAAACCTCTTGATTATCGTGTTTCTGGCGAAACTCACATGGCGAAATGTCATCTTTTAGATCCAACATTTTTAAAGGCGGTAGCCGAAAAAGAGTCCAACAGCCAAAAAAAGGGAAATACCAAAAAGGAACGATTTATAGAGAAAAGTGATGAACATTTCCTTGACGTAAGTAATATCAATGTACAGTTTCCACTAATGGGAAAAGTCAAAGCCACCCTGAAAGGAATAAAAAATCCTTATGTGGACGCAGTTCTTGATGCATCACTTAAAATAGAACGTGGGGAAACACTTGGGTTAGTTGGTGAAAGTGGTTCTGGAAAGACAACTTTGGGCCGAGCCATACTGGGGTTGGTGAAGACAAGATCTGGATCAGCCAAGTTTGAAGGGGTCGATCTATGTAAGCTTCCCAATAATGCTTTCAAACCGTTAAGACGTGACATGGCAATGATGTTTCAAGACCCAGTTGGGTCACTGAGTCCCCGACAAACAGTAAGGTCTTTACTAATAGAGCCATTTAAAATTCATAATATTCCAATAAATTTAGACGACGAAGCTAAAAGACTATGTGATACTGTAAGATTACCGGAGAACTTTTTATCACGTTATCCTCACGAACTGTCTGGAGGACAAGCACGTAGAGTTGGTGTGGCAAGAGCACTTGCACTTAACCCAAAGCTTATCATAGCTGATGAGCCGACAGCAGGATTAGACGTTTCTGTTCAAGGTGAGATATTAAATCTCATGAATGAATTGCAAGATGAACATGGAATTGCATACTTAATTATAAGTCATAACCTGCCTGTCATCAGACATATAAGCGATAAACTCGCTATCATGTATTTAGGGCGTTTAGTTGAATCTGGAAATAGTACAAATATCTTTAAGAGACCGGCCCATCCTTACACTGAAGCTCTAGTCACTGGAATACCTCAACCAGACCCTAAGAAACGCCGAAAAATACTTTCAATTGAGGGTGAGATACCAAGCTTAACAGACAGACCATCCGGTTGCGAATTCCATAACCGATGCAAATATTCTCAGGACAGATGTAAACGTGAAACTCCAAATTTACAGAGCCTATCTGATGGTAGACAAGTATTGTGCCACTTTCCATTAACCGCCTAGGTATTTTCCTTATCCCCAGGAATAGTTAAAGCTGATACTAATCCGTTCCTCGTCAGACATATTCATTGGAACCTCA
>CAJWHE010000065.1 GCA_913041145.1 uncultured Paracoccaceae bacterium
TCAAGCTAGGTTATCTTTAAAAATATATAAAATATATAAAATATATACTTTGACAATTGTTAATGGACCGTAAAGATATAAAATAGTCAACCATAAGAGAAACGATTTAGATTATAATTTAATTTATACCGTTCTTCTAAAAATATTAAGATTGTAATATAAGTAGAGTTGAAGTGACGTAACTATCAAAGGAATAAGATCTACAGAATACTTTTTAGAAAAGTTTAATAACAATTCGGTGAAACAGATAGGAAAAGCTAAGATGGAAGCCGGCAGCATAAAAGTAACTCGGATTGGTGACGATCCACAGTCCTTTATGATAACAGAAGATATAATCGGCTATGTAGAACCAGGCAAATATTATAAAGCTACATTAAAAGGTTTAAGTCGCACTGATAAAAAAATAGGTCCAGTAGTTAATTCACATCCAAAAGAAGCTATCAAGTATAAAGCTATTAATGGGAACTGGCTTCCAGCAAAAAAAAATGAGTATAGCAATGCTAACCTTCTTGGTGGGTTTGGAGCATTAGAAATTGATGAGTTAACTTTAGAAATCCCTGAAGTTCTTGCCACAGACCAATCATTAGCATTTTATGGGGCTAAACTCATAAAGATCAATGACGTTTTTCAGTTCGAAACCAACGAGAGGTTGCCAGTAACAATAATGAATATTGGTAAAAATTATGTTCAGAGTTACTTAAAGCTCCCACACTTAGGAGGTGGTACTTATATTGAGCATCACGATAAACCACACTTTCATTTACCAATTGAGTCCTCTTCCTCGGGGCACATGATAATAGGCGATGTCAAGGATGAGGTGTACCGCCTTTCCGCCTTCAAGATACCCTACGGTTTTGGTATTTACACACCCCCAAATTTACTCCACGCCGATGCATATTTAATTGGTCGTTATATCGTAGTTTACTCTGTAACTGATGATTATTCGACTGTTTTATTTAAAACAAAAAATAAAAAATTAGTTGATGTTAACATTCAAAAAAATTGATTGTTTTAGAAAACATAGTTATCAATTAATTTTAAATAGTACAATTGTACAGCTTTAGCACGGCACACATCGTAAAACATAGGTTAGTAAAATATGGAAATAGCTCAAAATATCATTTACATAATAATAGGTCTTAGTTGTTTCTATTTATACCGCTCTCTTAAAAAAAAGTGGTATAAAAAAAATGAAACTGATTTTACAAATGCCTTTAAGAGAAAAAAACCAGAAAATAAACTTTAATGAGCTTCGATTATATTATAGTTGGAGCTGGCACAGCTGGTTGCGTATTAGCAAACAGACTATCAGAGGATGGAAAATATAAAGTACTTCTTCTGGAAGCAGGAAAAAATGATAACTACCATTGGATACACATTCCGATAGGGTATCTATATTGTATTGGTAATCCCCGTACTGATTGGGGATATAAGACAGTCCCCGAGAAAGGTCTAAATGGAAGATCACTTTTATATCCACGAGGGAAAGTACTTGGTGGCTGCAGCTCTATAAATGGTATGATTTATATACGTGGTCAATCAGCTGATTATGATTTGTGGAGGCAAAAAGGAAATGTTGGGTGGGGTTGGGATGATATCTTACCATATTTCATGAAGTCCGAGGATTATGTGGATGGTAACTCAGAGTTTCATAATACTGGTGGTGAGTGGCGTGTTGACAACCAACGCCTAAGTTGGGAAGTTTTAGAAAAATTTAAAGAGGCTTGTGTTCAAGCAGGAATTCCTGAAACACCAGACTTCAATACTGGGGACAATGAAGGAGTTGGGTATTTTAAGGTCAATCAAAAAAATGGTTTTCGTGTAAATACTGCAAAGGCTTTTTTACGTCCACGAAAAAGCTTTAAGAACCTAAAAACAGAAACACAAGCTCATGTCCAACGTATATTGTTTGATGGAAACAAAGCAATTGGAGTTCATTATACAAAAAATGGTGTGGACTTTAAGGTAACTGCAAATAAAGAGGTTATACTAGCGGCGGGAGCAATCGGTTCACCAAGCATTTTGCAACATTCAGGCTTGGGCCCAGCAAGATTACTGAGGGCGAATAGTATTGATGTAATCAAAGATATCCCTATGATTGGACAAAATTTACAAGACCACTTACAGCTTAGATGCGCTTACAAAGTTAACGGGGTCAAAACTCTAAACACAGAATCCCAAGGCCTTTGGGGTAAAGTTAAGATAGCATTAGAATATGCAATTAAGAGATCTGGACCAATGTCAATGTCTCCCAGCCAGCTAGGTGTATTCGTCAAGTCTCATGAAAACTTAACGACCCCAAATCTTCAATTTCACATTCAACCGATAAGTCTTGATGCTTTTGGCCAACCATTGCACACCTTTGATGCCTTAACCGCTAGTGTTTGCAACCTTAGACCTGAAAGTCGTGGCGTGGTTGAGATTACTTCACCACATTCGACTGACCCGCCAAAAATAAATCCTAACTACCTGTCTACGCCTAATGACCAGCAAGTAGCAGCTCAATCAATTCGTGTAACACGAAATATAATGGCTCAGTCATCTCTAAAACCGTATTTTCCTGAGGAATTTAGTCCAGGAGCACATAACCAGACGGATGAAGAGCTAATAAAATCTGCTGGGGAAATTGGCAGCACAATTTTTCATCCTGTGGGAACTGTGCAGATGGGACCACACTCTGAACCCGTCGACATTAGATTGCGTATGAGAGGTGTCTCTGGACTAAGAGTGGTAGATGCTTCAGTGATGCCATCAATAACAAGCGGAAACACAAATTCACCCACATTAATGATCGCAGAAAAAGCTTCAGATATGATTAAGGAGGATGCCTGATGGCACCCTCCTAACCAATAATTATTAATTATTAATTTAACTGACTATTTCAAGTCCAGAAAAGAAATATGAAATTTCTAAGGCGGCAGTGTCAGGCCCATCGGATCCATGCACTGAATTTTCACCAAGAGAAAGAGCAAATTCTTTTCTAATTGTACCCTCCGCAGCTTCTGCTGGGTTAGTAGCCCCCATAATTTCTCTATTTAGGCTTATGGCATTTTCGCCCTCTAAGACCTGTGCAACAATTGGCGCTGAAGACATGTACTCGCACAACTCATCATAGAATGGACGCTCTTTATGCACTTCGTAAAATACCCCTGCTTGGGCTTTGGTTAAATGTATTTTTTTTTGTGCTATTACGCGCAATCCCGCGTTTTCAAATTTGGCTACTATAGCACCAGTTAGATTTCGTTTCGTAGCATCTGGTTTAATAATACTAAATGTTCTTTGAATTGCCATTTTTATAACTCCATATAATATAATGTGCCGATTAGCATGAGAAGTAAAAGTTGGAAAGCCATGAATTGACATCGTCGCATTCATCAGCCACAGGGTCCCTATGATAAACCTAAATGAACTAAAATATTCGATAGAAGGTCAACTTTTATTAGATGGGGCATCCGCTATAATCCCCTCAGGGCATAAAGTTGGCTTGGTTGGAAGGAATGGAACAGGAAAAACAACACTTTTTCATTTAATATTAGAAGAAAAAATTCTAGATTCTGGTGATATATCAATTCCTAGAAACTCACGAATTGGTGGTGTTTCTCAAGAGGCGCCATCGTCACAGACTTCTTTATTAGATACAGTTTTAGAGGCGCATAAGGAGAGAGCAAGTTTACTTAAGGAATCTGTTCACTCTCAATCACCTGAAAGAATCGCCTATATTCAAAATCGATTAACTGATATTGATGCGTGGTCTGGTGAAGCGCGCGCGGCCTCAATATTAGCTGGTCTTGGATTTACCCAAGAAGAACAATCAAAGCCATGCTCTGACTTTTCTGGAGGTTGGCGAATGCGTGTTGCTCTCGCCGGTATCTTATTCTCAGAGCCAGATATTTTACTTTTGGACGAACCCACTAACTACCTAGACCTTGAGGGTTCACTTTGGTTAGAACAGTATCTAACAAACTATCCTCATACTGTGATAATTATAAGTCATGATAGAGAGCTATTGAATCGTTCGGTAGACTCAATACTGCATTTAAACAACAAAACTTTGCGACTTTACACGGGAACATACGATATGTTTTCCCAACAGGTTTTAGCCCAAAGAGCTATACTTGTTTCGCAGGCAAAAAAACAGGACTTACGACGGGCTCATTTACAGAGCTTTGTAGATAGGTTCAGAGCAAAAGCAACTAAAGCAAAACAAGCTCAGTCCAGATTGAAAATGTTAGAGAAAATGCAACCTATCACATTACCAGAGGATGCTGCCAGAATTTCTTTTAAGTTTCCTGAACCCGATGAATTAGCTCCACCGATAATTAGTATAGAAGATGGTTCAGTTGGCTATGATGATAAAATAATTCTAAGAGATTTAAATCTACGGATTGATCAAGATGATAGAATAGCGCTGCTGGGAAAAAATGGAGAAGGGAAATCCACTTTAGCAAAACTACTTTCTGGTAGATTACAAAAGAAATCAGGAAAGTTTATAAAATCAAATAAGCTGCGTGTTGGCTTTTTCGCTCAACATCAGGTTGATGAACTAAATTTAAAACAGACACCTTTGGAACATATTAAAATTTTAAGGCCAAACCTTGATGGTTCTCGTTTAAGGGGTCTACTTGCAGGTTTTGGTATTGGGGCAGATCAAGCTAATACAATGGTAGGAAAGCTTTCTGGCGGACAAAAAGCTCGGCTTTCTATTTTATTAGCAACAATTGATGCACCTCATCTTTTGATTCTAGACGAGCCAACTAATCACTTGGACATTGAAAGCCGGGAGAGTCTAATTGAGGCGCTAACAAGTTATTCTGGTGCCGTTATTCTAGTTAGCCATGACATGCATTTACTTTCTTTGGTAGCAGACAGATTGTGGTTAGTTAGTAATGGAGAGGTAAAAACGTATAAGGGAGACTTACAGTCTTACAGGACGCTTCAGTTGGAGCCACAAAAAAAACATACAAAAAAAGAATTAAAAATAACTGATAATAAAAGAATATTAGAGATAAAATCTGACGTAAAAAAATGTGAACTAAGACTAGATAAACTATTAGAAATGCAAAACACTCTGAGTGCTCGCCTCGGTGACCCAAAAGTTTACGAAGAATCTATGAAAGACAAAAGAGTGACGTGGCAAAAAAAATACTCAGAAGTAATGGATGCCATACAAATTGCTGAAAAATTATGGGTAAAAGCGTCTGAAAAATTAGAAAAACTATCTAACATTTGAGAACTTGAATTTACTTCTCGTAATACTTGGAAATCAAACTATTTATAGTTCTAACTCCCCACCCAGTAGCTCCTCCTCCAGAAAAATCTGTTTCACCAGGAATGGAGGCAACACCCGCTATATCCAAGTGAATCCAGGGCATTTCAGGTTCTACAAAGCGTTGTATAAACTGTGCTGCTGTAATTGAACCTGCCGCCCGACCCCCAACATTTTTCATATCAGCAATACGGGATTTGAGGAGTTTGTCATATTCTGGCCCTAAAGGAAGTCTCCAAACCCCCTCTTTTTCAGCAAGTGCTACACTTAGAAAGTTTTCAACAAAACGATTACTGTTAGAGAATAACCCAGCATGCTCGTGTCCCAAACTTGTTATCACAGCTCCTGTGAGGGTGGCCAGATCGATACACGCACTTGGTTTAAATTGTTTTTGGGCGTACCAAAGTAAATCAGCTAACACCAGTCGTCCCTCAGCATCAGTATTTATTACTTCAATTGTGTCTCCTTTTAGGGATTTGATAACATCTCCAGGACGAGTAGCATTTCCTGAAGGCATATTTTCTACTAACCCAACAATTCCAACGACATTTGCCTTTGCTTTTCTGAGTGCTAAAGCTTTCATAACCCCGCCAACTACTCCCGCACCACCCATGTCCATTGTCATGTCTTCCATGCCACTAGCAGGTTTCATAGAAATTCCACCAGTATCAAAAACAACTCCCTTACCAACTAATGCTAATGGCGAGCCACCAGAACTATCACCATTCCAATGCATAATAACAACTTTTGATTCACTGTCAGAGCCTTGACCAACACACAAAAGTGTTCGCATTCCAATTTTTTCTAAATCTTTCTCGTTTAACACTTCGACACGTAAACCAGATGATTTAAGAGCTTCCAAACGATTTGAAAATTCCTGTGTTGTCAAAACATTAGCAGGTTCGTTAATAAGATCTCTGGTAAAATTAACACCAAGAGAGATTGCAGCTTTTTCCTCAAAAGCATTTTCAGTAACTTGAACGTCTGAAACATATAAAGATGTAGTATAATTATTTTCGGACCTCAACTTCTTGTATTTAGAAAAATTATAAGACCTGAGCTTTAAACCAAAAGCTACTTCATCTGGGTAACCGCCAGAACCAATAATAATGTGAGACGGCTTATTATTAACTGCTTTTGCTATGTTAGCACCTATTAGGCGAGCATCATTAGCGCCATATTCTTGATATTTTTTGAAAATTAGAATTGATAAAAGTTCTTTTTTAATAAAAATATTTAACTCAGTAAAATTTCCAGCGTTTAACTTTTTAAAAACATCTGAATCTATAAAGGACTTTAACATACCATTAGTTATAGAATCAATTAAACCAATATGGTCATCCATCACCCCATCAAACTGCACCAATAAAATTAACTTTCCATTTAATTTTCCTATATTAAACGATGACATTGCTTGGAACTTAATACTATTTGAATCTGACATCTAACCCTCAATTTATATGAATTTTCTGATAAATTTCTCTACCAACTCTGATCTATCGACTATTAAATAAATCTAAAGTCGTTTAGATTCAAGGCTACGTATTTGGGGAAGTTAATTGAAACGATTCGATGCATATATTCTTTATAGATTGGTCAG
>CAJWHE010000066.1 GCA_913041145.1 uncultured Paracoccaceae bacterium
AGAAAGCAGGCAATCCTTCAAGCAAAAACGCAGTGCCGCTCTCATTGAGTGGTTCCAAATCTGCGCTTCATAGATTTGTGTGATCGTGGTGCTTTGATACCTGTTAGACTTTGTCTGACAACACCTTAGAACGGGCAAACTTTATTGCTGTAAGGGCCCAGAGCTTACAAGCAGATATTGAAAGATCAGCAAAAGATTTTAGAAACTTGGCTACACAAGAAAAAGATGGCAATTTATCAGGAAGGTCTGGCACGGGTGTCATTTATGCCATGCTAATGCAAAAAGCTGATGAATTGGATGCTATTAGGCAAGTTGTAGACAATAAGTCTGCAATCATTGAAAAAACGTTTCAACTTGGCAACACAAGATTCGATTACTATCAAGGTATCCGTAATATACACCCTGACCTCTTTTGGTCACTTAACTGTTTCAAGGGCTCTGACTCTGATGGTCTTTTCTGCCTTAATGAAATACAAAATGGTCCGATAATAATAACACTTTTAAAGTATTTACCGTTTCCAATTATGTAGGATTAGATTCATAATCTTTTAACTTAAAAAGTTATCTAAACCTGTTTTATTCCTTTATAACCAGTAAAGTTTTTTTATGCATGTTCCATTTATAGATTTAAAACGCTTTGAACCAAATTTTTTGGAAAAATGGTCTGAAAAAGTTTCTTTTCTTTCCTCAAGGGCTTCCTTTATGGGTGGTGAAGAAGTTGAGCTGCTTGAACAAAACTTGGCTAATTTGACCGAAAATAAGTATTCTATTTCTTGTGCCAACGGCACTGACGCCATGCAATTAGCATTAAGAGCATTAAATATAAGAAATGGTGATAAAGTCTTGTTACCAAATTTCACATTTTGGGCCACTTTCGAGGCTATTGTAAATGTTGGCGCTGTTCCCATAACTGTTGATTGCGAAATGTGTGATGGGGGAATGAGTTTAAAATATTTTATTGAAGCAGTCGATAGATATAAACCGAAGGCTGCCATTTTGGCGCATTTATTTGGTTGGAGTTCACGAAATCTTCAAAAGATAAGGAATTGTGCAAATAGAAATAATGTAGCTCTTCTGGAGGATGGAGCTCAATGTTTTGGTTCAAAATTTAATGGTGAGGCGATTTACAAAAGAGCATTGATATCTACCACATCATTTTATCCGTCTAAGGTGTTAGGCGCCGCTGGTGATGGTGGAGCCATCTTTACTAATGATAAAGATTTAGCATTTAAAGTCAGGCAATTGGCAAATCACGGGAGAGGCGAGCATTTTGCGCATGTTGATGTAGGCTGGAATTCAAGATTAGGCTCGTTGCAGGCTGCCTACCTAAATATTACGTTAGCACATTTTTCTGACCGGATTATTTCTCGCAAAAAAAGTTTAGCCATTTATAAAGAAAACTTAAATTATGAAATCATTAAACAAATATCTGCTCCCTCACAAATTGATGCAAATGGTTACTGCAACGTTAGTTACATTGAGCAATATAATTTCAAGAGAAAATTAGAGGAAGAACTTTTCAATAATAAAATTGGGTTTGGAAATATTTACCCTGCGACAATTTCTAATCAAAAAGGTGCGAGTAATTATTTATTATCGCATGTAGGTGGGGATGAGGCTCATAAAATATGCAGTTCTGTTCTGAACTTACCATTATTTCCGTATATGACTGGCCCAGAAATTTACTGGGTTATTGAAATTGTTGAAAAGACTATTCAATCATATTTAGAAAACAAAAAAATTTAATAGAATAATAATAATGAAAACCTAATAGATATAAGAATATCTTTTGCTCTTGTTTATGTAATTAATATAAAGTTACTTAAAATGGTCAACTGGCTCTGCGATTTAATTTATATAAAATTTCTTTAAAAATAGTGATGCTTAAATTAATGAAAAAAAATCTAAAACTTGCAATATTGGGGCTGGGTCAGATGGGCCAAAATCATCTGCGAAATCTCAATATGTTGAAGGGTGTTGAAATCTGTTGGCTCTACGATTTAGATGAGCGCGTTTTAAAAAAATTATCAAGCAACTATGGCATTCCTTACACGATTGATGTGCTTCAGGCTATTGAAGATGTTGACGCCGTTATTATTGCTACTCCGACAGCCAAGCATTTTAGTTTTTTTAAACTGTGTGTTGGCAAGGTTAGAAATGTATTTATTGAAAAGCCTTTAGCGGATTCGTACAATGTTGCTTTGGAGATGCAAAAACTAGCTAAAAAATACGACACTTTCGTCCAATGTGGATTCATAGAAAGATATAATCCGGTTATTAAAGAGCTAAAAAATATTATCCAAAAAGAAAGTGTTATTCATTTTGATTTTTTCCGAACAAACAAACACAGTAGTCGAATAAAAGATGTCGATGTCATATTAGATCTAATGATCCATGACATTGATTTAGCCCTTTATTTAAATGGTCCAATAATCGATTTAAGCTCCCATGGTAACAAGCAAGGCAATCTATTGGCTTTTGCCATGACTACTCTTACACATAAGAATGGTTCTTTCAGTCGTATTTTGGCGAGCAGAGTAACTGAAAAGAAAATTCGTAAAATTCAAGCTACAACAACCAAATCTTTCATAGAGGCTGAATTGCTAAGCCAACGCTTATCTCTACACAGTCAGTCAAAAGCGCAGATAATAGTAAACTCTGATTATAAAATATCTGCAGTTGAAAGTATAATAGAGGTGGTTCGAAGAGAACCTTTATTGGTCGAGTTAAAGTCTTTTATAGACAATTGTTCTGGTAACAGATCATTGGAGTTTCCTGGTTTGAAGGATAGTGTAGAAGCCCTCCGAATATGTGAAATAATAAAAAACTCGGTTTGTTGAACTTATATTAATAGAATGCTTCCTTAGTTGTTAACCGACTATCTCAATAAACTTGTTCACATATCAATAAAAGTCTATCCCAATTTTATATTAAATGTTAAAAAATATCCTAGGGTGATCAAGATGGCAAATTTCGTTGAAAAAGATGTCCAAGCTCTAGAGAGTATTTCGAAAGAATCTATTATCACCGCTGAACATGCGGGAAATGTGGGAGTAATCCTAAACCGTTACTTTAACGAACACGAGCGCAATCAAACTTTTCAGAAAGTAGAGAAACTAATTTCTCAAAGGTTTAGCGACATTATTGTTCATTTTGATTTAGACAACGGTACACAGTTTGCCAGCGCATTTTATTTATTCTGCTACACTCTTACCAATATTGAAACTGGATATACTAGGGTACAAAATAGTATCTACACCCATATTGCTATCCCTTTCCAAAGCTGGGTAAAAGATAAAGGAACTATGGTCGAGGCTTTAATGTCCGCGGTTCCAGAGGGTGATGATTACGTTTTCATTTGTCGGCGAGCTGCAGTGAACGGTGCATATGCCCCAGGCAAATCTGTATACACATATGCCGAGGCTTTACTCGCAAGAGGAGAAAGCGTTTGGATTATTGCTCTTTGGAGTTCTGATGAAAAGTTTATTGAATTAAAAAAGCGATATAATAAGCTTAGGATAAGTGTTTTGTTTACCTCAAGCTTAGAAGTTAACCTAATTTCAATTATTGAAATACTTAAATTAGCCGAACCCAAAGTCATTTTAACAGAGACTGAATTCGAGTTACCCAGTATTTTAGGTATTTTGAATTCAAAAATACCTATGATTTACCTAGCTCAAGGGTTTCATAATCTTCCTTGGTATGACTTAATAGGCATTAACGATAATTTAGATCCTGCGCATACTGGAAGATCTAAAAAAGACTTTTTTGATCTTCCAGTATGGGTTGCTAGAGATATTTTAGCGCCAGAAGTGGATTTAAATGCAATTAATCAAACTAAAATTGAATTGGGTATCGATAAAAATGATTTCATAATTGGCACATTCGCCCGCATGGAAAAGTTTACTGAGCCATTTCTTAATTTTATATGCAGGTGCCTTGATACTGAGAAAAGTTTAAAAGTTATTCTTGCAGGGCCAAATGACACGCAACTTGTGGAAGAAAAACTAAAACAATTTAGTAATGAGGGCAGGGCAATAGTGCTGCCATTTGTGGATGTAAATATAGTTGGGCATTGCATAGATCTTGGTATTGACACTTTTCCACTGCATTCAGGTTACTCTGTTCTTGAGCTTATGGCAAAAAATATTCCGGTGCTGGCCAAGAAAGATAAGTTTCTTGGCTCTTTGATTTCAGACAGATTGCCTGATGCATTGAAAGCTACCGAAGATGATTTGATAGCTCTTATAACTGATCTAGCAAATAATCCAAAGTTGCTTGACACTTTCAAACTGAAAACGAATGAATTTATGATTTTACATGACAAAAGTGAAAAATTTTTAAAAGTATTGGATGACAGTATTAAGCGCGTGCAACAGAATCTACGAAGTGATAAGTTTAGCCATTCCGAATTACACAATGGACTATAATGCAATTAGGCCATTACTATCACTTTACTTTTTTACTTCTTAACCAATTTTCTACGTACGCGTTTAAGCATTCAAACTGCTTAAACGCGTTGGGTCTAAATGTTACCGTGAAAATTCGTTATGGTACCAGTCAAGAGTTTCAGCCAGACCTAAATTGAAAGGAGTAGTTTTGTATGAAATCAGGTCTTTAATTTTTGCGTTGTTTGCGTTGTGGGTTAACACATCCGCGTCTCGAGCGTTTTTGTGGAGAATTTCTCCTGAATATTTGTAGTATTTGATGATTTTATTTAACAAGTCTTTTATAGAGCAGGTGTTGTCAGTCGAAACATTTACGCTCTCTCCCGCTGGTAGAATATCAAACAGCTTAATCACAGCATCAACTGTGTCTCCGACATAAATAAAATCACGTTTTTGCAGTCCGTTCCCGTGTAACTCTGGAGGAATATTATTGTAGATACGCCAAGCTGTAATAGGAATAATTGCCGCCATCAAACCTTTGTGGTTTTGACGAGGACCATAGTTATTAAAAGGGCGGATGATAAATGCGTCACAACCGAACATATTGACGTAACTTTCTACCGCCAAATCTGCTGAGGCTTTTCCAGCTGCATAGGTGGTAGTCGGATTGCGCGGATGAACCTCATCCATGGGTTCATAAACTGCTGTACCATAAACCTCTGAAGTGGAAAAATGACAAAGAGTTTTAAATTTGCCGTTTCGTTGCAACTCAAGTAGATTTAACGTGCCGGCTACATTTGTGGAAAAAGCGTTACTGGGGTTGATAAACGAGTAGTTCAAAGGTTTTGTAGCCAAATTGAATACTACGTCAATATGGTACTTTTCGAAGATATAATCCAGCGAACCCTTGAATTCAATGTCTTCGTTTATAAAAATTGCACCTTTCGTTAGTGCATCCTTTAAGTTGTCAAGATTCCCTAGAAATAGACTGTCCACGATAATTACTTGTGAGGCACCTTCTGAGATTAAGCGATCAACCAGATGGCTTCCAATGAAACCTGCACCACCAGTAACAAGGAGGGTTTTTGAGTAAAAGTGTTCTCTGATCATGATATTTTTTCTTTACTTTGCTAGGCTTATTTTGAATAATTATTTTCAAATGAAATAAATTACATATCCACAGGACCATGATTATTTTGTCATTATTTAAATCCTAACGTCGTTCCCACTCGGCAGAAGCGTAGGTTTTTCCTCATTAATATTAAATATCTAAGTGACTAAACACTACATATGTAAGTGATGCGTAACTCACCTCTCATATACATCTCTAGTATCCGGAAGAAACGTAGATCTTGGAGCAACACGCAACTTCGACTGATAGAAATTCAGCTCTACCGGATCCAAGCCGAGCATTACATTCACACCATTTATATACAACTACATTAAACCTTATATGGTTTTACAATGAAGAAAATTGTAAGTGGAAATAACAATATTCATCATGTTAACTTGATAATATCTCTGGTACCCAAAAGTAGATTATGAATAGCAACAACTTGTCTACCGCCATCTGTCAGTAGTTTATCAACAAGATGACTACCAATAAACCCAGCGCCGCCGACAACTAAAACTGATTTTCCAACATAAGGCTCTCTACACAATTTTAACCTTTATCGGGATTTGCTGGCAAACTTAATTTAACTATTTTATTTTATTACCTTTTTTATCAATTTTATGGACTACGCGCGCTGGATTTCCACTAACAAGCATGTAGGGTGGCACGTCTTTAGTCACTACTGATCCAGCAGCTATCATCGCATACTCACCAATCACAACGCCACAAACAATTGTGCAGTTGGCCCCAAGGCTAGCACCCTGCTTAATCAATGTTTTGCTGATTTCCCAATCACTAATAAAAGCCCGCGGTACTTTGTCGTTAGTAAAGCAGGCACCAGGACCAATAAAAACTCTACACTCAATAGTAACACCGTCGTAAACTGAAACTGAGTTTTGTATCTTACATTCGTCTCCGATACTTACATTAGAGTCGACATAAACATCCTTTGAAAGCACGCAGTTTTTTCCAACCGTGGCGTTCTCTCGAACTTGAACATTAACCCAGACCATGGAGCCAGAACCAATTTGGGCATTAGGATCTATGATTGCGGTCGGGTGAATATATGTTTTGGCCACGGTTATTCCTTCTGGCTAACTGAGCAACCCCAGCCGCAAAACGTAAACGCTTACAGATCAATGTGTTAAACATGTTGATTGAGTAGAAGTGGTGCCCCCACACGGAGGTTGGTTCCGTACTCAAGCAACAACACAAAGATGCTGTATGCAATAACAATAGGTTACAAACTACGTCACTGATTACAAGTCAC
>CAJWHE010000067.1 GCA_913041145.1 uncultured Paracoccaceae bacterium
CCCATATGGAACCCATGTTACAATTAATTTAAGATTTAAAACTCAAATCATTGATTTATCTGAGTGTTCCTTAAAAGACATCCTTACCCCAAAAGAAGTAGTGGAAAGTTAAACCCCCGGTTCCTGCAGGATAATATCCAACAAACCTTGTACGCCACCCGCGTCCAATTGATCAAATTCTGCACACAAGGTTTCGATACGCTCAGCAGTTTCACCCCCCAAGATTGGATCAGCAAAGAGGTGATATTTGTCTGATATTTCTCTATCACTAAGCGGTAGATCAGTATCACCGCGTGGAGTACGTGGAGCGGCTTCATGTCTTTTACCGTCCCTCATCAGGATTGAGACCTGTGCCCAGCGTTTTCCGTCGCTAATCTGGGTTAAGTGTGGATCATCAATCAGGGTTGTGGCGGTACTAATGCGTAAAATTTCAGGATTGCTCAGGGCGGATATATCCAACTCTGACACTCCCACTTGGCCACGCACAATCATGCAGGCCACGGGGAAGGCAATGGAGTAGGCAAATTCATCTGCGCTTACGGGCGTATGGCCGGCAAGGCGAGTGGCATTGTGAAACGTTTTAATCTCTACGGATGCGATGTCATGATGTGACAAAGTATGACGCGTCATTAATTCCGCTGCAGCGTCAATGCTGGGGTGAGCCCAGCGACAGCAAGGATAGGGTTTGTAATGGGTATCTGTCACCAGCTTCCAATGGTCCCCCAAGCCCACCCAGTGTGGACCTTGGCAGGTTAGAGCCGGTGCGCCAGTAAAGCCATTATGAGCGAGAACCCCAGCGGTGACACCCGTAGGTGCTCCCCAACCAACACCATCACGTACCATGGTTGGAAAATCAATGCACCGTAACATTTGACTGCGTGGCCCGTGATATTCGCCAATTCCGGCCGCTTCATGGATCTGAACTGCATCACAGCCCAATATCCGCGCGGTCATAGCGGCTACGCCCACGGCGGTCCAGGCGCCAGACGTGTGATAATCGGTGCAGGTGTCGTGCTGTGTGAGTCCGGCGCGATAGGAAATTTCATAGGCCAGCGCTAGATAAGTTGCCAAGTCTTGGCCTGTCAGTCCACGCCCGTCGGCTAGGGAAAAAATGCTAGGGAAAATGGCTGATCCCGCGTGGCCTTTGCAGGGTGAGGTCCCATCGTGAGCATCCACACTATCAATTGTCATAGCTCCGGACATTGCTGCCCCAGCTTCACTCACAAGTTTGCCATCAAAAAGACACCGCGCCGAGGAAGTAGCAGTGGCGCCAAAAAGGGCCTGAGCCGTCTTGGTGCCAATTTGAGCCATCTCACTTTGTGACCCAATGGCTGCAACTCCCAAAGTATCGAGTAAGGAACGACGCAAGACCCCCAGCACATCTTCGGGTAAAGCCTTAAAGGTCAGATCAGCAGCGAAGTCTTGCATTAACATAGTGTCATCTCCTAAGTTTGCAGCTTGAGTGTTTACAATCATTGAGTCACTATTTTGGCTGCCAGGTGCGTTGTGTTGGGATAAATAAATGCACAGTATCACCTAGTGAAAGGGGCCCAGGTCGTTCTACCCAAGCTGTGATACCGCGGCGCCCTTTGGCTATGCTTTTAAACGCTTTTCCATGGCCTGGGAATTCAGTTTCAATTTCTTTGGCTGGCCAATTACAAGGTTCATTTTCCAGATCTGCTGTCAATGTCGTGCCTTTTGTCGTTTGCAACCGCGAACCTGGTGGGATATGCGTGAAGTCAGGAAGTCCTGCAATGACGATGGATGCACCTAACCAGCTTGGATCAAGATGCTTCAGCCCCATACTAGCTCCAATTTCCGCATTCTCTTCGGCTGATAAAATTGATAGCTGGCGGGTGTTTCGGATTTCTGTACCTTTGGGATACAACATCGTGACCCGCACGCAAGAGGGGCGAGTTGCGCTAGAATGGGACTCTCCGATAATGCCATCAAAAGTGGCGTCAGCAGTAGTCAATGCTTCAGATCTGATGTTGTCTTCTGGGGCATTAACTCGCCCTAACCAAGTGATGGTGCCAATGTATTTGGATTTAACAAGGCAAGACATGAGTATTCCTTTTTAATTTCATATTTTATAATTCGTAGCCAAACTAACACAAATTTTGATTTTTTGAAGAACAAAACTACCCCAAATGAATCCTCGTCACCAGTACTAAAAGCCCTAGGTATGGGGAGTGCAGTTCCTAGTTTACGCTATCTGTGGTCAGCATTGCACTCTTCAGCTATTTAGATTGGGCTCAGTAATTTAAAATTCTTGCTCCTTGATACATCCAGCAGCAGCATTAATTCCAAAGTTTATAAACCACATTTTAGAGATTACTGAACTGTTAAGGAGTGGGCTTGAAGTTACAAAAAAACTAAGTAAAGTTTTTCTCTAAGTGTGGCATCTTGCTACACTTCATAAAGTTGAATTGGTTAATTTCATGATTAAATGCCTAAGTATAGTTTAAAAATAATTTAAACTTGTTCATTTAATTTAACTAAGAAAGACAAATCTAATATGAGATACACACTTAAAAATATTGCTATTTTAACAGTAGCATTTTTTCTGACTATTGTTACTTTTTCTACTTCTTTTGCCGCAAATGTAGAGGTGGAAATGTTAAATAAACAAGATAAAGAACGTATGGTTTACTCACAAAAAATTGTAAGAGTGAATGTAGGTGAAAAAGTTATTTGGAAAGCAACCTCGAAAGGTCATAATGTTGAATTTATTAAAGGTGGCGTTCCAGAAGGTGTTAAAAAATTCAAATCTAAAACTAGCAAAGACACAGATTATACATTTGATGTTCCAGGAATTTATGCCTATTGGTGTACACCTCACAAAACAATGGGCATGATTGGATTTGTAATTGTTGGTGATGATAAATCTAATTTAGAAGTTATAAAAAAACTTAGGTTCTCAGGAAAGTCTAAAAAACTAGCAAAAGAATTATTTAGTTCTTTATAAAATTTTTTAGAAGGTGATCCTTATATCTTTCACTTCTAACCTCAAGCACAACTCAGTGAGCCTCAGGGAGACTCACTGGGGCACAGGGAGTAGCTTTATCTAAAGAAACCAAAACAAAAGTAAGACCAACATTACGCCTTTGGTAAAACTTAACCAGTACATCATATAATGAGATAATCCAAATTTTACTCTTTGGTCTTCACAATGGGTTTTGTGCCATTTGATCATCATTTAATCCCCTTTTCATTTCTACTATTCCACCAAGAATCTTCAGCTTTGATAATCTATACCCAAATTACAATAACCTAAAGCTAGCATCTTTCTTAGATTGTATTTCTCAAGTAACAGTCCTAGTTAGTTGGAATGAGCCGTATAAAAACTTGGTTAAGAAATGATTAAAGCATTATGTTTATTATCAACTTTATTAATATTTCCAACTATGAGTAATTCAAGCACAAAAATAAATTTGGAAGATTATATCAATTCATTTTCATGGGACAAAAGAATAGTTCTTTTTATTGCCAAAGAAAAAGATATTTATTTCATTAATGAAACTGATGATTTTTTTAAAAGAGGTAGTTGTGAAAACGCATTAAGAAATTTGAAGTACATTAGAATTGTTGGTGATGAAATTAATAAATACATTATTTCAGATAGATATAAGAATAAACATGGAATTTGGTTAATTGGTTATGATGGCAGAAATAAATCATATTCAAATGACACTTCATTATTAAAAAAAATTCACAGTATTATTGATACAATGCCAATAAGAAAAAGTGAAATGTCTGAACAAAATGAAAAATGTAATTAAGGAGTTTGAGTTAAATACCATCTAGCTAAAGTTCTTGTAGATATAGAATATGACTTCCAGCTTTAACAGTTCAAAGACTTTAAGACTGTAAAAAGGCTTATTGACTCAAAAACTGGCACTGGAGATTCTTCTGGGGCTAAATGTTTAAAATTACCGATCGATTAATATTTGTATTCAGAGCTTTGGAGGACGCATGTGATTTTACAGGAACTAATCCCTAGCGGTCTTATATTCTGACTAATCTGGCTCACCTTTCACCATCATTATAGTCGGGAAATGCAAACTTGACGCTAGTGGACTGCTAGTTACGTCGAAAAACGTAATTTAAGTCTCGTCAAAAGCCATCCAATAAAATAAAATCCAAGACCTGTTAGTATGGTTGTAGCATAAAAGCCAACTCGTTCGACAAACACCATATCATTAAGGAATGGATAAGGAAGTCCACTCGTCACAGAACCTTCAGGGGTGTTGTTAAGTGGGCCCGTTAAGGATTCTGTCCAAAAAATATAAAGTAAGCATAACCCCAAAATTGTTAGCGAACCATTTTTAATCTGTGTAAAGGAGTTGTTAAAAAACAAGGCATCAAGGATTATTAATAATGGCCCAAGGGCATGCAGGTAGTATTCCTGGAACCAAACGATTGAGCCAGAATAATTTACCAAGCTAGGGTCGATGAAATATAGCTTCCAGTATAAAAAAACTACCATAGCATTTAGAACTGATATAGCCGAAACAAATGCAAGATGCGTTTCTGGTAAACCATTGTACTTTGTCCTGTATAACAGCCATGTAGCTATCATAGCCCCAGTCAAGCCCCAAATTGTTAGATAACGAAATTGGATCCCAAAATTATCATAATTGACTCCTATAAATTGGTATAGAAAATAACCGATTGAGAGCAGCAGACAAACAAACCTGTATCGTAAAATAAATTTGTTATCGAACTTTAACATTACACCCTTACTAGACAAGAAACTTATGTGTTCAATCTACTTAGCATAATGTACTCGGCCCACAACCGAGAGCACTAGTTATTTTTATCATACTTCTGAGTTGTTGCAGTATCCAATTATTAAAGAAGTACGCTTTAGTAAAATATCATCTACCTATGTTAGAGACATATGGTTAGAGACATATGTTGCAAATGTATTCCATCATATGTAGATTATGTGGGTTAGATATTGGAGAGTTTAATGAATACTACAAATCAATCTGAAGACCTAATAGCTAAAGCAGAAGAAATAAAACGCGGAGGAGTGCGTTGGTCTAAGTATGAAAGATACGCCTGGATCCTAATAGGGGTTGGCGTTGCAGTAAGGTTGTATGAAAACTACGCAGAAATTAGCATACCTTATAATAATACGGCATTCTTTGTTGGCGTAGGAATTTACCTTGTTGCCTCAAATTTCAGAAGGAACAATCGCAAAGAAAGAATGAGAGTAGACAAAGAGATTGAAGCTCTCGCAAACAGCAAGTCACTTAAAGAAGACTAATATAACTAATAGCTAGCAATCAGTATCAACACTCAGTAGATCTTCAAGCGCCTGCAGTGACTAGTCTTTAAGATACTTGGCTGAATCAACACAAAAGCTCTCTACACACCAGCCTCAACAAGTACCTTCACAAGTTTACAGTATTATTTTTTTCAAGGCTACTTCAAAACAATTGTGTTTTCTCCATCTTTTTTCCAGCCAATTATTCCCTTTGAAAGATGCGATACATTCGTATAATTTCCCTGATTTACAAGTACATTTCCTAGCCGCTTGGACCTATTTCCAGAGCGGCAATATAAAACAATTGGAGTATCCTTACTCTTGATTAATGAAAAAAACTTTTTCCTGAAATCGCTATGCAAATTGCCATCTGCTGAGAACGCTGTGATTGTTTCGGCACCTGCGATAATCCCAGTTTCAACCCATTCATTTGAACTTCGAATATCAATAATAATGCTACCACTCTTTTGAGCATCTAATAACTGCTCTGTCGTTAACTCTTTTAAGGAGGGAGGCCAACTTGTAGCCAAAAGTTGCACGTCAAAAATTAATGTCGCATTTGGAGGGATTATATCACCCGCGCCAGAACTACCGTAAGCCAAAGCTGGTGGAATTGTAAGAATCCTGGTTTCTCCAACCAGCATACCCAAAATTCCCTCTTCCCACCCTTGTATCACCTGACGTTGTCCCAAGGTGAAGACAAAAGGCTCTCCCCTTGGCACTGAGCTATCAAAAACTGTACCATCATCAAGCTTGCCAGTGTAATGAACTTGCACTCGCATACCCAATTCTGCCTTAGACCCTGATCCTTGAATGATTGTTTCAGTTTTTAGATCAGCTTTTAAATTAGTCGCGAACATGGCAAGCGTTATGCTTAATGCGATTATAAAAAAAGTTTGAATTCTTAAATTATACTTAATTTTTTTCATTAATTTAACCCTATTTTTTGTCTAAACAACACTATCATATAACCTGCCAAATAACTATCCCTTCTCCTAATAAGTAACGTCTAAAGTTTATGATAAGTGCCTAGTTTTAGTACACCCAGCGGCACCACGGACCAAGAAACACAAACCAGGAGTTACTGAGCCGATCCAAATGATCGAAGGGCACAAGGCTTACTCCATGGACCCTTGATCACGGAGCCTGCGCCTTCCAACTCAGGCCTTTAGTACTGAAGGGGTGGATTCATTGGGGAGTAAAAAGATGGGTAAATTTTTTTGGTTTATAGAGACCCAGAACTTAATCACTCTCGGTTAAAAAATTTATCTTTGGCATCAAATCGAGAAGATGTTTGGAGTACTCGTGTTTTGGCTCATCAAAAAGAGAATTAGTTGTGGCGATTTCACAAATAGCCCCATGCCGCATCACTGCTACTCGATCACACATCTGACGTATCACCGGTAGATCGTGGGATATGAAAAGCATTGTTAGGTTCATCTCATCCTGAAGATCTTTAAGTAAG
>CAJWHE010000068.1 GCA_913041145.1 uncultured Paracoccaceae bacterium
ACCTGATATAAAATGGGGAAACTTATTTACTTTTAATAAGGAAATACATTCTTGGGTTGACTTACCTGACTAATTTACTCAGAATATGAATCTCTAGCCACCCACTCAACAAGAGGGGAAGCCCGAAACAAGAAAAAAAGGGTACCTCTATGTTTTATTCTAAAACTTCAATTTCTAAGGCGTTAGAGAGTTATGGGTCCAGCACATTTGAACAATTAAGCACCCAAATATTTTTAGATACAGATAATGTGTCGTCAGCAGCTAGCTTGGAGTGGCTACTAGACACATTTAGAGGAGAAGAGAGGTCTTACCCAAATGACATTACAAAAAATACATGAATACTCTTCACAACAAGAAGAAGAAGAAATTAAATCAGAGGCAGTTACTTATCGAGCAGAAAATTTAATAAAAAATGGAAATCAGGCACATATCCTCCTAAATAACCAAAAGTATACTCTAAGGATTACCCGTTCTAATAAGTTGATTTTAACGAAATGAATATAAAAAAAAATCATAGGGGCGGGTCACCCGTCGGTTATCTAAATGAACTTGGCGATATTGAATCAAGTGCCGTACTATATTTTCGGTTGTGGTGTGATGGTCCGGAATCCCAAAAAGACGTTTATAATGACTTTTCAACTGTTTTAGGTGATCTATTAGGAAGAAAAGCTGTGAATTGTCTAGAGAAGATTTGGCAATTATTTGCAGATCATGGACGCCGCCCTTTAATGAGACATGACGTAGAGTGCAAATGCCTTGGCGCCGACGAAGCTTGTTTTGCAAATTTAATTGGAGCTGCGGCTGAAGGGCAACGTGAAGACGCAATGATATTCGCGACACTTTTGGTAAGTCCAGATTTTTCTACTTGGGTAGTTGCTTTAGCTCAAAACTTTGGGTTAGCCTTAAAAAAAATGTGTGATTACAAATATAATAGTCTGGAACTAACTAATGACCTTAAGCCAGAGGGCTCAACAATTCACTAAAATCTCACCATCTTCATTCAAACGTTAAAGTAATAGACTGTACTTATTACGTTATATAAAGTTTATATTATAATTTAAGAAAATTGTAATGGAGCATCAAATAGTGCGCGGGTTTCTGGCATTCATAATAGTTATAATAGTATTTACAACTCTTCTTTCGTTGAAAAATACGGTAATTGATAAATGCTCTGACGACTACATTCCTTACGCAAAAGAGGCGATAATCTGTCCAGATTAATTGAGTATAAAATACCTTATGGCTAATATGATCACAAGTTTCATAAATACTTAAATCTAGTATTTATTCTTCAATATTTTGCAATTCTTTACACGTCATCGGACCTTACATTGCAGGCTATACTCTATTGAGGTTGAATTTTTAACTTTTTTTATATTAACACCTTGATTGTTAGCCTGAACTAACAAAGAACTATAAAGCATTGATCTTAACTCTGCATTGATCTCAGTATCTTGAATTTCAATTTGTAGTGGGAATTCATTTTCGTTACTTACTTCTTGCTCCTCTTTTTGATTAACTTCGCCACCTCCAAAAATTCTTTGCCATCCAGCTCGATATTCTGGAGTTGAGACACTGGAAAAATGACTTAGAGATGTCTGAGAAGCCGATTTAGGAGCTGCTTCCGATTTGGTCGCTGTTTTATCAGCTGTCGAAGAGCCAGTTTTATCAACTTTAGAAGTATCTGTAGTTTTTGCGGAAGACTCTAACTTAGCTTTATTTGTCTCAGATGTTGTTTTCTTCGAGGAATTCTCTTTAGATGATTTTGTTATACTCATAATGAATTATTCCCCTTGTAAATACTTAATCTTCTCGTCTAACAAATCCAAGAGATTTTACAAGTTTTTTTACTCTAAAAAACCTTATCGAGTTATAGATAGTTCAAATGGCTCCTGAACCCAAATGTTGATTAATGTGAAAAATTACGATCAGCTTGAGTTTTTTGGTTCCGCTCTGGCCATGTTGATCTAATGTAAGCGAGAACGTTCCATATGTCTTCATCCGAAATCACATCCTTGAAGGCTGGCATTCCACTGTTAAAATCAGTTATGCCTCTTGAAGCAAGTGCCCCCTGACCTCCAAACTTGGTATACTCAAAAAGTAATGCATTGTCGTGATGCCACGTATGCCCTGTAGCATCATGTGGTGGTGCTGGTAGTATCCCATCACCGTTTGGGGATCGCCAGTTCGGTTGCCCCTCTAAGTTTATGCCGTGGCAGGATGCACAATTCTTAACATAGAGTATTTGTCCTGTCTGAATACTGCGATCTACAAGCTCGTGATCAGCATCTGCATTCGTGGCCAAAACCATAAGAATAGATATGAGCAGCTTCATACAAAATCAGTCAAAGTTGTCTTACTCACCATTAATTAATCCCGTTTTCTCTTTGTAATTCTCGAATATACTTAATAATCATCATTACATCTCCGCGTGTCAAACCCTCCACAGCAGGCATATTACCAAATGACCAGTGATGTGCTTGGACACCCATTGCGACTGCTCTTTGGAAGCTTTCATCTCCATGGTGGTTAGACTCATAGATGATATGAACTAATGGTGGTGCAACGCCGTCTCGCCCCGCCGCATTCGTCCCATGACAGGATGTACATTTAGCTTCAAACGCTAATTTACCAATCTGTGCGTTCTGCGACAGCGTATCAGGTAATAAAACATTCGTGGGCACATTTTTTATTATGATGTCATCAGCACTATTATTAACAGATAGCCAGAGCGCAGAAGCCAAACCAAAAATGACGGCAAGTGCGCTAAACGCGATGACTGATTTCATTTAAGCTCCTAATCCTTGACACATTTCTATGAGATCAAATCTTCCAGTTAATAGAGAGTTAAGTGATTGACCACCACAACTTTGAGAGCATCCAAATAGCCATCCCTATCATCATAAGATTTTCGGTAAGTGAGACAAAGCCAAGAGGTACCTTACTATCGCCGCCCACACAGGCGCACTTAAGTTCGCGTCTGTCGATATAAACAGCCTTGAACACGCTGATTGCCCCTATAATAGCAATAAAGAGCGCAGCAGGTGCTGATACCCAAGTGAGGACACCTGCCATCATTAGCAGACCAGAACCAGTTTCTACAAAAGGATAAATATAACCATAGCGGATCCAGCGCTGTGCCAACAGATCATAGTTAAGGAACATCGTAGCAAACCGTTCAACGTCTTGTAACTTCTGTAGACCAAGAAGTACCATCGAAACCGAGATAAACCATTCAATTGTTTGTCCAATGAAAATAGTTTCATACACAAGCCAAGTTAAGGCAATAGCAACTAAAGCAGCAACTGCAAATAGGACAATAATGGGTTTATAAGTTGTAGCACCCTTAATTTTTTTTGTTTTACCAAAAAATACACTGAGCTCGTCAAAGCCCCCAATCCGGTCACCATCGATAAATGTCTGTGGCGTACTCTTTACGTCATACTCTGACTTGAAAGCATCAATCTCTTCTCTGTTCACTAAGTGATGATCCTCAACCACAAACTTTTGCCGTTCCAAAAGATCTTTAGATTTAAGGCCGTGCGGGCACATATGATCAGTCATCACGATACGGTACAACGTAGCCGTTTTGAAAGTTTTCTCCTGACGCATAATTTTGCTTTCTTGCATGGGCACAGTAAACCCTTGAAATCTTATTAGAGGCAATATAATCTTTCCAGTAACTGGAAGGTCAAGGAAAAATTTTATGAACATTTCTGCCGCGTCAAAACTTGCAGGTTTACCTGTAAAAACCGTGCGATATTATGCTGATATCAACTTAGTTGAAGCGGCCTCAAGATCGAAAGCAGGCTATCGTATTTACAATGATGTCACCGTAAGAAAATTGACTTTCATACGCCGTTCACGTGCATTTGGATTCACTATTGAAGAATGCCGTGCATTATTAGGGCTTTACCAAGACAAAAATCGTACCAGCGCTGAGGTAAAACGTATTGCCTCAAAACGATTAGAAGAGATAGAGGTAAAACAACGCGAGCTACAAGCTTTGCATGACGAACTAAAGCATTTGGTTACGACTTGTCTTGGCAATCAACGGCCAGATTGCCCAATTATCGACTATCTAGGGTAGATCTAGAACGAAGTAATTATTTACTTGCCACAGGTCACAGTATGGCAAGAAGCACTAATTAGTATGTTTTACAAATTACACACTAGGATCATGAAATCTTAATTTAAAAGATTTAACCCAGCATCATAATTATGACATCACAAACTACTAAGATGTAGTTAACCTTTTTTGAGGCTTATATTAAATATTTTTGTAAGAAAATAAACATTGTAATTCTGCTATGAGATACTAAGTAAACAGTATATATAGTGTCTAAATCAAGTTTTAGTAAATTTATGTCTTGGAGCAATTTAAATGGAAATTCCGGAACTAGTGGCAATGATTTTTTCTTTCCCAGTCATACTTTTTATATTGGTTGTGGTAGTTCTTCAACGGGCTATTAAGTTTGTACCGCAAAATAGAGCTTATGTTATCCAACGTTTTGGAAAATTTAAAGAAGTACAAGATGCAGGTCTAAACTTCGTGGTCCCGTTTATTGATAAAATTGCGGCAGATCGCTCTTTAAAAGAAACTGCAGTGAATGTGCCAAGTCAAAGCGCAATTACAAAAGATAATATCTCCCTGGCTGTTGATGGTGTTCTTTATTTTAGAGTTGTAGATGCCGTAAAGGCTACATATGGCGTAGATGATTATGTATTTGCGGTGACTCAATTGGCTCAAACAACTATGCGTTCAGAACTGGGGAAAATGGAATTAGATAAAACCTTTGAAGAACGTGACGTTTTGAACACGAACATAGTCACATCCATAAACCAAGCATCTGCTCCCTGGGGAATTCAAGTTCTTCGTTATGAAATCAAAGATATTGAGCCTCCACAATCTGTTATGGAAGCTATGGAAAAACAGATGAGAGCGGAAAGAGTCAAGAGAGCACAAATATTAGAATCTGAAGGAGATCGACAAGCAGCTATAAATAGAGCGGAAGGTGATAAAGCCGCCGTTGTATTATCAGCTGAGGCCGATAAAGAGGAGAAAATTTTACTCGCTCAAGGTGAAGCCTTAGCACTAATCGCAGTCGCGGATGCAAAAGCAAAAGCATTAGTTGTAATTGGAGAAGCTGCTAACTCAAATGAGGGTCAAAAAGCTGTGCAGTTAGACCTAGCATCTAAGGCAATTGAAGCGAAAGAAAAGATCGCCAAAGAGTCCACTATAGTTCTTTTACCTGAAAGTTCGAATGATGTTGCATCTTTAGTTGCTCAATCGATGGCAATTATTGAAAAAATCTCTAAAAAAGACACTAACACTAATGAGGTAACGCCAGACAACCAAGACACACCACAGCCTTGGAAACGCTAATTAAAAAGTTTCCCTTAATAAAGGAAAAATAAGTAAATGGAAAATATAGATTCCTTTTTTAGTATTTCACAACTCTTACTTTTTTTAGGTATTTTACTTCTAGTAGCCGAAATTATTTTTTTTGGTTTTGCTACTTTTGTACTATTTTTTCTTGGATTATCTATGGTTGTCGTTGGCGCCTTGATGTCCATAAATGTTCTACCAAATGACTTAATGACAGCAATTTTCTCTGTTTCAGTTTTATCTCTTTTGAGCGCGGTAGTATTATGGAAGCCTCTAAAAAACATACAATCTAACAAAACGAATAAAAATATAGAAGTTGGCTTAGTAGGTTATAGATTTAGTTTAGATGTTGATATTCCTGCCAATAAACCCATCAAACATTTTTATTCGGGCATCCAATGGGATGTAGTTAGCGATAAACCAATAGCAAGAAATACTCCTGTAAAAGTTATTCATGTAGAAGTTGGTAAATTAACAGTGGCCCCTAGCGAATAAGAAATAGAAAATATCTCTATTAAAAATTAATACAAACTTTAAAAAAAGCTATAACTATTTATTCACTCAAAACAAAACTCTTAGAAAAAGACCATAATTAAATTAGCATTTTGAGACAGGTTTAGCATGACACTTGATGTTCAGACGTCAGTAAGGGCCAAACGGATATCTTCTTGGTAGGCAAACACAGCACCCAATCCACCAGTGTGAATAAATACTACCCTCGAGCCTTTAGGAATGCGACCCGACTTTACCAACGCAGGAATGGCAGCAAAGCTCTTTGCAGTGTATGTCGGGTCAACAATATGCCCTTCGTACTTTCCAAGCAGGGACATCGCTTGGGCAGCAACTGGACCCAATTGACCATACCCCGGCGCCAATGCCCCATCCCAAACTTCAAAGTCTTGTTTATTGAGACGCCCAGGACATTCCTGCATTTTGTCAAAAGCGACTGCCAAGTCCTGTAGTCTTTTGTGTTGTTGATCTTCTGGTCGCCGCACACAACTACCGATTGTCACAGTTTTAGCCCCAGTCACCTTAAATCCAGCAACGAGCCCAAGATGTGTCAAGCCACTTCCAGAACCGACAACTGCAAAGTCGAATTCTGGTGCCTGAGACTGTAACTCTTCCGCACAATGTATATAACCAAGCGCCCCGAGTGGTGGCTTTTGCATTCCAAGAGGTATCACATATGGCGTTTTTTCTTGTTTGCGTAGCCTTGTAGCCTCAGTAAACAAAGCAGCATCTGCACCATTTTCATCTTCACCATGCGGATAATAAATCACCCGTGAACCAAAAATACTGTT
>CAJWHE010000069.1 GCA_913041145.1 uncultured Paracoccaceae bacterium
TAGAAACTCTTACAGAAAATGATTTTGTTTTGTGTTTGATTTCTGGAGGTGCTTCTTCGTTACTTTGTGCCCCAGCAGAAGGATTATCACTTTCTGATAAACAGGAAGTTAACAAAGTTCTTTTAAGGTCTGGAGCTCCCATTGGAGAAATGAATGTTGTTCGCAAACATCTATCTAAGGTTAAGGGTGGCCAATTAGGAGCTGCCTCCTATCCATCTAACATGCTGTGTCTAATTATTTCTGACGTTGCTGGTGATAATCTGTCAGATATTGCTTCTGGTGTAACCACTGCAGAGAGTTCAAAAGTCCAAGATGCAAAAGACATTATTAGTAAATATAATATGGACATGCCTAAGGTAGTTGAAACTATTTTTTCTCTAGGGTCAACGGTGATTCCTCCGACTGATAATCGGCTAGATAGCGTAAACAACATTATTGTTTCTGCACCTTCAAAATCGTTAGTTGCTGCTAAGGAACTTGCTTTATCACAAGGATTTTCGGTTGAATTTCTTGGAGATGCTCTAGAGGGTGAAGCAAAAAGTGAAGGAGTTCGTCAGGCGAATATAGCATTGAAAATTCAATCTAAACTTCAGGCAGGAGATAATCCGGTTATACTTCTGTCTGGTGGAGAATATACAGTTTCCATTCGAAGCAATGGCATTGGTGGACCAAATGCAGAGTTTGCATTAGCAGCTTTAGTTCAACTAGATGAGCAACCTGGTATATATTTAATCTCATGTGACACAGACGGTATAGATGGTACCGCAGAAGTTGCTGGGGCATTTGTTGCTCCAAATACGTTAAATATTGCAGGCCTCAAGGGAATTAACGCTGATGAATTTCTAGAACGTAACGACAGTCATAGTTTTTTTAAAGAAGTTGGTGGACAGATTGTAACTGGCCCGACCCTCACAAATGTTAACGATTTTCGAGCTTTCCTAATTCAACCATTATAAAAGTAGTAATTGATACTTTTTATTTCTTTTAGAAACATGATTAATTTTGTAAAGGTGTATATAATTAATTCTAATTAGAGGTGATAGGCTATTAAAATAGACCTTTCACTATATCAAAGGGTAAAGCATGAATATTAAAAATGAGGCACAAACACATATAGTAGATCCTGAAGGTATTGATAAGTTAGCTGAGCTAGCTGTGAAAGTAGGTTTAGGTCTTAAACCTGGACAGGATCTACTATTAACAGCTCCTATAGAAGCCCTACCACTTGTACGTCGTGTGGCGGTGCATGCATATAAAGCTGGAGCCGGGCTTGTGACTCCCTTTTACTCTGATCCCGAAGTAACCCTTGCGCGTTATCGTCACGGCGCTGATGAAGCTTTTGATCATGCTGCCGACTGGCTTTATAATGGGATGGGTGAAGCTTTTGATAAAAATACAGCCCGAATGGCCATTGTAGGTGATGATCCAATGCTTTTAGCTCAACAGGATCCTGATAAAGTTGGTAGAGCAAATAAGGCTAATTCAATTGCCTATACCCCAGCTCGCCAACGCATAACTGAATTTGATATAAATTGGAATTTAATATCATGGCCTAGTCTTGCTTGGGCTGCTCAGATGTTCCCAGAGCTTCCGATTGAAATAGCGCAAAGTAATCTCGCTAAAGCAATCTTTTCAGCGTCGCGGGTTGACACACCTGACCCGATGAAAGCTTGGGAGGAGCATAATAAGGCATTAAGGTTAAGATCTAACTGGTTGAACGGAAAAAATTTCAAAACATTACATTTTGTTGGACCGGGCACCGACCTTTATGTAGGATTAGCCGATCAACATGAGTGGATGGGTGGAGCATCTTTGGCAAAGAATGGAATTACTTGTAATCCGAATATTCCTTCAGAAGAAGTTTTTACAACTCCTCATGCCCAAAAAGTTGAAGGCTATGTCTGCTCTACGAAACCGTTGTCACATCAGGGCACGTTGATTGACGATATTAGAGTTCGTTTTGATGGTGGTAGAATAGTCGAAGCAAAGGCATCCAAAGGTGAGCAGGTTTTACTTAAAGTATTGGATTCTGATGAGGGAGCGCGACGTCTTGGAGAAGTTGCTTTAGTACCGCATAGCTCTCCGATTTCACAATCTGGCTTATTATTCTATAATACACTTTTTGATGAGAACGCAGCTTGTCATATCGCCCTTGGGCAATGTTATACTAAGTGTTTTAAGCAGGAAGGAAACTTTACTGCAGACCAGATAAGGGGGTTTGGAGGTAATAGTAGCGTTATTCATATTGATTGGATGATTGGATCTGATAAAATTGATATCGATGGCATTGATAGTGAGGGAAATAGCGTTCCAGTATTCCGTAACGGCGAGTGGGCCTAAGAGTAAAAATTATTAGGCTTATCTTTCTCTTTACGACGTCAACTCCTTAATAACTTTAATTGTACCGCGAGATGTGTCTTCGGCGCCCATAATTACAGGTTCAAGCTTACGTTAAGCTAAAATTCTCAATTAAGGGTAGTGCTATTAAGGTTTTCTTCCAATTATGGCAGTTGCAGAAATTTGTAGATAACAGCCTTTTGTAAGCTCAGCTAACTGAGCGTGACGCGCAGGTCGAGATAAAGGATCTGGAAACATTTTTAACCAAAAGGGATTTACCAGACTGCGATCAGCTTTATCTGTAAAAAACAGATCAAGCTTTATAACATCTTCTGGTACTGCCCCAGCTTCAAAAAGAATTGTTCGAAGTGCGTTAAAAGCCAATTCTATTTGGGTGCTTTTATCCTTTGGAAACCTACCAGTTTTTGGATCATGACCTTGAATGGCAGAAGTCATAAGAATATTGTCAATTACACAACCCATTGGGATTGGATTTTTATGGGAGGTCAGGCTTTCTGGATTAATACTACGGCGTCTCATTGTTTGAAGTTCTTCATAGGTATCTCGAATCTTACAAGAGGCAGAATATTAATGCCAGCAGTACCTAATTTCATTAGGTTTTCTCCAAAAAAGATTCCAAGGTCACTGGTTTTGCATTTAATAAAGGTTCCTTCAACTCAACCTGATCAAAATTTGTTGCTTCATAAAACCACCTTTCAGTAGCTGGAAGTCCCCATAACTGAGACCGACTAGTATCAGTTAATGACCATCGTTTTGGAGATAAATCACTATCAATAAATTGATAATGGCTAGTAAATAGCTCTATCCGATGTCCATCTGGATCTCGAAAATATACAAACATCGCATTTGCTATGCCATGTCGACCTGGTCCACGATCCATTGTGTGTGCTAAACCAAGAGAAGACATGACATCACATACATGAATAATATTGGCAACTTCCGGCACGTTATAGGCGAAATGGTGTAAACGTGGACCGAGCCCGGCACTAAATACAACATCCTGAGTATTATTTTTTCTTTTGAGCCATACTCCCCAAACTTCATCTGTAACATCATCTGCGGTATACTCAGTTAAACGAAAACCAAGATCACTATACCAACGAAGTGCAGTCTCCACGTCATGAGTAGCTATTTGGACGTGATCAAGACTGGCTGGGCTTGCTCCGTGATGTTTGTGGAAGGTTTGCATTAGTGATGGGCTTTGCTCCATCGTCGCACAAAATTCGAGTGGCACACCTATTGGGTCATTCACATGCAAAGTGCGTCCTTGAAAAGAATTTTCAACAAAGATTGCATTAACGCTGTTTGAATTAAAATGATCATAGGCTAGGTCAAGGTCATCATCTGTGTACACGCGATAGCCCATCCGCTTGCAGACTGCTGGACCATCTGATCTATGAAATACAAGCGAATGATGAGAGGTTTCTTCTAGGGCTCGAAGATATAGACTGTTATTGTCGTGGTGAGTAACTTCAAGACCAATAGCAGTTTCATAGAAATATCGTGTTTTGTCCAAGTCCTTACTAGTTAACACAATATGACTGGCCCTTGTCGTATTGAATGGAGGTGATCCGTTTGCTGGGTAAATGCTCATTGCGGTGTCCATTTTAATAAGTTTAGAGATCTTTATCGTTTAACTACTGATGTTTGAATTATTTTACTTTAATTTTCTAATTTGATTTTAAAAATTGGTTCCTAGATTGAGATATCTAATGTCACTGACTATGATTTTTCGGAGACCATGCGTATCACTTTTTTAATACCCCAAGTAGCGCCAATAGCAACTAGGGCTATCAAAAATGAGGTTCCGGCGGCATATAAGCCTTTATTAATTAATATTTGTGAGGTTGCATTCGAAATGTCTGGTACAGTAACGTACATGCTATAGGCAAACACAGCCGCCCAGGTTATCCAAAAGTTTTTCATTAATTATTCCTTTTATTTAAATATTTTAGTTAAACACTCCATACTTTCTTACCACAATAATCGCTTTTGTTAACTAGTTTTGGATGATAAAAATTTATAGTTATCTGATGCGTAGTGTATACGGTTTCACTCTCACAAGAACTTATTATTTTTAATAAATCTGGTTTTAGGTTAGGTTAAAATTTTTTAAATTTAATCTGTAAGACGACTAATTGATCTAAAGAGGATAGGTTACATATCCCAAAGTTAGCTAACACGCCAAAACATAATAGTTTTTTTTAATAGAAAGGGGGTTTGCTCTCACTTTTAGGCAAACCCCCTAAGTCTTTATGAAATTTTAGTCATCATTCTAGAGGTTTTTAAAGTCCCAAGTTCACCAGCTTGTTTAAATAGTGACTGTAGCTCTTCATTACTAAGCATTTTATCAACCCCGTCACCCCAATGTTCTATGGACGAGAACCTGTAAATCGATCTAACCATTTCATGGTCATGACCCATAAGTTGTACACCGATTGCCATTTCTACCCCCATTGGTTCCAATGCGTTTGCAAATTTTGGAGCTAGTTCCATGACTGCTGGAATACTAGACCTTGGCATGTGAAAATCTCTATGAACTGATATTGGCATATCAGTTCCCGTTGTAGGTGAGCCAAACATTAATCGGCCAATCCATGGACCTCTCATATGGCCGGCTTGATCAGTTTCTCTCTCTTGCTGAACTGCTACCATTTCCGAGTCTTTAGAAAATGAGGTAAAAGCTTTGGCAGCATCAGTAAAGTTTTTATACCCACCGTAAATATGGAAATCACCGGCTCCTTCACCTGCTAGAACCTGTGTCGCCCAAGCATTTGCTCCATGGCGGGACATTATATTTACTGCACGTAGTATTCTACTTTTTAATACATCAGTTTTTCCTGCAATAGGTGTGATTTCTCTTACTGAAATAGCTGTCATTATGTTTCCTCCTATATATTATATTAATGGGTAAAGTAATGTGTATCCGATTGATTTTGTCAACAATTATTTTCTAATAAAAAACTATTGCTATCTACAAAAATAAGGCTCATTTTTCAGCTAATTATAAAACTTCTTTGGAGATACTTGGTTTGACAGATAGAGCTACTGTACCTGTTAGACCGAAAACACTTAAGGCAATAGGCCTACTATTTTTGGCAATCACTTGCTTTGATCTAATGTCTGTATTTATTAGGGTTTTATTAAAAGACTATAATGCTCAGGAACTTTCTGCTTATAGAAATGTTATTGGAATCGTACCTAGTATACTTTTGTTAATTGCAACAAAAGAGCTACGTTTCAAGGGCCCAACTCTAGTAATTAATCAATGGAAATTAGCTTTATTGCGTGGCTTTGCTGTCGCCCTTGCACAATTATGTTACTATTCTTCAATAGGTTTCCTAGAACTTGCAACTGTGTCAACGTTGGGCCAGACAAATGCTTTTTTTGTAGTTATTTTGTCGGTAATTCTATTAGGTGAAAAAGTAGGGGTTTGGCGTTGGGGTGCATTGTTTTTTGGATTTGTTGGGGCAATACTAATTTTGAAACCGGGAACTGAAGCTTTTTCAATATATGCTATACTCCCTATTGGGGCCGCATTCTTTTATGGCTTTTCTATAGCGACTCTACCAAAATTTGATAAAAGTATTTCGAACGCGGTTCTATATCTATATTCATCGGTTGCCGCTGCGATTGGTGCAGTTGTGTTAGCCGCATTTATGACAGACTTTACTCCCATTATATCTTATTTACATTTATTTATGATTGTTACGATGTCTATTATTGGAGGAATTGGGGTACTATTCTTGATGTTGGCATACCGAATGGTAGCGCCATCGGTTTTGGCCCCATTTGTATATTTTGGGATCCTTTCCTCTTTTTTATTCGGTTGGGCATTTTTTGGGGAGTTTCCAATTGAAACATTATTTCCTGGTGTCTTATTAATAGTTGGCTCTGGTGGATTAATATTATGGCGTGAGAC
>CAJWHE010000070.1 GCA_913041145.1 uncultured Paracoccaceae bacterium
AGCGGTGTCAGTCTAACAGGGTGACATCCTAGCCGTTCGTACGATTTGATATACTTGGCTGTATCTCGGACCCTAACTCGGGAGTTACTAAGCCCAATCCATATCAATGAAAGACGTAGGGCCACGCACCCAGGGTCCCGAACCAGGTGCCGCGCGCCTCGGGCCTCTAAAAAGTTAGGTTGAGTTATCTTATAAACTAGAACTTGGAGTATTTTTACTTGAGCTCTCAAGTTTCTCTGACATAATATTATGATGGAACATATTAAATGGAAGTATCCCGAAGCGATTGTAACCTGTGAATGGCTCAAACACCGATTAGCAGATGACAATATTCGCATCTTTGATTGTACAACCTACCTTCACTATACAGATGAAGATCCTTTGAAACCTTACGATGTAGAAAGTGGATTAAAGAATTACAAAGAAGGCCACATACCAAATGCTGCTTTTTGTGATTTACAGGGACAATTATCTAATAATGAAAGCCCGTTCAATTTTACCATTCCAGATCACAATACTTTGACAAAAAATTTTCAAGCTATGGGTGTTGGCGATCCATTTCATATTATTCTTTATTCTACAAATGCTGTTCAATGGACTACGCGAGTATGGTGGCTGATCTTTATACTAGGCTTCAGAAAGGTGAGTATTCTTGATGGGGGGCTTAAAGAGTGGCAGCGACTAGGTTATAATCTTGAAACAGGTGAAAACTCCTACAAACCTGCTGATTTTGAATCTAACCCTGATAGTAAAGTGTTTGTTGGAAAAGAAAGAACACAGGATTCGATAAATACTGAGAATTGTATAATTCTTAACGCGCTTACGAGTGATCTTCATCGAGGTGAAAATTCAAGATACGGAAGGCCTGGTAGGATTCCTGGGAGTACAAATATACCATTTCATGAACTATTGGAAGAAAATACCCATAAATTATTAGATCCCACAAAAGCTCAAGCTATTTTTGAACAAAAAAATATCAACAAAAAAACTCGTGTTCTTAATTATTGTGGCGGCGGAATAGCTGCAACGTTGAACGCATTTGTACTAAGACAGCTAGGGGTCGAGAACCTAGAAATTTATGATAATTCTATGAGCGAGTGGGCAAAGGACAATAGTTTACCAATTGAGACCACGGAGTAAGTCAGTCCATCACCATTATAGTAAAATTGTTAAGGACTTTAAACCAAAGATACAAAGAGTGACGTTGGGCCGCGAAAGGCAAAGCCCTTAAAATCCACTAAATTTTTATTTTTTAACGACAATGCTGGAAAACGAGCAAATAGCTTTGGTATTACTACCTGTCCTATAAGCATTCGATACATATCACCTCCAAGGCATTTATGTGGCCCATCTCCAAACGTCTGATTATCTTCAGGCTTTCGCCTAACATCAAATAAATGTGGATTTTCCCATATTTCCTCATCGTGATTAGCAGATGCTTGAATGGCCATAACTGTTTCTCCTTTAGGTATAAGCATGCCACGCATAATTAAAGATTTTTTAACAATTCTTGGGCTAGCCTGAATTGGAGCAACCCAACGTAAACCTTCTGCACAGGCCCCAGTCCAATCATTTTGATCTATGCAATATTGTATTTGTTTGGGTTGAGATAACAGACCATACAATGTTGAAAGTAATGCATCTCTTGTCTCGATAACAGCACCACCAATACAAATTTTCATATTAGTTCTGATCTGACTCACTTCAATTGGATGAGTATGAGAAAGCATGGTTGAAAGAACTGAGTAATCCATATTTTTATTTTTGTTTGCTATCAACTGATCAAAACAGGTATTCATTTCCTTATTTTTTTTATCAGACATATTAAATATTTTTTTATCGAGACTTGTATTCATTGCCCCAGTAATCAGAGCAGTAGCCCAACTAAATAGTTGTTCATCACTTACATCTTGGATTCCTAAAACTTTCTTTAGATATCTTGCACTTAGAGGCTGAGCAAACGCTGTTAAAAGATCTACAGTTTTATTAGTAGCAAGTTCATCTAGCAATTCATCAGCTAAATACTCAAATTCTGATTTCCAATAGCTTGATAGGCATGATGGCTCAAAGGTTCCCTTCATGGCCTCACGTTCTCGTACGTGTTCACACCCATCTTTACGCATTAATGTGTGACCACCAAATGCACGTTGCATTGGTGTAGTTACATCATTTGAGCCAAAGTGTTCAGTATCCATCTTCACTCGACGAACATCATCAGCCTTTGTAAAAACAATTCGACCAATTGCTTCCAAACGAACAATTGGTGTTCTCTGACGAAGTCTACGGTACACTGTTGCAGGATCAGAATTCAACATGGACATGGTAGTCTCTTCGTCAATTGGAATATCAAAACCTATGACAGTTTTTTCACTCATGTATTTGACTGTATTATTAGATGTAAATTATTACCTATATAAATCATAATGCATTCCTTGCAGTAAAATTAACTACACAACTTAAAGAGTTACTAACTGTGCAGATTGATTTTGCTTGCCTCATAATTCGAGTTATTAGATCTTCATTGTCAATAAAGTTTCCAATAATTTCAATGTTAATTCGCTCAATTCGATTTGGAATGTCGAAAGCCTTTATTCCTATAACCTTAATTATAAAAGGATTTAAAACAATTTTGCGCTGATCCGTAGACCATTTAATGGACATTACAATACAGGCTCCAAGAGAGGCTAAAAACGTATCAACAGGTGCTTGGATTGGTGGGTATGCACTTGTATTAGATGGATCTATATGAGCGTATTGAAGAGTATTAGTTCCATTAAAAAAAACAAATATTGGCCCAAAGACTTTAGGCTTTAATTCTACGGTCATCTAATTATTCCTATTCAAAAAAGAAGCTCTGGCAAAAATAGTGCTATTGCTGGAAAAATGGTAAGGATTAAAATAGCAAAGAGGTGGATTAACCAATAAGGAACAGTTGCAGCGGCAACACGCCCCAAACTTACCTCATTATTAGTTAATGCAGTCAATACAGATAAATTCAATCCAACCGGTGGTGTTACTTGACCAATTTCAATAACGATCGTTATTAAAACACCTATCCAGATAGGATCAAATCCAAGGCCTGTTAGCAAAGGGAAAACTACAGGTAATGTCATAATCATGAGCGACAAACCATCAAAAAAACATCCAAGCATCAGATAGATCAGTACAACTATGAGTAATATAGTGTATGCACTGAGTCCACTTTCAGCCACAGTCTCAAGGATTTGTTGAGGTACACCAAGGACGCTAACTGACTGAGCAAGAATTGTAGCTCCAAGTACTAAAAAGCCAACAGTAGAAAATAAAATTACAGATTGATAAACAGATTCAACTAATTTTTGGAACGTCAATTCACCCCAAATAGAAGAAATAAAAACTGCTAGTATGACCCCCACCCCCGCAGCTTCTGTTGGCGTAGCCAAACCAAACATTATACTACCAATAATTAAAAATATTAAAGTAAGCAGAGGCCATATCTGCTTGAAGCCAATAATTATCTCAAACAAAGAGCTTGGCGCCTTATCACGTGGTGCAAGATCTGGGTTTCTAATACATTTTATTAAAATATATATCATAAACATACTGCCAACCATGATCCCAGGAATAATGCCTGCTGCAAAAAGACGCCCAATAGAAGTTTCTGTTAATGCTCCAAAGATAAGAAATGAAAGACTTGGTGGAATAAGTAGACCAAGCGTTCCACCGCCAGCAAGACTTCCAACCACTACACTTTTATCATAACCGCGTTTAGACATTTCGGGGTAAGCAACAGAACCCACAGCAGCAGCTGTCGACAAACTTGATCCACTAACTGCTCCAAATAGAGTACAAACTGCAATGTTTGTATGAAGTAATCCGCCAGGAACTTTTCGAAAGAGAGGCGAAAAGGCTGAATATGCTTTTTCGCTAATCCCACTTCGTAAAAGTACTTCCCCTAATAAAATAAACATTGGAACTGCACTAAGTATAAAAGAGTTGAAAACGCTCCAAATGGCATCGATAGCAAGCGACGTTGCTCCATTGGAGAAAAAATACAGTATGATTAGTCCAATTAGGCCAAGTGCCGCACCAAGTGCTACGCCTGTGCCAGCTACAACTAGCAGGCCACCTATAAGAGTACTCCATAATAGCATCAGAGTTTACCAGATATTTTTGAAAATTTTGGTTTAATGTCTTTAGGATCAAAACGATCAATAACACCAAACAGTCGTGCAATTAATACCGAGCAGGTGAGAGTAAGTGAAAAAGGCATAGCTGCCATCCACGGGTATAACAGAATACGCGATGTCTCAGTTTTGATGTTTCTATTGAAAGCAAATTCAAACCAAGGAACCGTTTCTATAATCAGCCATGTAAAAAAACCTATGCCAAATAACAAAGCCATAATTTGAATTCCCAAATGCCACTGATCCTTCAATTGATCAGCTAAAAGAGAAACCCGAACGTGCTTTGATCTCATTGTAACCAAGGGTAAACCAAGAAAAAGTGATAGGCTCAGTAACAAACCAACAACTTCTTCAGTTATGTGCAGCGGTGCATTTATGAGTTTACGCATCAAAACACTCATGAATATGATACCTACAATTGATATCATGCTCAGCATAGCAGCTCCAGCACTCACAAGGACCAGCTTTTCCAGTCCTTGTGCAATGATTTTATTAAACTCTTTAATCACACCTTAGCGGCCTAAAGCATCTAAAACACGTTGACGATAAGCAGGTGCATTACCACCTGCTTCGTCTGCAAGTGTTTTCCAAATTTTAGTAACTGACCCAACAAAAAGATTACGATCCTCCTGTGAGAAATCTTCACCCCAGGTAACTCCACCTTCAACTAGACTTTTTCTGGCAGCTAATTCACGTTCAAAATCATCTTCATAATGGTTCGTACGATTCCAAAGGTCTTCTGCGGCATTTGCAATAGCTAGTTTAACATTGTCCTCAGTTTTTTCCCAACGATCTGTCGCAACACCTATTACATATGGACCTGATGCCATCGGGTATAGGAACGAAGCATATGGCGCAACTTCCTGCAGTGAAACAGTATGTGCATAAAGTGCAGGATAAAGAGCACAGTCAACAACACCAGATTTCAAAGCAACATACATTTCCGCTTGAGGAATGATTTGTGCTGCAACACCAAGGCCAGTAAAAGTTTCGACCTGATCTCGTGCCCAAACTCGAAGTTTTTTTGATTTCAGTGCCTCAATTGAACGAACGAGTTCATCACGGCAAAATACTGAAACGGATAACATTGGTATTGCAACGTATCCGACTGAAGAAACACCCCATTCTTCAAACTCTTCCTCATATATCTCCCGAACCGTAGGAATAGCTTTTTCAAATTCCTCAATAGATCCAATTGTTCCCTGAACAACTACTGAGCTTAGAGCGGGCGCATCTCGGCCTAAATAATTTGCCCACATTAGGCTCATTTCAACGGCTCCTTTAGGCAAAAACCTAAGTGTATCCGTATTAGGAAGACCCAAAGAGCCACCACTGTACATTTTTAACGTGGTATCACCAGCCAAAGCCTGATTTACATCGACTACAAATCGTTCGAGCTCAGCCGATTCCGGGCGAGTTTCTGGCAAAAAGTTGTTAAACCGCCACTCCTCCGCCACAACGGATGAGAATGTTAAACCAAGTCCAAGCACCCCCATAGAAAAAGTTTTTAGAAATAAATTCATGATTAATCCTCCTATAATAAGTTAATAATAAGTTAATAATAAGTTAATAATAAATTTATATCAAATTATTATAGAAATTTATCCTAAATATACTGAATAGATTATATATATTGGGATATTATCTCGTATATGGATAGTAAGCGGATTGATTTGTTTATAACATTCATTCAAGTCAAGTAGTTAAAATATGATATTTCACAGTTAGAAGGTACTGATTTTATTAGGAAAAAATTAAATCCCAATTCTCTACCGAAAACCCTCTCCCAATGAATCCACCACCCCAGCACTAAAGGCCCGAGGTGCGAGG
>CAJWHE010000071.1 GCA_913041145.1 uncultured Paracoccaceae bacterium
CTAGGGCTGGGGGAGAGTTGACTGACATGGCGCTGACTAGCTTCCTACGCAAGCATAGGGCTGTCAGTGATACGCCGGGGAGGTCTGCGACTGCCCATGGGTTCCGGTCATCGTTCAGAGACTGGGCAAGTGAGAACGATTATCCACGAGATTATGCAGAACGTGCTTTGGCTCACAGGATAAAAGATGCAAGCGAAGCTGCTTACCATCGAACTGATTTATTGGAAAAGCGTCGTCCCATGATGGAAGATTGGGCAAATTACATAGTTTCAGAAAAAAAAGTTTGAAAAAATTAATACAGTTTTTCACATTGGCTTTAGTTTATAACTCATTGTAATTATTATACTTACCACCATTTAACGTGTTATGACATGGATGGGTAATTTTTCACACTAAATTCAATTCAAACGCCCTTGACGGATCATGAATCTGCCACTTATCTAATGCTTATAGGCACCTAAAACTCGACCATTTGAAGATAATTTAACACAGTGTTTCTGTGCTCGGGAGAGGTTTGTCTGGGGTTAATAGGGAGACGGAAATGGATATGCGACTACATAAAGCTGAAAGCAGATTAAGCAATTTTGATGAACTACCAGACCAAGCGCTACTTTCGGTTAAAGAGGTATCTCACATTTCAGGACGGAGCCGTACAAGCCTCTGGAGAGACGTTATGCGAGGTTCATTGGCTGACCCGGTCAAGATTGGATCACACACTGTAAAATGGCGCGTATGTGATGTCAGGCATTTCTTGAACGGCAGTTCCAGCAATAGTTAAAGCTCAGATCAAACAAATAAAGCCCGTTTGAATTAAAAGATACGAATTACCAATACACCTCTACGCATGACACGTTTACGCGTGTTCCAAGTGGTATAGCCCATAAGAAGTCATCATAATGTAATTCCTGTAACTTCCCTAAATTCTACGATACTAGTAAGCGTGCAGCTTAGCGCCTATGTAAATCGTTAAGTCATTGATAACAAAGCAATGTTACAAATGTTACACGGATGTTACACGCAAATCGCCTGTAAGTTGTTGATAACAAAGCAATGTTACAATGTGACGTTTTTTTAAGTATATATATTAACTTTTTATTGAAGAGAGTAAGAGGGTGTCTTCGCGCTAAAAACCCTTTCACAAATCCTGACATATACCTTTGTAACATTGTAACTTTGTAACATTTGTTATTTATCAGATACTTACAGACCTACACAACGTCACATTGCGTCACAAAGCACTAAACACCACGCGACACCACTACACCCCAAAACTAGCTATTGCTCTCCTTGCAAAAAGGCAGTCGTTGCGGTCCAAGGCTGTTAATGCACGGCAAACGTATCTGTATGTTCCATGGTGGCAAATCTACAGGCCTAGTCACAGAAGATGGTAGGAAGCGTTGTGCGATAGCTAAAACTGTGTACGGATATGAAACAAGAGCAGCTCGTGAATATAGAGCTAAGAAGTTTAGAGAGCTGAAGGCTCTGTTTGATAGTATGTATTTGAGGTGAAAATTTAAGGGTTTAAATTTGTTTAAAAAATGGTTAGCGCATTATCTCTGGTTAGTAACAATCTTTCGTGGCGAATATTAAGCACTGAATAGCTTTCTTTATCTAAATAAACTGGAGAAATAAGCGACATGAAATTTTCAGAAATCGAGCTCCCCTCAAATAAGAAACTTGGTTTTTTCTTTACGTTAGTGTTTGCCATTGCCACTGGGTACTTTTACATGAATGCTTCTTTCACATGGGCATATGTCTTCGCTGCAACCGTAGTTATGTTCTTCACGGTCACGGTCGTAAAAGCTGACATTTTATTACCGCTGAATAAGCTTTGGATGCGGTTTGGACTGTTGTTAGGCATGATTGTTAGTCCCATTGTACTTGGCATAATATTTTTTGGGCTCTTTACACCAATTGCACTTCTTATGAGATTAAGTGGACGCGATGAGTTGCGCCTCAAGTTCAAGAGCATAACCAGTCATTGGATATCACGTAGTGAACCAATCCAAGCAAACTCTTTCAAGAACCAGTTTTAAAATAGGCAAATACAATGGAATTTTTAAAAGAGCTTTGGACTTTTCTTCGTGTACGTAAAAAGCTTTGGCTCGCACCTATCATCGGCGTGATGCTGATCTTAGGTGGGCTATTGATAATTGCTCAAGGTTCAGTTGTAGCACCCTTTATCTACACACTCTTTTAGGAGCAAGCCCATGTATATCTTAGGCATTTCAGCCTTTTATCATGACAGTGCTGCGTGCTTGCTACGAGACGGTAAAATTATTGCTGCAGCGCAGGAAGAGCGGTTTACTCGAAAGAAGCATGATTCTGGTTTTCCTCATCATGCCATCCAGTATTGCTTGAAAGAGGCAAACATAGCCGCCAGCCAAATTAATAATGTAGTTTTCTATGAAAAACCTTTCCTAAAATTTGAAAGGCTCCTTGAAACTTATCTCGCATATGCACCAAAGGGCTTCACCAGTTTTGCCAAAGCAATGCCTTTATGGATTAAAGATAAGCTATTCCAAAAGTCTGCACTCATCAAAGAGCTAAATGCTACGGTTGATAAGAATATAAACTGGCAAGACCGTCTACTGTTTTCAGAGCATCACCTATCACATGCTGCCAGTGCATTTTACCCCTCACCATTCGAGAGTGCAGCAGTCCTTACCCTTGATGGTGTAGGTGAGTGGACAACGACATCTTTTGCGGTTGGAAAGGGGCGTGACTTAAAAGTCATTAAGGAAATTCATTTTCCACATTCTTTAGGGCTTCTTTACTCTGCATTTACCTATTACACAGGATTTAAAGTTAACTCTGGCGAGTACAAAGTTATGGGTTTGGCTCCGTATGGTGAGCCTCGTTACGCTGACTTGATACGCGAGAAACTAATCGCAGTAGCAGATGACGGTAGCTTCCAGTTGGATATGAGTTACTTTGATTATGCCACTGGCTTAACGATGACAAACAAGAAGTTTGATGCGTTATTTGGCGGTCCACCTCGCTTGTCAGAGGCAGAGCTTACCCAACGTGAAATGGACCTGGCTGCCTCGGTTCAAAAAGTTACTGAAGATATAGTTCTTCAAATAGCAAAAGGCATCGCAAAAGAAACAGGGGAGCGGAACCTCTGTTTGGCTGGTGGAGTAGCGCTCAATTGCGTTGCAAATGGCGTTCTCTTGCGTGAAAAAGTTTTTGATAACATATGGATTCAGCCAGCTGCTGGAGATGCAGGTGGAGCCCTCGGTGCTGCATTATCTACTTGGTACTTCCACCACAACAAAGAGAGAGTTGTTTCCACTGAACGAGATGCCATGAAGGGTACTTACCTTGGTCCTGAGTTCAGTAACGATGAGATAGAATTTGAACTTAAGGCATGTGGAGCAGTTTATAAAAATCTTTCCGACGATGAATTGATAGAGCAAGTTGCTTCCGCATTATCGCAAGAGAAAGCAGTAGGCTGGATGCAAGGACGTATGGAATTTGGTCCCCGCGCACTTGGTGGAAGAAGTGTTATTGCTGATCCACGCTCATCTATCATGCAAAAGCAACTTAATCTTAAAGTTAAGTATCGCGAAAGCTTCCGTCCCTTCGCCCCAAGTGTGCTAAGGGAAGACGTAAGTCAGTGGTTTGAGTGTGACACAGATAGCCCTTACATGCTGCTTGTTGCTGACGTTAAAAAAGACAAACGTCGCGCTATGACTGAAGAAGAAGAAACTCTATTTGGCATTGATAAGTTAAATGTGCCGCGTTCATCGATACCAGCGATTACTCATGTAGACTACTCAGCACGCATACAGACAGTACATGCAGATACTAACCCTCGTTATCATGCTATGATATCTAAGTTCAAAGAGAAGACTGGGTGTCCACTTGTCGTAAATACTTCTTTTAACGTACGAGGAGAACCCATCGTTTGCACTCCTACAGACGCATTTAAGTGCTTTATGGGAACAGAGTTGGATGTATTGGCTATTGGAAATTATTTGCTTTGCAAGGAGCAACAAGACGAAGCATTGAAAGAGAATTATGAGTACCGTTATGAGTTGGATTAGAAATATCTTTTATCTTGGCTATTGGGTAATAGCTGTCGCTATTTTGCTCGAAATAGTTTTTAGAGTTTTACCAACATCAGATAGTTTACGAGTAAAACCCGTAAATTCGAGGAATCCATACTTGAGGTTTGAGGAAAATAGAACTGTTACAAAACAGATAGGATTTGACTTCACACATGTTAATGTAAAACGAATAAATAATTATGGTTTTGCGTCAAAAAGAGATTTTAACACCAACGAACGCGTTAGAAAAAAAGTTGTAGCAGTAATTGGTGATAGCTATGTTGAGGCTCTTCAAGTGAGTGATGAAGATTCTTTTCACGCTAAAATAGATGCCATCTTTAACAACATCGATGTATATCCTACGGCTGTAAGTGGTTCGGCTTTGTCTCAGTACATTGCATATAAAAATTACACAAAAAATAATTTCAGCCCTGACTTATATGTTTTTTTGATAATTGAAAATGACTTTATTCAGTCATCGTACGAGGGCCAAAAAAACACTGGATTTCATTATTTTAATGATATTGGTGCTTTAGTTAGAGATAACTATCTCCCCTCAAAAATTAAGAAAATTGCAAGACATAGTGCTTTTCTGAGGTATCTGAACCTAGACCTAAAATTAACGATACAACTTGGTAAATTGTTTCAATTTCAAACTAATGCCAATAACGAGAAATTAAAGAACGACGAAATCAATGAAGCAAGAGGGAAAAAAGCTGTCGATTGGTTCTTAGCAGAAATACGCGATTTAGCAGCTGAAAAACCAGTCATTTTTATATTAGATGGTGACAGAAGTTCAATCTACGCAGGCAAAAAAGGGCGGGATTTTAATATTATGGCTAATCGCCACTATCAGTATTTATTTGAAAAATCGCAAAGTATACCAAACCTTTCCACCATAGATCTTCATCCAGTTTTCCAGAATGATTGGGGTCAAAGTAAGAAGGAATTTAATTATAAATACGACTACCACTGGAATGAACGTGGGCATGCTGTAGCCGCCGATGCTCTGATAAAGTTTATTGGAGAAATAGAAAAGTAAATGCTTTAATCTTCGTAACATAAAAAATCTGGAAAATAAGGGAAGTGGTTTGATAACCTATGGATACCCAGAGGTGACTTTTATAAGTTGCTACAAGAACAAATGGATAAGCCTCATCCACGTCGCGCAAAACTGAAAAACGAAGAACAGAAAAGATTATTTAAATCTATAAGATTTAACCACACGCATCTACCATAGAGTAGAACAGTGTTCGTCCAAACTCGTATTACTAGGTAATCAGGGACTCCTGATCTGAAAAACGGGGGGTACCCGGGGAGTATGAACTAGGAAATGAGGGATTGTGTGGGTGGTAGGTTCTAGGTGAGCTACAAGTCCTAAATGTGGACTTAGATGTGGACTCAAAAATACTAGTTTTCATTATTTGTTTAATATCAAATACCTATTAGGGTATTGTGGCGGATCGACAGAGCGTCGAACTAGTAAATTTTATAACTAAAATAGCTCAATAATGTCATTTAAATATAGTATATATGAACTATTTATGTTTAAATATGGGTAGCACTTGAGGTAGCACTTATGAAAACTTATATCTACAAACGTACCAACGAAGGGAAGCAGTTCATCTCTTACAGGCGAAAGATTCCAACTGATTTAGTAGGAGCTTTCCAAAAGAAGATATTCATCATTTCACTACAGACAGATGATGACGCTATAGCTAGATCAAGATCCTCGAGGATTTCAAAACAGTTTG
>CAJWHE010000072.1 GCA_913041145.1 uncultured Paracoccaceae bacterium
GACCATTTTCATTGCTAGACGAACTTTTCCTCTATCATCAAACCCTAAAAGTTTTACTTTAACCTCTTGGCCCTCTTTTAAAACGTCCGATGGATGTTTTAACCTCCGGTTTTCTATCTGAGATACATGGACTAAGCCGTCACGTTTTCCAAAGAAATTTACAAACGCCCCGAAGTCTACTATTTTTACAACTGTTCCTGTGTATATTTTCCCTTGTTCTGGTTCAGCTACAATCGAGTGAATCATTTCATAGGCTTTTGCTATAGCTTCTCCGTTTGGAGAGGCTATTTTTATAATACCTTCATCGTTGATATCTACTTTAGCTCCTGAAACCTCTACAATCTCGCGAATTACTTTACCTCCAGAACCAATAACTTCCCGAATTTTATCTGTTGGGATCTGCATAGTTTCAATTCTAGGCGCGTGAACAGAGAAATCACTTGCTTCGGTTAACGCATTGGCCATTTCTCCTAGGATATGCAGTCGACCTTCTTTAGCTTGAGCAAGTGCTTTTTCCATTATTGCTGGGGTAATTCCAGCAATTTTGATGTCCATTTGTAAAGATGTTATACCATTTACCGTTCCAGCAACTTTAAAATCCATATCACCTAAGTGATCTTCATCACCCAAAATGTCACTCAAAACAGCGTAACTACCATCTTCTTCCAAGATTAGACCCATTGCAACTCCAGCAACTGGCGCTTTGAGAGGTACCCCTGCATCCATCATTGATAGTGAACCTCCGCAGATCGACGCCATTGAAGACGATCCGTTTGATTCTGTGATTTCAGAAACTAGTCTTATAGTGTAGGGAAAATCAGTAGCGGCTGGTAAAACGGCTTGAAGTGCTCTCCAAGCCAACTTGCCGTGACCTATTTCTCGACGGCCTGGAGGACCAAATCTTCCTACTTCCCCGACTGAATATGGAGGAAAGTTATAGTGTAGCATAAAGTTTGATTTATATGTCCCTTCAAGGGCATCAATCATTTGTTCGTCATCGCCGGTCCCAAGTGTAGTAATTACTAACCCCTGAGTCTCACCTCTAGTAAACAAAGCAGAGCCGTGCGTTCTAGGGAGTATGCCAACTTCTGATGAAATTTGACGTATTTTATCTAGAGCTCTTCCATCAATGCGCTTACCTTTTTTAACTACGTCTCCACGCAATACAGAACTTTCAAGTTTCTTTATGGCTGAACCTAAGTTCTCGTCTGCAAGCTCATCCTCGGAAAGCGAAGCTTTAATTAGATCTCGTGCTTCACCAACCGCTAGAGTTCTTTTTTGTTTGTCTGTAATGGCATATGCCTTGCGCATAGCTTTTTCACCAGATTTTTTTGTAGCCGCATATAATTTACTATAGTCGGGGGGGTTAAATTCAAAAGGATCCTTAGCGCAGTCTTCAGCGAAGTTGATAATAGTGTCTATCACTGGTTGAATTTGTTCATGAGCGAAAGTGACCGCTCCAAGCATTTCCTCTTCGGAGAGCTCATAAGCCTCTGATTCTACCATCATAACAGCGTCTTTTGTTCCAGCGACAATTAGGTCTAATCTTTGTTCAGGTTTAGTGCGTAAATTTTGCATATCGTCTATTTCAGGATTTAAAATATATTCTCCATCCTCAAAACCGACGCGACAACCGGCGATTGGACCCATAAATGGTGCTCCAGATATTGTTAGGGCCGCTGAAGCTGCGATTAACGCCACTACGTCTGGATCATTAACTAGATCATGACTTAAGACAGTACAAATAACTAATACTTCATTTTTGAACCCTGGAACGAAAAGTGGCCGAATTGGACGATCAATGAGTCTTGAAGTAAGTGTTTCTTTTTCAGTTGGCCTTGCTTCTCTTTTGAAAAACCCACCAGGAATTTTACCTGCGGCATAATATTTTTCATTGTAGTGTACTGTGAGAGGAAAGAAATCCTGGCCTGGCTTTTGCTCTTTTGCAAATGTAACTGCTGCCATTACAGAGGTTTCTCCGTAAGTAGCAATAACGCAACCATCTGCCTGTCTTGCAATTTTACCTGTTTCTAATGTAAGAGTTTCTTCTCCCCATTGGATTGATTTTTTTGTTGTTTTAAACATATTTATTCCTTTTTAAGTCTCTATAAGCATATCCTTAAGTGACTATTTTACTGGAGACCGAATTGTCTCCTACCCAATAATTATAAGTTACTGCTGGATATCCAGTATTAAAACCCTTCAAAGGGGGCATTTTATATTATTATCTGCGAATACCTAAGCTTTTTATAAGATCCGAGTAACGCTTTTCTTCTTTTTCTTTTAGGTAGTCTAAAAGCTTACGTCTTGTTGCAACCATTTTTAGAAGTCCACGACGTCCGTGGTTATCTTTTTTATGAATTTTAAAGTGTTCTGTAAGGGTGGTAATTCTAGAAGTTAAAATCGCCACTTGTACTTCAGGCGACCCAGTGTCCCCCTCGTTAGTTGCATACTCTTTCATTAACCGCGCTTTTTCGTCTGCTGTAATCGACATCGTGGTCTCCTTTTCTGTTTAAGGGTTGATGGCGCAGGCCGGGATGTCGTCCAGCAGGGCCCATGGAGTGTTTTCACAAGTTATAGTGAAGTCGCGCGTATATTGTGTTTTTTTAAAAAAGTGAAGTGTTAATTAAAACTTTTAAAGAACGGTTATAATCTGCCTATTCATTGAGATTAGATCTGGATTCAGAAGCTTTAGTTCGGTAGCCTTTGCTGGGAGTTATATTATTTCATGTAAAACTTGTCAGTTGATTTAAATTTAAAAAAAATTTTAATAATTTTTATTAAAACTTACTCTAGTTGCGTAATCTGATCATACGTTATTATGTGTCCAAATCAGTGGTTTTTGTTTGTAGCTTATATATAAAGGATGTTTTGGTAGCCCATGTTTAGTCAACCCTAAATGGTATAACGTCTTTGGTATTTTTCTTATTATCGCTAAAACCTCATCGCCACGGTTTAGATGAGATCCGTGAGTTCCCCAAGCACAGATTAGTTTGTCAGCCCAGTGGCAACCTTCTACTATTGCCCTATTGTTATGCTCTCCTATGGGGTCAATTGCTAGTTTCATTTTTTCTGGATTTGTATCTCTCCAAGCAAAAATATTACATACTATGAAAGCTCCAAAACCTAGTACTCTAGCACGACGTTCACACCTTTCAACCGTTGGGTCATTTCGTAACTCTGTGGCTGTTGATGGGTTAAGAAGTATAAATATAATTTTTTGTTTTTTTGGTTCCCAAACTCGCCTTAATGAATAGCGGTAATGTTCACAATCCGAATAAACGGCGGTGCTAGAAACGCCACCTTTTAAATTATTTCTGGTTATCATGCTGGATCACTTTAATAGTTAAAATATAAATTATGACTTTAAAAACCTACTTTTTTTGGACTGTAATCGCCTTTGATATTTGGTTTATGGACTGTTCTCTCAAAATTTTTCTATTTTTTATTTAGAGTTAGGGTAATTTACAAGCACCTTGAAAGGGTAGAATGTTCCATTGGTACAGTTTCCTAGAGCGATCGCTTTTCTGTTATAAGACACCCAAACCATTTCTTCTAAAAAGTTGGTAGACACCCCTACAGAAAAGTGGTTTCCATTTTTTACTCTTTCTAAATCTAATGCGTTTATAGGTATTTCTTTGATATTTCTTAAACTTGCTTCAAGTGGGGTAATAGCTTGATCTAAATTATTATTATTTTTCAGAAAAGTTAATTCCTCAACTGTATGGGCATTTTCTAAGTTAAATAGCCCTGACCAGAGTCGGCGTATGCTACGTGTGTGTCCATAACAACCTAGGTCTCTACCTAGGTCTCTGCAAATCGAACGAACATATCCTCCTTTACCGCAGGTCATTTCAAATGAGGCATGATCTTTATCAATACGACTTATAAAGTTGAGACGTTCAACTTCAATTGGACGTGATGTTATTGTAAAATCAGTATTTGCACGAGCCAAATTGTATGCTCTTTGACCATCAATTTTTATGGCCGAAAACTGTGGTGGTACTTGTTCAATTTTACCAATAAATTTTTTTAAGGATGTAATTATTTTTTCATTCTCTGGACGCGTTTCAGATGTTATTGTGATTTCACCTTCGCAATCGTCCGTAGTAGTTTCAGCACCAAACTTTATTACAAATGAGTAGGCTTTCAATGAGTCTGTTATATATGGAATAGTTTTAGTCGCCTCGCCTAACGCTATTGCTAAGAGTCCTGTTGCTTCAGGGTCTAAGGTTCCGGCATGGCCTGCTTTTTTAGCATTAAAAAGCCAACGTACTTTGTTAACTACTGCGCTTGAAGAAATTCCAGCATGTTTATCTACTAAAACCCAACATGAAATATTTTCCCCAGATCGACGACGTGACACTAAAAACTCCAAAGAAATATTAAAAAACAGATATGTTTTCCTGCTTTCATGTATGCTGGTTAAAAGGTTTTTAACTAATTACTTCTATCAATACTAGTTTGATTTACTGATGTCATTTTTTACTTTATCTAGATTTAATAGACGTGTCGTTTCATCAATTTGATCAAAAGTTTCATCGATTACGAATCTGAAGTTTGGAACATACTTAAGGGTCAAGGTCTTTGCAAAGATTTTCCTGATATTATGTGAGTTGCGTGCAAGACTATCTATCGCTTCGACCTTTTTTTTGCCGCCTAGAGGCAAAACAAAAACGGTAGCAATCTTTAAGTCAGGAGAGACTCTGACCTCACTAACTGTAATTGACATTCTATCTAGGTCTGGATCGTAGAGATCTCCACGACTCAGTAACTCTGCTAAGGTACGCCGAATAAGCTCACCAACTCTCAATTGTCGCTGAGAGGGCCCTGAATCAGAAAAATGGCTTTTACTTGGCATGCTTTGTCCTCTAATCATGTTTTTAGTATCTTGCAACCAGACAAAGATATGATTTAATTCGACTAGGAGATGTATATGTCAAATATTTCAGGAGTAGTAGTTACCGGGGTATCGGGAAAAATGGGGCAAATGCTTGTGAAACTTATTCAATCTAACGAATACTTAAAGCTCGTAGGTGTTACAGAACGAAAAGGACATCATTGGATAGGATCGGACTTAGGAGTGCTTTTGGGTGGATCGGCAAGTGAGATAATTGTAAGTGATTCCTTATTAGACCTCATGCCTAAAACTAAGGTGATTATTGATTTTACTAGCCCTATGGCTACGGTGGAGCATTCGGAGTTAGCTGCTCAAGCTCGTGTGGCCCATATTATTGGGACAACAGGTATGAGTTCCAAAGAATTAGAGAAAATAAAAATGGCTTCGCGGCATGCCCCGATCGTGAGAGCTGGGAATATGTCACTCGGAGTTAATTTACTAATGGAACTTACTCAGAAAATTTCGGCCGCACTAGATGATGATTTCGATATCGAAATAATTGAATCGCATCATAGAGCTAAAGTAGATGCGCCATCTGGAACAGCTTTAATGTTAGGACAAGCTGCAGCATTAGGGCGTGGTATTGTGTTAGAAACTGAGTCTGAGCGTGGCCGGGATGGGATTACTGGTGAGCGAGGAAAAGGTAAAATCGGTTTCTCGTCAATACGTGGTGGAGATGTCGTTGGAGAGCATGATGTTGTGTTTGCGGCTGATGGAGAGAGGATAGTTTTGCGGCATATAGCTTCTGATAGAGCAATATTTGCCAGAGGAGCGTTAAAGGCTGCTCTCTGGGCCCTAGGAAAACCTCCTGGGGAATATTCTATGCTGAATGTTTTAGGGTTAGATTAATTTTTTGA
>CAJWHE010000073.1 GCA_913041145.1 uncultured Paracoccaceae bacterium
ATGTTTTGCATCATTCGAATAATAAGATACCAAAATGGTTTTTAGAAGTGCTTGGGGTATGGGTTAGTAGGTTGAATAATTGTAATTATTGTGTGGAACACCATTTTGGAGGTATGAAGAGGTTACTTGCAGATGATGTTAGATCAGATTTGATTAGAAAAGCGATTGAAAACGAAGATATTTCTAGTGCGCCTTTAGATTTGCAACAAAAGAAAGCAATGGATTATGCTAAAATACTAAATAATACTCCTGCTGACCTGAGAGAGCATCATATTGAAGAATTAAGAGCTGTTGGTTTTGATGATGGAGAGATTCTTGAAATTAACCAAGTGTCGGCATACTTTGCTTATGCAAACAGAACAGTGCTTGGCCTGGGAGTTTCCACAGTAGGTGATATTATAGGGTTGTCTCCTAATAACTCTGAAAATCCAGATGATTGGTCCCATAGCTAGTTTTACTTTTTAATTATAAAATTTTTTCTCAAAAAATTATTATGTTTTATTTAAAGACCCACTAGGAGACTTTTACTGGTTTATGCCTAATACCTGTAAGGGCATTGAAAACAAGTGAGCTAAGAATTAGGAAACCTCCTATAAGATTATTAATTCCTAGAGGTTCATTGATTAAAATAAATCCCCATAAAGGAGCAAGGGCTACTTCGACCATAGCTAACAATGCAAGGTCTGTTGCCGTTACAACTCGGCTACCAATAGTATAACAAACCATTCCACATCCAAGTATACTGGCCGCCACGACTACTGTTAGAAGAATATCATTTGTATTTATAGAAAACCCTGTACCTGAAAATACTAATATTAACCCAGTGATAAAGATAGCTAAAATTCCTCCTAATATTACCATGGGTAGCACGTCAGTTTCTTTATCCCACCTTAGTGCAATAGTGAATCCTGCGAAGCCAATCGCTGAACCTAATGCTGAGATATTACCACTCAGAGCTCCAAGAGCTAAGCCTTCTCGAACCATTATTATGACACCAATTAGTGCAAATAAAATTGCCCACCAGGTGCCGTTTCGCACAGGTTCTCTCAGAATAGGCCAGGCTAAAACTGCTGTAAAAAAGGGTGCTGCTGCAAATAAGAAGGCTGCATTTGCGATGGTTGTCGTTTGATATGCATAGATTCCTCCAAGATAAGCGCCCACTAAGCATAAAGCCCCGATAAAGCTTGGTAAGCGGAGATTAGCTAAGCTTTTAAAAGGATTGCTTCTAGTTTTTACCCTAACAAAAAAAAGTAAGATTGGTACCATACCAACGGATCGGTAAAATAATATCTGCCAAGTGTTTGCATCATTAATTAGCTTTACAATCACGCCTATCCAAGACCAACAGACTCCGGCTATTAATACAAAGAGTAACGATTTTGAGTATGAAGCCATAATAATTCAGTTCTTTATAAATAAAGTGCTAAGTTACTTGAGCTTTGATAAAGCTCTGTTCTAGATGCGACTTATTAAACGGTCGTTTTTTTGAAATAATTATTAATTATGAGGTTAAGACTTTATAAAAAATTTTGATGTCTTAAAGAATTAACTGGTATATTGATAACCAACAGCCTGCCTAACTTAATGACATAATTTTTTTAATTTTAAGTTAAGCTTCTGGAAAAATTGTTATGTTATCATTAACCCTCCATTGAGGGTATTTCGATTGAATTTGTTCAAACCTATTAGAATTTATAAAACGGTTTAACCAATGTTGAACCTTTGGCCAAGGTTGCTCCTTGAACCATGCTATATCAATATTAGCAAATTGTCTTATGAAAGGTAATATAGAGAAGTCTGCCAGTGTACTCTTGTCGCCAAATAGATACGATTCAGTTAACATGGTCTCTAATTTAAATAAAAATCTACAAGCTGCTTTGTGGCTTTCATTTAGGTCAATATCAGGGTGACGTGAAGCATACTTAATTTCGTCTAGAGCATTTTTGAAGGGGCCGTCCGATTCCTTAATTAAGTCATATCCCTCACAAGGCATATCCAACCAGTTTTCTGGATCGTTTTTATTTAAAGCCCAAATCATAATATCTAAGCTTTCATCAATTACTTTATTTTCGATCACTAAGCAGGGTACTGTAGCACTGGGGGAAACTCTTAGAAATTCGTAAGGTTTTTCACGCAAAATAACTTCTCGCAATTCAACGTTAACTTTTGATGATACTAGTGATAAGCGACTTCGCATTGCATAGGGACATCGCCTGAAACTATATAGGATTGGTAGATCTGTTATATGTTCATTAAAATTAATCATTAATTCCATTATTGGTTTAAAGTGGAAGACGTTCAAGTTTTATATTATTTCATAAAGTATTTTTTTTAGTAACTTCAAATCTTAATATTGAGAGAATTTTTATTATCATTATGCTCATAATTTTAGTTAAATATTTTTTATGAATCAATAATTTTAGATAACGACAAATCGACATATAAATAGTAAAAGAAAATATAACAAATTCATAAGGATTATACACATGATGGAAAGAGTAAAATTTACTCAAATGAAAGATGGTGATAAGGAAGATTATGAATTCCTTAAAGTACATGAGACTGAATATGCAAAAGGAACTGCCAACCGTTTGCTAACAGCGCTTGTCGAACTTGATGAAAGCCTATCTGGCTATCAGATAACTAGACTGGGCCACTCTTTGCAGGCAGCAACTCGTGCGTGGAATGATACGAGTGACGTAGATTGGATAGTTTCAGCTTTATTACATGATATTGGGGATATTTATGCTCCGTATAACCATGATGAATATGCGGCCACTATTCTTAGACCTTTTGTTAGAGAGCAGTGCTCTTGGACTGTAGAGAAGCATGGAGACTTTCAAATGATATACTCTGGCCATCTTGTGGGTGGAAACCAAAATAAACGAGACATTTACAACGGGCACCTATATTTTCAAGATTGTGCAGACTTTTGTGAACGTTGGGACCAAGCTAGTTTTGATCCAGATTATACCACGAAACCTGTTGAATTTTTTAGAGAGATGGTCACAGAAGTTTTTGAACGGAAACCATATGATCCTAAAGTTATTAGAGCTAGTAAGAGGGTTCCACTTTATTTACTCTAGTAAAATAACTACTATTTATTTTGTAAGGTCGATATTACAGGTGTAATTCCTTGAAGTGATATACTCACAGGTCTACTAATTCTAAAAAGGTAATTATATATGCGTATTGAAAATCTCAGTCCAGGAATAGGATCAGTAGTACATGATCTCGACTTGAGTCAGCCTCTGTCATCTGAATTGGTAAGTGAAGTTAAAGCATTGTGGCTCGATCGCTTAATTATTGTCTTTCGTGGACAAAGCATAAGCTCAGAACAGTATCTTTCTTTTGCAAAGCAAATAGGAACGCCTGGCACTTATCCATTCCTCAAAGGGCTTGAAGGTTACCCTACGATTACGCCAGTGCTGAAAAAGGAAACTGAGAAGGTTAATTTTGGAGGTGTCTGGCACACTGACACCACTTATCAATCAGCTCCTCCAATGGCTACTATGTTATATGCTTTAGAGTTACCACCAGTAGGGGGAGACACATTATTTTCAAACCAATATGCTGCCTTTGACACTCTATCTGATGGCCTTAAGAAGTCTTTAAAAGATTTACGCGTAGTCTGTCGTTCAGACAAAGCGGCAGTTTCTGCCACTAGAGAAAACCGAACATCTGAAACGGGACAAAACATTGTTAAAGAAGCTCTGATTGGTATTCATCCTGTTATTAGAACTCATCCAGAAACAGGTGAGAAGTGTCTCTTTGTTAATCGTGCGCACGCGACGGCATTTGAAGGTTGGAGTGAAGGAGAGAGTTCAAGTTTACTTTCATTTTTATTTGATCATCAGATCAAAGAAGAGTTTCAGTGTAGACATAGATGGGAGTTAGGTGATCTAGCGTTATGGGATAATAGATGTACGCTTCATTATCCTGTGAATGATTACTTTGGGCATCGCAGGTTACTTCACCGAATAACACTTTTAGGGGACAAGCCTTACTAAGATTATGTTTGTCTTGTTCTGTCCAAAAACTTAAACTTTTCGTTTGCCTATAAATAGTGATAGTAAAAGTGCTAACACTGCTAAGTAACCTAAGCTAATAAAAGCATGATAATAACTCCCTGTGACATCAAAAACCCAACCTACTGCAATAGGGCCCAAGGAGCCTCCTATAGAGCCAGCAAACAATATTGTTCCAAAAATAGTGCCGTGCTCCTTCATTCCAAAAAGGTCCGCAATAAGAGGTGAAATTACAGTAAAAAAACCACCATGGCCAAAGCCGTAGATCGCGGCCATGAAAAAGAGGGCGACATGACTATCGACATAAGAGAACCCAAAAAGACTAGCTGTTAATGGAAGTAAGCACAAAAAGAATGCTACATTTCCACCTAACCTATCAAAAAAAATACCAACAGTTAATCGGCCAGCCACACTTGACGCGCCTATCACCGACAATAAAATAGATGCTTTTGTTGGTGTCATGCCAAGATCTATCCCGTGCACTGCAAGGTGGACAGGAATAGCTAGTAAAATTGTTATTACTAGTAATTGGATTAGACATAAGGCCCAAAACTCACGAGTTTTTTTTGCGGCCTTAAATGAGAGGCCCGGCGTTGATGTTTTACTAGTGGCGATACTAGTTTTTTTTGGGTGGTTCATGTTTAGCGCGGCTGTCACTAGTAGTATGGATGCGGTAATACCTAGTATCATCACGGCTTTTTTCCAACCGTAACTTATTATTAGGATTGCAGCTATAGGTGGAATTGTAACTTGTCCTGCGGCAGTGCCAACCTTAACTACAGCAGTCATTATTCCTCTACGTTGGTCAAACCATCGTGCTACAGTTGATAGTGTCACTACGTCATGAGTTCCCATTCCTAAGGCAACAAATACTCCAAAAATAGAAAATAAATGCCATGGCGCTGTGACTTTTGACATTAGAAAAAAACCTACTCCAATTGCAGTCCCGGTAAAACACAACACCAATTTAGGACCATATCTATCACTTAATCTACCACTTATAATAGCTAGTATCCCCATGCCAATAAATGCTACTGAGGTACAGCTAGACAACATAGTTCTGGACCAACCAAACTCAATTTCAAATTCATTAATCAGTAACCCGTAAGAGAAAAGTAAACCTATGACTGTAAATTGAGTTATACATGCACCGAAAAGAGCGCGATAACGTGTTTGAAACATTGTAAGCCTTTTTATAAAAGAGCCTTAAATAATATATTAAGTTCAAACATGAGTATATCTTTTATACAAGGTTCTTTTTGTAGTATTATTCATAGCCAATAATAAGGTAGCTGAGGGATAAAAGTTTTAATAATACCTTCAAATTTGATTGCGAAAAAAATTGAATAACTGTAAGTGGTTTTATATTGAATGTTTATTGGCTCCTTAGCTCAACTGGATAGAGCACCAGACTTCGAATCTGGGGGTTGCAGGTTCGAGTCCTGCAGGGGTCACCATAATCAACAAAATCTCCTATTTTTATGAATATCCTGATATAGTTGAGTATACTAAGCGCAACTGTAACCAGAACTGTAACCATTTAAACGTACGCACTGTAACCACAACTGTGATCGTTTAAGGATCTGAAGAGTGCTCAGAAACATTTTAAAGCTAATCAACAGATAGGCACTTAGCCTGACTGCCAGCATCTTTGCAGAACAGACCAGACTTAGCCACCACCTGATACTCTTGGCCGTTTGCTCTGGTTATCTTTTGGGACTTGTTCGTA
>CAJWHE010000074.1 GCA_913041145.1 uncultured Paracoccaceae bacterium
CCTCCAATAAATGCATTTCCTTTCCATTCAGAAAATTCATCTCCTTCATAAAAAATCAATCCTGATGGAGCCACTGTAGGCACCCAATAAAGTTTTGGCACCATGAATTCTGGTCTTGTATCATGAGCTGGGATTTTTGCCCCACTATAATGATTACCTTCTGATACTATTGGCCACCCATAATTTTCACCGGCAACTATTAAATTAAGTTCATCTCCATGCCTTGGACCCATTTCGTGCGCCCATAGTTGGCCATTTTTGGCAAATGCAATGCCAAGGGCATTCCTATGTCCAATTGTCCAAAAAGTCTTTGCGAGGTCACCTTTGTCCTGAAATGGATTGTTCGTAGGTATTGTACCATCCTCATTAAGCCTAATGATTTTACCTAATGCCATGTCCCATTGTTGTGCAGGGGTTTGCTCTTGCCGGTCGCCGGATGTAATGAAAATCTTTCTGGCATGTTCTGTTCCATCGAGTCCAAATACAATTCTGTGGGAAAAATGCCCTTTCCCTGATCGAGCTGGCGTTTGCTTCCAAATAGTTTCAATATTTTTCAGTTGTGGTTTATCTGTCCTCTCTAGTGTACCTCGTATTATGGTCGCATATCGTGTTTTTCCTCTATTATCTGAATTGATGTAAGAAACATAAATTAGTTTATTCTTTGTATAATTTGGATGAACAACAACATCACCTAAACCCCCTTGACCACCTGCAAAAACTTTTGGAACTCCAGACACTAAAGACTGTTCGCCACTTCTATTTACTAGCCAAAGTTTTCCAGCTTTTGTAGTGATTAATAGATTGTCTTTGTTAATAAATGACATCGCCCAAGGTTTGTTGAATTCTGAAACAACTTTACCTTCTAATTTGTTGCCTCCACTTCCAGTAACAACATTATCTGCCCAAGCATTTGAAGTAAAATTTATTAGCAGTATTAGAAAAACCGTGCGCATTAAATAACTATCCCATACATTGTACTTTTCCTAAACTATTCAAAACAGAATTATTGGTAAGATGGATGATATTAAGTTTCTGAATAGGTTCAATGGCTTTGTTTAATTTGAAGAACTATCAACGCTTAACTATAACTTATCTTGCATGTCTGAAGACACCATGAACTAACTCTTAACTTCCTGAAGCTCTGCTAGCATCTGGCGTCCTTACTCTTCAAATCGCCTAGTAGCGGCTATCTTATCCCCGGTAAATTTCCCCTTCCTCCGCAAAACGATGCGTTTAAGAGATTAATTTTATTAAAAAAACTCTAAAACCGCTATTCAGAACATGTTCAACGATTACATTCTACAAGCTAAGTAGCATGAATATCACTTGCGACCAGAAATCGCGAGACCAGGTTGTAGCCTCCAGCCACGACCATCAGTTCCACCAGATGGCAGGGACCAAGGGATTCATAGAGAGTATCTTTGAGTGCTTTGGGAACCTCAATATCACGGGTCATTGAGGTAACAAAAGCAATCACATCCTGTTCAAGCTCTGAATATAGGCTTTGGTTAAAGTTAGTAGTACCAAGTTTTTCAAGTTCCGCTATCTGTTCAACAGTTGCACCTGCCTCTTGATAGAGTGGGCTATGTGCCTGAAATTCATAGGACGCGTTATTTAAAACTGCTACAACACACATTGCTAATTCTCTAAGTCGGGGAGAAATCGTGGTTTCGTTGCGTAACTTACCAAAAAATACGTTCCAACCTTCAGCCACCGCAGGGCTGTGCAGAAGCATCCGATCAAGCTCGTTGAGCTTGCCTCCACGACGAGCGCGGATCGCCGCACAGATTTCTTTAGGATCATTATGATCAACAGGAAGTAGAGTTAATTTTGTCATGGATTGGTCTTTCTTAATTGTTATTAGCGAACTTATATTACAGGCTTATAGTGATTTAACATACCCATTTGAAAAAACTTAGCTTAACCTGACAGTATTCAAATTTGTGTTAACATTCCAATTTTTATTAGTTAAGCTTTAATAAATTTTTTAATAGACACTTAGGGATACCAACATGGTTGAGTTAAATAATGCAGATCTAAAGGACGCCCTTGACCTTATACCGCATCAATACCGAGGACCTGGGGGTGTGGCGGGCATTGTCAAAGATGGTGAAATAGTTGCAACCCGTGCTTGGGGGTACTCCGACCTGTCAAAACATAACGCTATGACAGCAGGAACCCGACTACCAATCTGTTCAATTTCAAAGCAATTTACCTGTGGCGTTTTATTAGACAAAATTGACAATCTGGACCGTTTAAATGATAGAGTTAAGGACTTTATTCCAAAATTCAGGGGCACTTTTCCAACCGTAAAAGAGCTTTGTGATAATCAATCTGGGCTACGGGATTATTGGGCGCTTTCAATACTGCAAGGGGCAAGAGCTGAACAGACGTTTGAACGGAGTGATGCACTACCTTTGTTAGCACAGATGAAAACTGGACATTTTGAGCCTGGGACCAGTTACTCATATTGCAATGGTAACTTTCGTATGTTGTCTGAGCTGATTGAGGCAGAAACGGGCCAATCTATGGAAGCACTTTACTCTGAAGTGATATGGGGTCCCGCAGGTATGAAGACGGCTGTGTTGAATTCAGATACCCGACATCCAACCGATCAGGTTGTAGGCTATGAAGGCAATGACGTCACTGGGTTTTTCCCAGCTAACAATGGAATTTACTGGATCGGTGATGCGGGTATTTCTGCTTCTCTTCAAGATATGCTGGCCTATGAAATTTGGATAGATAATACCCGAGAAGATGCTACTAGTCTTTACCAACGGCTTTCCGAGCCACCCGTATTTCGTGATGGTACGCCTGCTAGCTATGGTTTTGGCTTGGCCCATCACACAGTTTCAGGCGTGAAGGTTACTAGCCATGGGGGTGCACTGCGCGGGTTTCGTGCTTTTCGGATGCATGCGGCGGTCGAACGATTATCTGTTGTTGTGATGTTTAACCACGAGGCAAATGTTTTTGGTGCTGCGGCTTCTATTTTACAAGCTGCTCTTGGTAGTGAAGAGCCTGATTTACAGCAGATACCACAGGGCTGGGATGGTCAATGGATTTGTCGCGAAACAGGTTTGTTGGCACGCTTGAAAACAGGTAAGTTGAGTGGGGAGTTAAATTTTGCAACCGCTCCAGATAGAGTTGTATCTGGGTTGGGTGGGCATTTAGAGGCTGAAGGGCTCACGCTTTCGAATGATGGAACCACTCTGATGATGCGACGAGACGCTGAAAATATGTTATCAACCCTTGATCCACTTGCCACTAAGATAGCTACTCTGGATCTAGAAATTGCTGGGCGCTATGAGGCCGAAGAATTAGAAGCTAGTATGGTAATTGAGGTTCGGGATAGTGGAATTTATTCCTGGATAGAAGGGATGCTTGGATCGGGAATTATGGAGCGTCTACACCCTGTTGGGCCCGATACCTTGATTATGGTGACCCGTCGGTCAATGGATGCGCCTGCACCTGGGGACTGGACGTTGAGCCTTATACGTGATGATGCAGGACACGTAACAGGATTTAGATTGGGTTGCTGGTTGGCGCGCCAAATTGATTATATTAAAACTACCTGATTGGAATGGTGTAAGGTTACAGATCAAGACTATCGAAAAACTAAAATTTCTATAGTGATAATACTTTCTTAACTACTGTCCAAAATATAATTGAAAGAACAAAAATTATAATCCAACTAAGTACCTTTCGTGGTTTCCACTGTCTTATTAACTGGATTTTTTTATTATCATTATTCATCTAGCTAAACTCCTACAAAATGAAAAATTTATCAATGGAGAACATTTTGATAAGAAAATGCAAAAAAAAGCCACTATTTCGTAAACTTTGACTTATAGTGCTTGGGCATCAAAGTTAATGAAATCTCCTAACTCATCTAGTGTACATGTTAGTAGTCATATTATTAATAACTTTTTTATTTAGCTGGCAGTTTTGTGATGATTAGAGCTAATACAAAAGCTAGAACACTTAGGGTTATGAGCAGTGTTGTAAAGCCATCTCGTGAATGTAGGATAGAAATTGTAGGTACTGCCAAGGCAGACGCGCTAAAAGATATTAAATAGATAAAAGCAAAAATTCTAGAGCGAAGGTGAGGGGGGATATGTCGAGCAAGTAATGTATCAGAGATTGGTAGCGTTGAATAAACTAAGGCCATCATACAACCAATTGAAATAATTAAAAATATATCAGTTGTGAAAATTACTAATACCAGTGAGCAAGAGAGTAAAATAGAAATGGTAATGAAAATTGGCTTTACTTTGAAACGATCAATTAAGTGTCCAACTGTTAATTGTGCACATGCTGCAAATATATATATCCCAAAGGCTAAGAAACCGATTGAACTTACATTTTCACCAATAGTATTTAGACGATCGTCTAATAGCTTTGGAAGTGAGACAATAGCGGCGTTAAACATAAATCCGATAATTATAGAAGAAAATGCAATTATCTTAAATATAGTCAGCCAATCGGTATCACCTTTTGTAGATTTATTACCCGCAGTATTTTCTATGAGGTCACTTTGGACATGTTTAGGTTTAAACATAAGCCATATCACGCCAATGGCGAAAGAGATTAGGCCTGGTATATAAAATGCTGCTTGCCAACCTAATAGATTGGCTAAGCCAACAGCAACAATAGTTGAAAAGGCGACACCGAGGTTTCCCCATACTCCATTAAAAGCCAAACGACGCCCCATTGTTTCTGGTTTGCCGTCAGCTAGCATAGCTATCCCGACAGGGTGATAAATAGACGCAAAGATACCTAATAGGAATAATGCTAAAGCAATTTGAGTATAATTTTGAGAAATCGCAATTAAGAAGCATGATAGACCTGATCCAAAAAAGAAAATGCTCATCATACTATGCCTGCTCCAGCGGTCTGCTAACCAGCCAGCTGGAAGGGCGCCCAGGCCGAACGCTACCCAACTCCCAGTTGTAAGCATTATCAGTGTACTATAGTCCGCGTCAAAAAATGTTGCAGCAAGTGCTGCGACGACTGGAAATAGTAACATTAAAAGGTGAACCAATCCGTGCCCAATATTTATTAAAAAGATTTGTATTAATGGCAATTTTATTCATCCTATAAATAATGTTTAATAAATAAGTGATATTTACATAGTGTAAAATTTATATTCGATGGCGATACCTTTCAAAGTGGTTTTTGAGGCAACGATTGTGGTGCGTAGAATAGTAAGAAGTTTAATAGGTATTAGCCTGACGTATCTTTGAATTTATCACAACGGAAAACTCTATTACTGGAACTAATAATACACTAGACCCTTTGATTTTGATTGACTAGAGTTAGATACCTTGATGAGGTATTATTTGAATTGAATGCAACAGAGAGTAATCATAATCTTGAGGGGCGGCAAATTTTTTTAGCCTCTAATTAAGATCCATAGGGGTTACAGTTCGTAAACTGCTGTTATGGTCTGCTCAAGTATAATTTAACAAAGCAAAAGGAACACACAATGAAAAAACTATCTATTATTAGGTTTAAACCAAAGCCGGAATGTTTCGATGAATTCCTAGCTTCTATGAAAGCGTATGCTAAAGACAGAGCAACATCTAATCCACCTACTCACCTTCTTATGACAACAAAAGACGAAGTGATAGGAGTGGTTATTAGGGGTGATGATGCTATAAATGAAAGCATGAAAACTGGAGTAAACTGGTTAGATCAGCAAAGACATCT
>CAJWHE010000075.1 GCA_913041145.1 uncultured Paracoccaceae bacterium
CTCCTGACATCTTCGGTGTAAACGAAGCGCTCTACCAACTGAGCTAATCACCCTCTAACCATTATTACGTAAACCAAAAGATATATTAGGCGCAAGAGTTTTTATTGATATAGCTGATAATAAGTAACTAATTTAATTTTACAGAGTTTAGATTAAACTCTTGACCATTTCTGACTGCAAAAACTTCTCCTTGATTTTGAGATAAATGAGACATCTCAGGAAATGATAAGTTACAAATTTCTGCTCTAAGAATATTTAAAATTACACCGTGCGCAACAATAATTGTTGGAGTAGAAATTTTTGAAAGAAAGATCTTTGTTCTAAACTGTAAGTCACGGAAACTCTCTCCTTTTGGAGCCATCAAAGAAGCCTCAAACTTTGTCAGACTCTTAGGGAAACTCTTTAATGAATTTAAACCGATATCATCCCAGGTTTTACCTTGCCATTCCCCCATCATCACCTCTGACAAATTTTGATCTGTCTTAATAGAGAAAGAGCAGTAGGATTTAATAATTTCAGCAGTGGCAACTGCTCTACCCAATGGGCTTGAATAGATTAAAGTATGACTCGGCAACCCTAGTTTTTTTAAGAGTTTTCCCTGTTTCGCAGCCTGACGTTTTCCTAATTCAGTTAGTTCTGAATCAAGTTGACCATGAAGAATGCCTGCATAATTATAAGCAGTTTGTCCATGTCTTAAAAAACAATAATCAGGAATTTTCATATGGTAAAAGTGGTCCTAATTTTTGTAGTCCTGCTTTTTGTGGACTAGTAAGGTCTTCTTCTTTAATTACATAAGTATGGATTGAAAAGACAACCGCTTTAGTTTTTGGTAATCTCACTAAAGTTTGCCTCTCTGATCTTATATAATCACCCCTTATCTCTTTGCGCTCAGGGTCTGAATTACGTTTTGGTAAAAATAAAGTTGGATTTGTATATCTTAATGTATTTCCACGCATTAACGGAATCTCTGGCCTTACAGATGAAAGAAGACGCTCGACACGTTTTGCTAGACTTTCGTCATACACTGGCACTGGAGAGTGAATAAGGGTGAGTGGCTTCATAAATTTTTCGAGTAGATCCCAGCTGGCTGGAAAACATAAGCAACCTCCAATAAGAACATGCTCACCTGCCTGTTCAGTCATAATTAAGAAATCTTCTTGTAATAACTTTGATAATGTTATCAGAGGCTCCGTAATATCTATTAAAATTTCTAAGCCATCAGGTCTTCTAACTTTTTTACCAGATATAACAAAACCAAGGTCCGGTAGAAGAGTTATTATTAAGCCCAATAATTCCTCAGCAGCTGGGATGCATTCAGGCGCCATAACGTATGCTTGCTTAAGTTTATTATCTAGTATTTTTACCTTTTCAAGAAGTTGCTGTGTATAAACTTCATCAACTTGCAACCACTCTTCTAACTTAATTGGTTGTATACCCGGAAGTTTAGTTGTGTGAGCCTGCATCCAAGGCGCAAAAGGTAATGTTTTTTGTAAAATAACACTCATAATTCATTTAAACCGACAAAAATTTTGTTTTCAAGACGTTTTTAAACTCTTTCAAACAAACTTAAAATATTAATATCTAATATATTAGCTATAGGATCCTTGCCATTAGGGAGAGCCATCATGAACAAACATTTTAGTGATACTCGAAAGATAGATCCAACTAAAGGTACCTATTTAGACGATGGAAATAAAAATGATAATAACAGAATTGAAATTGGCCCTACCCTATTAGCTTACAGTGAATGGGAAGAAATTGGTTTAAAATTACCTAACCTAAATAGAATGCGAGAGTTCCGTTGGAAGCGCTTAACCTCCCACATTGTTGATCGTGATTTAGGAGGTTTACTCATGTTTGACCCCTTAAATATCCGCTACTCTACTGATAGCACTAATATGCAACTCTGGAATTCGCACAACCCATTTCGTGCAGTTCTAATTTGCGCAGATGGCTATATGGTACTTTGGGACTATAAAAACTCTCCATTTCTATCAAAATTCAATCCCCTCGTTAAAGAGCAAAGGTCAGGTGCTGATTTATTTTATTTTGACAGAGGTGATAAAATTGATGTAGCGGCTGATGAGTTTTCTAAACAGGTTAAAGATCTAATAGTGAAACACGGAGGTTCAAACATGCGGCTTGCAATTGATAAGCCCATGCTCCATGGCCTCAGAGCTCTTGAGGCCATTGGATTTTCAGTAATCCCCGGCGAGGAGTGTACTGAAAAAGCTCGATCGGTTAAAGGAGAAGATGAAATTTTGGCTATGCGTGCCGCCTGTCATGCTTGTGAACAATCAGTTTTAGAAATGGAACACTTTGCTAGAAAGTACATACCAACTGGCAATGTAAGCGAAGATGACGTTTGGGCAGTTTTGCACGCTGCAAATATTAAACGGGGCGGTGAATGGATTGAAACGCGATTACTGGCCTCTGGACCTCGAACAAATCCCTGGTTTCAAGAGTGTGGGCCTAGGATTATTCAAAATAATGAAATTGTAAGTTTTGATACGGACCTAATTGGGGCATATGGCATGTGCTGTGACATATCGAGAAGTTGGTGGATAGGAAACAAACCCCCGCCAAGTGATATGGTTTACGCAATGCAACATGGCGTTGAACATATTAAAACAAATATGGAGATGTTAAAGCCAGGTGTATCAATTAACGAACTAGTGGCAAATTGCCATTCGCTCGATCAAAATTTTCAAGATCAAAAATATGGATGTGCAATGCATGGAGTAGGCCTTTGCGATGAGTGGCCTTTAGTCGCGTATCCAGATCAACATGTGAAAGGAGCGTATGACTACATCTTAGAGCCAGGCATGGCTCTTTGTGTTGAAGCTCTGGTCAGTCCTAAAAATGGTGATTTCTCGATTAAACTTGAGGATCAAGTAATAATAACCGAAACTGGCTATGAAAACCTAACCAAGTATCCTTTTGATGATAGACTAATGGGAAAGTAATCAGTTTAACTTATCTCTAAAAGTTTTGCAGCCCGACGCTGTTTACCTAGCATTGGTTTTAAATAATACCCCGTGAACGAACTTTTTATAGCTGTAATGCACTCTGGTGTGCCAGTGGCTATGATTTTACCACCGCCATCACCACCTTCAGGCCCAACATCTATAACGTGATCTGCTGTTTTAACAACGTCGAGATTATGCTCGATAACAATTACAGTATTACCTTGGTTAACAAGCTCATGGAGGACTTCTAAAAGCTTTTTGACATCCTCAAAATGCAAACCCGTAGTTGGCTCATCCAAAATATATAACGTTTTTCCAGTAGACCTTTTAGAAAGTTCTTTGGATAATTTTACACGCTGTGCCTCGCCTCCAGATAAGGTTGTAGCTTGTTGACCAACTTTAATATAACCAAGCCCAACACGGTTCAATGCAACCATTTTTTCTCTAATTGACGGTACTGCCATAAAGAATTTCTCTGCTTCTTCGACTGTCATATCTAATATATCCGCAATACTTTTACCCTTAAACCTAACTTCTAACGTTTCCCGATTATACCGCTTACCCTTACAGGTTTCACAAGTAACATAAACGTCAGGTAAAAAGTGCATTTCAATCTTGATGAGCCCATCGCCCTGACATGCTTCGCAACGGCCACCTTTAACGTTGAAACTAAACCTACCGGGCTTGTAACCCCTTGTTTTGGACTCTGGCAAACCTGCAAACCACTCTCGGATAGGGGTGAACGCCCCTGTGTAAGTAGCAGGATTAGATCTTGGTGTTCGACCTATAGCTCTCTGGTCAATATCAATTACTTTATCAAGAAACTCTAAGCCTTTTATATTATCACACGGGGCTGGTGTTTGTTTTGCTCCATTCAACGTCATTGACGCATTTTTAAACAAAGTCTCAATTGTTAATGTTGATTTTCCACTACCGGAAACTCCAGTCACACAAATAAATTGGCCTAACGGGAAATCAATATTTATTCCTTGTAAATTATTTCCAGTAGCATTCTGTATAGAAATACACTTTCCATTTCCTTGGCGTCTAATGTCTGGAATGTTTACTTTTCTTTTTCCAGACAAGTACTGTCCAGTTATGCTTTCTGGATTTTTAATAATTTCTTTTGGTGTTCCCTCTGCAACAACGTTGCCTCCATGGACACCAGCTCCTGCACCAATGTCAAAAACATAATCAGCATCTCTGATAGCCTCCTCATCATGTTCTACTACTATAACTGTATTGCCTTGATCACGTAAATTTTTTAATGTTGTTAATAGCCTATTATTATCTCTTTGATGCAATCCAATTGAGGGCTCATCTAAAACATAAAGCACGCCTGTTAACCCTGAACCAATTTGACTTGCCAATCTAATTCTTTGACTTTCACCGCCAGACAACGTCCCAGAATTACGAGAAAGCGTTAGATAACCAAGTCCAACATTATTTAAAAAACCTAAACGTTCCTCGATTTCTTTTAAAATAACACGAGCTATCTCATTACCTTGATTTGATAATGTTCTTGGGATTTCTTTAACCCAAACCGATGCTTCCTTAATAGACATTCTAACTACGTTACCAACATGAAGATCACCAATTCTTACTGCTAGAGCCTCTGGTTTCAATCTAAATCCAGAGCATGTTACACAAGGTCTATTATTTTGATATCTTTCAAATTCTTCTTTTACCCATGAAGAATCTGTAGCTTTGTAACGTCTGTCCATGTTAGGAATGACACCCTCAAAAGCTCTAGACAAGTTATATACTCGTCCACCTTCGTCGTAACGAAATTCGATTTCCTCATCACCAGAGCCTCGCAGAAATATATCTTTAATTTTTTGATCAAGCTTTCCCCAAGGTAATTTTTGATCAAAACCATAATGCTTTGATATAGACTCAATTGTCTGCAAATAATAAGGGGATCTACCTTTCCTCCAGGGAGCCAACGCACCATCCCAAACTGATAAGGATTGATCAGGAACAATAAGTCGTTCATCGAAAAATAGCTCAACACCTAAGCCGTCGCACTTAGGACATGCCCCATATGGTGCATTGAAAGAGAAAAGCCTAGGCTCAATCTCGGGTATTGTAAATCCAGATACTGGGCAAGCAAATTTTTCAGAAAAAGTAATCTCTTCCGAAACCTCTTCTTCACTACCAAGTGTTTCAATTAGAGTAATACCGTCTGCCAAATCCAAAGAAGTTCGCAAACTATCTGCTAATCTTGGTTCCAAACCTTGTTTGACAACTATTCTGTCAACAACAACTTCAATATTATGTCTGAACTTCTTATCCAGTTCCGGTGGGTCATCAAGATTAAAGAGTTCACCATCAACACGCACTCTTTGGAAGCCAAGTTTTGCTAATTCTTGAAACTCCTTTCTGTACTCACCTTTCCTATCACGCACAATAGGTGCCAGAATATAAGCTCTGGTGTTTTCCTTTAAACACATAACCCGGTCAACCATGTCTTGAACTTGCTGAGCTTCAATTGGTAAACCAGTAGCCGGGCTATATGGAGTCCCTGCCCTAGCAAATAACAAACGGAGATAGTCATAAATTTCTGTAACCGTCCCAACGGTAGATCGCGGATTTTTACTTGTTGTTTTTTGTTCAATTGAGATTGCAGGGCTTAGCCCCGAGATATGATCTACATCTGGCTTTTCCATCATGTCAAGAAATTGCCGAGCATAAG
>CAJWHE010000076.1 GCA_913041145.1 uncultured Paracoccaceae bacterium
ATTTTACTGATATATATCAATTCATGTATACTCGAATTTCATTAAATTTAAATACTATTTATACTGTTCGTTTAAATTTGATAAAAAAGATAAACTTTTTAAAAATAACTATTGGAGAGAGATATGAGAAAGAGTATTTTATTGACATCTTTTCTTGCCTTGTCATCATTTGGTGTAAATGCAGCAGAGATTAAATTTGTTTGCTATCAAGATGCTAATGAGTGTGATGTGTTGCAAGAGATGTCTTCTATTTGGGAAAATTCCACTGGTAATACAGTGAATTTTGAGACTGTTGGGTATGATGTTGTAAGAGATCAACTTGAAAACCTTCTTGAGTCTGGTGCCGCACCTGACGTAGCAAGAGTAACTAATCTTGGTGGACTTAATAAGTATTACCTAGATTTAACACCATACGTTGACGCTTCTGCATGGGAGAAAAACTATGGGGCAACATTGCCATGGTATAGAAAACCTTCTGGCGATAACGGTATTTATGGCTGGCAAGCTCAGCTTACAGTAACTGGTCCATATGTTAACGTTACAATGTTTGAAGATGCTGGTGTTGATATGCCCGAAGAGGGTGCAACTTGGGATGATTGGGCTGATGCTTTAAGAGTAGTCAAATCAGAGCTTGGATTAACTGCTGGTCTCGCAATGGATAGAACGGCTCATAGATGGGCTGGACCTGCATTCTCATATGGTGCTAAGTTCCATGAAAATGGCACTCCTATTTTAGTTGATGATGGCTTTAGAGCTTTTGCAGAAACTTTTGTAGGTTGGCATGCTGAAGGCTTAATGCCTGCAGAAGGATGGCCTGCTGGTGCAGGAACTGCATATAAAAATGCTGCTCCTCTTTTCCTAGATGGAACTGTTGCAATGCATATGTCTGGTTCTTGGATGTTAGGAAATTATGATAAAAATATAACTAACTTTGAATGGAAAGTTGTTCCTATTCCATGTGGTACTGGTGGTTGTGGAGCAATGCCAGGTGGTTCTGGTGTAGTTGCTTTCAATTCATCTAAGCACCCAGAAGTTGCCGCATCGTATGTTGACTTCTTGTCACAAGCTGGAAGAGCAGGATATTTCGCAGCGAATACTTCAAACATTACTGCACACCAAGGTCTGCAAAAAGCAGGAATTGATTACAGTTCTGTTAGTCCAAGAGTTTCTGCTGGACTTGCAACTTTCGCAGCTAATGCTGGTAAAGCCGCTGATTCTACTCCGCAAGCATACTGGTTCCAGGGCTACAATAAAAACTTTGCCATTTATGGTATTGTTCCTGACTACATAACCAAAGCTATTACAGGCGAAATGAGTCTTGATGCAGCTTTAGCAGCGATTGATGCTGATGTTGCAGCTAAGATAGCTGAATAGAGTTATACTTAGTTCGTATTAAGGCCGTCATTCATGGCGGCCTTTTTTTATATTTAGGAATAAATTTTCAAAATGTTTGATAATTTTTTAAATATTAATAATTGGTATCTATTTGCTTTTTTTTATCTCTTGATTGGTTTTATTTTGTCAAAAGATATTTATGGATTAATACCAAGATTAATGTCGACCTTAGGTTGGCCAATTGAATTTACTCAAAAAGTATTTGGAACAAAATCATTACCTTATTTATTTTTATTTCCAAATATATTAATTTTTGGTCTGTTTACTTTTCTGCCATTATTTATGAATTTTGGCTTTTCAGTGACAGATGGGACAAGTATCAACTTTGAAAATAGAGATTTTTCTGGATTAGATAACTTTGCCAGAATAACTCAAGAAGTGCAAATTGATACTGGTGGTGAAAATGTTGAAGATGATAAATTTAAAGCCGCAATGGCAGATACTTTTGTCTTTGTAATTCTTCAAGTTCCAATTATGATTTTGATTGCTCTTTTTACTTCTATCGTTCTTAATAGAGAAATAATTGGAAGGGGCTTCTGGCGAGCGATATTCTTTTATCCAGTCATGCTAAGTCCAGTGGTGGTAGCTTTTTTATGGACCCTAATACTGAAGAGACAAGGCCTTTTGTCTCAAACACTAATAGATTGGAATTGGATTAGTGAGCCCATTCAATGGTTAGTTGATCCATCATGGACGATGTTTTGGTCTATCTTTGTTTATACTTGGGCACATATGGGCTTTTATATGCTAATACTTCTTGCAGGGCTTCAGTCTATCCCTAAAAATTTATATGAAGCAGCTCAAATGGATGGAACATCAGAGAGTAGGGTTTTTTGGAGAATTACATTGCCTCTATTAATGCCTATTTTGCTGGTAGTTACCGTTCTATCATTAATAAAAGCTGTTCAGGCTTTTGAGGAGCTTTACGCACTTCAAGTTGGATGGATTTCTCTAGTTTCTTATATAGTTGAAAATGCCGGAATAAGAGGTCAAAAAACCTTCTTTGGTTTAGGCATTGCTGCAATGGCATCTTTGATTGTTGCCTCAATTTTAATTGTACTTTCGCTGCTTCAATTTTATTTAAGTAGGAGGCAAGTAAAATTATGACATCAGTTATTGAATTCTTTGCCAGAAGACAAGGGAAAAAGAAGCTCAGCCTAGTGGATTGGATTTCTTATGGTTTTTTGTTTCTTGGTTTTTTAATTATTTTTCTGCCAGTTTTATGGCTAGTAATGAATTCAGTAAAGTCACAATTCTTACTTCAAAAGTACGATACAAATTTTTTACCTTTAGACTATCAGCGAGTTGCAAGAGCAACCGCTTATGGGCCTGATGGAAAAGAAATTATGATTATTAAAGACTTGCCTTCTTGGGCAATGTTCTGGAAAAATCTTAGTGAAGATGAACGAGCTGAAAAAGATCTTGATGACTTACTTTCAAATTATAGCGGCAATGAGTATTACGCCCTAAGAACTCATTTTGGGTTAGTCTCTGGAGCTGCTAAAGCGTTAATCACTGAAAAAAACTTACCAGAATGGCTTGTTAAGTACCCTAGCATGTTTCCAAGTGCAAAAAAAGAGTATGACCCTGAGTCGATTGTTAATCAACTTGATTCTGAGGAAGCTAGATTATTATCTGAATTTTTGGGTTTAAAGCCTTATAAGCCAAACGGCTTTACTTCACAAATTCTGATTTCAATGATCGATCCAGAGACAAGTGAAGTTGTTGAGTACTCTGTAAGTAGAATTGATCCTAATCGAGATATCGTAAATGCCCGTTTAATTAGTGACCCACAGGGCGGTATTGTAAAGCTCCCAGTGAATGAAATTATTTTAAATAAAAGTTTAAAACCTTCATGGATAAACTATACAGACCCTCTAACTAAAAACGTTCTTGGCAGCTTTGATGCGGTGAGATGTTTAAATAACTCTTTATTTGTAACTATAGTAGCGACAATAATTACGCTATTAATTAATTCAATGGCCGCATTTGCGCTCTCAAAGTATCGTTTTAATGGGCAGATTGTGTTCTTTGTAATTATATTGGCTACACTTATGGTGCCTGCATCTGTTCTGATTGTTGGGATATTTAAAATGGTAACGATGACTGGTTTGTCGGGCTCACTTTGGGGCGTTATAATTCCTGGGGCTGCAACACCTACAGGCGTCTTTATGCTGAGGCAATATATGCTTACCATTCCAGACGAATTGCTTGAGGCAGCAAGAATGGATGCAGCTAGCGAGTGGACAATTTATTGGCGTATTATATTTCCTCTAGCACTCCCTGCAATTGCAGTTCTAGGTATTCTATCGATCATATGGAGATGGAATGATTTAATACTTCCAATGATTGCTGTCTCGACGACAAAAGCCGCTTACACTATTCAGCTTTGTTTACTTGACTTTAATGGTGAGTTTGTCGCTAGAGAGCACTACGCTTTAGCAATGACGGTAGTTAGTTTAGTGCCAACTACACTGGTCTTTGTTTTTCTTCAAAAATATATCACAACGGGTATAGCTTCAACAGGAATTAAATAAAATTATGGCAAATCTTAAACTTTTAGACATAAAAAAATCTTATGGCAAAACAGAAGTAGTTCATGGCGTTGACCTTGAGGTGCTTGACGGTGAGTTTTGCGTTTTGGTAGGGCCATCAGGCTGTGGAAAATCAACCCTTCTTAGGATGATTGCTGGTCTTGAAGTTATTACCAGTGGATTAATACTTATCGACGACACTGAGGTCAATAATATTTCTGCCTCTAAAAGAGGACTTGCAATGGTTTTTCAATCTTATGCGCTATATCCACATATGACTGTTCGCCAAAATCTTGCATTTGGTCTTGAAAATCTTAAGCTTGATAAGGTGGAGATTGATCAAAGAATAATTAAAGCCGCTAAACAGCTTAGAATGGAAGATTATTTAAAGAGGAAGCCAGGTCAGCTTTCTGGTGGACAAATGCAGCGAGTTGCGATTGGAAGGGCTATAGTTCGTGAACCTTCAATCTATTTGTTTGATGAGCCATTATCAAATCTAGATGCCGAGTTGCGTGTTGCTACTCGTGTTGAACTAAAGGCGCTTCATGCTAGACTTGGAAACACAATGGTCTACGTTACTCATGATCAGGTAGAGGCAATGACGATGGCGGATAAAATTGTTGTTATGCATGATGGTATTATTGAGCAAACTGGAACTCCTTTAGATTTATACAATAAACCTGCAAATTTATTTGTAGCTGGCTTTATTGGCTCACCAAAAATGAATTTTTTAGAATGCTCATCTCTTCCAGAACATGTCAAAAAACTTGCCCCTAAAGGAGCTATTAATTTTGGCATTAGACCTGAGCATCTTTCTATTAAAGAAAAAAATTCTATGCCTTTAACCGTTAAAAATGTTGAACAGTTAGGTTCTGATAGTTATCTTTATGGGGACACTATTGGCGAGCAAGAGCTCTCGATTAAGTTAAATAATCAGACGGATATTAAATCTGGACAATCTGTCAATGTTGGTTGTGATGAAAGTGATATGCATTGGTTTGATTCAAATGGAATGTCTATATAACTCCCTTTATGTATCATCAATCCTTTTTGTTATAAATTTAATACAATATGTCTAGTATTAATCAAACAACTACTTGGATAAAAAATCCTTTATCTATTTTTGCAGAAGGCAGTGATGGTGGAGTTGTTATTAAAGGCCAAAAAATTATTGAATTAGTCCCTCTGGGAGGCTCTCCAATATCAAATATTGATGAAACCTATGATGCCAGTAGTAGTGTTATTCTTCCTGGGTTGATTAATACCCATCATCACTTTTATCAAACCCTAACTCGCGCTTATCCTGAAGCTTTAAATAAAGAGCTCTTTCCTTGGCTTAAGAGTCTCTATAAGGTCTGGGCACATATTCAGCCCGAGATGCTTGCTGTTTCAACAGAGCTTGCTCTGTCTGAACTCCTTCTTTCTGGCTGCACTACGGCGAGTGATCATCACTATTTGTTCCCAAGTCAACTGGAAAATGCTATAGATATACAGGTTGAAGAGGCTCAAAAGCTCGGTATGCGCGTTGTTTTAACCAGAGGCTCTATGAGTCTTGGAGAAAAAGATGG
>CAJWHE010000077.1 GCA_913041145.1 uncultured Paracoccaceae bacterium
AAAGCTCAACAATAGTGGTTTCTGCGCCTAATGTATTATAAAAACTAGCAAATTCCACTCCAATAGCACCCGACCCAATGACTAACAATTTTTTTGGCATTCGTTTAGGGGTCAACGCATTTTTGTAAGTCCAAATATTTTCTTCATCAGCTTCAAACCCCTTTATCTCTCTGGCCCTTGCTCCTGTGGCCAAAACAATATTTTTAGAAATTAATTTAACCTTCTCAGTTTTTACCGTAACTTCAACTTCGCTATTTCCAACCAGGTAGGCACTTCCTAAGAACGAAGTGATATTGTTCTTTTTTAGTAAATGGGTGATACCATTAGAAAGCTTTGATCCAATCTCTCTTGACCGAGCGACAACTGCATCTAAGTCATAACTTACATTATCCGCACTTACTCCATATTTCTTTGAATTCTTTAATAGATGATAGACTTCTGATGACCGCAACATAGCTTTAGTTGGTATACAACCCCAATTAAGACAAATACCTCCCATATGCTCACGTTCGACAATGGCTACTTTTAGACCAAGTTGCGCTCCTCGGATTGCCGCAACGTAACCACCTGGTCCTGCTCCAATGACTATTATATCAAAAGTGTTTTCTTCCATCTTATAATCCCACATTATTCGTTTAATATTAAACTAATTTTATGATACACAAAAATAAAGGGAACTTCTAGTTTTTATTTAAGATACATTACCATCTAGAACTTCAGTATCCTCAATATTATCAACATAAAAATCCTGAGCTACCTCTCCAGCAACTTGTGTAGATGAAAACCCAATATTTGCATAAGAAACTGGATCATAATCATCTTCCTCAATAGAAAATTGGCTCTGACGTTGGGTAATTCTATAACCTGCGTACAAAGCTATAGAGCTAAATAAAAAGACAAGAGATAGCCAGAAACCACTTGGTCCAAAGTTAAACATTAACCAACCAAAGAAAAGTGGCCCTATCACTGCCCCTAACCCAGTTATAAAAATTAGCCCTCCAGAAGCAGCTGTCATGTCATCCGGGTCAAGGTAATCATTCGTGTAGGCAATAAGTAGTGAATAGAGTGGATTAGAGACACCCCCCAGAAAAAATCCTACAACTAATAGGAGGATATAAACCTTCCATAGTAATAGCCCAGCAAAAACAGACAATAGCCCCAATACAGAAGCAGAAATAATCAGTACTCTTCGATCAATCCGATCTGAAATCCAGCCAATAGGATACTGCAAGCATAATCCTCCAACAAAAATAGATGACATGAAAAAAGAAATTTCTTTAATACTTAATCCTATTTGCGTTCCGTAAATCGCTGCCATACCAAATTGCCCCGACATAACTGCCCCCACAATAAAACAGCCAATAAAACCCAAAGGAGAGGCTTGATATAACCTTTTAAAACTCATTTTCTTTGTTTCCTCAAAGGTCGGTCCCTTGGAAACACTTAAAAGAATTGGTGCGAAAGATATTGAAACCAAAACTGACGGAATTATAAATAACAAATATCCTTCAGGTTCGCCGATATTTAATAAAGCCTGCCCCGTTATTAAGCCAGCCATTTGGACAATTAAGTAAAGGGAAAGGATTTTTCCTCTAGTTTGGTTTGTTGCAGAATTATTTAACCAACTCTCTGCAGTCACATAAACACCTGAAAAACAAAACCCAATTAAAATTCTTAAAAATACCCAAGCCCAAAAAAATGGGAGTACAGGATATAAGATTAAAGTAGCTGAAATAAATGAAGCTAATGCAGCAAAAACTCTGACGTGGCCGACGCGGTTTATTATACCAGGAGCCATGATTGAGCCACCTAAAAAGCCCAAAAAATAAGCTGAAGTTACTATCGAAAGCTCCAAGGTCGAAAACCCTTCAATAGAAGCTCTCACACCTATTAATGTCGCTTGCAAACCGTTCCCCACCATAAGAAGAAACATCCCCAATAATAGAGCCCATATCCCTCCAAATAATCTAAGCATACCTAAATCCAGTTATTTACCATTACTGGGTTCCTTTATATTGAAAAATATAATCCCATGCTCTAAATACGACTATCTTTAAACAAATCTGTCGAAAATCAACGCAGCAATAAACACGCGTCTCCATAAGAAAAAAACCGGTATTTATTTTTAATTGCATGACTATATAAATCTCTGGTTCTCTGAGAGCCTATAAATGCTGAAACCAACATCATCAAAGTGGATTTTGGTAGATGGAAGTTTGTTATTAACCCATCAGAAACTGAGAATTTAAATCCAGGGTATATGAATATATCAGTCATACCTGACCAGGGAGTAATAATCCCACCTTTCAAAAATGCCGTTTCAATAATCCTAAGTGCTGTTGTTCCAACCGGGATAATTCGACCGCCTCGAGCCTTAGTTTCACGAATTTTAGCTAGAGTAGTTTCAGTAACTTCACCCCATTCACTATGCATTTTGTGATCTTTAATGTCAGTAACCTTAACAGGTAAAAACGTACCAGCTCCTACATGAAGCGTAACGAAAGCAGATTGCACCCCTTTTTCACGCAAGCGAGCGATAAGTTCAGAATCAAAGTGCAGAGAAGCTGTAGGTGCTGCAACCGCCCCATCATTTCTTGCAAATATACTTTGATAATCAACCTTATCACGCTCGTCTGCTTTGCGCTGTGATTCAATATATGGTGGAAGCGGCATAGAACCAAATTCTAAAAGTGCGGATCTCAGAGAAGACTTAGTTAAATTAAAATTCAAAACTCCTTGACCATCCCTTTTTCCAATCAATGTAGCAGAAAAAAAATCATTAAATTTTATAATCTCTCCCACTTTAATTTTTCTGAGTGGTTTAATAAGAGCGAGCCAGCTATTATCTTCATTTTCTGATAAAAGTGTAACATTTATAATGGCTTTACTTGATTCCCTGACCCTGAATCCAAAAAGACGTGATTGCAATACCTTGGTATCATTGAACACTAAAAGATCGTTAATGTTCAAAATGTCTGGAAGGTTTGACACCTTGGAGTCACAAAAACTTTCTAATTTCTTCACAACCAAAAGACGAGATGAACTTCTTGGTGATATAGGTCGGTCAGCAATCAAATAGTTAGGTAAGTTATAGTCAAAATCGTCTAAAATCATTTTTTTAACTTTGGAATTGGTCGCCTAAATATCTCTCTAAAAATTCCTGGTGTAAAAACTGAAAGAGGGTTAATCGATATCTTTGGTGATGCTATTGGCCCTTCGATAGAGTAATTAAACCCCACCAATCCCTCTCCTTTTCTTGGAGCAAATAACTTTCCAAGTATCATTCCATTGACTGTATACATAGGAGAAATCACTCCTTGCATTTCAAGATTCCCTCTTTTCGTATCGTAGATCCCGTCCATAGACACTCCAAGTGAAGCTCCAATTGCTGATGCTTTCCTAAGTACGACTCCTTCGGGTTGAAGAGTAAACTCAGCTTCAGCCTCCGAAAACAAAATGCCGTCTCCAGAAAGTTGTTCTATCAACCCAAATATACTAGTTGCTGATAATAAATCTGCTAATATAGGAGCTTTCTTTAAACGAACATTCTTTAAGTCAAGACTACCCAAAAAGATACCATCTTCGTCCGTAGGAATTAGTTCTACAACAAGATCACCACCTCGAGCACCTTTTATTAAACCCACAGTTTGCAATACTTCACCCCCTACAGGAGACTTAACCACTACTCCAATTTTTTTCTTATGCTGGACAAAAGTGCCGTTAATTTCTGCTATGTTGTTTAATTTTCCTGAAAAAACATTTTTATCATTTTTAGGGTCATTAAAATGACCAATAAAATTAATTAATGTTATTTTATCATTAACTATTAGTTTTCCTGAATTAATTTCAATAACTGATTTGCTACTGCCATTACTCGAGTTTAGGAAATTAAACTTTCTTATATCAAGATCAGAGGTCTTAATATTTATTTTTGTTAACTTATCTTGAGACCCTCCCAAGATTTCAACAGAAGATAACGATGTTCCATTCACTTCAAGGTTCTCCAAAATTAATCTATCAAACACCCCATTAGTACCAAATTTAATTTTTGCCCTTGTAGTAAGTCTTTCGGTTGATAAAGAAAAATAAATATCATTTTGACTATCTTCAACTACAGTGTTTAAAGCTAATTTTCCTTTTTCTTTTTTCTCTTTTTGCCAGTCCAAAGTATCAACTTTTATTTCCAGCCCCTCAAGATCTGAAGTTATTAGCAACTTTGGTGACTGATCTTTAGCTAAAATGATTGTAAAAAAGGCATCAGCCATACCGTCAATGATTTCACTAGGTACATTTATATTCAAAGATTTTAACGAACTTTTAGACAACTTAAATCTACCAGACACACTCGACTTACCATTTTTTAAAAAATCACTCTTACCACTCCATTTAAATTGGAGAGGAAGTTCGTCTACCATAGAGTTTCCAAATAATTTAAAATCTAATTTTTTATTTACTTGGAAATTTAGTATTTTTGCAGAAATGGTTCTTCCCGGAATAATCTTTTTTGCTAATAAATCATACAAACCACCTTTGACATCTTCAACTTTAATGTCTTTAGGTTTCATCTCAACAAAAGGTTTTAAAGGTAAAGTAATATTTGCTTTTAAGTTAACATTTCCCAAGAGACGGTCTGGATTAATTTTTGTAGAAGCAAATAGTAAAAGAGGCTTTTTATTTAATTCATTTAGAACACTCTTAATTGATCCATTTGCAATAACAGAGAACTTGCCAGTAGCTGGTTTTTTTGTTGTGTCAGCCACTGATAAAGTTGAGCCAGACAGATTTATTGGATTCTCATTAGTTGGGTGAAGAAAACCTTTTTGTAAATTGATAGTAAATCTTTTTCCATTTATGGAGCCGTAACCTAAACCATTTCTTATTGCTGGGTGACCTTTCAATACATTAATTTTTGCATCAAAAAAGTCAAATGAACCAATATATTTTGGATCTAGTCCAGGAGACATCCGAATACTATATCTCCCATTTTGGATGAATCCACTTTTTACATTTTTTAAGAACCATTCACGAGACCGAGGTTTGAAATAAACAGGCCAAAGTTTAAGAAGGTCACTGTGTTCAATTACACTCAATTCTGTATCTAATTGTATCTTCCATCCACCAACTTCTGACGAAACAGCCCCTGACGATAGAATTTTTGATCCATTTTGTCTTAATATTAATTGACCAATTTCTACTTTAGAACTTTGCAGACTGTATCTAAAGTCCATAAGACCATCAGTAAAGTTTATTATATTTTCAATTACGCCTCTTGGAATTATTTGGATCTTTTCAAATTTCAATTGGCCAACAAAATGATCTGGAATACCAGACTTAAAAGTTACTATAGACGCATTGCCCATTCCTTCCAGATTTAACTCTGGGGCTTCAATGGAAATATTATCAAAATACATCTTATGATGAATCGAGTCATATCTGATATGTGTATTTAAGGTATCTAGATAGTAAGAACTC
>CAJWHE010000078.1 GCA_913041145.1 uncultured Paracoccaceae bacterium
TATACAATGGGCGACGTTATCGCTCGGTACAAATTAGCTTGCGGTTTTTCGGTCCTACATCCAATGGGTTGGGATGCCTTCGGAATGCCCGCAGAGAATGCTGCAATGGCAATAGGTGCCAACCCTCGAGAGTGGACGTACTCTAATATCTCAGACATGCGTGATCAAATGAAACCACTCGGCCTTTCGATAGATTGGTCACGGGAGTTTGCAACCTGTGATCCAGAGTATTACGGCCAACAACAAGCTTTATTTATAGATATGTTAAAAGTGGGCTTAGTATATCGAAAAAGTGCAACGGTGAATTGGGACCCTGTAGACATGACTGTCCTTGCTAATGAACAGGTGATTGACGGTAAGGGCTGGCGATCTGGAGCTCCAGTTGAACGAAAAGAATTAACACAGTGGTTTTTTAAAATAACAGAGTACTCTGAAGATCTCTTACAATCATTAGAGACTATGGACAACTGGCCTAACAAAGTCAAACTCATGCAATCAAACTGGATAGGGAAATCTAGAGGCCTTGAGTTAAAGTTTAATCTTAAAAAGCCAATTTCTTCTATTGATGCAATTGACGTCTACACAACTAGGCCAGACACACTTATGGGAGCATCATTTGTTGGGATTTCACCAAATCATCCACTTTCAAAAAAATTAGAAATAGTTAATCCAAAATTGGCTAAATTCAATACGTCAATACGTCAAGCGGGAACCTCAGAAGAAATCTTAGAAAAAGGTGAGAAGAAGGGATTTGATACTGGTTTAACTGTAAAACATCCATTAGATGAAAGTTGGGAATTACCAGTTTGGGTCGCAAATTTTATACTAATGGATTATGGCACTGGCGCCATCTTCGCGTGCCCAGCTCATGATCAAAGAGACTTGGAGTTCTGTCAAAAATATGAACTCCCCATAATAGATACTTTTTTATCTATAGAAAACCCGTCTCCAGTAACTGCAACCACCAGTGACGCTTTTATCCCTCCAAAAACAGAGAAGGTTAAGTGGGTCAACCATTTTGCTAATATCAGCGAAGCTACAGGACAAGAAGCTGTTGATATAACAATTGACATTGCTGAGAAGGACGGCTGGGGGAAAGCCGTAACACAGTATAGGTTGCGTGACTGGGGTCTATCTCGTCAACGCTACTGGGGTTGCCCAATTCCAGTTGTCCATTGTAAGGGGTGTGGCGCTGTCCCCGAGAAAAAGGAGAACCTTCCTCTTAAGCTTCCAGAAGACGTTAATTTGGACGTCCCTGGAAACCCACTTGATCGACACCTAACCTGGAAGGAATGTCTTTGTCCAAAGTGTGGAAACGCCGCTCAGAGAGAAACGGATACAATGGATACTTTTGTGGATTCCTCTTGGTATTTTGCACGTTTCACAGATCCAAAATCTAAAAGCCCAACGAATCCAGACGAAGCTAATTATTGGATGAATGTCGACCAGTATATTGGAGGTGTAGAGCATGCGATATTACATCTTTTATATTCTAGATTTTTTGCAAGAGCTATGCATAAAACTGGTCACTTACAAAAAAAATCTGTTGAACCCTTTAATGCATTATTTACACAGGGAATGGTTACGCATGCCATATATCAAACTCGAGATAAAAATGATCGTGCTGTTTTTCATCTTCCAGAGAGTGTAAACCATGAGAAGAGTATTTTAATAGCTACAGAAGAACCAGTCGAGATTTTATCTTCAGCAAAAATGTCTAAATCTAAAAAAAATGTAGTAGATCCAACAGATATAATCGACCAATTTGGAGCGGATACAGCTAGGTGGTTCGTTTTATCAGACTCTCCACCAGAGAGAGATGTAGAGTGGACTGCGTCAGGAGCTGAAGCAGCTTGGAAATTCCTAGGAAAGGTTTGGCGGTCCGTATCTGATCTTGATCCAAAGTTAGAATCATTAGATCAAGATCAAGAACTTAATAAAGCTACGGCAAAAGCAATTGTTCTCATTACAGATGCGATAGAGGGCTTTGCTTTTAATAAAGCCATAGCTCACATCTATGAATTTTTTAATACAATTAATAAATCTTCTGCAGGACCAAACTCAAAGAAAAAATCCTTCCTTGTACTTGCACAACTTATGTCCCCAATGGTTCCTCATTTGGCAGAAGAGATTTGGCAGTTTTTAGGTGGAGATGGACTATTAACGTTGGCAAAATGGCCAGAAGCTGATACCGCCCTCCTAAAAATGGAAACTACAACAATTCCTATTCAAATAAATGGAAAGCGCAGAGCAGAGATTATAATCCAAAGCGATCTATCACACGAAGAAGTCAAGAAACTAGCGTTAACTAATTCTAATATTTCTAAAATTCTTGGTGAAAGCCAGCCCAAAAAAGTAATATATGTACCAGGACGTATAGTTAATGTCGTTATATAATCGTCGCAAATTTATTTTCTTATCGCTCGCCACAACCGGCTGTTCATTTTCTCCCGTTTATAAATCGGATGTAGGACCAGCATTCCTAAGAGGAAAAATTGTACTGCCTAAACCCGGGAGTAGAGATGACTATATGTTATACTCAAAGCTTGAAGAAAATTTTGGTCAACTAGAAAACCCTGTATTTAGTCTCTCAGTGTCATATGGGGTTTCAAGCAAAGGTTTAGGAAGCCTAGGGAGTATCACAAGATATAACCTAATAGGGAATGCAAATTTTAAATTGGTAAATATTTCAACAGGTGCGTTAATTATTAGTGATAAATTAAAAGTCTTTACTTCATATTCTGCTTCCTCTCAAACTCTCGCTACAGAAACAGCAGCACGAGCAGCGCAAGACAGACTTATGGTGTCAATAGCAGATCAAGTTTCAACTTCTATCATAATGAATTACAACACCAATCAATGAAACTGCTGCTAAAAAATAAAAATGCTTATTTTTTAAAACCTGACACCCAAATGGCTGGACTCTTATTATACGGGGCTAACCCTGCAAGAATTCAAAAGAAAAAAAATCAGTTCATAAATGCTTTACTAGGGTTAAAAGCCAAAGAAGAAATGCGTTTAACAATTATTTCAGCGGGTGATTTGCGAAAGGAACCAAGTCTATTAATTGATGCCATGAAGACACAAGGGTTCTTCCCTGGTAGAAGGTGTATTCTTATTGAAAATGCTTCTGATCGTCTTGCTACGCTAATTCAAAGTGTTTTAATGGAGAGAAAAAACGGCGACGCTCATATTTTAATTACAGCACCTCTTTTGTCACCAAGGTCGTCATTAAGAAAACTTTTTGAAAGTTCTAATAACGTTTATATAGCACCTATTTTTGACGACCCCCCTTCTCAAGAGGAAGTAGCCGCAGAAATAAAAACATATAATCTTCCGCATATTGAACAGGATGCTTTAGAGCAACTCCTATATTTAGGTCAGTCTTTAAGCCCAGATGAGTTTTCTCAAACTTTAAAAAAGATCAGTCTATATAAAGTTTCTGACTCATCTTCTCTAACTTACAACGAAACAAAAGAGCTGGCTCCTTATTTAATCGAAGCAGGAATAGAGGAAGCAACAAATATAATAGCTGAAGGTAGGACCTCTGAAGTTGGTCCTTTATTAAAAAAGTTAGAATCCCAAGGTATTAATTTAGTCCATATTTGTGTAAGTACCACAACACACTTTAAAAAGCTTTACAGAGTCTCAAATGATTCAAGCGGACCAGAAATGGGTATTAGAAACTTAAAACCTCCTGTCCCATTTAACAAAAGTGCTAGATTGTTGAGACAGGTAAAATCCTGGAACTCCACTAAACTATCATCCGCTATTAGCTTATTATGCAACCTAGACATAGAGCTACGATCAAACTCAAACGCTCCAAATAATGCCAGAGTAGAACGCGCTATGATCCGCCTATCTCTAATAAGTAGAAGGTAAGTTATTATTAATTAGTAATAAAAGCTTAAATAATTTGAATTTTTCATTTATCGTTTTGTTAATAGAGCTTAACTATTGACCCATTTTGCTGCATTAATACCTGCCCAATAACCCAAAGATAAACATGCGGTTAATAGATACCCACCTGTTGGAGCCTCCCAATCTAACATTTCTCCTGCAACGAACACCCCCGGCCTGGCATTAAGCATTAAATTATTATTAAAGGATTTCTTCTTTACTCCACCAGAGGTGGAGATGGCATCATCTAAAAGACCAGGGCCTTGATGGTTTATTTGAAGGTTTTTTAAAACAAATGCTAGGCTTTCATTATCTTTTGGTAAAGGTATTCCAAATTCATAAAACAGAGTTATTTTTTGAGAACTTAACTTTAATGATTTTCGTAAAAAATTTGAAAAGCTTATTTTAGATTTTCTCTGATTAATTTTGTGTAAAATAACATTCTCCGTCAGGTCAGGTAGAAGGTCTACCATTAGCTTATTCCCATTCCAAATTGACTTAGTCATCGAGTATATTGCACTACCTTCTAAACCTTTCTTTGAGATCACAGCCTCTCCACGGGACACCAAGTTTCCTGAACTAAAAGCAATGTTTTTTAGAGGTTTACCAAAATGGACTTCTACTTTCTTTGACCAGGGGATCAGCAAACCAACATTAGCAGACTTCAGTTCCTCTACCTCTACTCCCTCCTTTTCCAATACATCCACCCACAAACCATTTGAGCCCAACCGTGGCCAACTTCCTCCCCCTAAACATAAGACAGTCACTGAAGGTCTAATAAGGTTTGAACCCTCAGGAGTATCAAAACACAAATCATCTCCCTTCCAACCAGTCCAGTTCCAGCCAGTTTTAAAACTAACACCCTCACCTTTTAGTTTAATGATCCATGAACGTAAAATAGGGGATGCCTTCATTGCCACTGGAAAGACACGGCCACTTGAACCAACAAATAAGTTTTCATTTAAACTCTCTGCCCATTTAACAACGTCTTTCGGACAAAAATTCTTTAATATTGGATCAATCCATTCTGAAGCTTCATAGAATTTAGTCGTAAACTCCTCTATTTTATCGTCATTTGTTAAATTTAATCCAGACTTTCCAGCCATTAAAAACTTCCTAGCTAATGAAGGTTTTCTTTCAACAACAAGTACTTCCAAGCCTTTTAAAGCTAACTGTTCTGCAGCCATTAAACCTGATGGCCCTGAACCAATTATTATAGCTAATTTTCTTACTTTATTTTGCATATTAAACTCAACGCAGAAACTATTAGGGTTTCAAAAACAACTGGTAACTAGGTCTGAAACATATTTAGCATAACCCAACATGTTTCAATACCTTAGGGTCTCGCAATGAAACTTCTTGATCAATATATTTTTCAGAATCTGGGTTACACATCCAAAGTAAAGTCTTTGCAGGCCAGATTGCTGGTACATGGGCAGAAACGTCCAACTTACTTATAGGATTCACTCCACTTGCTTTAATTTTTATCT
>CAJWHE010000079.1 GCA_913041145.1 uncultured Paracoccaceae bacterium
CCTGACTTTAAAAGTTCTTGGACTTTATTAAACTGCATTTCGCTCACTAATGGCCCAATATCAGTAGTTTGTAATTTTGGATCACCCGTAGTCATAGCGTTAGCTGCGGATTTTGCTATTTCTAATGCTTCATCATGTCGATGTGCTGGTACCAGCATTCGTGTAGGGGCGTTACAAGATTGTCCTGTATTCGACATACACCCTGAAACACCTTTCGCCACTGACTCATTAAATTTAGCATCATCAATTATTATGTTGGGTGATTTACCTCCAAGCTCTTGGCTCACCCTTTTTACTGTTTTTGCAGATGCGGTAGCTACTGCAATACCACCTCGAGTTGAACCAGTAAACGACATCATATCTATATCTTTGTGGTTTGACATTGCTTCACCAACAATCGGTCCATATCCATGCACCATATTATAGACGCCTGCGGGAGCTCCTGCTTCATGAATTACTTCTGAGATAATTATTGCTGACAGTGGTGCTATTTCACTAGGCTTTAAAACTGCTGTACACCCCGCTGCAATACAAGGTCCTAACTTAGAAAGAACTTGGTTTATTGGCCAATTCCACGGCGTTATTAATCCACAAACACCTATTGGTTCTTTTCTAATCAGCATATTGTTATGAGTGTATTCAAACTTTTGCTCTTCAAGAACTCGAATGGCTGTCTTTAAGTGCGCCATCCCAACGCTTGCCTGTGCACCACTAGCTAAATTGATTGGAGCACCCATTTCAGTCATAATTGCATGCGCAATTTCGTCAAAACGCTTTTTGTAAACGTTTCTTATTTCTGTAAGAAGTTCAACGCGCTCATTGACAGACGTTTTAGAAAAAGAGTTAAAGGCCTGGCGCGCTGCTGTTACAGCAACATCAACATCCTGCGCAGATCCAACACTAATTCGTCCAACACTTTCCTCTGTTGCTGGGTTTATGACGTCAAGTGTTTCTGGCTTTACAGGATCCACCCATTTACCGTTTATATAAAACTGAGACAAGTTCATTAAATCACTCCTAAATTAGTTTTGCGTAATAAGTTGAAATCAAAACTGACTTTAACTTTTGGACAGCATATTGCCTTAAATCAGCCTGCTGTCTAGCATATATTAAGTGAACGTGAAACTTAGTCACACCAACAAAAATTTTATTGTTTAAACAGTTAATTAACTGATTAGTATTCTATCGTTGCACCTTTAGGGTCAGAAGCACTTATATTCCCAACTCTAGATGGGCAAGCGGAGCATACAATAATAAGGTCTTTTTGAGCTTCAAGCTCCACAAAATCACCAGGCTGTGCTGTTGACGGTTTATCTTCTAACCGACCATTTGGTTGAATAAACGCATGTTCAAACAAGTTCCACGGGCAAGGAGTATAATTAAGCTCAAAATTATAACTATTTAACGTAAGTTTTAAGTTATCAGTGCAGTTTGATATGGGCTCAAGAGCATTATAGAATTTATAACTTCCCTTACTGCAGGCGGCATGTAGCGTGTCATGACCTCCATTAGAGGTATCAGATATAATTTTAATAATTGGTTCAAAAAGTGTGCTTACTAAAGTATCTTCTGGTTGGAACCACATCTTATACAAAGCAGAGCGGCTATGATGCATTGAAAGTGATTCTGACATGTCATTTGAATTGAAGGCCCAAACGTCAACAACTTGATGCCCAAAAGTATTTATTATTTTAAATTTTTTACCCTTTTTGATTTGCACATTAGAGACACCTCCAGGTTCTATAAATGTCTGCAACATAAGATCTCCACTTATAGTTTATTTAAACAATTTTTAGTAATTTTTTGAGGGTAATACAAATTAAAACTGATTATTCATATTAGTGCGGCACGCACACTAGTATTTTTCTAATTTTCAAACACTTTACAACCCTACACAATATTTTTAGTTTAAAAAAAATTTATTTAATAAACTCACTCACTAGTAAATTCTGGGGTAGTGGATCTATGGAGTTGGAAAAAGTATTATGCAACCATCATTTAATCCCAATTTTACACCTGTGCTTTCAAGTGATCGAATTAAGTTAAGGGGCTGGCAGGATAGTGACTTTCATCCATATACCACATTAGTTTCTGACCCAGTTATGATGCGTTTTATTGGTGGGGGAGCGATGAGTTATAAAGAGGCTCGTAAAGAGTTTGATGGTATGCGTGAGCAATGGATAGATCGCAAAATCGGTATATTTGTGATCGCTGATAAAACATCAGATAAACTCCTTGGCTTTACTGGGTTATTTGAATCACCACTTATCGATGAGCCCGAACTTAGCTGGTCCTTGTCTACCAAAAACCATGGTAAGGGTTACGCCAGTGAGGCAGCAGTCCTCGCACGAAATTGGGCCTTTCGTGAACACAATATAGGCCCTCTGATGAGTTTAGTTCACCCAGACAATATTAGTTCCAAGCGAGTAGCAGAACGATTAGGAGCGAATGTTGAATCCCACTCCACGTGGATGGGGCAGCCCAGACTGGTATATCGACATATTACTCTGGACTGAGATAACAGACTGATATTACTCGGTTCCTCTTCCAGAAAAAAATCACCTCCTCTGGGCTTCAAGTCACGATGAGTAAAGTAGGTACTAAAGAAGTGGTTAAAGTCAAAAGATTATTGGGGGACTTCCAAATACCTTTGGCCATTGAAGAATAAAGGTTACTTTATATGATTAATCTTTTCTAGAGCTTTGCCGTGAAGATATGAGTTTGCTGATGCAAGCATATTTTCTGTACCAGACTCTTTTGAAAGAGTTTCGCCTTGCCAGTTAGTCAGCAAACCACCGGCACCCTCTATGATTGGTATAAGTGGTAAGAAATCATGTATATCAAAGTTTGCGTCAATACCCAAATCTATCTTGCCACTTGCTATTTGCCCATATGCGACACAACTTCCGCCATAGACTGTTTGGACCGTAGCAGATTGAAGAGTTTTTAAAACATTGATGTTTGTCTCATCATAATAATCAGGGCTACTAGTTGATAGAGTAGCTTCACTTAACACACTGCAATCACTGGTTTTAATAAATCTACCATTATGAAGTGTTTTCTTATTTTTTTGTCCTATCCATCGATCACCAGTCATTGGAATATCAATGATACCAAGGATTGGAAAACCATTATGAAGTAAAGAAATTAGTGTGCCATAAACTGGTATTCCAGTTAAGAATGCTAAAGTTCCATCTATTGGATCTAATAACCAAATAAATTCTGCGCTTGGGTTTACTGCGGGTAATTCTTCACCAATAATACCATGCTCTGGATACTTATCATGGATATATCTTCTTAATATTACCTCTAGCTCTTTATCAAAATTGGTTACGGGACTGCCATCAATTTTATATTCAATTTTGGGTTTGGTTAATATTGACTGTCGAATAAAAGATCTAGCCAAGTCTGCCATTATTTCGCCATGCTTCGAAAAAGTATCAGCTGGTTCTGTGGTCATAGCTAGAAACCTTTTTTAATTAATGACTCAAAATCTGACTAAGAAATAACTTTGTTCTCTCATTCTTAGGGTTTTCAAAGAATTCTTGCGGTGAAGCTTCCTCCACTATCTCTCCAAGATCCATGAAAATAACTCTATCTGCTACTGACCGTGCAAATCCCATCTCATGGGTAACACATATCATTGTCATCCCCTCATTTGCTAAATCCTCCATTACCTCTAAAACCTCGTTTATCATCTCTGGATCAAGTGCTGATGTTGGTTCATCAAAAAGTAATATTTCAGGGCTCATACATAGAGCTCTTGCAATGGCAACTCGCTGCTGCTGTCCACCAGAAAGTTGGCTAGGATACTTATTCGCCTGATCTGGTATTTTAACTCGCTCCAGATATTTCATAGCTATTTCTTTTGCTTTAGATTTATTATTTTTCCTCACAAGTTGTGGAGCTAGCATAAGATTTCTTAATACGGTCATATGTGGAAAAAGGTTAAAGCTTTGAAAAACCATTCCAACTTCACGTCTAACAGCATCAATATCTTTTTCACTATCAGTCAGCTCTCTACCAGCAATAAATATTTTCCCATTGTTATGTTTTTCCAAACGATTAATGCAACGTATCATAGTAGATTTACCAGACCCCGAAGGTCCGCATACCACAATGCGTTCTCCCTTATGGACTTCTAAGTTAATATTTTTCAAAGCTTGGAAGCTCCCAAAAAACTTATCTACATTTTGCATTTGTATCAAAGGTTGTGTCATTTTTTCCTCATTTTTTTACATGACGACTCATAAAGTTTTCAAAATATCCAAAGCCCTTTTGAATGAAAAAAGTGAAAATCATGTAGATAATGGCTAAAGAAATAAAAATTTCGTAAGGTGCATAGGTTTCAGCTACAATCGTACGAGCAATGCCCATCATGTCAAAGATAGTAATTGTACTCGCTAATGCGGTAGATTTTAAAAGTGATATAACGTCATTACTATAGGGGGGTATTCCTAACCGTATTGCCAAGGGAGATGTTATATAGATAAAGCGCTGATTTCTAGATAAACCCAACGCAGACCCGGCTTCCAGTAAACCACGATCCACTGCTAGAACCGCACCTCTCAAAATCTCTGATACATAGGCACCAGTATTTAGAGTCAATGCAACGATGGCGCAACCAAAAGGCTCTCTAAGTATAGGCCAAAATATACTTTCTCGTATAGCCTCAAACTGAGGAAGGCCATAATAAATAATAAATATTTGAACTAGTATTGGTGTTCCCCGAAATACATATATAAAAACTTGCGCCGGTAGTGAGAAATACCATTTTTCGGTTAATCGCATTAAAAGTAAAACGAACGCTAAAAATAATCCTAAAACCCCAGATAAAATTAATAATTGGAAGGTTAACCCAATCCCAGATAACATTTTGGGCAAACTATCTAATATTAGGGAGATATCAAAACTCATTTTACCGCTCTCAAATGACTTCTTCCATATGCCTCTAGTCCCATAACGAATAAAGTAATTACTGTCGAAATACCGAGATAAATTAACCCTACTACTATAAACATAGTAAATGGTTTTCCCGTGGTAGCGGTAGCTTGTTCGGCAACAAATAATAATTCGTTCAAACCAATGATTGAGATGAGAGCAGTATCTTTTACCAAAGATAGCATATGATTTCCAAAAGAAGGTAAAGCAATACGCCACATTTCAGGAATACGAATATAAATAAAGGTTTGGATATTTGACAACCCAAGGGCTCTAGCCGCTTCTATACTTCCAGGCTCCACACCAAGAAAGGCCCCTCTAAACGTTTCAGTAGCATAAGATCCAACTATCAATGCTATAGCAAATGTCCCTGCCCAAAAGGGAGGAACATCAACATATTTAATCGAGGGGTCAAATA
>CAJWHE010000080.1 GCA_913041145.1 uncultured Paracoccaceae bacterium
AGAACTGCCTGCAGAGGACTTGCGGACGGGGGTTCGATTCCCCCCAGCTCCACCAATAAATTGAACATAAACCCATGAATATAAAAGGGTTTCTGTTTGACATTGTCAAAATAAGCAACTAATATTAAAATTTAAATAATGTAGAGGAAGTCATGACACAAGATAAATGCAAATGCAATTGTAAAGTTGCAAAATGTTGCACAGAAAAAACATGCTCTTGTTGTAAAGAAAAATGCTGTTGTAAGAGTTAGATTTTTTACATGACTTTTTTCTTTAATGCCTAAGCACTCTTTGTTGTAACCATTCTTAAGACTATTTCTAACACTACATTCTGTATAAGTAGGGTGTTTATAAAGTTAAAATAGCATGAATGATAGAAGTAAAAAATTACCAAATGAATTGCCTGATGATTATGAAACCTGTTGTAACGATACAACTTGCTGCCTCCTAAAAACCCGATAATTCAAAACATGCCTATGGTTGGTTTTAATGCCCCTTGCATTTGTGGTAATGGACGTAAATTTAAAAGATGATGTCGAAAAAATTTATAAATAAATTCGTAATAATTTATTCAAATTCTTTTCAAAAGAAGCAATGAAACTTATTCTTTTTGTAAATTAAAAATATTGAAAAGTTTAGTTACTATTTTTAATGTAGTATCTTAAACTAATTTCATAAGTTAATCGTTGAAAATAACTTTTTTTGATAAAGGGTCACCGGATGAAAACAGCTATTATGCAGCCATATTTCCTTCCATATTTAGGTTATTTCCAACTTATAAATTCTGTTGATATATTTATACTCTATGACAATATCAAGTACACTAAAAAGGGTTGGATTAATCGTAATCGAATATTACAGAATGGTAAGGACATCATGTTTTCATTACCATTGAAGAGTGATTCAGATTTTTTGGATGTGCGTGATAGGCAGTTAACTGGTGATTTCAGCCCTGATAAATTACTTAACCAGATCAGGGGTGGATACCGTCTTGCTCCAAATTTTGCTAAGACCTTTTTGTTAATTGAGCAGATTATGAGATATGAAGAGCGAAACTTGTTTAAGTTTATCCATCATTCAATCTTTCGAATTTGTGAACATTTGGGGATCACGACGGAGATAAAAGTTTCGTCAAGCATCGCTATTGACCATTTATTGAAGAGCCAGGACAAAGTGATTGCCATATGTGAGGCCGTTGATGCTTCCACCTATATTAATCCAATTGGCGGAATGGAGCTTTACTCAAAGAATGCTTTTGCCGAAAGAGAGTTAGAGCTTGAGTTCATCAAATCAAAACCATACGAATATAGCCAGTTTGGCAACGGTTTCGTGCCTTGGCTTTCAATAATTGATGTAATGATGTTTAATTCACTCGATGCTTTACGAGAGTCTATTGATTCAGGTTATGAGTTGATTTGATTTGTAGGAAGGGGAATAGAATAAATGTTTAAATGGAATAAATTAGGTAAGGTTTTCACACCACAGACTGTAGAGGGTCGCAGTTGGCTTAAGGAATTTGCACAGGCGCCGGCAACGCTAGTATTCGATGACTTTATGCGTATATATTTCTCATGTCGACCGCCTGCAGATACAAATGGACAGTATGTAAGTTATTCCGCATATGTTGATTTGGATCGTGCTGATTTATTTAAGGTGCGGTATGTCTCCGAACACCCAATTTTGAGTTTGGGCGGTTTGGGGGAGTTTGATGAGTTTGGTACTTATCCAGTATCTGTTATCCGTAATGGCGATGAAGTCCGAGCCTATTACGCCGGGTGGACGCGTTGTGAATCAGTACCGTTTAACGTCTCTATTGGTTGTGCGACCAGTTGTGATGGAGGAAACACCTTCACAAAGGTTGGCAACGGCCCGGTTTTGAGTTACTCTCCGGATGAACCATTCGTCTTGAGTGGACCAAAAATTAGATCTTTCAATGGACTTTGGTATCTTTGGTATATAGCGGGGCGAAAATGGAAGGTAGAAGAGGGTAGGGCTGAGCCTGTCTATAAAATTCGAATGGCGACTTCTAATGATGGTATTAATTGGATTAAAGTGAATAAGGATTTAATCGAGAGCCGTATTGAGGAAGATGAAGCGCAAGCAAGTCCGGATGTATTTTATGCAGGTGGTAAATATCATATGTTCTTCTGCTACCGCTATAGTAGTAATTATCGTAGTAAGAAGAACGGCTATCGCATCGGCTATGCCTCTAGCATTAATTTGACTGACTGGGTGCGCGATGATACGAAGGCTGGTATTGATGTATCAAAGGAGGGCTGGGATGCCGAGATGATTAGTTACCCCCATGTGTTCGAATTGGATGGCAAGACTTATATGGCATATCTCGGCGACCAAGTGGGTAGATATGGCTTTGGTTTAGCAGTGCTAGACGGAAGGCTAGGGTAAGGTTTTTGTTATGAAGTGGAAGAAGCTTGGAAAGATATTTGACCCAACTCAGCACGCGTTGCCAAATTCTTGCATACAATTCGCACAATCCCCACAGGCTTTGGTATTCGACGATTTTATCAGGATATACTTCTCTACTCGTTCGATAGATAAGGGCAATGGCAAATACCTTAGTCATATAGCTTTTGTCGATATGTGTAAGGATCTGAATGGTGTGATTCGTATATCGGACAAAACAGTCGCCCCTCTTGGTGATCTTGGTTGTTTTGATGAACATGGCATTTTTCCAATGAGTGTAATGCGTCATGGAGGCAAAATATTTGGTTATACCTGTGGCTGGAATCGTCGGGTATCAGTATCAGTGGATACTGCTATTGGTTTAGCCATTAGTCATGATGATGGATTTACTTTTCAACGTTTCGGAGACGGACCGATATTGGCAGCCTCATTAAACGAACCTTATCTGGTGGGTGATGGCTTTGTAAAAGTCATTGGTGATACATTTCATATGTGGTACATATTCGGCACTGGCTGGAAAAATTACACTTCCGATTTGCCACCAGACCGAACCTATAAGATTGGACACGCAACTTCAATTGACGGAGTCAATTGGGTTAAGGAAGAAGCAAAGCAGATTATCACTGACCAGCTAGGCGCTGACGAAAGCCAGGCACTGCCTACCGTAGTTGAGATTAATGGTCGTTATCATATGTTTTTTTGCTTTCGTGAATCGTTTGATTTTAGAAATAGCAAAGGACGTGGTTACCGTATTGGCCACGCTTATTCAGATGATCTTAGTAACTGGACGCGCGATGATGAGAACCCGCGACTCGATGAAAGTTCAGGTGAATGGGATTCTGACATGCAGTGTTATCCAAATGTTTTTGAATGTGGCGACAAAATATACTTACTGTATAATGGAAATGAATTTGGGCGTTACGGCTTTGGTTTAGCTTTGCTGGAAAAATGACTCATGACAATTGAATACCATGTTAATAGAGCAACAGAGATTCAGATTGAAAAACATCTGAAACTTTGCGAGGCTAATTTTAAACCCCCATTAAGTGAGCGAGTTGAGTTACAGGGGTATTCAAAAAAGATTGCTGATAAAGCGGTTAGATTTGAGGCATGGGAAGAAAATGTATTGATAGCGTTGATAGCATCTTATTGTAATGACAACGAAAATCGCTCAGCCTTCATTACCAGCGTTAGTGTGCTTAAAGAGATGCAAGGTAAAGGCTTGGCTAAAAAATTGATGAAACAATGTATCAAACATATAAAGGCACTTGGTCTCGAGCAAGTTATACTTGAAGTAGGTAACGAGAATGCTAATGCAATAGCATTTTACGGAAAACATAACTTTATGGTTAGTAGAATTGAAGATAAAACTTCTTTTATGAAATTAAATTTATTGAAGGGGATATAAGTGAATATGGAGCGTGATTATAATGTAGAAATAAAAGATACTGTTGATCATCAATACGCTTATAGCTTTGACTTTGACGTAATACACCCCTATATGATTAAGTCGTTCGAACCTTTCTTTAATAAAGGTAGTTTACTTGAGTTAGGAAGTTATAAGGGAGATTTCACTAAACGATTATTAAATCACTTTGATGATATTACTTGTGTGGAAGCCTCTAATATTGCAATAGAGGAGTCAAAGAGTAAGGTGAATAACAAAAAAATTAATTTCGTTAATTCGCGCTTTGAAACAGTGTCCCTACCCAAGAGATATGACAACATCGTATTGACTCATGTTTTAGAACATCTAGATGATCCTATGCTGGTATTAAAACGCATCAATGATGAATGGCTCGCTGAGGGTGGAAGATTTTTTCTGGTCTGTCCGAATGCCAATGCCCCTTCTCGGCAGATTGCAGTTAAGATGGGTTTGATCACGCATAATGCTGCCGTCACACTGGCCGAGACTGAGCATGGGCATCGATGCACCTATTCATTGGATACGTTGGAGCGTGATGCAGTGGCAGCAGGGCTAAAGGTTATTCACCGCTCGGGTATATTCTTTAAAGCTTTGGCGAACTTTCAATGGGATCAGCTATTACAAACCGATATTATCTCAAAAGAATATCTTGAAGGGTGTTATAAACTTGGACAACAATATCCTGACTTGTGTTCGAGTATATTTTTGATGTGTGAGAGAGGTGAAAATAAATAAATTTAATCTTGGCTTAAGTTTACTAAACTTTATGAGATTTAAGCTAAATCATATGAGTAAATATCAGGTTTAAATATAGTTTCCTTAGGATGATACAAAGTAGAAATTAAATATGTTTAAATGGATAAGTTAAATAAAGTTAATACACCCAAGAATTTAAATGGGCTGAGTTGGCTAAAACAATTAGAAAATAGTTATACCGACCTCCCAAAGAAATTTTACACACCTATAAGCCCTTCACCAGTTATTGCTCCTGAGTTAGTTATTTTTAATGAAAAATTAGCAAAAGCGCTTGACATCAATGTGCCCCATGATGATAAAAAAATTCTAGCAAGGCTCTTTTCTGGCAATGAGCTACAGGAAAATTTTAGTCCTATTGCACAAGCATATGCTGGCCATCAATTTGGTCACTTCTCAATTCTTGGTGATGGAAGAGCGCATTTAATTGGTGAGCACATTTCGCCAAATGGAACACGCTTTGACGTTCAATTAAAGGGCTCAGGACAAACACCTTATTCAAGAAACGGTGATGGCCGGGCTGCACTTGCACCCATGCTTCGTGAGCACATCATTAGTGAAGCGATGCATGCTTTAAATATTCCTTCAACGAGAAGCTTAGCTGTTGTTTTATCGGGAGAATCTATTATGCGCTCATCCAATGTTAAGGGAGCAATTCTAACTCGAGTAGCTTCAAGCCATATAAGGGTAGGAACTTTTGAATATGCTAATAAAATGCTTGACAGAGAAGAGCTTA
>CAJWHE010000081.1 GCA_913041145.1 uncultured Paracoccaceae bacterium
CATTGGATCCAAACGAATTAGTTAGAAATAAATCACATCCTGAATCTATAGAGTTCTGATAAAGACTTTTTATTGAATTAGGTTTAGTGTCATTCCAGAGCTCTGGTGACTCTCCTGATAGTAGGCCCATTTCAAATAGTTGAGTGCCTGTCCCTCCATCTGCTAAAAGCCACGGTTTTTCAGCCAGTAACGATTTCAACCTATTATCTTGCTTTAGGTGTTCAGTCATTTTTCTCATTAAACAAATTACTAAATTTTAAACTTATTTTAATAATAGATAAAATAAAAGCAATTTTAATATTAAAATAATATAATGTGTAAAATAATTATAAAAACATGTTATGTATTGCTCCCTAAATCCTTGTGTGAACTGTTTTGGTAGAATAAGATTAATCTAAATTTGTTTAGTTAAAACTAGTAACCGTAGCGTGTGTTAATTTAAGGAACTCAAAGTGGCTCGTAGAAAAAAAATATATGAAGGAAAAGCCAAGACTCTTTTTGAAGGACCAGAGCCAGGCACACTCGTGCAATATTTTAAAGATGATGCGACGGCATTTAATGCTGTTAAACATGAAATTATTGATGGCAAAGGTGTAATCAATAACCGCATCAGTGAGTACTTTATGGTAGGTTTGGGTCAGATAGGTATACCGACTCACTTTATAAAAAGATTGAATATGAGGGAGCAATTAATAAAGGCTGTCGAGATAGTACCGTTAGAAATTATAGTACGAAATTTTGCAGCTGGGACTCTTTCAAAAAGGCTAAACATAAAAGAGGGAACAGCATTACCGAGGCCAATCGTAGAGTTTTCATTAAAAGATGACACGCTTGGAGATCCATTAGTCCCTGAAGAGTACATAATTGCTTTTAATTGGGCTTCTCAACAGGACTTAGATGATATCGTAGCCCTTGCCCTGAGGGTAAATGATTTTATTTCTGGAGTAATGTACGGTGCAGGAATAAAAGTTATTGACTTCAAGATTGAAGTTGGAAGAATTTTTGATAATGATTTTCAACGGCTAGTCGTAGCGGATGAAATTAGTCCTGATAGTTGTAGACTCTGGGATTTGGACACAGGAAGAAAGCTTGATAAAGATGTATTTAGAGAAAATTTGGGTAATCTGAGAGATGCATATACGGAAGTTGCAGATAGGCTTGGTATCATGCCAAAATTAAGTGTTGGTAGCACCAAGCCAACGCTAGTAAAATAAAGTTAAGATAAAAGATTTTCTTTTAAACCTTTAATGGAGAAAAGTTATGAAAGTTCGTGTTTATGTTATGCCCAAAGATGGTCTTCTTGATCCTCAGGGGCAGGCAATTAATATAGCATTAATAAATATGGGTTTTGCAGAGGTTAAAAAAGTTCGGCAGGGAAAGGTAATTGAGCTGGAGCTTGAGGAAACAGATAAAATACTAATAAAAAATAGGGTGGAGGATATGTGTCAAAAACTATTAGCTAACTCGGTAATAGAAAGCTTTCATGTGGAAGACATATGACCAAGGTAGGAATTATTATATTTCCTGGTTCAAATTGTGATAGAGATCTTGCTGAAGGCTTGGTGTCTACAGGGTTTAGTGTTGAATTTATTTGGCACAAAAATATAGAATTACCTAATAATTTAGATATTTTAGCCATACCGGGTGGTTTTTCGTTTGGAGACTATTTAAGGTGTGGAGCTATTGCTGCTAAATCACCAATTACAGATGCAGTCTTAAGGTTTGCAAAGGGTGGAGGGTATTTGATTGGAATATGTAATGGTTTTCAAGTGCTATGTGAGACGGGTTTATTGCCTGGTGCCCTGGTAGGAAACGTAGGTTTAAAGTTTATTTGTCGCCAGGAGTCTTTGCTAGTAGAAAATTCAAATAGTATTTTTACAAGTAAGTACTATTTTGGCGAAAAGATACAGATACCAATTGCTCATCACGATGGTAATTACATAGCAGACACTGAAACAATCGCTGAGCTGGAAGGAAACGGAAGAGTTGTTTTCAAGTATTTAGAGAACCCTAACGGATCTATTAATAATATAGCTGGAGTCCTATCAAGAAATAGGAGGGTGTTAGGAATGATGCCTCATCCTGAGAGAGCTGTGAATAAGATCCATAAGAGTAACGACGGAAGAAGTTTATTTTTATCTTTACTTGAATCTTTTAGATAATTTATACCAATTTTGTTGAGTAGTTCTCTTGTAGGGGGTAATACTAATTCAATGATTATATTGTGTTCAAATTTATGTATTTAATAATAGAACAACATAAACAAAAATTATTGGTATTCGGTTTTATATTAATTGGACTTATAGTTCTAATATTCTCAAATTTTTTTTTAACTGAACGATTTGCGGAGACAACAAAAACCCAAAGTCAGTTAAGAGCAGTCAGACAGGCAAACGCAATAATTGGAGAGTTAAAGAGAAGTCAGATTGTTCCTTTCCTACTATCACAGGATCCTATGATAATTTCTGGACTTTTAACAGATAAATATAAAAAAATTTCGGAAAGATTAGCCAGTTTTGCAAGTGAAATAGGTTTAAGTGAATTAAGACTTTTTGATTCTGGTGGAAACTTGGTGGCATCGTCTAAAGTTACTTTTACTAAAAAAGTTGTGATGATAGACCCACATCAGCTGAAGTCTGATAATGAATCAACTATTTTTAAAATTGAACAACAAAATAAAGAAAGTTTTAAATTTTCATACCTTCGCCCGATTGTTGATAGAGGAAAGAGTATTGGTTATATTGTTGCTGATGTGAATTTAACCCAATTTGAAGAAAGATGGCGCTCCCCGTTTGAGGCTGTACTGATTGCTGACGCAAATGGACAGGTTGTAATATCAACAGAACAACGCTGGAAAGGTAAAAATATATCTGAAGCGCTTCTCTTGAAAGAGCCTAAGACGGCTCTTAATCGAGCTTTTCATTTAGCTGGTGAGTATCTTGAGTTAAATACTCTCAATAATTTTCTTGATGGACAGGCAGTTATGAGAGTTGACGTAAGTATACCTTATAATAGCTGGGAGCTTTCTTCGTTTTCGAGCTATAAAAGTGTTCGAGAGCGTGTAAATGCAGCTCTAGCAATAGAGATAATGATTTTTTCAATTATAGTTGCGTTGCTGTTTTATGGGTTAAACCGCCGAGCCCAATCTCAAACAATTGCGCTTAAAAAAGAGTCGGATGAGTTAAGGGCATTAAATTTACTTTTAAAAAATGAAGTATCAATTCGTAAAAAAGTTGAACAAAACTTAGAAGTTGTAGAGCAAAGCTTAATCCAATCGCAGAAACTTGCAGTTCTTGGTGAGATGTCTGCGGCGGTAAGCCATGAACTTAATCAACCTCTTGCTGCAATGAAGACTTATTTAGCAGCCGCTAAACTTCTTTTTGATCGAAGGCGAACTCAAGAAGCCCTTTCATCTTTACAAAGAATTGATGATTTAATTGAGAGAATGAGTGTAATTACCAAGCAATTGAAATCTCATGCGAGAAAAGTTAGTGATTCAATGGTGAAAATTGATTTAAGAGAGGTGGTAGCTAATTCAATTGCGATAATGGAATTAAATCTGAAACAAGATTTAATTACGATACAACTAAATTTGGGAAAAACTGAGGTTATGGTTTTAGGGGATCCAATTAGATTAGAGCAAGTATTAATCAATCTAATTAGGAATTCTCTGGATGCTGTTAAAGATGAAGAAAAGCCCGTAATCGTAATTACGTTATTAATACAGGAGAATGCTATTTTACGAATTTCAGACAATGGTAATGGAATTGAAGATTTTGAGAGTCTTTTTGAACCATTTTACACCACTAAAGATGCGGGTGATGGATTAGGTTTAGGATTGTCAATTAGCTCTAGCATAATTACTGATTACGGAGGCCGATTAACTGCCAGAAACAGTGAAGTTAAAGGTGCAATATTCGAGATTGAATTGCCATTATTAAGAGATGATAATTTTAGCATATTAACTAAAGATAATTAGAAAAGAATGAGGTTTTAATAATGTTTCCTGGTTTTAAGGTTGCCATTATAGATGATGAAAAAGATATCAGAGAATCAATTTCACAATGGTTGACGCTTACGGGATATGAAACAGATGTTTTTCCAGATGCTGATAGCGCTTTGAAAATTATTGGTAATGGTTATCCTGGAGTTGTTATAAGTGATATTAGGATGCCGGGGTTGGATGGAATGGAATTATTACAGCGTTTAACCCGTGTAGACCCAAAAATTCCAGTGATCTTAATTACTGGCCACGGCGATGTTCCCATGGCCGTTCATGCAATGCGGATTGGAGCATATGATTTTCTAGAAAAACCATTTGAACCTGAAAAAATTAGTAAATTAACTTTAAGTGCAATGAAATTAAGACAAACATCTCTGGAACTTGAGAAGTATAAAAAAGATTTTTTTGGAATAAACAAGGATTTAACGAAGCTCATTGGAGTTAGTACGGTATGGAAGAGAATAACAGAGAAGCTCATAGAGATAGGTTCAGCTAATAGACATTTATTAATCAAGGGTGAAACGGGTGTAGGGAAAACCATGTTGGCGCACACTTTTTCTGGAGCTAATCCAAGATCTTATAAAGACCCTTTGGTACTAAGTTGCAATATATTTCTTAGCCCAGAAGTTGTAGATAATGCATCTTTTCTTTCTTTAGTTAATGAAAAACTATTACTTATCGAGTCGGCTTGTGGTGGTGATCTTGTTTTGGAAGATATAGAGAAATTACCAAAACAATTCCAGGACTGGTTGTTAAAATTCCTAAATGATCAAATAGGATCTGGAACACGGATTATTTCTATTGATAACTCAATCTCTAAGGATGGTGCATCCACCAATACACTCAGAAAAGATTTATATTTTAGGTTGGCAGACCTTATTATTGATATTCCGCCTCTGCGAGAGAGACCTGAAGATACCCTTGCGTTATTTAACCATTATCTTAGTTTATATTCATCAGAACATAGACTTCAAGAGATTCAGCTGACTACGGATGATGTTTTTAAAATATCAAAGTTTCCGTGGCCAGGAAATATACGTCAGTTAAAAAGTGTTGTTGAAAAATTTGTTTCAGGTAATCGAAGGGGGTATGTATCACTTTCATCTATTTTAATTGATGATAATTCAAAACTAACTTCGCATTATAATGAAGAAGGACGTCCCTTAAAAGAATATGTTGATTCATTCGAAAAGATGTTGATAACAAATGCTATGCAAAGATATCAAGGTTCGATTTCTTTTGTTATGAAAGA
>CAJWHE010000082.1 GCA_913041145.1 uncultured Paracoccaceae bacterium
TTTTTGGTGATCCCGAGTGGACTCGAACCACTAACCTATCCCTTAGGAGGGGATTGCTCTATCCAGTTGAGCCACGGGACCGAAAAAACTTACTTTATAAACTAGCCTCTTAATCTTAGGTATTCTTAGAAATAACTTCTTTCATAAAACGATCTCTAATTACAACAGGATCCATTGTAATAACTGGAACCTTCACATTCCCTGACTCACACTTGCAAACGATTATTGTCATTTGATTTCCCTCTAAAGCTTTTTTCATCACATCAAGCGTATTTTCAGCTCTACATTCAACTACATTTTCGCATCCGCACGCTTTTGCTACATCTGTTAAAGAGGTCTTCTTTCCAGCATATGTTGGTTGATCTCCAGTAGAGCCATAACTACCATTATCTATAATTAAGAGAATAAAATTATCTGCAACATTATTTGCAATTGTTGGTAATGTCCCTAAATTAGTTAACACCGATCCATCCCCATCAATGGCAATAACTTTTTCTTTTTGGGATAAAGCCAAACCTAAACCAATGGAGGATGCCAAGCCCATAGTTCCCAACATATAAAAATTGGTTGGCTGGTCATCGATCATATGTAATTCTTGACTCGGAAGACCTATATTACAAACAACTAATTGATCTGAAAGCAAAGGTTTTAACTCTTTTAATATTTCTGATCTTATCATCTTAGTAACCTTTCCAAAATGTAGCATCAGTCAAAATTGCTACTGGCTTATTACACATAAAAGTATATTGAAGAATTTTGTCTAACTCCTCCACATCACCCTCTTTATGAAAATGATAAGTAGGAATATTTAATTGATTTAGAAGAGCTTTAGTGTGAACAGCCATTTCAACCTGGCATGCTACGGGTTCTCCAAGCTCTCCTCGGTAACTTATGAGCATAGGTAATGGCATACGATAAAATTGCGTCAGAGTTACCAACGTATTAATTGTAACTCCAATCGCCGTATTTTGCATAATTATCGCAGGCCTTTTCCCACCCAAGTAAGCACCAGCACAAAGACCCATTCCTTCGTCTTCTTTATTAGAGGGAATATGATAAATATCTTTAGAATCTTCAATTTTTTCGATTACTCCTGCTAACTGCTTACAAGGCACCGTTGTAACAAAACTAATTTCATTTTTTACGAAATCTCTTACGATTTTATCTTCAATAAGCATTTAAAAATTCTCTCCAGTAACTTACTAATAGTAATATTTTTCTTTAAAAGTAATCTATAGTGCAATGTATTAATAAAAAATAGACTTTTTTCTATTGTTTACAAATAGTAAAACTGCATTATCAATTGTTTAACCTACTAAGGAGGGAGCCTTAATCATGCAAGGTTTAATGATGAATCGCCCGTTAAAAATTTCTGACATTATAACATATGCAGCCGAGGCATATCCAAGTGCAGAAATTGTTTCTGTTAGAAGTGAGGGTGACATCCATCGTACTAACTATCTAGATATATCAAAGCGAATGGCACAGCTAGCCCATGGCCTGATCTCAATAGGCGTTAAACCAGGAGACCGTATTGCTACGTTAGCCTGGAATGGCTACCGTCACTTAGAGTTGTATTATGCAATTTCTGGTATAGGGGCTGTTTGTCATACAATAAACCCAAGGCTATCCTCAGACCAACTCACATATATAATAAATCACGCAGAAGACCTCCTACTGTTTGTTGATTTGACATTCGTACCAATACTTGAAGCGGTAAAAGACAGATTACCCCTAGAAATGAAAATTATAATCCTAACTGATAAAAAACACATGCCTAAAACTAGTCTAAAAACTATGTGCTACGAAGAGCTGTTAAAAGACAAACCTCAAAAAATTAACTGGCCAGACTTTAACGAGGATACAGCAGCCTCCCTTTGCTACACCTCTGGTACCACTGGTGAGCCAAAAGGAACTCTTTATAGTCACCGATCAACAGTTTTGCACGCAATGATGCTCGCAATTTCTTTACCCGATGCGCTAAAAGAAGGTAAAAAAATATTACCTGTTGTGCCACTTTTCCATGTTAATGCTTGGGGATTGCCGTATGCAGCCCCATTAACAGGAGCAGGATTAGTTTTTCCTGGACCAAAGTTAGATGGTGACAGCTTATTTAATTTGATGGAAACAGAGAAAGTTTACTCTGCCTGGGGTGTCCCGACTGTTTGGCTTAACCTACTCCAAACTATATCAAAAAAACAACGCCCTCCAGTTGGTTTTGGTGATGTTGTGATCGGTGGTGCCTCAGCTCCAAGAGCTATGATCGAAGATTTTGAACAATTAAATATAAACGTTTGCCATGCTTGGGGCATGACAGAAATGAGTCCGGTTGGTACGCAGGGAAACATCCCTTACAAACTGAAAGACATAAGCCTACAAGACAAATTAGATATTAAAGCTAAACATGGTAGGAGATTATTTGGAGTAGAATTAAAGATTGTTAATGACCAAGGAACCATCCTAGCTCACAACGGAATTTCTCAGGGGGATTTATATGTTCGCGGGCATGCCATTACTGCTGGCTACTTTAATAACGCTGAAGCAACTAGAGAGGCTTTTGATACAGATGGATGGTTTTCAACCGGGGATATAGCAACAATAGATTGTGATGGGTTCTTAACAATCGTAGATAGATCTAAAGATCTTATCAAGTCAGGTGGAGAATGGATAAGCTCTCTGGATATAGAAAATATAGCAATATCACACCCAGACATTGCAAACTGCACAGCAATAGCTGCCCCTCACCCAAAATGGGGGGAAAGGCCCATACTAATAGTAATACCCACCAACGGAATTACACCTGATAAAAGTTCTATTCAAAATTTGCTAAGCAAGCATTTTGCAAAATGGCAAATCCCTGATGATATCATTTTTACTGAAATTTTACCGCTAACTGCCACAGGAAAAGTTTCAAAACTTACTCTCAGGAATATGTACAAAAATCACTTTTTAATTAAGGATACAAAATGAATATCCATGATCTCTTTAATTTAGACAAAAAAATAGCATTTATCAGTGGTGGAGCAACTGGGATCGGACGAATGGCAGCAGAAGCTATGGCCATGGCTGGTGCTCGCGTATTAATCGCTAGCCGGAAAGGTTCATTATGCGCAAGTGTAGCAGAAGAATTAAATCAAAAAGGATATAAAGGTATTGTTGAGAGTTTTGAAGGAGATTTATCCTCAGAAGCTGGCGTAGAAGCCGTCGTTAAAGAAATAAAAATTAGAACCGGACAGTTGAATATTTTAATGAATAATGCTGGTAGGAGCTGGGGTGCCCCATTAGGAAGTTTTCCTCATAGTGCTTGGGAAAAAGTAATGTCTTTAAATGTTGCAGGGCTTTTCTCTTTAACTCAATCTTTAATCCCCTTGCTAGAAAAGTCAGCCACACATGAAGACCCCGCCCGAGTAATAAATGTTGGCTCTGTTATGGGAGAGATACCAATGGGCGATGGTGCCTATAGTTACTCAGCGTCAAAAGCAGCTGTTCATCAAATTACAAAGGTTTTGGCAAAAGAGTTAGCTTCCAAAAAGATTACGGTAAATGCCTTGGCTCCAGGGCCTTTTGTTAGCAATATGACAGCTTTTGCGACAGCTGATCCAGAAAAACGTCAAAAAGTCGGACAAAATGTACCTCTTGGCCGCGTAGGTAGTCAAAACGACATAGCCGGGGCTGTAATATTTTTAACAAGCAATGCGGGATCTTATGTAACCGGGTCTATCTTACCCTTAAGTGGGGGTATAAATATTGAAACTGGGTCTAGAATTTTCGAGGAAGATTAACGTTGAAAAAGTATTATGTAACTGAACTAACAAAGCTTATTGGTAGGGAGCTCGGTATATCTTCTTGGATAATATTAGATCAAGATAGAATAGACAGATTTGCAAAGTTGACTGAGGATGAACAGTTTATTCATGTAGATCCAGAAAGAGCAGTTAACGAGACAACCTTCGGTGGAACTATAGCGCACGGCTTTTTAACACTATCAATGCTAGTAAAAATGGCAAGTGATGCCCAACCAAAGATTGAAGGTGTAAACGTACTTATAAACTATGGTTTTGATAAAATTAGGTTCATCGCTCCTGTTCGTGCTGGAGCAAAAATACGAAGCAGATTTGTTTTGAATGAAATTACACACCGGAATGAAAACCAAATTTTAACAAAGTGGGATATAACGGTTGAAATTAAAGATTCAGATAAACCTGCAATAAAAGCAAATTGGTTAAATCTTTTGATAATTTAAATAAGTCTTAACATTTTTTTACTAAAAATGCATATCAAAATCTTTAGCCAAACTGTCAGTAAGTTTAGCCAACTTATCCGTAGCCATTGGTTGCATAGGTGGTCTCAAATTCTCCCACTCACTATGTCCAGTAGCTTTAGCCAGTAGAGCTTTTTGGGCTGGGATTGGTGCGTAATCCTGAAACATTAGGCGTACAGCACGCACTTTCTCATGTTTAGCCTCAGCTACTTCCCACTTTTCTTCATGACATAGGTCTATTACTTCGGCAATATCAGTGCCATTGAGGTTTGCCGTCGCTGAAATACACCCAGGGGCACCCAAACGAATAGCATCAATTACTGGTAATTCTGCTCCAGGATAAACAATTAATCCCTTTATACCTAAAAGTGCCTTTGTATTTTCCCAGTCCCCAGAACTATCTTTAATACCAACGATAGTATCAGGAAACTCAGTATGAAGATTTCGAACTAAGTCGATTGATAGTCCGACACCGGAAACCTGTGGGATATGATAAAGGTAAATTTTTAAATTTGTATCATTAATTCCTTCAATAAGTTTGACATAGTAATCGTGAAGGCCATCATCACTCATACCCTTAAAGTAAAACGGAGGAAGAGTCATAACCCCCTTACAACCAAGACCTAGAGCATGCCTACAAAGATCAATTGTGTCAGGTAAGTTACATAAGCCAGTACCGGGTATTAGCTTTAACGGATCGATACCAAACTTCACCAAGCCCTCAAGTGCAGATTTTCTTTCAGAGTTACTAACTGACAAGGCCTCCCCAGTTGTTCCAAAAGGTGCCAACCCTGAACAACCAGTCTCAAGAAGTTTCTTTGCTAGCTGGTTATAAAGCTCTTGGTTAAAATCCAGATTATCATCGAACGGACTAAGAATAGGGGCAATAAGACCTTTTATCATAGTTTTGTTTTTCCTTTTACTGATTCAGATTAATCAAC
>CAJWHE010000083.1 GCA_913041145.1 uncultured Paracoccaceae bacterium
AAACCAGTATGCTTTCTTGCGTTCAGCTTAGGTTCAGCTGTCCACATTAGAAAAGCAGAAACATCCTCAGCTATATGATGGATTGATGTTGAGTGTCCATCAGCGTAAGTCACATCATCCCCGTAAATCGGCGGAGCCATTCCTATCCAGCCACCTGGATAAGCTGTGTTGGCATATAAAGTAACCCCTGCTTCCTCTTTTTCTTTACCCGTGTAACCAGTGAGTAAAGAGGCAATATATTCAGGACCACCAATTCCTTTAAAAAGTTGATTGATACCTGATCCATAAGGCCCATGGAAACCAGCACGTGCTTTTGCCATCAATGATAAGTCTGGTGCCCCAGCCGCATTGTTCTTTGGAAAATTATCGGACGGCTTTAGTGCTCTATATTCGCCAGAGACCGGATCAAACAGATTAATATTAGCACTTTCGTCATTTATTGAAAAATTTGCGACATAAGCCTTCATTTGATTCACAGGCAATCCTGGACCGCCCTCATCAGAGATTGTTCTCATTGGTACGTATTCTAGGCCATGGCAGGCAGAGCAGACTTCGGTATAAACTTGTAGTCCACGCTGAAGTTGCATCTGATCATATGTACCAAAGGGACCTTCAAACGAGAAATCAACATCGTGAGTGTGGCCTTCTTTACCCGCTGAAAAGGATGCTCCTGTAAAAGATAAGAACAAAACGACTATGAAGGAGAATTTTTTTAACACGATTATTTCCTCTATTTTGTTAGGTTCGTTACTGGGTCAGGAGGATTATCTTTAACTGGGTAATGTGAATTGAAGTCTTCTTCTATTGTTTCAGGCGGAGTTAAAGGTTTTTCTATTAGACCTAAGATAGGCAATATTAGTAAAAAGTATGCGAACCAATAGGAAGCAGCAATAAGTGAAAAAGTTGCATAGGGCTCTTCAGCAGGCATTGCGCCAAGCCACATTAGGGCAAAAAAGTCGAAAACTAGTAAGCCAAACCACCACTTTAGCATTGGTCTATATCTACCAGATCGTGCAGAAGAGCTGTCCAACCAAGGGACTACGAACAGTACACCAATTGCCCCAAACATCGCAAGAACACCAAAGAGTTTAGCATCTATGATACCGCCACTTAAAAACCCAGCAAATTGAACGACCCAAACCTCTGAAGTGAAAGCCCTAAGGATTGCGTAATACGGCAAAAAATACCACTCAGGGACAATATGTGCTGGAGTAACGAGTGGGTTTGCTTCCATATAGTTATCAGGATGACCCAGATAGTTTGGCATAAAACCTACTATCGCCCAGAAAATGACCATTATCACACTTAGAGCAAAGAGATCTTTCATTACAAAATATGGCCAGAATGGAAGAGTATCTTTTTGCGCTTCTGCTTTTGATGTACGTCTAACTTCAACGCCAGTTGGGTTATTATTTCCTGTCGTATGAAACGCCCAAATATGAACTACAACCAAACCGGCTATGATGAAAGGGAGCAGATAATGTAACGAGAAAAATCTATTAAGTGTTGCATTATCTACGGAAGGGCCACCAAGTAATAAAGTTTGAATTGGTTCGCCGATCCCGGGTATGGCTCCGAACAACCCTGTTATAACTGTTGCTCCCCAAAATGACATTTGACCCCACGGAAGTATATAACCCATGAATGCTGTGGCCATCATAAGCAGGTAAATTAGCATACCAATTATCCAGGTAATCTCTCTAGGGGGTTTATATGAACCATAGTAGAGACCTCTAAAAATGTGAGCATAGACAGCAATAAAAAATAAAGAAGCACCGTTAGTATGAATGTATCTTATCATATGACCACCATTCACATTTCGCATAATGTGCTCAATCGAGGCGAAAGCTACATCAACATGAGGCGTATAGTGCATCACTAAAACAATACCAGTAATTATCTGTAGTACTAAACAAAATGTTAATACTATCCCCCATATCCACATCCAGTTTAGATTTTTTGGGGTTGGGAATGTTAAAGTGTCATATAAAAGTCCAACTATAGGAAGCCGACTATTTAACCATTTCTGACCTGATGTCTTTGGTTCATAATGATCATGTGGGATACCAGCCATAAATTATCTCCCTAACCGAGTTTAATAGTGTTGTTATTTAAAAACTTAGATACTGGGACAGGGAGGTTCTCTGGTGCAGGCCCTTTCCTAATTCTTCCAGCTGTGTCGTAATGCGAGCCGTGGCATGGACAAAACCATCCCCCAAAGTCCCCAGCCCCGTCCCCTAAGGGTACGCATCCGAGATGAGTGCAAACTCCCATCATAACAAGCCACTCGCCGCTCTCATCTAAGGATCTGTTTTTGTCTGTAGCGTCAGCTGTCCCAATATTGTTATTCCTAGCATCCGAATCTGGTAAATCACCAACTTCTACTTTTCTTGCTTCGTTTATTTCTGCCTGGGTACGCCTTCGAATAAATACAGGCTTTCCTAACCATTTAACGGTAATTTGCGTCCCTGGTTCGAGATCACTTATTGATACCTCTATTGAAGCGAGGGCTTGGACATCAGCGGTTGGGTTCATTTGATTAATTAATGGCCATATAGCTGCACCTGCTGTTATTGCTCCAGCACCTGCAGTGGCATAGTAGATAAAGTCACGGCGTGTACCCTCTGTTTCATCTGCATGGGACATCAAAAAATTATCCTTCGTTTCGCTAATAATTTATAGTTTTCGTACAATTTATAATAACATCTTAAATTAAATAGTTATAGAGGTTAGATATATTCTGAGACACTGACTCGTCCAGACGTGAAACTTGATTAGAGGAAGCCATTTGTCGCACCTAATTGAATTAGCCGCTTATGAGCCGGATTTTGCTCCTAATTTAGGTTCTCTAGTACGATTAGGCGTATGCTTTGACACCCCATTAAATGTTATAGATCCCTGTGGCTTTCCATTTTCACTAAAACTTTTAAAATCCCGGGGGTTAGATTATGTTGATAAGGCAGTTATTCATAGGCACGATAGTTGGCAAAAGTTTAAATCTAAAGCTTTAATAAAAAATAATAGATTGGTTTTGATGAGTACTAAAAGTAGTAAGAGTATTTGGGATTTTAATTTCGAATCAAAGGATTGTATAATTTTAGGAAGAGAAAGTGCAGGTGTTCCAGAGCATATTCATGAGGAGGTACACGAGAGAGTTTACATCCCTATGCCAGGAAATGGACGAAGCTTAAATATAGCTATAAGTGCTGCTATTGCCTTGGCGGAAGCTTCACGACAACTAAGATAAAATTTCTTAAGTGACTTGCAAAGTTGGGGCTGTGCTAACCATACTTTCTCGTTCAGAGAACTTTAAGAACCAATCAGCCAATATTTTATGCTCTTTTCTCCAGCCCCTATCAGAATTTCTGAGGTCTAAATAACCTAAAGCGCAGCCCACACCTATCTGACCAATATTTATAGAGCTTTCAAGTGTGTCCATCCAACGATTTTCTATTACTGTAAGTGAGCGTTCAATTTTTCCCCATTGCCCTTCGACCCATGCAGGAAACCTTAACTCCTCTGGCCGCATACGCCATTCGTAAGCCATAAGTAGTGCGGCATCTATTATGCCTTCTGCCGTAGACTCTAAAGAAAGTAATTTCCAGTGCTCATCACCGTGTCGATAGAGGTTTAAGTTAGATATACTGTCTAGGTAGCGGCAAATAACTCTACTGTCGTATAGAGCTGTCTCGTCACTTCGTACCAACACGGGGATTTTTCCTAAGGGGTTATGTTGGATTGGACCGCCATCAGGATTTAGCGGTGTACCAGGGATTTCTGATACCACAAATTCAATATCTTCTAGTAAGCCGGTTTCGTGTAGTACAACCTTAACTTTGCGACCATATGGAGATAGTGGGCTTGAGTAGAGTTTCATTTTTTCTCCTACTTTTAGGTAGTATTAGGCTATGAGTTTTAAGCCTTCAAAACCAATAATTGTTTTCTTTACTATTCGTCCGGGAGTTTGTTCAATTTTTAATTGAACCTCAGTAAATTGCTCTGTTCTTCCAACGTGAGGGGTTTCCATTAATATATCGTGTGTCTTCCCTATTTCTGACTTAAGATGTTTTTCTACCTGATTTTTACCCAAAGCCCTAAGTTGAGAGGCTCTATTTTTTATTGTTAATTTATTGACTTGAGGCATTCTTGCAGCTGGTGTTCCGACTCTAGGTGAGTATGGGAACACGTGTAACCAAGTTAAATCACACTCCTTAACAAGCTTCAGTGAGTTATCAAACATTTTATCAGTTTCTGTTGGGAACCCAGCAATAATATCTGCACCAAAAGTCATTTCTGGACGTAGCTTTTTTACTGTTTCACAAAATTTAATTGCATCATCTCTAAGATGCCGCCTTTTCATCCTCTTCAGAATCATATTATCTCCTGCTTGGAGGCTTAAGTGTAGATGGGGCATTAAACGTGTTTCATTGGCTATTGCTTCCAATAAGGATTCATCTGCTTCAATAGAGTCAATTGAACTTAATCTTAACCTTTCCAGGTCGGGTATTAGCTTAAGAATTCTTAAAACTAAATTTCCAAGAGATGGAGCTGTTGGTAAATCAGCACCCCAGCTAGTTAAATCTACACCAGTTAATACAATTTCTTTAAAACCATTACCAACGAGGCGTTTTATTTGATCAACAATAACACCAGCTGGGCTGGATCTAGAGTTACCACGACCGTAAGGGATAATACAAAATGTACAGCGATGGTCGCAACCATTTTGTATTTGAACATATGCGCGGCTACGCGTTCCAAACCCATCGATAAGGTGTCCAGAATTCTCTCTAACAGACATAATATCATCAACTAGTACGTTTTCAGTTCCAAAGGACTTGTCGATCGAGAGAGTTTTCCAAGTAGCAACATCCATTTTAGCAGAATTTCCTACAACAAAATCAACTTCAGGCATATCTGAAAAGCTTTGCGGCTCAATTTGGGCTGCACAACCAGTAACAATCACTTTCGAATCAGGAAACTTACGCCGCAAGCTACGTATTTCTTGGCGAGATTTTCTTACTGCTTCGGCAGTAACAGCGCAGGTATTTATTATAATTGAATTCTCTAAACCTGCCTCTGAAGTTAGTTTTCTCATTGCCTC
>CAJWHE010000084.1 GCA_913041145.1 uncultured Paracoccaceae bacterium
CATCTCTTTGACAATGTGACAAAAGATATGGACATTTATAAACAAGAAATTTTTGGCCCCGTATTATCAACTGTACGTGCGCAAACATATGAAGAAGCATTGAGCTTAGCTATGGATAATGAATATGGAAATGGAACTGCTATTTTCACAAGAGATGGAGATACTGCTAGAGACTTCGCAAACAGGGTCAATATAGGTATGGTTGGGATCAATGTCCCAATTCCAGTGCCTTTAGCTTACCACACTTTTGGTGGATGGAAAAAATCTGCGTTTGGAGATTTAAATCAGCATGGTCCTGATGCATTTAAGTTTTACACAAGAACCAAAACTGTTACGTCACGTTGGCCATCTGGTATAAAGGAAGGTGGCGAATTCTCTATTCCAATAATGGAATAATTGAACGCCATATCTCTTAGATAATGCAGGTTTTTTAAAAAACTAAATAGCACGCATAAGGTAAGAAAAAAAACAAGTCGAGGAACTCAAAATATGGATTTTTCTTTAACTGAAGAGAACACAGCAGTTTTCGATTTGGCATATGAATTCGGTCAAGAATTTATTGCACCGAATGCATTAACTTGGGAAAAAGAAGGCACTATACCCAAGGAATTATGGAAAAAGGCTGGATCTTTAGGCTTAGGAGGGATTTATGTCTCTGAGAAGTATGGTGGATCTGGATTGGACAGGTTTAGTGCATCACTTATTTTTGAAGCACTTGCAATGGCCTGCCCCAGTGTTGGTTCTTTTTTAACTATACACAATATGTGTGGGGGTATGATTGATAAATTTGGGTCTGATGAGTTAAAGGAAAAATGGCTTCCAAAGCTGTGTACTATGGAGACAATATTCTCATACTGCTTATCTGAACCTGACTCAGGTTCAGATGCAGCGTCACTTAAAACAAAAGCGTCAAAAACAAATCAGGGCTACTCATTGACTGGTACAAAATCTTTTATATCTGGTGGAGGATACTCTGACGCATATATCATAATGACTAGAACTGGAAAAACTGGCCCAAAAGGTATTTCAGCTTTCATCGTAAAGGATAAATCCGATGGTCTCAGCTTTGGCACTCCAGAAGATAAAATGGGGTGGAGATCTCAGCCCACCGCACAAGTGCAAATGGATGATTGCTTAGTTCCATTTGATAACATGTTGGGTGAAGAAGGGTTGGGTTTTTCTTATGCAATGAGTGGTCTGGATGGTGGTAGAATAAACATTGCTGCATCAGCTTTAGGTGGGGCTCAATCAGCTTTAAATAGTACTATAAAATACATGAGTGAGAGAAATGCGTTTGGCAAAAAACTTAATCAATTTCAGGCTCTTCAATTCAAGCTTGCCGACCTTGAAACTGATATGCAGGTAGCCCGAACTTTTCTTAGACAATCAGCTTGGAAACTTGACAATAACGCAAACGACTCAACAAAGTTTTGTGCAATGGCAAAAAGATTTGTGACTGACGTGTCTTTTAATGTTGCCAATGAATGCCTCCAATTGCACGGAGGGTATGGATATCTAAGTGATTATGGGATTGAAAAAATAGTTCGAGATTTAAGGGTTCACCAAATCCTAGAAGGAACAAATGAAATAATGCGTATGATCATATCTCGTGCCCTTATTGATGAAAATACTTAATGCCAGATATTATTATAAAAAAAGTAGGTCGAGCTGGTTGGATAACATTAAATCGACCTAAAGCGCTTAATGCTTTGACTTATGATATGATATTGAAAATCGAAAATGCTTTAGAGGAGTGGCGAGAAGACCATTCAGTCTCATTAGTTTTATTTGATTCTGCAGGTAATAGAGCGTTTTGTTCAGGTGGAGATATCGTAGATTTATATGCAGAAGGTAAAAAAGGAAACTATGGTTTTGGGCAAAAATTCTGGAAAGATGAGTACAGAGTAAATGCCAAAATTTATGAGTACACTAAGCCAATTGTCAGTTTTTTACATGGGTTTACTATGGGAGGTGGTGTAGGCATTGGTTGCCATGCAAGTCACAGAATTGTCTGTGAAAATACTCAGATAGCTATGCCAGAATGTGGGATTGGTTTAATGCCCGACGTTGGAGGATCTTTGATTTTATCTAATGCTCCAGAGGGGCTCGGAATTTACCTAGGTACAACCTGTAAAAGGATGGGGCCAGAAGACGCAATATATGCAAGTTTTGCTGATACATTTATTCCACAAGATAATTGGCACAATTTGAAAACTATACTTAGTGAGACCGGAAACTGGAAACGAATAATCGATTACAGTGAAAAAACCAGTGAAAGCTTTCTTAAGATCAATGCTACGAAAATAAAAAAATATTTTATGAAGAATTCAATTTTTGAAATTAATTCAGCGTTGAAAAATGATAAAAATGAATTTACCAAAGAAAGCCTTTCATATCTTAATAGATCATCCCCGCTGTCAGTGGCTTGCACAGTCAAAGTAGTAAATTTACTTAAAAATTCAAATAGTATTCGAGATGCTTTAAATATTGAGTATAGGTTCACTTACAGGGCGACTCAATATGGTGATTTCCTGGAAGGTATAAGAGCACAAATAATTGAGAAAGATAAAAAACCTAAATGGAAGAATAAAAGCTTAGAAGATGTATCAATTGAAAATATTGATTTCATGTTAGAATCGTTAAAAGAAAATGAATTGAATCTTGAAAAGGTGTTAAAATGAAAATTGGCTTTATCGGTTTAGGAAATATGGGAGCCCCGATGGCATTAAATCTAGTGTCTGCTTCTCATCAAGTAACAGGATACGATATAACCACGAAAATTCCAAATGAGTTAAATAAAGCAAATAGTATTATGGAATGCGTTAGTGACGCAGACATCGTTATTACTATGTTGCCAAATGGTGAAATTCTCAAAACAGTTGCTGATGAAGCAATAAATATGATGAAAAAAAATACAATTTTCTTAGACTGTTCCACGGTAGATGTGGAAAGTTCAAGAAATGTAGCAAAACTGGCTAATAACGCTGGTATAGGAGCCCTTGATGCCCCAGTTTCGGGGGGAATAAGCGGTGCTGCGGCCGGGACATTGACGTTCATGGTTGGGGGAGAGGAAAAACACTTTAAGTTAGCTAAAGAACTATTTGATATAATGGGGCAAAAAGCAGTTCTATGTGGCCCATCAGGAAGTGGACAATCAGCAAAGATATGTAATAATATGATACTTGGTGCTACAATGATTGCAACTTGTGAAGCCTTTGCGCTTGCAGATAAATTAAATTTATCCAGAGAAAAAATGTATGACGTGGTTTCAACATCTTCTGGTTATTCTTGGAGTATGAATTCTTATTGCCCAGCTCCAGGTGTGGGACCAAAGTCACCATCTGATAATGATTATATTCCAGGTTTTTCATCAACTTTAATGTTAAAAGATTTATTATTATCTCAGCAAGCAGCCGAGTTAGTTGACGCAGACACCCCTATCGGAAGTAAAGCAACAGAACTATATAAACAATTTGTAGAAAACGAAGATGGAGCTGATAAGGATTTCTCAGCTATGTTGAAGAGATTTGAGAGTAGAGGTTATAAAAGTTAAATTCACTTTTTAATTTAGTAATGCCCGTAAATACTGACCAGTATAACTTTTCTCACATTTAGCGACCTTTTCGGGCGTTCCAACACAAATGATTTCGCCACCACCGTCACCGCCTTCAGGTCCGATATCAATAATATGGTCAGCTGTTTTAACTACATCAAGATTATGTTCAATAACAATTACTGAGTTACCTTGATTTACTAATTCATGTAAAACTTCTAATAATTTCTTAACATCCTCAAAATGCAATCCGGTAGTTGGTTCGTCTAAAATATATAAAGTCCTACCAGTAGCTCTTTTTGACAATTCTTTAGATAGTTTTACTCTTTGGGCCTCTCCACCCGATAAGGTAGTCGCCTGTTGGCCAACTTTGATATAGCCTAACCCCACCCGTTTTAATGCAGTCATTTTATCCCTAATAGAAGGCACAGCTTTAAAAAAAATTTCAGCATCATCAACATTCATATCCAATATGTCTGCAATGCTTTTTCCCTTGAATAAAACCTCTAAGGTTTCACGATTATATCTTTTACCTTTACAACTTTCACATGTCACGTACACATCAGGTAAAAAGTGCATTTCAATTTTTATTAATCCATCTCCTCTGCACGCCTCACAACGACCACCCTTAACGTTAAAGCTAAACCTACCAGGCTTATAACCACGGCTCTTCGCTTCAGGTAAGCCAGAAAACCACTCTCTAATTGGAGTAAATGCACCAGTATAAGTTGCGGGATTTGATCTTGGAGTTCTACCAATAGCCCGCTGATCAATATCAATAATTTTATCAAGCACCTCTAAACCCTTAACTTCGTCACAAGGAGCTGGGGTCTGTCTGGCTCCATTCAATCGCAAGGATGCAGTCTTAAACAACGTTTCTATAGTTAATGTAGATTTACCACCCCCAGAAACTCCAGTCACACAAATAAACTGACCTAAAGGAAAGTTAACCGTAACATTTTTCAGGTTATTACCAGTCGCATTAATAATTTTAATCTTCTTACCATTCCCTTTACGCCGTTTTTTAGGAACCTCTATTTTCTTCTTACCAATTAGATATTGTCCAGTTATTGAATTTTTATTTTTCTCAATCTGCAGTGGCGTACCAAAAGCAAC
>CAJWHE010000085.1 GCA_913041145.1 uncultured Paracoccaceae bacterium
CCTAAAGTTTCAGACTGCAACTCCATTGAAAAACCTCTTTTATCTGCCCATCTCAAATACATCCGCAAAAGCATTGATGCCCAATCACAACTTTCTGTTCCTCCAGCTCCAGAATTTATCTCTAAAAAGGTATCATTCGAATCTGCCTCTCCATTTAATAAAGCCTCCAATTCCCCCTTCTTAGTTTTAGTTAAAAGTTCGTTTAAAGAGTTTAAAGAATCTTCAATTATCTCTTCATCTTTTTCACTAAAACCCAATTCTAACATTTCTAATACTTCTTTCAAAGAGTTGTCCATAGATTTATATTCATCAATTGCGTTACTTATATTTTGCCTTTCACGCATCAATTTTTGCGCATTTTCAGGGTCATTCCATAAATTAATATCTTCCGTTCGAGCATTTAACTCGTCTAATTTAATATGCGCAGCTTCCCACCCAATTCTTTGGCGTATTAGAACCATTGAGGCATGAATTTTGTCCACAGTATTTTGTATGTCCGATCTCATTAATATTTCCTATCAAATGAAGTATTAATTTCTGATAATATTAAAATTTAATATAAACCACCAGCGTTTAAAGTTCCAGAACTGGCTTTCTTAGGCACGACCACTAACTCTCCGTTAGGCGTAATTACTTCTTCAAAAGATTTTGACTCTGTATTTTCTTCACCACGTAAGATCAAGTTTAGGTTTGAGCCCATGGCAAAACCTCCATCTAAAATACGTTCCATGCCATCAATAACTTCATCAGTATCTCTGAAGTACTCTCTCACCACATCATAACCTGTAGCGTCTTCCGGTAACACCATGCCAGTGAGGCTATCAATATTTCTAAAATATCCACCATTTGGAACTTTAAATGCTGTTCCCCCATATTTCTTAACCACTTCCTTCATAAAGTTATTAAATATAGGGCCACACATTCCACCACCCGTAGCTTTGGATCCCAAAGATCTGGGAATATCAAAACCTATATAACAACCAGCCACTATATTTGAAGTAAAGCCTATGAACCAAACGTCTTTTGCTTCATTAGTTGTTCCTGTTTTACCAGCTACAGGGACACTTAAGTTCACAGTTGAGGATGCACTACCCCTATCGACTACACCTTTCATCATTGATGTAAGCTGGTATGCTGTAATTGCGTCAATTACTCTTTCACGTTCTGAAAAGATAACTGGAGAGATCCCATAATCAACATTTCTATTGTTACAGTCATTGCATTTTCGCCTATCATGCCGATACAATGTCATACCCCATCGGTCTTGCACTCTGTCCACTAATGTCGGCTCAACTCTTTCGCCCCCATTAGCAAACATTGCATACGCGGACACCATCCGAAATAAAGTAGTTTCTTGTGCACCTAATGAATTCGCAATAAATGGCCACATTTTATTATAGACACCGAAGTTTTCAGCGTAACTAGCAACAGTGTTCATTCCAATTTCTTTGGCTAACCTTATAGTCATTAAGTTTCTAGATCTCTCAATTCCAATTCTTAATGGCACATTTCCATAATATTTTCCTGAAAAATTCTTAGGTTGCCAAACACCTTGAGGGGTATCAACATCAATTGGAGCATCTACAATAACCGTATTTGGAGAAAAACCCGAGTCTAAGGCTGCTGCATATACGAACGGTTTAAAGCCAGATCCAGGTTGCCTCTTAGCTTGGGTAACTCGATTAAATACAGAACTTTGATAGGAGAAACCACCCTGCATTGCAAGAACTCTTCCAGAGTTAACATCCATAGCTAAAAATGCGCCCTGAACTTCAGGGATCTGTCTTAAAAACCATCCATCCCACAACTTTTGAACATGAATGACATCGCCCACAGTCAGTAAGTCTGACACCGAAACGGCGGTCTTTCCTATTTTTCCATTAGTTTTACGGGGTTTGGCCCACCTTACATCAAAGCCATATAAAACCCCTAACTCTTCATGACCTTCAATCCCAATAGTGGCATCCCTACCGTTTAGTGATAGTACAACAGCAACATCCCAACCCTTAACATCTCTAGGAAAAATTACTCTTTTAAGCAAACTTGACCAGTTATTAAAATTAATTAAATCTGAATCTATTTTTTTTTCAACTCGGTGGAATACACCCTGATTCATATCATATTTAACCAGTGCTTTTTGAAGAGTACTTGCAGCCATATCTTGTAAATTTTTATCAATGGTCGTTCTAATCGTTAGGCCTCCAGTAAAAAATTCATCTTCTCCAAAGTCTTTGGATAGCTGTCTTCTAACCTCATCAGTAAAATACGTTCTGGCCGGCAAACTAAGTTTAAAGCTTTTTAGTTGTTTTGCTTGTACGGTAATTAATTCTTCATCTTTAGCATCAAGAAATTTAACCTCATCTAAGTAACCGTTCTCAAACATCTCCTTCAAGACAAAATTCCGACGTTGAATAGCAGCTTTCTTTTGGCGTACTGGATGATAGTTAGATGGAGCTTTTGGTAGAATTGCTAAATAAGCCGCTTCCGCTGTAGACAACTCTTCTAAAGTCTTATTAAAGTATGTTTGCGAAGCGGCAGATACACCATAACTGTTTTGACCTAAAAATATTTCATTTAAATATAATTCTAAAATTTTGTCTTTACTTAACGTTTTTTCAATTCGTGACGCCAAAATTAACTCTTTAATTTTACGTTCAGCAGATCTGGTATTAGACAGAAGAAAGTTTTTCATTACCTGTTGAGTGATAGTTGAGGCTCCTCTAAGGCGCCCTCCCCTCGCAGCATCAAATATGGCTTTTAATATTCCTAAGGGATCGTAACCACTATGCTTATAAAAATTTTTATCTTCTGCAGAAATAAAAGCCTGTTTAACTAAGTCCGGGATTTCATTCGAAGGTGAAAATAGCCGTCGCTCTCGTGCAAACTCATCTATTAACTTTCCTTCACCCGAATAAATTCGACTTATCGTCGGAGGAGAGTATGCGGCAAGTTGCTCATAGTCCGGCAAATCCTCAGCATAAATCCAAAATATTGCCCCCAACATTAAGAATCCAATAAGGATTGCCATACTAAGTGAGCTAAAAATTGAACCAAAGAAGGATAAAAGTATGCGTAAAATCAAACTAAAAAAGTCCCATAGCTAAAAATAGAGCAAATACTTTAATTAATGATAATATTCAAAAATATTTAAATAACTATATCATCTTATTAAAGTTCTGAAAAGTAGCGTGTCAAACGATCTATTCCCTCACTAATTTCGTCAGTACCACGAGCAAAAGATAATCTCAAAGTAGTATTACCTCTTTTTGAGTCAAAATCAATTCCAGGAGTTACTGCAACTCCAGCATTAACTAATATATCTTGAGCAAGAGCTAAACTATCATTAGTTTTGGAAGATACGTTTAGATAAAGGTAGAAACCTCCATCAGGCTCAGCTTCAAGCTCAAGACCTAACTTTGGTAAGGCGTTTAGAAGTAGATCTCTATTAACTTTATAAATGCCTTTTAATGTTTCAGCCTCACTTATTGATTTCAAGGCACCAAGGGCAGCAACTTGAGATATATGTGGAGCACATATAAACAAATTTTGTGCAAGTCTCTCAATCAATCGAACATGACTATCAGGTACAACCATCCAACCAATTCTCCAACCTGTCATAGCAAAATATTTTGAAAATGAATTAATTACATATACATTATCTGAAATTTCCAAAGCTGATGTGCAAGGTAAATCATAGTGTAGTCCATGATAGATTTCATCAGAAATAAAACTTATCTCTCTGTCCACACATTCATTAACAAGTGAAGTCAAGGAGCCCTTAGATAATATTGATCCAGTGGGGTTTGCAGGGGATGCGATTATAACCCCGTTGAGATTGTTACCCTCTAACTTAGGTATATGTTGGGTATTCTTGGACGTCTGCAAACCTACTGGGTTTATACTTAAAGATTTTAAAATCTGTTGATAAGAAGGGTAACCTGGCTCAGTAACACCGACCTTATCTCCGGCCTCAAAAAGAGATATAAAAGACAGAATAAATGCAGCAGAGGATCCAGAAGTTATTATGACACGTCTAGGATCAAGATCAATATTATACCATTTTCCATAAAGTAAACTAATTTTCCTTCTTAACTCTGGTAGTCCAAGGGCAACTGTGTAGCCTAAAGTTTCACTACTTATAGCACTGACCACCTTAGACCTGGCATGACTTAAAGCTGGTGAACTGGGCTGACCAACCTCCATATGAACAATGTTTTTTCCAGAATTTTCTAAAACTCGAGCCTGCTCCATTACATCCATTACTATGAATGGAGCTACTTTTGATCTACTTGACTGTCTCATATTACTCTCATGAACCTTAGCAAAAATATAAGTACTACTTCTAATTTTTACTAAGTAGACCACCAACCCTTTCGCTTTGGTTCTTTACTCTCAACATTTTCACTTGTTTTCAAACTAGTTTTCTTAACTTTTTCAACAAGAGCTTTCTTAACTGGTATTTTCTTTACAGATTTTTTTTTGACAGATTCTTTTTTGACAGGTTCTTTTTTGTTAGACACTTTCTTGATGGTTTTTTTTTCTTCTTCAAGTGGAATGACGTTTTTGCTACTGCTACCTAATTTTTCA
>CAJWHE010000086.1 GCA_913041145.1 uncultured Paracoccaceae bacterium
TATAACGTGCATTGCCCCTGTGCGTTCTAAGGTGGCTCCGGTCCTAACCAATCTCCAAATGTTGTGCGGACCTCTCATTTATATTTTCCATCCCGAATGTAACGCTGCAACACCAAAGGTCAAATTACGAAACTTTACGTTCTCAAACCCTGCTGAGGTCATCATGTTAGCAAAAGATACTTGGTCTGGGAATTTCCTTATCGATTCGACTAAATATTGGTAACTATCTTTATCCCCAGCCACTATTTCGCCGATTTTTGGGATTACATTAAAAGAATATAGGTCGTATGCTTTTTGCATCATCGGATTTGGTAATTTTGAGAACTCTAAAATCATGATTCTTCCCCCAGGTTTGAGCACCCTAAAAGCTTCTGACAATGCCTTATCTATTTTTGTAACATTTCGTATGCCAAAACTAATAGTATAAATATCAAAGGTATTTTTTTTGAATGGTAATGCCATTGCATCACCTACTACCCATCTCATTCTAGAGCTAAGTGAGCTATTAGTAATTCTTTTTGTTCCCTCCTGAAGCATAGATTCTGTCATATCAAGAATAGTTGCGTTTCCACTTTTTGCCTGGTTTAAAAAACGAGTGGCTATATCACCTGTTCCCCCGGCAACATCCAAAAGGTTTTGATTTTCTTTAGGTGCTAGCCAATTGATCAGGGTATTTTTCCAAACCCTGTGTATCCCAACAGACATTAAGTCATTCATAACATCATATTTTGAGGAGACATTATTGAACACCTCTTTAACTAAACCTGACTTATTTTCCTCAGGTACGTTTTGGTAACCAAAATGTGTATGCGCACTTTTACTCTCAGACATGTCACTTCGCTATTTAAATTAACAACCCTCTTTATAGTTCTCCACGGCGAGGATACAATGCATCAGGTAAAACTTATGGAGAGAAAATGCCCGAATTACCTGAAGTAGAGACTGTCTGTAGTGGATTAAGGCCAGCTATGGAAGGAAATATTATAAATAAGTTAGAGCTTCGAAGAAATGATTTGAGGTGGCCTTTTCCTAAAGACATGGCAGATAGAGCAAATGGTAATAGAGTAATAGGTGTCCGAAGACGAGCGAAATACATATTAATTGACTTAAGCTCAGATCAGACAATCATAATTCACTTAGGAATGTCAGGAAGAATTTTAATTGATACTACTAATAAAGGAATTTTTAATTACAATTCCAATATATTTGAAAAACACGACCATGTGATTTTTTATATGCAAAATGGAACCCTTATTACTTTTAATGATGCACGTCGATTTGGTGCTATGGACATGGCGCCAACTAAAGCCCTAGACAAGCATTGGCTTTTAAAGCGTTTAGGACCTGAGCCATTAGGAAACGGCTTGAATGCGGAGTATTTGTTTAATCGTTTTAAGAATAAAAATACTTCTATAAAAACCACACTTCTTGATCAACTAATTGTAGCTGGACTGGGTAATATATACGTTTGTGAAATTTTGTTTAGTTCGGGTGTTTCACCACAAAAAAATACTAATAAATTAAAAATGAAAGAAATTGAAAGATTAGTTAAATTTATTAGATCTGTTTTAATTGAGGCAATTGAAGCGGGGGGATCATCATTGAAAGATCATCGTCAAACTAATGGTGAACTAGGTTACTTTCAGCATAACTTTACTGTATATGGTCGTGAGGGTGAAAATTGTGTTAACGATAATTGTCCAACTATTGTAAAAAGAGTAATTCAATCAGGCAGATCAACTTTTTATTGTTCAAAGTGTCAAAGGTAATTTGAATCTTAAAATATAACTGTTAAGTAAAGAGTTCAAAAATGTTAAGGGGATGATATGCCATATAAGACTATTATTACAGAAGTCCAAGATCATATAGGGTTAATTAGATTGAACAGACCAGACGCATTAAATTCTCTTAATGCTGAACTCATAAAAGAATTAGGAGAATCTTTAAGAGAGTTTGATGGTAGTAATAAAGTTAGAGTGATTATTTTAACAGGCTCTGAAAAGGCTTTTGCTGCTGGTGCTGACATAACTGAGATGGCAAAGAAAGACTTCAATTCAGTATCTAACGAAGACTTTATGGGGGACTTTCAAAATAATTTCTTAAGAATTCGCAAACCAATTATTGCGGCTGTTTCCGGTTACGCTCTCGGTGGTGGTTGCGAACTTGCTATGATGTGTGATTTTATAATAGCGTCTGATAATGCTCAGTTTGGCCAACCTGAAATTAATTTAGGTGTAATGGCAGGCTTGGGTGGTAGTCAAAGACTTACTCGCTTTATTGGAAAATCAAAATCTATGGATATGAACTTAACAGGACGCTTTATGAATAGTGATGAGGCGGAACGGTGTGGTTTAGTGAGTCAGGTTTTTCCAAAAAAGACTTTGATGAAAGAGGTTTTCGCAATAGCTGCAAAAATAGCTGAGAAACCACTTACTTCTTCTAGGATGATTAAGGAGTCTGTTAACCGGAGTTTTGAAGTTTCTTTGAGTGAGGGATTGTTATTTGAAAGACGCCTATTCCATTCATTATTTGCAACTGATGATCAGACAGAAGGAATGAATGCTTTTGTCGAAAAAAGAGAACCAAGATTTAGAGATAAATAACTAAGTTGTCCGTTGACTTGTCAAGTATGAAGGCTTAAAAGCCTGACTTTAGCACTGTACTATCACAATCAGGAACATATAAATGGCAAATTCGGCTCAGGCAAAAAAACGTGCTCGTCAGATAGAAAGACGAACAGAAGTAAACAAAGCACGTAGATCTAGAATAAGAACTTATTTGAAGAAAGTTGATGAAGCCTTAGAGTCAGGAGATAAGGGTATCGCTCAGCAAGCGCTCAAGGTTGTGCAACCAGAGTTGATGAGGGGTGTTTCCAAAGGTATAATGCACAAAAATACTGCTTCAAGAAAAATGTCTAGATTATCTTCTAGAGTTAAGGCCCTAGTAGATTAGTAATTCATTTTAATTATTTTTGCTATTATTCGACGCGCCTTTTATTGGGCGCGTTTTTTTTTGCGTGACAAATTAATCCAAAAAATAGATTCGATTGTTTTTTTTTACAGTCAAGAGCAAAGTTCACTTGATTGAACCTAGATACGATGTCACAAATTGATAAATTGAATTCATCTGGGGAGAGAATCAATCATGGACGCTAGTTTTAGCGAGTATATCGGTATGTATACTAAAGCTAAGCATTTTGTAGGGCATTAAGTCTGTCTAGGTTGAATATTCTTTAATTGATTTCAGTAAATACGGCGGTGTTTCTGCGGAAACATTATTGACAAGTTATTAATGGAATTTTTATGACAAAGAAAATTTGGGCCCAATTAAGTGAACGTTTAGAGAAGATAGTTGGTAAAAACAGCTTTCAAACCTGGATAAAGCCTTTGAATTTTATATCATATGAAGATGGACTGTTAGAGCTTACCGTTACAACTCGCTTTCAGGGTGATTGGGTGTCAAGGAATTACGGAGACGAGATCAAGGGTCAAGCTATGCGTTTAGGCCTAAAAATTGATCGAATTGAGTTTAAGATAAAAGATAATCAAATATCCCTGACTGAACCAGAGAAACCCCTCACTCAGGCACCAACTAAAGTACAAACTTTATCGAATAAGAATACCTTAGGAGCTTCTTTGGATTCTAGATTTACTTTTGAGCGTTTTGTAGTTGGAAAACCAAATGAACTTGCTCATGCAGCAGCGCGGAGAGTTTCTACAGGTGACTCAGCTGCTTTTAACCCACTTTTTCTTTATGGAGGTGTTGGTTTAGGTAAAACTCACTTGATGCATGCTATCTCGGTCGAGTTGCAACACATGTCACCTGATTTAAAAGTTGTTTATCTTAGTGCTGAACAATTTATGTATAGGTTCATTCAAGCATTGCGTGACAAACAAATGATGAATTTCAAAGAGATCTTTAGGTCGGTAGATGTTCTTATGGTTGATGATGTTCAGTTTATTGCTGGTAAAGAGAGCACACAAGATGAATTCTTTCATACTTTTAATGCACTGATTGATCAAAAAAAGCAGATTGTAATTTCAGCTGATCGTGCTCCTGGTGAGATTGATGGATTAGAAGAACGAATTAGATCAAGATTACAATGTGGTTTAGTGGTAGATTTACATCCAACGGACTACGAGTTACGTCTAGGTATTCTTCAAGAAAAAGTTCAAAATTATCGCTTAAAATACACCGATCTAGACATAGCGAATGGAGTTTTGGAGTTTTTAGCACATAAAATTACAACTAATGTCCGTGTGTTGGAAGGTGCATTAACTAGATTGTTTGCATTTTCTTCACTAGTTGGACGACAAATTACTTTAGATATGGCTCAAGAAAGCTTAGCCGATATTCTAAGGGCATCAGATCGCAAAGTGACTATGGACGAGATTATGAAAAAAATATGTCACTATTATAATGTGAGGATGTCTGACCTTCTCTCACCTAGAAGATCTAGGAATATTGCGCGACCAAGACAGATGGCAATGTATCTTTCAAAAAACATGACGTCACGCTCTTATCCCGAAATTGGAAAACAATTTGGTAATAGAGATCACACAACTGTCATGCACGC
>CAJWHE010000087.1 GCA_913041145.1 uncultured Paracoccaceae bacterium
CATACTTTTGACACAGGGGCCTTGGTATTGGATGGAAATGGAAAAAGAAGTCGTTTGATTCAAGCCTTATTTGAGCCTAACGCTAAGCTTTCTGATTCGGTTACATACGACATCACCTCATGGTCACTCCCCTATGCATACGGACTTAAAGCTATGGCAAGTCAGCAAAGTTTTAAAAATACGGTTCCTTTCAAAGAGGATACAAATAAAACAAACACATCATCTAAAGCTTATGCTTATGCAGCGGCTTGGAGAAGTTTCGAGGACGGAAAGTTCTTAGCGGCACTTCTAAAAGAAAAAATTAGAGTTCGATACAACCTTAAGCCTATTCAAAATGGAGGTCAACGCTGGGCAGAAGGAAGTGTATTTATACTCAAAGGAGAAAATAAAAAACTAGAAGATTTTGATGCAACCCTCAGAAGAGTTGCAAATGAAACAAAGCAACAAATAACACCACTTGCTTCTGGATTCTCTGACAGAGGGCTGGATCTTGGATCCAACCAAATGAAATTTATAGCACCAAAAAGAGTTGGCTTAATAAAAAGTGAAAGTGCTCGAGCTCAAGGATATGGTGAGGTTTGGCATTTCTTTGAACAACAATTAAACTACCCCATCACACAAATTCAAATGGATCGACTAAATGATCGCAACTTAGACCAGTTTGATGTTTTGATACTCCCCCCTGGATACTATTCTAATTTTGCTAGTCTAGATTCTGAATTACTTAAATGGATCAAAAAAGGTGGACGAATTGTCGCTTTAGGTTCAGCAGTAGATGCATTCGCTGATAGTGATTCTTTTTCTTTAGAAAGTAAAATTAATGCAGATGAAGATGAGAAGGACAAACAAAACATCTCTTACGCTGATATTGAAAGAAATAATATAAGCTCAGCCATATATGGTAGTATTTATGAAGTTGATATTGACAATACCCACCCCTTAGGCTTTGGATATGATAAAAAATATTACAGCTTAAAAAACAGTGCACGCTCCTATGAGTTTTTAGAAGAGGGAACTTTTGGTAGATTAGCAAAAAATATCAAGCCTTTAGCTGGTTTCAGCGGAAGTGAAGCCATCAAAGAACAAAGTGAGTCGATGATCTTTGGAATAGAAAATATTGGTAGAGGAAGTGTAGTTTACATTATAGATAACCCTCTATACAGAGGGTTTTGGGAGAATGGAAAACTTTGGGTAATTAATGCTGTTTTTCACTAAAAGCACTTAAGCGGGTTCTGCATAAAGATCAAAATCTGCTGCCTCAACAATAGTGAGGTCTACATATTCTCCATGCTTAAGATAATATTTGGCAGCATCAACAAGCACTTCATTATCAACATCGGGTGAATCCATTTCTGAACGACCTACAAAAAAGTTACCTTCTTTTCTGTCAATAATACAGCGGTAAGTATTGCCTATTTTTTCTTGGTTTAATTCCCAAGAAATCTGAGATTGAATATCCATTATTTCTGATGAGCGTCTTTGTTTCTCTTCTTCTGGTACATCATCAACCAATTGGTGCGCGTGGGTATTTTCTTCATTACTATATGTGAAACAGCCTAAGCGTTCGAAACGCATTTCTTTAACCCAAGCTTTTAATTCTTCGAAATGATCCAAAGTTTCTCCAGGATAGCCCACAATCAAACTGGTTCTGATTGTAATCCCCGGGACATGTTTTCTAAACTCCTGAAGTAATTTAGTGGTTTTTTCTTTAGTAGTTCCTCTACGCATCGATTTTAGAATATCATCTGAAATATGCTGTAAGGGAATATCTAAATAATTACAAACTTTAGGTTCAGATTTCATTACATCCAAAACATCTAAGGGAAAACCAGTTGGAAATGCATAATGCATTCTAATCCATTCAATACCTTCAACTTTTACCAAAGACCTTAAAAGCTCTGCCAAGTTTCGTTTTTTATATATATCAAGTCCATAATAAGTAAGGTCTTGAGCTATTAATATTAGTTCTTTAACTCCATCTCGAGCCAAAGACTCTGCTTGTTTCACCAATTCTTCGATCGGAGTTGAACGGTGTTTACCTCGCATTAATGGAATTGCACAGAATGAACAAGGTCGATCACAACCTTCTGAAATTTTAAAATAAGCGAAATTTTTGGGAGTTGTTGTCATGCGCTCTCCCAACAATTCGTGCTTATAATCTGCCTCTAAAGCTTTTAGTAATTGAGGCAATTCACTAGTTCCAAAATATTGATCTACACTGGGAATTTCTTTTTCTAGATCTGGCTTATAACGTTCACTCAAGCAACCCGTAACAAATACTTTATCTATTTCACCAGCCTCTTTGCGCTGAATGTTATCTAAAATTGTGTTGACCGATTCTTCTTTTGCATTGTCAATAAAGCCACAGGTGTTGATTACTACAATATTCCCGTCCTCTTCATGAACTACATCTTTATCATTTGCCTTAAGCTGACCCATAAGAACTTCGGAGTCGTATATGTTCTTTGAACACCCTAAAGTAATTACATTAATTTTATTCTTGGTTGTGCTTTTTGTACGCATATGAAATTTTCTATTGGATGATGAATCGGAAATTTATTTATTTTTTGATAAATGAACTTCAAAAAAACGAATACTCTCCCGAGTAACCCCTTCAATATCTTTACTCGTCATATAAGAGGTCATTACATGATCTCCTGACTCAGGAAATGCCATTTTTTCTTTTTTATCATTTGGCGTTCCTAATTGTTCAAACATGTCTAACATAGCTGGGACAGAAACTACATTGTCTTGATTCTGTTCATCTTTGTAGTAATAACCCATAAAAACAGGGACTTTAATTTTAGCAAACATTTTAGGAATCATAGCAACTTCAAGTAGTTTCTGAACATGTGTAAGGGATTGCATATGATATCGAGGAGTCCAAAAATTTTCTTTTGGGGACACCATCCCTTGCACGATATGATAATCTGATCCCGCTACAGATGTAGCTAAATCAAGACCCCATGGCATCGTTATTAAACCAGCTAATGGGTCATTGATTCTGATGTTTGGAGAATATAAACCGATAGAGACAACTTGTGGATCGGTACCTAATAAAAGACTTAAAGTACCTCCATTGGATGTGCCAAGAACAATTACTTGATCTCCTAAGGTTTTAGCAACTGCCAGTGCCTCTCTGGCGCTATCTATATAAGCATCTCCTGTGAAGTCTTCTAAAGGACTTTCTCCAGCTATCCCATGTCCATACAGACGAGGTAAATACAAGTTTGCCTTGAAGTGTTTGGCTATGTTTTGATGAAAAGGGGCTCCCTCTTCTGAACTTGCAGAAAAACCATGAAAGTATATAACTGCATATTTAGTTTTCTGAGGAATTGAATCAAAAAATTCAATCCGTGATCTGTTTCCTTTTTTAAGGTTTGAAATTGTATCTTCATTCGAATTAATCCAATCATTTAATTCTGTAAGATTTTGGGAAACCGCTGGTAAATCTTTGTAAAGAATAGGAGCTTCTACTTTTGGCCCTGAAAAAAACAAAATGAACAAAAGTCCAAATATGCCTAAAATTATTTTGAGAATTTTTTTTATCATATGCTTAGTTAAAAAAGGAATGTAGAAATGTTTGTACATTAAAAATTTGTAAATCATCAATTCCTTCTCCTACTCCAATAAACTTAACTGGAATTTGAAAAGAATCAGATATACCAAGAACAACTCCTCCTTTGGCAGTACCATCTAGTTTGGTGACTGCTAGAGAAGTAACCTCCGTTGCTTGAGAAAATTGTTTTGCTTGTTTAAAAGCATTTTGACCAGTTGATCCATCCAAAACCAAAAGCACCTCGTGTGGAGCAGCTGGAATTACCCGATCCATAACGCGCTTTACTTTAGAAAGCTCGTTCATCAGGTTTACTTTATTATGCAAACGCCCAGCCGTGTCAATAATAACAATGTCGGCTTGTTGCTTAACTGCTGACTCTAAAGTGTCGAATGCAACAGAAGCTGGGTCGCTTCCCATCTGTTGTTTCACTAAGGGGACATCCGAACGATTAGCCCAAACTTGTAATTGATCAATAGCTCCAGCTCTAAAAGTATCGGCAGCTCCAAGAAGTACCTTTTTACCTGCCACCTTAAAATGATGTGCTAATTTTCCAATTGTAGTTGTTTTTCCAACACCATTGACTCCAACTACCATAATTACATGTGGCTGGTTTTTATAAGTATCAGAAAAAGAAAATGGAGTTTGTGGCTGTTGGTTGATTAGTATTCTTGATATTTCTTCTTTAAGAATTTTACCAAGTTCTTTTATGCCTAAATAATTATCTTTTGCAACACGTGCCTCAATAGCTTCAATAATCTTAAGAGTCGTTGCAACACCTACATCAGCTGTAACTAAAACTTCTTCTAAATCATCAAGTAAATCAGAGTCTACAGTTGACTTACCGGCAATTACCGTTCCCAATTTTGAGAAAAAGGATTTACGAGTAGCCTCAAGACCTTTATTAAGGTTCTTCTCTTGATCT
>CAJWHE010000088.1 GCA_913041145.1 uncultured Paracoccaceae bacterium
ATTCATAATTATAGTTTTAGTTTGTGAAAATTATCGTTTGTAAGGCTTGGGGGCTTATACTCAAGGAATGAGTTTGAGCAAATAAATTTAAGTTAAAATACTTTTCAGAATGTCCTTCATTAAAAACCACAATAGCAATTGATCCATCTGGATTTTTGGAGGCTGTCGCCATTAAATCTGTATCACTAGATTCTGCGCCAATAACTACTGCACCTGGCCTAATAAATTTGCTAAAATGAGACATAACATAATAGAGCGGGGTAAGGTAAACTTCGTCTTGTTCTTGATCTACAATGATAGGAGCGACACACCAATTCTTAAACCAATTAGGACCTCCTTGTCGGTCAAGAACCATATTCCAATCAACCCATCCATCAACCCGGTTATTTAAACAACCAATTATATCTCTGGCATAGCGATTAACAGGTGTGTATTTAGGGTGAAGGTACTTTTTTGCTGGCTCGCGCCAATCAAAACCCCAATCTGTGGCTTCTTTAGACCAATACCAAGCATCATCCTTCCAAGCTGGAACCTCAGAGTCTACACATGCTTCGGCCTGAATTAAATGTTTATTGGGCGCTTTATTATGTGCATACTGTAACTCTTCAGGAAAATAGTCATAGGTGCTTTCATACCAGTGAATAGCGGTTCCATCATAATATTTTGAACTTGCTTCGTCTTTGTACATTACATCCACCCACTCTTTAAGGTCGCCTCGATTTTGATCGAAGCCTAATATAACCAAGTCTTCCTGTCCTTTAGCTTCCAGGGTAGGCCCAAGATATTTTTGAACAAAAAGCGTCATCTCTTCAGGGCTAAAAACCATACTCTCCCAGTTATTTCCATTACCCATTGGTTCGTTTTCAACCGTAAAACCCCAAATATCGATGCCTTCAGCCTTATAAGCATCGGCGTATTTAGAGAAAAACAACGCCCATGTACTGTAGTGTTCTGGCTTTAATTTACCACCAACCCATGAATTATTGTCTTTCATCCATGGTGCAGCCGTCCAAGGCGATGCGAAAAGTTTGAAGCCGTCTTCAGAGGCTTCTTGTGCTGCCTTAATCATTGGAATCAAATCATCTTTATCAAAATCTATTGAAAAGTGTTCAAGTTCAGTGTCGCCTTCAATTGCCGTATAAGAATAGTTACTCAAAGAAAAATCACACGAATTCATATGGCTTCGTGTTAAAGAATAGGCGGCTCCCTCATTAGAAAAATAGGCTTTAATTATTTGGTCCCTTTTTTCGGGACTCATTTGATTTAATAGATAGGCTGAAGACTCCGTAAAGGCCCCACCAAATCCTGTAATCGTCTGCAGCTTTACTTCAGGATTTAAATTAATCTCAGAAACTATTTTCCCTTCGGAAAAGGTTTTTGTTTGTGTTAGTTTGTGTCCTGCGGCAGACGTTTCATAGACCTCTATCAACATTTCTTTTTTGGAGTCAAATGAAAACAAAAACAGAGTTACAACTAATAAAAAAATAAGGGAAATTGATGTTATTTTTCGCATAATAAACTGATTAATTCTCTGGGTTATTATAAAATTCTTTAAGTATATAAAATGCATCTTTCTTATGGCGATTGACATCTAAAATCCCCCAGTATTCTTCATTGGCTGTCCCGTCGTAAGGCACTCCGCTACTCGCTGGAGCCCAGCCACCAATATCTTGTTTATCTGGATTTCCTGCTTTCCATAATTCATCTGTAAAAGAAAACACTAAAACCCCTGAGTTAATCGCTTTATTATCAAAAACATCGCTCAAAATATTATTTAAGGATTGTGCTTGTGCCTGCTGATTTTCTCCCTTACTGAATTCATGATTAGCAACAGTCATATAGCTATCGCTTCCGGCTTCTGAAAGGTACATCGGTTTGTCACTTAGCGCTGTCCACTGGTTAAATATCACTTCTGGATTATCCCAACGATACACATTCAAACCCCATAGATCGACATTTGTTGATGCTGCTAAAGTGGCGCTATCTGGAAGCTCCCCGTGTGCGGAAGCTACAGGGTGGTTCGGATCATTTTGATGAATAGCATCAGCAGCGATTTGTAAACTGTCATACCAGTTGGTTATATCGCCGTCAAACCATTCTGGGTGGTAGTTATATTCATTTCCAAGCTCCCAAAATAAAATTGCTTTGTGGCTTTTGTAGGTATTAACGTAGTCTAAGTAAGAACCTGTTAATATATCAAAATAACCTTCTTGGTTGTAACCAAAGCTTGTAATCACTTTAATCCCTGCGGCAGCAATCTTATCCAAAACAGAAACTTCATCTATAGGCTTATAGACACGAATGGTGTTTATACCCGCCTCATTCATTAGAGCAAGGTCTAGATCAATATTAGTAAAATCTCTTTCTGTATGTCCTTTTTCAACGGGGTTAAAACAAACTCCCTTTATAAAATAGGGTGTATCATTAATTCGCAATTGTCTGCCTTTAACAGAAACTACTTCACTATCCTCAAACGCTGTAAAGCTGTAAGTAAGACTTAAAAGTCCGAAGATAAATATATATATTAATTTTAATTTCATTAGAGTTAGTTTGGTAATTTAATGGAGTTGAATATCTTTTGAAACTCACCATTAAATGATTTTTTAAGTGGCTTACCATCACGTGTCAGTCCTGCAAAAAGCCCTGAATCAAAGGCCTCCCAAAGCGCATATTTTAGAGTTCCCTCAACACCAATAAGTCCAAAATGATTTTCAGACCCCATTGGGCGAGCCGCATCTTTCCAAGGTTCATCAAAAGCTTCAAAATAAAAACAACTAACCCCATTGGCTATGCTCCACTCAGATATTTTTTGGTAATACAGAGCTTGCTTATATTCATCGGCTGCTTGAGTTCCCGAAGGTCCATAAAGAGCTTCTGACTCAGTAGCCCATCCCGTTTCGCCTATATGAATCGGGGTTTGAACTCCTAAGCTTTCTACATATTTTTCAACAGATTGGTACTGAGACACTGCATAATCAACCGCATTCTGAACTGCCAATTCAATACGCGTTTTTACGCTTAAGTGTTCGGTATTCTTTTGACTCTCTATCCAAAAACTGGAATTATAATGAGTGTCATGAAAGGGATACGTGTGTAGAGAAATATAATCTACTGCCTTGATCAAGGCGGTTAAATCTTCATTATGATATGCAGCATCACCTCCACCCCATGATGCAAAATTATCTGAGCTTGTAATCCACAAAGCTGAGGGCAACTTGTCCTCGGTTTTTAATTTCTGCAAATAGTTTACCCACTTTAAAATCACAGATGGTGCTACAAAATAATCCGTTTGCCAATGTACCATCGCCTCATTACCGACAGCTATAATTTTAACAATATCTGGGTACTGATTGCTGTAGATTATGGCGCGTTCAATCTCAGCGCTATTAACTGCAATGTCTTCCACTACGTGGTTAGGAGATTGTCGAGCATTTTCACATTCCATCCAAAGACCAAGCATCACATACATTTCAAAACTAGTATCCTCAGATCTTAAAGCACGAATCGCTTTAAGAATATTAGGGGCCTGATCTAGCTGTAAATTATAGGTGCGTATGACTTTAACTCCTATGGCTGATAAAATCTTAAGGTCTTCTTTAATCTGAGATATAGAAGGTTGATTGTCTCTTGTTAGGGTCCGATACCCTCCATAGGACATGGCTCTATATTCAGAGTGCCCGAGAAACTCAGCGGCTGATTTATTCTTATTTATAGGTAATACATTCATTTTTTTATCTTTACAAGACTCTACTCCAAAGCATAAAACAAAAATTAGTGCTGTGGATAGAAAAGGTCTTGGACACATCATATTAGAGTTTTGCTACAGAAACAACTAATTTATCTATTTGCCCACCTCTATTAAATAGCAATTGGCTCGTTTCAACATCTAGGGACTTCCCTTCAAAAGATGAAACACTTCCGTCACTTAAAAACACTTTAATAACTGAATTGGATGCTTTTTGGTAAACTACTGGCACTTGACAGTATGTAAAAGCTAGAGAGTCTATTTCCAAATCTATATGACACTTTTCTTTAGCTAGGTTGACGTAATTAAACACCTCTTTCGTTGTTAAAAACTCTTCAGTTCGCAGTATTTCTGGGTTAAACGCTACAGCACCATTACACACTTTGACTCCTAACTCCCCAAACCTACTTAGAACATCTTCCTTCACTTGCCCAGTCATTCCAGGCTGCTGTGCGCCTTTACCTCCAGGAGTATGAGAATATGCATCGGTAGGAAACGCTCCATAGAGTTCTGGAGATTTATGAACTCCTATCCCGGCATTGACTTCAAAATAATGATCATACAATCGACCTATAAGCTCCTTATCTTCAGATTCGG
>CAJWHE010000089.1 GCA_913041145.1 uncultured Paracoccaceae bacterium
CCAACATCTAGAACCTTAATAAAAGTTATTATGGATGAGGATGAACCCGGTGAGACTTCCGATTTAGTTGAACAATTGATGGGAAAAAAACCAGAATTACGATTTGATTATATTCAAAAAAACGCCCAATTTGTGGAGAATGTTGATATTTAATTAATATGTTTCTTAAGCCTGATAATGGAGTAAAAAAATGAATACTTATAACCTAAAAGGTCAAGTAGCAGTTGTTACAGGAGGAGCCCAAGGGATTGGTTTTGCTGTAATAGAGAGATTATACGCAGGTGGCGCGAAAATAGCATCCTGGGATATAAACCAAGATCAAAACCAGAGTGCTGTAAAAAACTTAAGCAAAGATATTCATGCTGAACACTGTGATGTTACAGATTTTTCTTCAGTCGAAAGAGCATTAAAAAATACAGAGAAAGCTTTTGGGCCAGTTACTATTTTAGTCCACTCTGCCGGGATCGCTGGGATAAATGAACCAATCCATAGCTATGATAACAACGAGTGGGAAAAGGTTATAAAAATAAACTTAACTGGTACTTACAATGTTAATAAAGCTTTAATTAAAACTATGCGAGATCAGAATTACGGAAGAATAGTTAATATTGCTTCCGTAGCTGGAAAAGAGGGAAATCCAAATGCTGCAGCTTATTCTGCATCAAAGGCCGGGGTTATTGGCTTTACCAAATCGGCTGGAAAAGAAAATGCAGACAGGAACATTGCTATTAATTGCGTAACACCAGCGGCCGCCCGCACTCCAATATTTGATCAAATGACTGAGACTCATATCTCATACATGCTTTCCAAGATTCCTCGAGGTAGATTTGTTGAAGTAGAAGAGATTTCAAACATGATAGTATGGTTAGTAAGTACAGAGAATTCATTTAGTACTGGCGCTACTTTTGACATTTCAGGTGGACGAGCTACATACTAGTTATCAATTTTTATCAATGAAATAATCTTAAGTTAAATTCTCAACACTTCTCCAAAGATCATCTGAAATATCTACCGAACTTAACTCAACACGATTTGAACCAGGAATTCTTGTCCCAGGCTGCATAGATACTGCATCAGAAACTTTCTGAAACTTTTTATCAAATTCGTTAGTAAAAGTTTTAGTATCAATTATAATATAATACTGACCAATGCCATGAGGGTGGCCGTCAGGTGACTTTAAGCCACTTATATCAAGCGAATTTACAGATCCAGTCAAGCCTGCAGCAAAAATCTCAGACATTAGACCAAAACCCCAGCCTTTATATCCTCCAGAAGAAACTAAAGTCCCACCTAGAGCTTTTACTGGGTCAGTTGTAGGTTTACCATCTGAATCCACAGCCCATCCCTCAGGTATCGTTTTACCTGCAGCCTTTGCCATTGTAATCTTACCAAGAGCTACAGCAGAAGTAGAAAAATCAAAATGCATTAATGGCTTAGCCTCTCCTGGAACTGTCATAGCAATTGGGTTTGTGCCGATAACCGGAGAGTTACCACCGGGAGGAGCAACTACAGAGGACGCATTTGTAAAACCAAGTCCAATCAGTCCTTCATGAGCTATTTTTTCTGTGAAGTACCCTAGAGAAGTGCACGTATGGGCATTTGCAACGGCAAAGCTTGAAATACCATTTTTTCTAGCGGCCTCTATAGCTACCAGATACCCCCGATCAAAGGCTGGTTGTGAAAATCCAAAAAGGGCATCCGATTTTACTGCCCCCTCACGAGTTTTCTCAACAACTGGTTCTACATCTCCCCTGACCCGTCCTGATACTAATTGGTCACAGTAGCTTTGTAAGTAGTAAAGACCACAAATTACATTACCAGTTTCTTCAGCTCGCCGAACTGCTTTTGAGACGGAAGTTGCTATCCACTCTCTTGCACCATGTTTCAACAGAGCTTTAATCGTTACGCTTTGTATTTCATCTAAACTAATTTTAGGCATCTGATCCCTTACTATTTTTTTCTTCTAAATTTAACCACTCGTCTTCCAACTTAGATAAGAGTTCTTGTCTTTCTACTAAGCATAATGAAAGTTTTGAAAACTTTTTTGAATCCTTCAAGAAAAGGCCTGGGTCTGATAAAAGTTCTGTTAATTTAATAATTTCGTTTTCAATTTTTTCTATATTTTCTGGCAATGCTTTTAACCTATGTGCCTGAGTAAAGGTCAAACCCTCCAGTCTCTCTTTCTTAGGCTTTAAATTATTTATATTTTTTACTTTTACAATTTTCTTTTGTTCTGACTCTTCTGAGGGTAATTGATTGCCAACTTGAGCTAAATAATCTGTCCACCCACCAGCATATACTACCACTTCATTTTTATTAATTGCGATAGTAGTTGTTGCAACCCGGTCTATAAAATCTCGATCATGGCTGACCAGTAAGACTGTTCCATCATACTCAGCAATAAGTTCTTGCAGTAGATCCAAAGTCTCTATGTCCAAATCATTTGTAGGCTCATCAAGGACCAACAAATTTGATTCTTTGGCCATAATTCTTGCTAACACCAGCCTGGCTTTCTCTCCTCCCGACAGAGAGCTTACGGGAGACCTAAGCTGATTTTCACTAAAAAGAAAATCCTTAAGGTAACCCACCACGTGTTTTGGGGTGCCACGAACATTTACAAAATCTCCCTTACCTATTACCTCTGTCTCCGAAGAGTCAGTTAAGCTTTCCCACAAAGTGCTATCGAGGTTTAATACTTCTCGATTCTGGTCAAAAATAACTGTGAGTAAGTTTGTGCCTAGTTTAACTGTTCCTTTGTCAGGCTTTATTTTACCTGTTAAAAGATTAAGCAGTGTCGTTTTTCCTGCACCATTTGGGCCTACTATAGCTATCTTATCGCCACTAGCTACTTTTAAAGAAAAATCCGTAATAATTTGGTTACTTTTGAAGGACTTGGATATTTTATTTGCAACTATAGTCTGCTTTCCACTTTTGGTATTAGCCTCCAATACCATTGATGCCACGTCTTGCCGAATAATTTGACTAGATCTATCGCTCCTTAATGACTTTAAGGCTCTTACACGTCCCATATTGCGCTTGCGCCGTCCACTGATTCCCTCTACCGCCCATCTAGCCTCTGTTTTTATTTTTTGATCTAACTTATGTCGCGCTAAATCTTCCTCTTCCCACAGACGGTCTCGCCAATCTTCAAAGGCCTCAAAACTTTTATTCTGCCTTCTTGTTTCCCCTCTATCTATCCAAACAGTACTTTTTGAGAGCGCTCTTAAAAATGCTCTGTCATGACTAATCATTATAAAAGCTGACTTTACTCTTCTAAGTTCAGCTTCCAACCAAAAAATTGCTTCAATATCCAAATGATTTGTCGGCTCATCTAATAACATTATTTCTGGCTCTTCCGCCAACAATTTTGCTAATGACGCCCTCCGTTTTTCCCCTCCAGAAGCAGACACCACAGGAGAACTTAAATTAAGTTTAAGCCCATTAGAAAAAGCCTCTAATTTATAGGTCTCATTAGAGGTTAGAGAGCTACTCGCATAATCTCCCAAAGTACTAAATTTTCTCATGTCTGGGTCTTGTTCCATATAAGAAAGGTTGGTTCCAGGCGACATAATACGCGATCCAGAATCTGCTTCGAGTAAACCAGCTAAAACCTTCATCAATGTAGATTTTCCACATCCATTTCGGCCTACAAGAGCAATTCGATCAGCGCGATTCACAACTAAGTTTACATTCGAAAACACAGAGTTTTCCCCAAACGTCAGGGAAATATTATTTAATTGTATCAAAGGTGACGAAGCCATAAAAATTCGGTACCTTTTGACCAGTTATCCGTCAACCAATCAAAGTATAATTCATCAAAAATCTGTATCCCAAATAGGCGATGAGACATATAAACATCAATATAATTATTTCTGTACATATTTTTATAGAAAAAATATTACTTGTCTATCGGTATTGGGTTTAATAACAAGTTAATCAAGTTGTAACTATAATTTTCTTAACAAAAAAATATAAAAATAAGGCCTACTAAATGAAAAAAATTATAAAATCAGATCAAGAGTGGAAAACTCAATTATCCGAAAAAGCCTACAACATTCTGAGAAAAAACGGGACAGAAAGAGCTTTCACAAGTGATAATTTTCCAAAGCTATCAGGGGTATACTCCTGTATCGGATGTGGGGCTGAGCTTTTTAATTCAAATGCTAAATTCGAATCAGGAAGTGGTTGGCCTTCTTTTTTTCAACCAATAAAAGCTAACGTTGTAGAAGAAAGTATTGATAACAGCTTAATGATGACTCGAACAGAAGCTCATTGTGTCAGATGCGAAGGGCACCTAGGACACGTATTTCCTGATGGCCCTGCTCCCAC
>CAJWHE010000090.1 GCA_913041145.1 uncultured Paracoccaceae bacterium
ATTTAGAAAGAAAAATTAACTAGAAAAATCTCAATTACCAAGTTTTATTAATAGCATCAGCAATGAAAACTTTTAGTCGGCTTTTACTGATTGGTCTTGGATTTGTAGGCAAACAGATATCATTAAGAACCATCTCAACAAGTTTATCTATATCCTTATTTAAAACTCCTAACTCGCCTAAGCTGTGAGGGATCATAAATTCCTCATAAAGGGCTTCGATCCAAGTTATTAAGCCTTGAAAATCTTCACTATCAGCGCCGCATGCTCTAGCCAAATATTTTACTTTACCTTCAATTTCTGGACAATTGTATCGTAACACTGCTGGTAAAATTACTGCGTTAGTCAGACCATGTGGAGTATTATACAATCCTCCAACCATATGACTAATAGAGTGGACTAATCCTAATCCTTTAGTGAAAGAAACAGCGGCTAAGCATGATCCAACCATCATTGCTCCTCTTGCCTCAATATCATTTCCGTTACGGTAAGCAGTCTTTATAGCTGGGCATATTAATTCTAATGCCTGAAGAGCTATACCGTCACACATCGGATGAAATGTTGGAACTGAGTAAGCCTCAATAGCATGAATAATTGCATCAATACCCGTCCAGGCAGTAAGGTTTTTAGGCAATGTAAGGGCAAGTTCAGGATCCAGAACAGCCGCTAGTGGCCAATATTCTGGGTGATAAAAAGCTTTTTTTTCATTACTTATTGTATCAGTAACCATAGCGCCTGGCTCCACTTCAGCACCTGTTCCAGTTGTAGTTGGAACGCAAATAAGAGGAACAAAACAGTCTAATTTCTTATCGGCGGGCACTTCATTAAGCATATCAAAATCCCAAAATCTATCAGGACTTCGATAGGCTGATAATGCTATTGCCTTTCCGATATCTAAAGAGCTTCCACCACCAATAGCAATAATACCATCACAACCTTCACGAATGTAAATCTCACATCCAAGAAGACACTCTTTGTCAGTTGGATTCGGTGAGAAGTCTGAGAATACAGAGCATGTTAAGCCCTCATTAATAAACATTTTTATTGCTGAGGTTACAATATTTAATTTTTCAATTTCTGAATCGGAAACAATTAAAGGTCTTTTTATTCCCACTGTTTTTGCAATACTAGGAACTTTTTTTATACTACCTGGTCCATAATGTATTGGAATTGGGAAATTCCAAAGACACTGCTCTAAAATATTACTTTTAATTTCTGGCATAATCGAGTTTCTTACTTAAGTTTGGTGTTATTTTTTTAGAAATAATAACTTTGTAAAATAGTATTTTTAAGTATTTTTACATGCAGTCTCGTTCAATTTTCTGATTAAACTTACGGGATGCAACTAACTCTCCTTTGCTGAAAGCCTCTAAACTGCCACTAAAGTAAAAGTGTGTTTTATCACAAGTCGTATGAGTAGTTGTCTCAACTCGAGCATCCCAATCATCACGTCTATAGTGAGCTGTACAATTAAATTCCATTGCGGCAGAAAGAGGGTCATCCCGTTGGATTGAAAGTATTTTTTCTTTTGTAAATGAAATTTCGGTCCCAATATCATCAATGACAGAACTCCCATCATCTCTTTTTACCACAAATTCAGTGCTTAGATCATCAAATTTCTGAGTAAATATTCGAGATTCTTTTCCAACCTTTTTTACGGTCATCTTTAGTGGCTTTGCATGCTCTGGAGGAAGAAATTTTGTATCTTGGAAATTGTCCTCATTCTGTAAAATAGGTAGACTAACATTTGAACGTGATGGATCTATTGTAATTACTGTGGGAGTTGGTGATGACCAAATTAAAGGCCAATAAGATGTTGAAACAGCTATCCGTAGCTGGTGCCCTACTGGAATAACTTGTGCAATACCCTTTAATTTTACTGTCACTTCATAAAACTTGTTTGGAGTCAAAGTATCAGGGTGTTCATCGCTCTCTCTATGAGAAAGGTTAAGAACCCCATAAGAAATTCTTTCAACTGCACCATCCGGATGGATGTTATTTAATCGAACAGCAATTAAAGCTTGAGGAACGTCTGAAGATACATATAACCTAACTCTACCCTCGCCCACTATATTAATGGGATTTAGTAAAGGGTCACCATCAAAGACAAGAGAACCTGAGTCATCCTCTCGTTGATCAAGTGGTAATTCAGGTGCAACTTTTCCTAAACCATAACCACACCATTCACCACCATAAACACCTGTTGTTTGAGGGGAGGATACCGTCAATTGTGCATTAAAAGTGGTTTCGTTTTGTGTAGCTGAAAGTCTATTACCATTAAAAAAATATATATCTTCCTTAATACTTTTAGACGGCCAAGATGGAACACCTAACCAACGCCCTCTCCGCGTATCGAAGTGAGGTGCGGGCCTTTCGGACTCTTGTAAAAACAATCGCATATCAGGATCTTTATCTACGCCAGTATCTATATCTTTTAACCAATGATCCCACCATCGTTTACACTCTTGTAAGAAACCGATCGCTGGCCCTGGAACTCCTTCATTAGGATATTTGTGTCCCCATGGACCTATTATTCCTTTAGATGGTGTATTCAAGTTTTCAATAAGCTTGAAAACTGCAGTCGGATAACCATCTGCCCATCCACTTACTGCTAAAACTGGACACTGAATTAAATCATAATCTTCTTGGACTGAGCCATGCTTCCAAAATGCATCTCTGCGCTGATGTTCCACCCACAGAGCTGGATATAAATCTAATCCATCAATACGCGTCTTCCACATCTGCTTCCATTTTTCTTCACCTACCATTCTGGGGTCTGGTGGAAGCGCACCAAAAGTAAAAAAAGCACTCCCCCAATCCATATTATCGCTTAAGAGACATCCTCCCATAAAATGCACATCATCATTGTAACGATCGACTGTAGAACATAGACTGATAACCGCTTTTAAAGCAGGTGGTCTTCTGGCAGCAATCTGTAATCCATTAAAGCCACCCCAAGAAATTCCAATCATTCCAACTGACCCACTGCACCAATCCTGAGCGGCTAACCAATTAATCGCCTCAATACCATCATCTTGTTCTCGCTTCACATATTCATCTTCCACGAGCCCGTCTGAGTCACCAGTTCCACTAATATCCAAACGAACAAAAGCATACCCATTAGCAGCAAACCAATACATATTTATCTCATCCCGAGCCCGCGTCCCATCCCGGCGACGGTAAGGCAAATACTCTAAAATTATAGGTACAGGATCTTCATTCGCATTTTTTGGTAAAACTATTCTTGCGGCCAGCTTTCGTCCATCAGAAAGTGGAACCCATACCAATTCCCTATCATCAACAGAATTTTTATAGTTTCGAATTATGGGTTCAGGGATCATCAGGAGCTCCTTCAAACTAAGCTTAGATAGTCAAATCTGGTTTAATTATGGTTTCGAGGAAAGTCTTGAGACCAAGTTTCACTATGCACAAGCTCTTCACCCTGTCTTGCCTCCAAACTAGCTTCGACATGAAAGTGAGTTAACGTAGAGGTGATGATCGTTCGCGTTTTAGATGAAACTTCCCAAGCATCACGCTCAAAAAGTTCACACCACGTTATATCTAGTTTAGCTGATAATGGATCATCAGGGTGGACAGACATATACTCATCATGTGTAGATGAAACAGTCCATCCATTATGAAGATTATAGACAGCTTTCCCTTCATCGAACCACTGATGCTGGGTTACTACTCCAGATAGCATATCTCTATTGATATCCCACTTGTAGTCTGAAGGCCTAAGTACTGTTTTATCTAATGGTGTTGCGCACTCTGGCTCAGAAAATGGTACTAATTGTGTATCACTTTTTCGAATAGGGCGAGTTGGTAAAATAATTTTACTAGCATGCTTTGAAATGGTTATTGTGGCTCTCTCAGGTGAAGGCCACGCGATTGGCCAATATATACTCGAGATTGCTACGCGAATTCGGTTGCCAACACCAAAACTGTGCCCAGCCTCATTTAATTGAACTTTAACAGAGTAGGTTTTCTCAGGTTCCAAAAGCTCAGGTGTTTCACTGCTGTTCCGATGCGTTAAATTTAGTAAACCGTAACTTACTCTAGTCACACTCCCATCGGGTAGAACCTCGGACAGGCATACAGCTAGCATGGCTACTGATTTATTACTTGATACGTCTAACATTATAACGGGAGCACCAAGAATATCCAAAGGTTCTTTTAAAGTATCAGTATCAAAAACTATCGAACCTGCCTCTTCAGGTCGTTGGTCTCCAGGACCATCTGGATCTAATCCATGTGGACACCACTGACCTGCCATTAAGCCGACAGTCATTGGCGAATTTATAGAAAAATCGTTAGCCTCTTTA
>CAJWHE010000091.1 GCA_913041145.1 uncultured Paracoccaceae bacterium
TCTTATCTTTTCCTTTACCACGCAAACGTGCATCCAAAACTTGCTGAGCATTGCTGAGGTCGTTTCCAACAACAATTAAAGCGACCATACCCATTGCGTGATGCGGAGCACAGACAACTGCCGATAAGCCAGTCTCAGTAACCAAATATTCAACGGCTTTGTTCTGCTTACCTTTGAAAGATTCTTGGCCATCAGGCAGAGCACCTTTCAAAGACTGCGCATTGTGAGACCGATCAGTTGGCAAAAACAGGATAACATCCCCAATTTCTGCACGGATCAACTCTTGGCTAAACACCATGCGATCTCCTGCATCATTTTTAGTAAGCATCTCCACTTCTATGGTATCCGCCAAAGCTGCAAAAGATGACCCTATTAAAAACACGACAGAAAGCAATTTGTACATTTTAAAAATCCTTTGGATTAATCTATTAAGTTTGGAACTAATTGCTATAGATATCGCTGCGCGCTGTTTTAAAAAGGTGACAGTTTGGCGCAGGCCCCTAGATCCGCCACATTAAGGCGCCCAACAGCTGCTCAAATTTCACTGGAATTAAGTCGATTAACCTCTAAAACTATTAAACAGTTATGCTGCACTTGCAGAGTAGTGTTTCTGCTACGGGGCTCCTATTTAATTGAATTTGTATAAAAATCGCTTTCTGATTAGCAATCTCTGTAGATAATACTTCCGTCAGGCATTGTAGTATTACATAGAATAACATTCTTCATTCTGACGGATCTAATATCTGCGTTGAATAAGTTTGCCCCCGTTAGGTTTGCGCCGTCCAAGTTTCCTTTCCATAAGTATGCTGTCCAAAGGTTAGCTCCTGCTAGGTTAGCTCCTGTTAGGTTAGCACCCCTTAAGTCCACTTTAATAAGAATTGCTTTTTTCAGGTTTGCACCTTCCAAGTTTGCTCCTTTTAGATTTGCCCGTACCAGGTCAGCGCCCTGTAAATCACACCCAACACACTCATTGGTTTCCATCAGCCTTTTCAGACCTTCAGAATCCAACGCCAAAGTACCACTTGCAAAGAGTGTGACTGCTAATACAGCAGTCACAGCAGCTTTAAGCCAAAACTTAAAGTAAATACTAAGTTGCTTCATCTCTTTAGCCATCCTTTTTTTGATCCACTGGTAAGTTACTCGTGGCAGCAAACTCGAAAGATATTGAATGGTCTTAAAGTGAGTTAGCACTCTAGGTGCAGCAAGAATAAGACAAGTTTTATTTTTTCAACTATTAATCAGAGCCCAATGCAGTGCTTCCATTTTTCTGAGAACCGGTAATACTAGATCTAAAATTAGTGCTATTTATTCTTGTATTAGAATTCCCAAAGCTGGCAACCACAGAACTACTCGCCTGTTTGATGGAACTGTAGGTTGAGTTATAAGAATACTCCCCTCCGCCTGCGCATGATACTAAACCTAGAATCGCAATAAAGAAAAAAAGTAGCCTAGGCATTCTTCCACACCTCGTTAAGTCAACCTATCAGAGAAAAGTTACACATATCAGAATGTCGTAATTAAAACTCCACGTTCAGATCAGCTACCACTTTGTTATTAGCTTTGATTATTTCCAGCTAAACTGAACTAAACGCGTTGAAAAGGTTTAGCTGCAAGCCTTCGAAGAATTGAGCACCTGCAACATACCTGTTCAAACCAAAACGAATATATTTATAAAACGAGAAACACTAATTAAGATACTTTGAAGTAGAGAGCTCGCCTTGATCTAAATTAAACTGATGGAGTTAAATCCACCGTGGAAGTTATTTTTTAAAATAAGATTGGTTGACCTTGTTAAAAAATAGCCATGACTTGAACAACTGCTATCACAACAATAATCGAAGCAAAAATAAGTTTAAGTACGGAAAATGGTATCGCACTAGTACCAGCTCCATAAACAGTTGCCTTCATTTTATCATCCATATCTCGTACGAGGTATTCCATATTCGTCAGTAAACGTATGATTGCGAAGGCCCCAATTAGCGATGGGCCAATTACTGATGCTGCCACAACAGGCTCTTTACCAGTAATATCGGCAAAAACGATTACCGCCATTGTTGTAAGCTGAGCAACCGTAACCAGGCAAACAGATATAAGAAAATAAAAGAAAGTGCTCGTTTGAATTGAGGCTCTAAGGTTCTGATCCATGGTGTTTTTTCCTAAGTAGTTTTTTATAAATTAAGATTATAGTACTTTTTTTAAAGTACTCACAAAGCCTAATGCAAGGTAAATTAGCTCTTACAATTGATAAAATCATTTTTTTGAACTAATCTGGGTTAATCCGTACTTTATACTAAATCCACTGAACGAGCTTTATTTCTAAAATAACCCGCGCAAGACGGTCAAGAGATTGGAAGTGTGAAATCACTTCACAGAAGCCTCTAAAATCTACCTTGCATCACTCTATAAGTAGCACCGAATAAATCATACTCATCAGCCATTATTCACCATAACCTCTGCTCTAAATGATGCACATAATCGGCCCATAGCCGCAAATTTTAAATATTCAAAACATATGATATACTCGACGCAGCCTTTGAAAGTGTAGTTGACGGGTTGAAAGCTGATGATACTTTTACCGTATACAGCGACGTGTTTACCAAAAATAAAGACTAATATTGCAAAACTAGGAGTGAAATTACTTAACACTCGTATCTAGTAATAAATAGAGAGGTGAAAACATGACCAAGGCCCTAGTTATAAAAGACATGAAATTATACTCAAAAGCAGCGAGTATAATTGCGGACTTGTCAGACTTGGGCTTTGAGCAGGGATCCCCTTTAGATTTTAACGAAGTGTGCAAAATCGATCAGCTCCATTATCATGGCGTGGCAAGCGTTCAACTTGCAATAGATGCCCTCACTATAGAGAAAAATGCCAATGTATTAGAAATTGGCGCAGGTTGGGGTGGGCCATCAAGATTTATAGCTGGTAAAACAAATGCTCAGGTAACCGCTATAGAGTTACAAAAAGACTTTAATGAAGTCGCAGAAATCCTTACCGTAAGGTGTGGACTAGATACACTCGTGACCCACCGGCAAATTGACTTTTTGCAAGCAGATTTTCAGGATCTTAAATTTGATCACATTGTGAGTTGGTTGGCGTTATTTCACATTCCAAAAAGAGAATTCTTTACAAAGAAAATACATGAGCTTCTCTCACCAGGTGGAACAATTTTTATTGAGGACTTAATGCAGGGAAGTGCTTACAAATGCGCAGATGTACAACTATTAAACAAAGAATTATTTGCAAATTCGCTTGTTGACGAAAACAATTATTTGCAAGGCTTGCGAGCTGCAGGCTTTGAAATTATTTCAGCAGAAAATATGACCGCAGATTGGTTTACCTTTACTTCAGAGCGATTGAATTTTTTTCTAAAAACCCACAAAAAATTCACCAAGTTGCATGGAGAAAAAGCATTTCAAGATAAAAGACACTTTTATAGCAAGATGGTTGAGTTTTTTTCTGACTCATCAATTTCTGGTATTCGTGTAATTGCTAAAAAATTAGATTAAAATAATTGCGCTACTTGTAATCAGAAAAATGGCGGACTCAATTCACTCCTGACACCAACCATCTCTTAGCCATCTAGATAGGTTGAAATAGTCTTTTCCAACCCTTTACTCCAGATCATTTCAAGCCAAAAAACAAAGCTATCGGCAAATCGAGGCTCATCTGATAGATCTCCGTAAATCTGTCTCATCTCAAGCCAGACACTTGGAGTTTTACGGGCTTCCCTGGCTTTAGCCTGAAGTTCATTCCAGAGAGGGTCGTTCGGTTCAATGATCGTTAGGTTTTCACGCTCACCCTCGCACATGCGAGCCCAGGCTGCTTCAACCAGCGCGAGGCCTTCAATAGGTGTGCCCACAGCCAATCCATCACGGATCGATGGAACAACAAAACATGGGTGACGAGAGGAACCGTCGAAAGCCACACGCCTAGTTGTGTCAATAATCTTTGGGTTTGCAAATCGATTATAGATCAGATTTACATAATCCTCTGGCGTCATGCCCGGAACGGCTTTTACGTTCGGGGCAATTTCAGTCAAAGCTACTTTTTGAAACAATCTACTAATTAGAGGGTGCTGCATGGAACTTGCAATAGTTTTTAAAGACAGCACTTCTGCAGGAACTGAAACAACTTGATGGCCACCGTTGAGTATTCGAAGCTTCATTAATTCAAAATCATGAACCCTTTCGATGCATTGTACACCCACTTTGTCCCAATCGGGACGGCCTGCGCAGAAATCATCCTCCACCACCCACTGTCTAAAGTTTTCGTGGG
>CAJWHE010000092.1 GCA_913041145.1 uncultured Paracoccaceae bacterium
CTAAAGCCGGTATTCATGGTTTAGCCAGAACTTGGGCCTTAGAGCTTGCTGAAAATAATATAACAGTAAATGTTATTGCTCCAGGTCCAGTGCTTACTCAAAACTTCTGGGACTTGGTTCCAAAAGATGGGAAGCTTCAACAAAAAATATCTGAAAATATCCCAGTCGGTCGAATTGGAAATGCCGCTGACATAGCACATGCTGTGGAGTTTTTTTTAGATGATAAGTCTAGCTTTATAACAGGTCAAATTTTATATGTTTGTGGCGGCGTTAGTCTTCAAGGACTAGCTATTTAGAAAAACTTTCTGATTGACTTAAATGATTATTATAAACATGTTTAGTATTAGAGTGCCTATTTAGTATAAGTGAGAAATATAATTGACTATATGGAACCCCACTGATGATCCGTATTCTGACTTAACTAGTCATGACGTTTTTGGAAATGGCATTCCACATAATACATTTTTAAGATTGCGTAACGAAGACCCTATACATTGGACTGAATATAAAGATGGGAAAGGGTTTTGGTCGATTACTCGCCATGAAGATATTTCAAAAATGATTAGAAATACAGAAGTATTTACTTCAGCCCAGGGCATACGAATGGAAGACCAAAGTCATGAGGAATATATGGCTAGGCGCACATTTCAAGAAACTGATGGTAAAGAGCACAGAATTACTAGAATGAAGGTTGCTAAGGCTTTTTCAGGGCCAGTAATATTAGAATTTGAAAATAATATTCGTGACTTATGTGCAGATATTCTAGATAAAATTCTTCCATTAAAAAAATTCGATGCAACAAAAAAAATAGCGCGGGAACTTCCAATGAGAATGCTAGGACGCATTTTAGGGTTACCAGAAGAGGATCTTCCATGGCTGGTGGAAAAAGGTGATGCATTAATAGCCAATACTGATCCCGACTTCACAAGTTATGTTATGGATAAGTTAGATACCAATGAGTTTCGCATGATGCCATTTAATTCACCAGCTGGAGCAGAGTTATACGCTTACGCAAACGAGTTAATGAAAAATAAAGCCAAATCTGGAGATACTAACGGTATATTACATATGATAACTCGCCCAGGTCCTGATGGTTCAAAAATTACAGATGTGGAGTTTGGTAACTTTTTTTGCCTTTTAGTAGCAGCGGGAAACGATACTACTAGGTACTCAATAGCAGCAGGAATCCACGCCTTATGCCATCAACCAGAATTATTGAATCAGATGCAAACTGATTTGAAAGTTTGGGATACCGCTGCAGATGAAATTATTCGATGGGCTACTCCAGCAACTTATTTTAGAAGAACAGCCACAGAAAATTATATCATTCATAATAAAACAATTAAGAAAGGTGATAAGGTTATATACTGGTTTGCGTCTGCTAATCGAGATGAGGATGTATTCAAAAATCCATTTAAGTTAGATTTGTATCGCAAGCCAAATAAACACCAATCGTTTGGACAGGGTGGTCCTCATATATGTCTTGGTATCTGGCTAGCAAGATTAGAAGTGCGTTGCCTTTTCCAAGAATTATCAAAAAGAATAAAATCCATTCAACAGGTTGATAAACATGCATATGTACGATCTAATTTTGTAGGTGGGATAAAAGAGCTACCAGTAAATATAACTTTAAATTAAAGGTATTAAAATGAAAGATCGTTTACGTGCAGTGTTTTGTGATCATCTCAGTATAGTTAGAGGTAAATACCTTCCTAATTCAAAAATTGGGGATGATAATACTCGCTTTTGTAGGTCAACATTTGGGGTTCATTTTGATCGTGATTTATTGGATGCACCAGGTGCAATGATGATGCAAGGTCTTCCAGATATGGAATTAGTTTGGAAAGAGGAAAATATTAGGGATAGTTGGGATGAGGCTACAAAAATAGTAATTGGAGACCTTTATGATAACCAAGGTAAGCCTTTAAATCTTTGTCCTCGTGGGGCATTAAAACGTGCGGTAAAGGTATGGAACGATAAAAACCTAAATCCAAAAATTGGAATTGAACTTGAAGCCTTTGCAATGGTTAAAAATGATGAAGGAAAACTTGTTCCTTATGATACACCAGGCGCAGGTGTTTATGGGACTGGCCCTTTTGCAGATCCCTTGAGGTTTAATGACGATATTTGGCAAACTGCTGATGAATTAGGTTTCTCTTTAGATATGATAACAGCAGAGTATGATACCCCACAGTTTGAATATGTATTAACATTTGATGATGCTTTAAAAGCAGTTGACGATGTTGTGTTGTTTCGCCTAATGGCTAGGGAAATAGCTTTTGAATATGGCATAATTCTAACTTTTTTACCAAAACCTATTGCTGAAGCTGGTGGCTCAGGCATGCATATAAATTTTTCTTTCATAGACAAAAATGGTGACAATGCTTTTGCCCTCCACGAAAAAGACAATGAAGGAAAAATGAATGACCTCACAAAAGGTTGTGTTTCTGGATTAATACACCATCATAATGGGCTTTCAGGCTTGATAGCACCAACTTCAAACTCGTACGATCGTCTGCAGCCTGGATCACTTTCTGGTTATTGGAAAAATTGGGGTGGTGATCACCGCAACGTAACGACAAGGGTGTCAACAGAAAGTGGGAAGAAAGCGAGATTAGAGCATAGAATGGCTGATGCTTCATCTAATCCATACACTAGTGTGGCTGCTATCCTACATGCCGCAAATTTAGGAATAGAAAATAATTATAATTTACCACCAACAGAAACTGGAAATGGATTTGATGAAAATGACGCAACCGAGGGTACTGCCGCAAATTTAACCTTGGCTCTTGATGACTTATCATCTGATAAAGATTTAATTGATGCTTTAGGAGCTGAGTTGGTTGATAACCATGTCTTTATGAGAAGACAGGAAGTAATAAAAACAGAAAATTTGAAGGGTGATGAATTACTAAATTTCTACATCAACTTTATTTAACAATAAAGTTGCAATTTAATTTTGATTTTAAATACCTAAATTACTTTTTTTAAATTCTCATCAATTAAATGCCAATCATCTATTATCAATCTGATTGGAAGTGTTAGAATCTCTTTTCTGTACTCTGATGGTAGACGTACAGCATCTTTTTCAGTTGTTACCAATACAGCGTTATGTTTTTGTGCTTCTATTTCTAACCTTTGTATTAATTTTTTTGTTAATTTTGCGTGATCAGACAATGCTACCTTTTTTACAATAACTGCTCCAAGTTCTCGTAAGCTTTCAAAGAACTTTTCAGGATACCCAATTCCAGCAAATGCCAAGACCTTGGTATCATGCCAATCCATTCCCATCTTAATGGTTTCCACATGTCCGTTACATATAGGTAAACTAATTGGCTCATGTAATTTACAGAAATTTTCTTTATCTTCATCCTTACCAATTAAAATCATTAGGTCAGCTCTTTCAAAAGCATTACTAATTGATTCTCTTAATGGTCCTGCTGGAAATATCCTTTCGTTCCCAAAACCCATCTTTGCATCAACAACTATTATTGAAACATCCTTTTTCAAGGAGCTGTTTTGAAATCCATCATCTAAAATAACAATATCACAGCCATTTTCAATCGCCGCCCTTGAGCCCAAAACCCGACTACTCGAGACCCAAGTTGGAGCGAATACTGAAAGCAACAATGGCTCATCCCCAACCTCTTCTGAAGTATATTTCTCAGAAACTAATAGGGGTCCCTTCAGTTTTCCACCATAACCTCTGGAAATTATATGTGGATTTAAACCTTCGGCTTTTAGTTTTTCCACTATGGCTATAACGCAGGGTGTTTTACCAACACCACCTATATTAACATTACCAATACAAATTACTGGCACTTCAATTCTTCTAGAAACTTTACGCATCCTTAACATAGTGCCAAACATCCAAAACCATGAAATGGGTATCAAAAAATTTGATAAGATACCAGGTGAAGTTCTATCATTTTCCCAAAAATAAGGGGCGCGCATTAGGACTCTCCTAACGATAGGTTTTCATAAATTAATTTTATTGCTCGATCAGTTATTTCTGCTCCATTTGAAGATACTTCCCAAGCAGCTTGAGCCAATTTTGCAGCATTCTCAGGAGAAAGGGTCTCAATTAATTTAACACCTAACTCTGATGCCTCTTCAATCTTAA
>CAJWHE010000093.1 GCA_913041145.1 uncultured Paracoccaceae bacterium
GATTGGGTAAAAAGAGATGTCTCTCCAATAATAAATGACTATGCTCAAAAGGCAGAATTTCCAACACAAATTATTAGTGGATTGGCTGACATTGGTGCTTTTGGCCCCTACATACCAACCGAATACGGAGGTGCTGGATTGGACCAAATTTCTTATGGCTTAATAATGCAAGAAATTGAACGTGGGGACTCAGGTGTGCGAAGCACAGCTTCCGTTCAATCCTCATTAGTGATGTATCCTATTTGGAAATATGGAAATGAAGAACAACGACAAAAATACTTACCAAAACTAGCAAGTGGCGAATGGATTGGCTGTTTTGGACTTACCGAACCAGACCATGGAAGTAATCCTGGAGGCATGACTACCAACTTTAAAGATATGGGTGACCATTATTTATTAAATGGTGCTAAAATGTGGATTTCTAACTCCCCAATAGCACAACTAGCTGTCGTATGGGCTAAAAATGAAGAAGGGCGAATACATGGATTAATTGTTGAACGAGGCATGGAAGGATTCACAACTCCTGAAACGCATAATAAATGGTCTCTAAGAGCTAGTTCTACCGGTGAACTCATATTTGATGACGTTAAAATTCCAAAAGAAAATTTACTTCCAAACAAATCAGGACTCGGCGCTCCACTAGGATGTTTAGACTCTGCACGTTATGGAATCGCTTGGGGCGCTATTGGAGCTGCTATGGACTGCTACGATACAGCCCTAAGATATAGTAAGGAACGCATACAATTTGGGAAACCAATTGGTCAATTTCAATTACAACAAAAGAAATTGTCAGAAATGATCACTGAGATCACAAAAGCACAGTTACTGACTTGGCGCCTAGGGGTGTTGAGAAATGAAGATCGTGCAACTACTGCTCAAATTTCAATGGCAAAAAGAAATAATGTGGATATGGCTATAAAAATAGCCCGTGAAGCACGCCAAATGCTAGGAGGCATGGGGATTAGCGGAGACTATAGTATTATGCGCCACTCTATGAATTTAGAAAGTGTTATTACATATGAAGGCACCCACGACATACATTTACTAATAACTGGGTTTGACATTACTGGCTTAAATGCATTCAAGTAAAATTTTGTCATGAAAATTATTTTTCGATTACTTATACTAACCTTATCAATTGGAATAAGCATTCTGAGTTGTAACATAAAAGCTGAAATACCAGAAGTTCCTAATTATAATGGAGGTAATGAAGTTGTGGAAGAGGAAGAAGAGGACGAAACTCCTATTCCAAGAGACTTTAGGTTAATTTCGTTGGGAGATAGTTATACTATTGGGCAGAGCGTTTGTGAAAACTGTCGGTTTCCAGCACAGTTAAAAGACAGCTTAGTAACTTATTTTCCCACATATGATTCCTTTAGTTTAGAAGTTATTGCGCAAACTGGGTGGACAACAACCAACTTAAAAAGTGCAATTGCAACAGCGGAACCAGCAGTTGACTTTGATTTAGTAACCCTTTTAATAGGCGTAAACAATCAATACCAAAACAAACCATTTGAACTTTATGAAACTGAATTCATAGAACTTGTTAATACCGCTATTTCATTAGTTGGTGGAGATGCTTCAAAACTAATAGTCGTTTCCATACCGGATTATGCCTACACATTATTTGGACAAAACTACAACCCAACTAACATAAGTGAACAACTTGTGTTATATAACACATACGCTGAGAACTATTGTGCTGATAATAATTTGAATTATGTTTACATAACGGATATTACACAGCAAGGACTATCAAACCCCGAACTTGTAGCTTCGGATAACCTTCACCCATCCACACTAGCCTATACCAAGTTTGTAGAGCGTATTTTGCCAAGAGCCTTAGAGATTTTAGAATAGTAAAATTGTTAGTTTTTGAATCGACTAATCTTCTGGAGCCAGCTCAATTTGAAGCCCCTCAAGTTCAGGGTTTATTTGAATTTGACAGCCTAACCGACTTGTGGGTTTAACATTAAAGGCTTCACTAAGCATGGCGTCTTCATCCTCTAACTTTTCGGTGAGTTGGTGATCCGAGTGAATGTAACATTGACAAGAGGCACACATGGCCATTCCCCCGCAAACGCCTATAGTTCCTTCAGGAGCTAATTCAAAAAGGCGCACCACTTCCATTAAGTTCAAAGCCATATCTGTAGGTGCCTGAACATCATGTCGGATACCGTCACGGTCCGTAATTTGTATGTGTACGTCCAGAGTCATTATTCTATAGATTTCACAACAGCTTTCGGAGCTTCTTTTCGACTCCCATCGAAGCCGTCTATACCACTAACTGTTGTATATTTTAATACGTATCGCTTACCAGGGTTTATGATTTTGTAAGCCGCTTGACACATAAGAGTCGCTTCATGAAAACCACACAGTATAAGTTTTAGTTTCCCAGGATAGGTATTAACATCCCCAATCGCAAAAACTCCCGGAATATTGGTTTGGTAATCTAGGGCGTTATTTACCTTGATTGCATTTTTTTCAATTTCTAGACCCCAATCGGCAATTGGACCTAATTTTGGAGACAATCCAAATAGTGGAATAAAAGCATCCGTTTGTATTCTTACAGCTGACTCACCTAACTTTACAACTTCAATCGACTCTAACTTAGTTTCTCCAAACACAGCTGTTACTTCAGCAGGAGTGATGAGTTTGATTAATCCTTTATCTTTTAATTCTTGAACTTTATCTACAGAATCTAAGGCTCCTCTAAATTCATTACGGCGGTGAATAAGAGAAACCTCACTCGCCACATCGCTTAAAAATATAGCCCAGTCTAGTGCAGAATCTCCACCTCCAGCAATGACTACTTTTTTATTTCTATAAACCTCAGGATCTTTAATAATATAGGCCACTCCTTTATCCTCAAAAGACTGTAAGTGTTCAATAGCAGGTTTTCTTGGCTCAAAACTTCCAAGTCCCCCAGCAATTGCAACAACTGTTGCTTTATGCTGTGTGCCTTTATTTGTGGTTACAACAAAAGATCCATCTGATTGTTTTTCGATAGTTTCAGCACGTTCTCCCAATGTAAATCCCGGCTCAAATTGCTTTGACTGCTCCAAAAGTTTATCTGTAAGGTCACCAGCCAAAATTTCTGGATAAGCGGGGATATCATAAATTGGTTTTTTAGGATATATTTCAGAGCATTGTCCACCTGGTTGTGGCAAGGCATCTATTAGGTGGCACTTAAGCTTTAGGAGTCCCGCTTCAAAGACTGTAAATAAGCCTGTTGGCCCAGCGCCAATAATTAAAATATCAGTCGTAATCATCTTATAATTCAATATTTATTACTGACTCAATTTGAGGTGCATATTTTTTAATAGTCAATTCAACTCCTGACTTTAATGTCATTTGATTAACACTACAAGACGAGCAGGCCCCAATAAGCTGCACTGTAACTAAACGATCATCCTCAATTGAAATAAGGTTGATATTTCCACCATCATTTTCTAAAAAAGGTCGAATTTCATCTAAAGCTTTCTCGACGTTTAGTCTAATTTCTTCTGAACTCATAGTTGTTATTTTTTAACTGCGGCACAGCCTGCCATTGTTGTTATTTTTATTGCATCTGTAGGGGGTAACGCTGTGTTTCTGCGAACGACCTCTTGCGCAACATTTTGAGTAATTATGTTAAAGGCTTCTTGCGCAGCAGTGGCTGTTTGCATTGCTGCAGGACGGCCAAAATCACCCGCTTCTCTTACATTTTGAACCAGTGGAATTTCGCCCAAAAACGGAACTTGTAAATCCTCTGCTAAATGCTTAGCCCCTTTTTTACCAAAAATAAAATACTTTTGTTCTGGTAGTTCTTCAGGGGTGAAATAAGCCATGTTTTCAATAATACCTAAAACTGGTACATTAATACTTTCTTGTTGAAACATTGCAACGCCTTTTTTAGCATCTGCAAGTGCTACAGTTTGAGGCGTACTCACAACAACGGCGCCAGTGATTGGTAAAGCCTGCATTATACTCAAATGGATATCCCCTGTTCCAGGTGGTAAATCAATTAAGAGAAAATCAAGTTCTCCCCAGGAAGCATCAAAAATCATCTGATTAAGCGCTTTAGCTGCCATAGGACCTCTCCAAACGACCGCTTGATCTGG
>CAJWHE010000094.1 GCA_913041145.1 uncultured Paracoccaceae bacterium
GGTTCACTTGCAAAGGCAATTATTTGTACACTCATTTGTATACAACCAACCTTTTTGGGGTTACTTGGCCCAATCTTAATGGTCAGGGGTCCAGGGTCCTAGGACCGGGGAGCCCCCTTATTGCACCGTGCCTCTCTATAGTAGTCTCAAAGGTCTTACTTCCATCTTGAGATTTATATATTGCTCTATTTGCAGGACAGCTACCAATAATTAACATAATTAAATCAATTAGTTATGGAGCTATTATAAAATCCACCCCCCAATCCTCCCCTCAATAACAAATAGTTTAATCTTAATTGTTTCCCACCTTCTTAGTATGATAAACAAATACATACTGCTCCTAAACTAGTTCAAGTATCAAAAACATTAATTGAAATTAACCCATTTGATCGCTATCGTTTTTGCATGCGAGTAATACTGGTCTTTTTGTTTTTAGTAATAGGGTTTTCTCAAAATGCATTTGCTGAGAGAGATGTGTGCAGAAACAATTATAAAGGTATTGATGTTTGTGAAATAGCTAAAAACCAACAAAAAGCAGCCGCTCCAAATATGCCACAACAAGTTAGTAAAAATCTAATTCTCAAATCGGTTATCGCTGAAGGAAATGTCTTAACTTTTGGAGCAATGCTCTCGTATTCAAGAGAACATTTAGAAAATCTTTCCGAACAAGGTGGCAAAAGCATGCAAATGCTAGAGCAACAAATGAATGATATGACCCAAAACCTGGCTTGCTCTATCCCTGGCATGGATGAGTTCATTAATTTAGGAGGTGAAGTTGAACTGCTTTATAGCTTCAACACGGGACACCTATACTTACTAATAAATGTTTCCTCTTGCTGAGCTGGTATAAAAAACAATCCAGCATTTACTGTCCAAACGTCCTCTATTTCAACTTCGTCTAAAGAGTCTTGGGCACATATTGGAACGCTAAACATAAATAGGCTTAAAGATAAAATTTGGCTTAGCAATCTAGTCACAGGTATCATAACGAACTTGACTCCATGAAGCACAAGAGGTTGCACTGAGTTCGTAGTTTGGCTTTACCCAGGGGTCTGCTCCAACTCGTAAAAGCTCTCCTTCTTGATAGCTAAATAGCAAATAAGTACACCACACGGGTGCAGTAAATATTAAAGCTTTGGATAATACCCACCAACTTGGACGCCACATGCTACGCGCTATTACCATAGTACCTCAATATATTATTCTGTTGCTCGATGTTTTATGATTGGCAATAGAATTGCCAAAAGTGATTATGAAATCAAGATGTCAAAAATCTGTGAGCGGATAGTTGCTATAGTTCACGGATCGACTATTTTGAAGTAATTAAACTTAAGAAAAGAAGCATGAATAAAAAGGAGTTTTTATGATCCATTCTATTTCCAAACCGGATATTACAATAAGACAGGCAATCAAAGATGCCATTGCTGAGGGATTTGATGAGCAGACGGACTTCTTATCAGAGTTCGTTCGAATTCCGAGCCTTCGCTTTCAAGAGGGCCCTGCTCAAGATTTTATGGCAGATGCACTGCGTCAACGTGACTTTCTTGTTGATGATTGGAAAATCATCTTGAGCGATTTGGAGCATCTCCCCGGTTTTGGTCAGATAGAGGGTGATTTTAGCCGCGCTCGGACCGTAGTGGGTGAAAAGCATCCGAGCCAGATCAAGGGAAAGTCACTAATTCTACAAGGACACCTCGATGTCGTACCAACAGGCCCCAATGAAATGTGGTCTCACCCACCCTTTGATCCCATCATCAAGGACGGTTGGATGTATGGCCGCGGTGCTGGCGACATGAAGTCTGGAACTGTCGCAGCACTCTTTGCGCTGGAAGCTATTAAAAGAGCCGGGTTTGAGCCTGCCGCAAGAATTTGTTTTCAGTCTGTAATTGAAGAGGAAAGTACTGGAATCGGAGCGCTGTCCACCCTCCAGCGCGGTTACAGGGCCGATTGTGTTTTGATTCCAGAGCCCAGTGATCATGCCCTGATAACAGCCCAAGTTGGTGTGATATGGTTCAAAATACGTGTTCATGGTAAACCCGTACATGTGGCAACGGCTAGCACAGGATCAAACGCTATTGTAGCAGCTTACGATATTGTTAGTGCGCTCAAGGGGCTTGAAGCAAAATGGAATCAGAGCGCAAAGACAGACGATTTTTTTTCTCACGTCAAGCATCCGCTCAATCTAAATATCGGAAAGATAGCTGGAGGAGATTGGGCCTCTTCAGTGCCCGCCTGGTGTGATGTCGATTGCCGCATAGGCATCTTGCCAGGTGTTGGCATTGATTTTGCAAAGCGAGAAATAGAAGCCTGTATCTCTGCTGCCTCACACAAACATCCGTTTCTATCCAATAGTCCACCCGAAGTGATATGGAATGGCTTTCAAGCAGAAGGTTGGACATTGGAAAATGCTGAGTTGGAAAAAGCAGTTTTTAGTGCTGCGCATCAGGATGTATTTGGTGGCAAAGGACCAGTAGAGTTAAGTTCGACAGGTTTGACTGATACTCGATTTTATGGACTTTATCACAAAATACCGAGCCTTTGTTTTGGCCCGCGTGCCGAGAATATTCATGGGTTTAACGAAAGAGTTGATCTGACCTCTGTAAAGCAATGTACAGAAACAATAGCCCTCTTTATAGCTGGGTGGTGCGGTTTGAATAGGATCGACTAGATTGAATTAATTAAGTTAAAAATATCTGAGACTGATATGTGGAGGAATCGATGGACAATAAAAAAATTAAGCAACTAAATCCTGCTGATTTGGAGGCTGTTGAATTATCTGCCGTGGAAGATTATCTATTTATGTAGGTTATTGCTGGCTACAAGCCGGTTGCTGGGGGAGTGACCAGTTTTCAATCAAGTGTTGGAAAGCTAGACGTTGGTTTTTACCATGGTTCTGAGGTCACCTTGCAAATAAATGGCTGGCCTGTTGATGAGGTGATGGTCTTTCTTGAGGGGCAAGTTGAAATTACTAATCAAGATGGGTCATTGAGAATCTATGGTCCAGGCGAGATGCTGTTGATGCCAAAGGGGTTTATTGGTACTTGGCGACAGATTGGTCTAATCAAGAAACTCAATGTTTCATATCAAGGGCAATGAGAGAAGTGTGGGAGCACCATCTTTTCAATAACTTAGCTATATAGTTTACTTTAAATCATTTTCTTTAAAGTCTGTGGTAGCACTCTGGTGGCACAAAAGTGTTAGCTAACCAGGCTTTAATCTCATCGTTAACTTGGAGCCTTTATTTTGAATTAATAAATCTCCAAACCCAATATGCCGACCTGTACCCCAGGGGTACCCCCACTTTTAGATTTGGGACTCCGTATATTATCTAGTTATATTAGTATGGACGGGTGGGGTGGTGATTTTTTGTCACTAAAAACTCACATTGCTTAATCACATTTTTTATTTTCTGCAGTCATTTCGATTTTTCTTATTGCCATTGTATCAATAATATTGTGAATTTCTGTTAATAATGAGTTGTCCTTTGAATATGATTTATCTCCACCATCATAACCAATTAACCAAATTCCATATTTATTCTTATATCTATCTGGAATAATGTATTTATTAATATCATCTCCGACAATTCTAATATATTTCAAATTTCTTGCTTCATTTTCACAACTATTTCTTTTGAAAAAATGATCAGTTTCATTAATGAAATGAATATCTTTTTCTTTTGTAATTAACATAACTATCCTTTTGTCCCACGAAAATGAATTGATATAATCTTCTAAATTTATTTTTGTTTTGGAATTACTCATGGTTGGATACACCGATAAAGCTAATAATAAACATAATACTTTACTCATTTCTCAACACTTAGTGTTCATGTTTAGTTATATTAATGAAATAATTAATCATTAAGCTTACTCTATAAATACTTTGAGAGACCCCACGTTATTAAACAGACAATGGTGTCATACCTGTTTCCGCTCTAATAATCTTTCCGTCTTTAACTAGGCGCACTAACATCACCGCATTCCTACCTGTTGGACCATCTAGTACCGAATGACTAACTATAATTTGGTCATTCTCATAGATCAAACGTCTACCCTCCGATGCCGTCTTATCTCTGACATCT
>CAJWHE010000095.1 GCA_913041145.1 uncultured Paracoccaceae bacterium
GAGTACCCCGATTGAGCCAAATAAAAGAGCTTTCATTACTGTTAATTATCCATAGGTGGTTAAGTTATTTTAAGTTACCCAATTTTTGTTAAGGCCGGTCGGGCAGGGCATTATCGACCTTTTAAACGTGGCGGATTGTAATTCCCCCATCTCTAACCGAAGTTAAAAGCAGAAAGTTAAACAGCTAACGCCAATGTCTGTTCTCGCGTTATACCATCAGGCCCCATATTGGGCCGTTCATTATTATAAGTCCACAGCCAACGAGTGGCGTTTGCTTGAACGTTTTTAATACTGCTAAAGAGGTAGTGTCCGAGCCAATCATAGCGTAGTGTAAGATTGTAGCGTTCAATATAAGCAATTTGCCTGTGGGTTTCCTGACTGAATAAATACCAGCTCAATAGCTTTTTTTCAGTCCACGTAGCCCGCAAACCAATGATGTATTGCGGCCCATTGTCGCAACCTATCCGCTTAGGCTTACCACGCCAATCAATAACTTGATTCAAGGACCTTACAAGCCGCATTGCATTAATCAAAAATCAACAGCAATGTCTAAGCCTTACGATTAACATCTTTTATCACATTGAATACGCGATAGCCCCTGCCATCTTTAAGTTGGTTATGCATGAACTTCATCGTCCAGCAATCATTGATGCTCTTGGGCATAGCCAGTGGTTCGGGCTTTGCTCTGAGCAGACATTTTTTGGATTTGATTCGTCGGTTTTACTCCAACTTCCGGTAGATTCGATAAACCCTTTTATGACTCCAGTCGAAGCCTTTGACGTTGCGCAGATACGAATAACACAGACCAAATCCCGAGTAACGCGGGTTATGCGTTAATCCCATCAGCCAGTTAGCTATGCCTATGTTTTCGCGGATTAGCACAGGCTGATAGCGGTAACAGGTTTCACTGACTGCAAAGAGTGAGCAGGCTAGGCTAATGCTCATCTGCCGTAGACTGATTGCCATCTTTCGGCGCTGAGATGGCTTCACCACTTTTTTGCTATGGTTTCCTAGATGATTTATGACTTAAGTCGTTGTTCTGCATGCACCTTCTTTAGCCGGCGATTCTTACCCTCTAATTCCTCGAGGCGAGCCACCATCGACGCGCCCATACCACCAGACTTCGTGCGCCATTTATAAAACGTGGCTGAACTCACACCATACTCTCGACACAGCTCTCGACTTGGGTTCCAGCCTCTGCCTAGTTAAGAATAGCCATAATCTGGCTGCGGCTGAATTTTTATCCTTTTATTGCAGAATATCCTGCGTGTAGATTTCGAGAAAGTGCCACTTTTTACCTCTGTTATTTTCTGGGGGATTACCAAAGTAGACTTTTTGATGTGCGTCGTTTTCACCCTAACGTGCAAGTGCAAGTGCAAGTGCAAGTGCAAGTGCAAGTGCAAGTGCAAGTGCAAGTGCAAATGCCTGAATTTGGTTTTCTAAACAATGCTTTGGTGAGTACGCGAGGAAAAATGGCAGTGCTATCGTTAAGATCGAGACCATCTGCCCTAACTGCGTGACGAACACTCACTGCTTAGAGGATCCATCAAAGAACCGCAAAATCATGCGCCACTTGGTGAAAGAAAATGGCAGCAATCTAAGCTTGTACTTCAGTATCAAAAAGCCAAAATAAATTCGAACGGGCTATCATCTCGATTGGATGGATTAGCCGCTTAGTCAATGAGGGTCATTAAATTATAAAAATAGCTTCTCGTTTGTTGCAAGGTTTACAAACGAAAATCGGCTTGTGTATTGAAATAGCTAAAGAAAAGAGAGCGCTTAAAACCTGCTTTTTTATAGCCGAAAGACACAGCGCCAATATTGAGTGGGGAGCGATAAAGTATTCTCAAAGCGTTAATCAGATACAAGCTTTTAATAATTTTTCTATCGTTTTAAAGTTTTAAGTATTTCGTCTACTTTCTCATCAAATTGCTTTTCACTGTTCAAGGCATCTTTTACACATTCTTTCATATGGGTTTTTAGAATGTTGCCTTCAACTGTTGAAATAGCGCTTCTAACTGCTTTGATTTGGTTGAGTATATCAATACAGTACTTTTTCTCCTCAATCATCTTTGTAATGCCACGAATCTGACCCTCTATTCTTTTAAGACTTGGTGTTTGCTTTGTGTGACATGAATTTTTCATATTAATCCAGGAATTAGGTAGGTGAATATTGTAGCAATAATAAATAATATTACTGAAAAATAGTAAACATACCTTGAACGTTGTCGTGTTTGCATACAAAGTTTGCCAACTTCAGGGTCCGCAGGGCAGGGCAGGTAAACACTTTTATAATTTGCATAACCAGCAATACCAATCATCACTAATGCGAAGAGTGTTATATAAATCTTATATTTTGAAAGCACTATAAGAAATGGAAAAACTGTGATTAAACTTGCGAAAGACGCGCCAGCTCCAATTGCCACAAACAATGCTGGTAAAGCACAACATATTAGGGTCGAGGAGGAAGCAAACAAAGATAAAAAGTTAGCAGTTTTATCGTTCATTATTGTTCAATGTAATAATATTCATATCAACGGCATTCTGACCGTTTATAAGAATATTTTGGTTAACATCGGCAAAATCAATGATCTCCTCAAGTGAATAAGCCAGTAAAACTTTGCCTTTAGTTAAATCAATATCTATTTTTTTAACTTTGTCATCTTTTTTGAAAGTTTTCTCGATACCTCTCGCACAAAAATCACATACCATTCCTTTTACATTGATAATTACAACTTGAGAATTGGTAAGGTTCTCAATAAACCTATGAAACCTTTCAGGGTTGACTGCTAAATTTTTTCCATCAATCGTTCTCTCATCAAGATAATCGTTATATGAGCGATATATTTTATTTTCATAGCTGCCTGCCCATGAAAACGAAGTGAAAATAATTAAAATTGGAATGATTTTTCTCATAATTTTCACTTAAAATCTGTACATTAGATGCACATCCCATGCAGAGTGATTGCTATAACCAAACTCCATGAGAATATTGCCTTTAAAAAACTTGAATACTGGATAAGTTGACCATTTACTATCCAAAGAATTTTCTTTTATCTTTATCATAATCCAAGTATGAAAATCACCATAGTCACCAAGATAAGGGGCTATTCCTACTTGATAGTGTTGCTCTTTATAGTTTGTAGTTTGGTGTTTAACTTGCTTTAACGCAAAACTCGCATACCATCTTCTTGTTTCCCAATCTCCGTGAATACCATAAAAATAATTACTCAGATCTTTTGAACTTATGCCAGATTGAAAGTACAAATTTCTCTGAGAGTATTCAGTATTTTTTCTATCAAGAAGATAAGAAAATCTTGCATATGAATAACTATCATCGAAAACTTTATCGTTGATACTTTCAATCCCAATAGAATATTTGTAAGACGGGGAGTAGTGGTAATAGAGAGAATTTTTCATACTGTCTGAAAACACCATGAGGGTCGAGCCACCGGTGTATGATATGGGTCTGGCGTCAACTCCTAATGAAATTAAACAGAAAATGAAAATCGTTAATCTAATACCCATGGGGGGTATGGTATATAGATGTGCGGCATCTGTCAAACCTTTGAGTTTGAGAGACTACTGCTCAGGCAGCGAGAATAAAATGAAGAGCTTCTCTACTTTGTTAGGTATGCGCATTAGAGATCTTACTGGCTTCTAAATTTTACAAGTCAGTAAGATCTAAAATGTTGGAGAAAATAGAGCTCTTTAAGATGCGTAAAAAGTAAAATTAATCCAAAAATTTGTAAACTCTATTTTAGCGCTCGCAAACCATTGCTTCTGCGAAGATCTCTTTTGCAACCACTATTGAATGGCAGCAGTCGAATGTTCTTTACCCATTGATTTATATTTATTTTCGATTTTCAAATTTGTGACAAATCACCGCTAAAACCGACGGGAGTACAAAGAAAGTTACAAACGGCGGCGATTACTGCAAAGCACAAGTAGCAGTTAAAAATAGCAGCGTTAAATCGCGCTGATACTCGATAAATGAGGCTGAGTTTGTTGTCGAACATTAATTAGCAGAGA
>CAJWHE010000096.1 GCA_913041145.1 uncultured Paracoccaceae bacterium
ATGTCAAATTGGTTATATCAAGTAAGACTAAAATTGTCGCAGGGACTATCAGATGGTTTACGAAAAAATCAGCCCTCAATACGCGCAGATGAACTTAGAAAAATTGCAGCTAATCATAACATGACGCTTGTCTGTACTTTCGATGCATTTCAAGAATACTGCAACGAAGCTGAACTAAATGGGACCCAAAGTTATCCACTATATGAGTGGACCAAAGCGGTTATCAAAGATCCTATCAAGCAACAGAAACACACAAAATCATTCGCATTCTATTTGGGTCTTGAACAGGTTTATGAAAAGCATGTTGCAACGGCTATTCAGCTTGAAATCGAGGCAATAAAAGACCAACAAGATATTTTAGAGGTTACGCTAATTGACTCAAACCCTCAAAACAATCCACAACCACCACAAAGCCCATCCACAGAATGAGGTCAACGTTTACACTGATATTGGTAACAAGTGAGTTTTGTTTTGCGGGGAACTTATTTTACTGGCGAGTTAGCTAAAAGGCTAACTTCTTATAGGCTCATGTCCGATGTCTCAATCTGGTCATACATAATCGTATTACTGGGTGATCAGGACTCCTAGTCTGTAAAATAGGAATCCCCTGGAGGCATAAATAAGAGAGTGACAGATTGAATTTGACGAATGCTATTGGATGAATGAAGCGGCTTCAGAGCTATCTGGTGAGTATGATCCTCATGCCTGATGCATAAGGTGGTGTCTAGGCACACAAGGGAAATTAACTATCCGGCTAATTTGCTTTCATTATTTTCCCAAGCACGGTGTTGGTCTTCTACCAAGCCAATTTTCGGTGGCGTAAAGAAACCTAAAAACCTTCGTTCTTGCTGAAGTGGAACAGGTCAGAACAGTGGCGACACGGAAAAGGGCAACACACTGAATACTACTTCATATCTTGCTTGTAGCAATGACACGTAAAGTAGGGCCTCCAGCCGCCAAAGTAACACGCAGAGCGCTCTATGTGGATGGCTTGCTCTACGTCCTCCCGGCAGCGGTGGCTGTATTTGTGTGAAGAGCAGCTAGCTTAAGCGAGCCAATAAAGAGCGGCGACTGTTAAACACCCAATGAATGCTGTCTCAGCCACCAAAAGCGATATCGCAGGTAAGCCGACTTTAATCACTTCTTTCAATGCGGTATTCATACCAACGGCGGCAATCGCTGTAAGAAGTGCCCACCGAGAAACCTCTACTGCAAATAATATCAAAGAGTCAGGAAAAACCTCAAAGGAATTCATTGTGATAAGCAAACTAAAAGCTGCGACGAAGCCAGGCACCAATGGTGGCTTTGTTGCGCTATAATGACTTTTAGTGCTCACCTGGCGAATAATGATAACCGCCACTAGAATAACAGGTGCTAACATGGCTACGCGAATAAGTTTTACGACAGTTGCAACATCCCCAGTATCCTCTGAGATTGAAAAGCCTGCGCCAACAACTTGGGCGACGTCGTGGATCGTTGCACCAATAAAAATACCAGAGTTTTTTGTATCATAGTTCAGTGCTTCAGCAATAATTGGGTATACGATCATCGCAAATGTCGATAGAATGGTGACGCCTATAACTGTAAACACTAAACGCTCTTCAGTGCGCTCATCGGGTGGTAATATTGCTGAAATAGCCATGGCAGCGGACGCACCACAAATTGCGACGGACCCTGCTGAAAGAAACGCAAAACGTAGGCCATGGCCAAATAAATGAGCTATTAATAATCCAAATACGATCGTAGCTATTACGCAACCAATAACTGTAAATACAATAAGCCAGCCTAGGTCTGCTGCCATATCAAAACTGATCCTCATACCAAGAAGGGCGACACCAAACCGTAAGATAAAACGAGCAGAAAATGTAATGCCTAATTTACATTTTGGATCATCAGAAAGAAAATTTAGTGATATACCAAAAAGTAGGGACATCAACATTGCTGGCGCACCGTAATGATCAGAAATAAATTGAGCTGCCAATGCAATTAGAGCCGAAATCAAGATGCCCGGGGAAAGCAACTTCATGTCTTGTAAATTTAAAAAGATGCTTTTCATCATAATTTTTCACCAAATTTATATGCTCTGAAGTCTTAGGCATCACGGTTTGGCGCACTACTGCAATAAACGTAAATATGATACAAGACAGCAATTGACATTACCTGATAATTACAATCAATCTTAATAACCCCGTAAGTGTAAGCGTTTCTTCACAGCCAGGCATCCTGCAACGTTCCAAAGTGATAGATAGCAAAAATTTTACTAGGTTTAAAATAATGAAGGCCCCAGCAGAGTACCCAAAACGAGGTGAGCACAGGCACAATTTACCTATTGGCAGCTTTTATTTAGATCAAACTTCGTTTGACGCGTTTGAGTGCGATATTCTACAGATTGCGCGCCTATTCTTCAAAGCGTTTGACCGCCCAGAATCTTTTACATGGATAAATGCGTTTTATTTTGCCGAGTTAAAATTTCACGCCCCTTATGGAGCAACTATAGCAAATGCAGTTCTTATGTCGATTAACGCGATGCGTATCGTACGTGGATCTGGATTCAATTACTTAGAATCAAACTGCCAAACATGCATAAAATATATTACCGCTGAAGAAAGGTATTTTATAGGTACACTTCATAATATTCGCCTAAAAAGGCGTTCAGCAGTAAAGATGAATGCAATGCTTTTATGCCAAGGTTCTGTTGACATTGGCTTCACTGAAGCGATGGGGCGTTTGGCTGTGATCTCCGGAGATTACGAAGTAAATATACTAGAGGGCTTTAGGTCAGAATAAAGTACAGAGACGTCTTATTTTTATTTTTTGTAGATAATAGGTGTGGTGGTACGAAGAGAAAGTTACGAAAGTAAGTTGCTGTTTTTACTACGGCGCAAATAGTTTTAAGACCCTGGCTGGCTTGCTCTCTCCTTTTCAGATTGGTTTGGTACTGTCAGACAAAATTAATAATGGGGGTTTGTTCGGAGATGTTTGACCTAGGTCGCTGGTCCCGGGCGGAAGGTCGCTTGAACGATTATTCCGGATTATGAGCATTTAGTATTGATATTTTATATTTATAAAATGTTTTTTTCAGTGGGCCTCTATCAAGGTAAGATGTTGACCCCCGTCAAGGTAAAATATAGGTAAAAATTGTAAAAAGGACCTCAAAGGTTAGAAACGGAAAAAAATGTCAAAAAATGAGTATCAAGTTTTTGGATTAAACTCTTCCAAAATTTCTATGATTTATGGAATACTGTTAGTTGTGTTTGCTATTTTTGTATCAGCTGCAAGTGGGAGTCGATCGGTAACGTCTTATATACCAGCTATGCTAGGTATACCTATACTAATTTTTGGGTTGATTGCTTTGATAGTACCTTCAAAACAAAAACTTGTTATGCATATAAATGTGATGATCGGTTTAGTTATCTTTGTGGGCGGGTTAAGTGTTTTTGGAAGTATAGTTTCAGGCACACTTTTAACTTCAAACTTCTGGGCGGACGTATCTAAATTATTTTTGGGTATCTCAGGAGCTTTGTATTTAATCTTTTGTATAAAATCATTCATTTTCATCCGTAAGCAAAGAGAAATTTCAACAGCCAATTCCTAGAAATTCATATAAATACCTAACTTTTCTGTTGTGATGTTAGATCCCACCAACCTAACACTTAAGCCCCAGCGTCTAAGGCGCACCGCCCATGATCCAGGGCCCTTGGTCCTTGGGGCACTTTCAGACAGAACGACTTAAGACGGGCAGGGCTAATTTGCAGCGTCTTTGGATGACAAAATACTCTCCATTTCGCTATTTTAAAACGAGCCCTAGAGTCATCCGGCTTGGAGTAATGCTGTATGTTCGTTTCCCACTTTCTCTTCGTAATGTAGAGGACCTTCTTCATAAGCCGGGTATCGATGT
>CAJWHE010000097.1 GCA_913041145.1 uncultured Paracoccaceae bacterium
AGCTCAGGAAGATTAATGATAAAACCTGCACCTACTATATTTTTATTCTGGAATTTATTTATGAGGTCTACTGCAGCTATTGCCGTCCCCCCAGTTGCTAAAAGATCATCTATTATAAGTAAGTTTTTATGACCATCTAACGCATCAGTGTGGATTTGTATTTCGTTACTTCCATACTCTAAGTCAAAAGAAACACTATGCGTCGTGAAAGGGAGTTTATTGGGTTTCCTTAGTGGAATAAATGCTACTCCCATATTATATGCCATCGCCCCTGCCATTATAAAACCGCGAGACTCAATACTTAAAATAGCATCAATTTTTTTATCAGACCAGGCGGCGACCATTTCATCAATTATTTGAGCAAATAATTTATGATCCTGCAAAAGAGGAGTTATGTCTCTGAATTGAACTCCATCAATCGGATAATCTGATATAGTTCGAACGAATTCTTTCATTACTTTACTCCATAATTATTTATTTTATTTTTAAAAGAAATATTAATTAAATACTAAAACTCTGCAAGTGATTCTGAGGTAATTAAACTAATGTTAACCAAGCTGATATATCAAAGCTGTAAATTTAATTAAGAAAATTTATAAATTTGCAAATTAAGCCTATGCAAAAAAAAAGCAGGCCTTATTATTGCACGTTAAATAATATTTTAATGGAGCCATTATGCAAAATTCAAAAACTGTATTGATCGATAAAAATCCTGGACGAAACTCACAGACATATGGGATAGCCAGAGAACTTAATACAGAATTGGATCTTATCCATGAGCCGTCAATTGGGGTTGTCGGTAATAAGGGTGACTCTCAATGTTACATCGGAGTGCAAGAAAAAGTTCAAACTATTCATGAGCAACTTAGACAAAAAATAGGTTTAAAGCCTGGTGATTTAAAAATGCGATTAGTTCAACCAGAGTACACAATTGCTACCTCAGATGGTATCAGAAATGGTACCAAAGAAATGCGGTACTCCTTAATAGGTAGAGAAGTTACAAACGACTCCATTTGTGAGCATTTAAGTGCAACCGGTTTAGAAGGTGTTATAGCTGTCGTCGCCTGCGATAAACCTCCAGTTGGTACATTGGCAGCGATTTTAGAACATAATAGACCTGCTATTATAATGTCTGATGGCTCTATTAGACCTGGAGTTGATTCAAAAACTAAAGAAGCGATTGATATTATTACTGGCTACCAAATTGCTGGTAGCTCAGATGAGGAAACCAAAAAGAGGATTGCTTGCGAGGCTTGTCCTGGATTCGGAAGTTGTGGCGGGATGTTTACTTATAACACAATGCAAACGTTTATTAGTGTTTTAGGAATGCAGCCCCTTCATATGGTCTCTCCTGCTTCACAGGATATGCGTAGACTTGAAGAGTTCCCCAGCCAACTTATTGAGTATTTATCAAAAATGATACGAGATGAAATTACCCCAAGAGATATAGTTACGAGAGATTCAATAAGGAACGCTCTTATTGTGGCAATGTCGGTAGGTGGCTCTACGAATGTAATGTTACATGCACCAGAGTTAGCAAGGGCAGCAGGGTATAAAGATTTTTCAAAAGATATTATGAGTGCTGAAGAATTTAATCATCTCTCTAAAAATGTTATTCCAGTAGTAATAAATGCACGACCCTTTGGGAAATACTCAATGGTCGACATTGATGCCAAAGGAGGTATCCAAGTTATTGTTAAGGATTTATTAGAGGCTGGAATGTTGAATGGGAACACATTGACATGTACTGGCGAAACCTTAGCCGAACAAATTAAACGCCTTGATCCACCAGCTCCTGATGGAGACGTAATATATTCTGTAGAAAACCCATTCAAAAAAACAGGTGGACTGCGAGTTCTTGGGGGAAATCTTTCACCTGAATTTAGCGCTGTACTAAAGTTAGCTGGCGTCGAGGGTGGTTTAGAAAATAATATATTTTATGGTAAGGCCAGAATCTTTAATGGGGAGCAAAGTCTTTTAAACACACTAGAGAAAGCACCTGAAAAATTTAAAAACTTTGATATGATAGTTGTTCGTTATGAAGGCCCCGTTGGCGGACCAGGAATGCCTGAAATGTTAGACTCCACGTCTCGAATTACTTCTTTATGTAGAGAAAAAGATATCATAGTTGGATTAATGACAGATGGCCGGTTTTCAGGAGGCTCTGTTGGTTTAGTCATAGGGCACGTGAGCCCTGAAGCTGCGGTTGGCGGGGCAATAGGTTTACTTGAGGACGGAGATGATATTATTGTTGATCTAAATAAAAATGAATTAAACTGTACACAATTGTCGGACCCAACAATTTTGAAAGACCGGAAACAAACATGGGATAGTACTGTCTTAAAAAATGATGGTACTCACCCAGCAGTCGGTGACGCAGACACGAGATTATTAAATAGAATGCGTAGCTCCGCTGTATCAGCGGTTTATGGAGCCGGAATGCATCCAGACAGGAAATTGTGGATAAGCAACCCAAGAGATATAATCAGTTCAGACTTCGAGCCAACCAACAAGTATAAATAAATGAGTCATATTTTCCCTCGTCATACCAAAGACATTCCACCTACTGCTAGCTTTGGGGAAGGATGCTATTTAATAGATGATAAAGGGAAACGTTATTTTGATGGCTCAGGGGGAGCAGCCGTTTCGTGCCTAGGCCACGGAGATCAAGAAATCATTTCTGCAATAAAAAACCAAGTTGATAAACTTGCGTTTGCGCATACTCGTTTTTTTACTTCTGACCCTGCTGAAAATTTAGCTGACCTTCTAATTAAAAATGCACCTGGGGATATAGATAGGGTGTACTTCGTTTCAGGTGGTTCTGAGGCAGTTGAAGCTTCTATAAAGCTGGCAAGACAATACCATTTAGAAAAAGGTGATCTAAATAGAAAACACATCATAGCTCGACGTCAAAGTTATCATGGAAACACTCTAGGCGCGCTTGCGGTAGGTGGAAATGAATGGCGCAGAAAACAGTTTTCTCCGTTACTAATTAATATTAGCCATATTGCACCTTGTTACGAGTATATCGATAAAAGTGATTCAGAAAGTAGCTTTGACTATGGCCAGAGGGCTGCCCAAGAGCTTGAAGATGAAATTCTTAGGCTTGGAAAGGATGAAGTTATTGCCTTTATAGCTGAACCAGTCGTAGGAGCAACTCTAGGAGCAGTTCCCGCGGTAAAAGGTTATTTTACGCGTATACGTGAAATTTGCGATAAGTACGGCGTTCTACTTATATTAGATGAAGTGATGTGTGGTATGGGACGAACTGGCTACTTATTTGCGTGTGAAGCTGAAGATGTAAGTCCAGACATATTATGTATCGCAAAAGGTTTGGGCGCTGGTTATCAGCCAATTGGAGCTATGCTTTGTAGTTCCAAGATTTATGATGCAATTAAACATGGATCAGGTTTTTTTCAACATGGACATACCTACATAGGCCATCCAGTTGCAACTGCAGCCGGCTTAGCTGTTGTAAATGCGTTATTAGATCGAGGATTAATAGAGCAGGTAAAGAAAATGGGTGATAAGCTTAGTCTCGCACTCAAAAAAGAACTAGGTCAACATCCAAATGTTGGAGATATACGCGGTAGAGGTCTTTTTCAAGGCATAGAGTTAGTAGAAGATAGAGAAACTAAAAAACCATTTGCACCCTCATTAGCAATATCAAAGAAAATAAAAGACTTAACTTTTAAGGCAGGGCTTATTTGCTATCCAATGTCTGGAACACGTGACGGCATAAATGGGGATCACATACTATTGGCACCACCTTATATCATTAACGATTCACAAATAGACGAGGTTGTAGGGAAACTATCATTATCTATTTCTCAACT
>CAJWHE010000098.1 GCA_913041145.1 uncultured Paracoccaceae bacterium
GCACACCCTTGGTAAGGGTGAGGTCGGGAGTTCGATCCTCCCTCACAGCACCATAATAATTTAGATCTTCTAAGTTTACTTCGTATATTTCTAAGTATTTCATATTATCCATAGCCTATCGGCACTTTAGATAACGAAAAAGAAAATAATAAAATATAGGGGCTAACGAATAAACATCAGCCCCTATAATGTTAAAGTTTTACTTAATAAAAGCAAAGTTTACTTAGTGAATGATTGAGTAGAATACTCACTCTTATGTAACTTTTCAACTGTGCCTACTTTTCTAACGTAATCTACAAAGCTTTGAGCATAATCGAGATAAGTATCTGTAACTCTACCTGCTTTAGAAATTGTACCAAAAGTCAGGTAACCATCTTTGCCACCCGAAATATAGTTATTGGTTACAACTGTGTAGACTCTTTCCATATCAAGTTCAGTCCAAGCTGTGTCTTTTGGCCCCTTAAACTCGAGTCCCTTAAAACGTGACCCTTTGTCCTTTGAAGTATCGACATGCCAACGAACCCCAGCAGCGTAAGGATACGCACCAGTTGAACCATCAGGGCTCAATGCATAATCCAACGCGTCCTCTAGAACTTCTTTAATCTCTTTCCCACTCATTTTTAATTCCACTAGTGTATTAGAGAACGGTAGCAATTCGTAAGCATCTCCTATTGAAAAATCACCAGCAGAAACATCTACTCTAACACCACCAGCATTTTGTATTGCAATGTCTGAGGTTCTCGCCATATCGCGAAAAGCATGCGAAACTAGATTAGATATATCTGAGCCATATGCTGAGGTTTTTGATACGTCGCAAAGCTTTGACTTTCCCTGCCCTGGGATCCGTTCCAGGCATAAGTCTTCGGAAACACTACCGATTTTAGCAGCTTTCAACTTATCAACTTTTGAAGAAAATTTTGCCAAAAGTGCTAATGCATCAGAATCTCCTTCTATCAGATGTAACTTTGGATCAGCGCTGATTGCGTCTAGAACTTTTTGCCTTTCTACTCCCTCTATCTCTACTCGGTTGCCATCAGCATTCTTTCGCTTGAAGCTATCGCCAAGCATCATATGAGGTAGCCCCTTACAGGTTTTAACAACACCGTCATTTGTAAATTCTATATTTAACTCTCCTACTATTTGACTATATTGCCAAGCTTGTGCCACACAAACTTTCGTGCCATCAGCATTCTTAACCACTGTTGGGTAGGGCCCTTCACTGTTTAAACCCAATTCTTCAAAATTGCCTAATAAGGAATGCGAGTCACCGCCTATGATCACATCCACACCTCGTAAATTTTGCGCCAGTTTGAGATCATTTCTATATTGATAATGTGTAAGAAGTATAATGTGATTGACACCTTTTAGTGTTAATTCATCAATATACTTTTGTGCTGTTTCAGTTTCATCCAAAAATAAAGTACTTTCATCTGGACTAGAGGAGTTTTTAGTCTTGGAAGCAATATCAATACCAATTACTCCTATTTTCATACCAAACCTACGGTTTATTATAGTATAGGGCTGGAAATAATCTGTAGCAGACGTTGCAGTTAGTGGTGAAACTCCAACTTTCGGAATCACATTAGCACCTAAAATAGGTGTTTGGCAGTCTCCCTTATTTAAAAAATCAAGAAAAGTTACCAAACCTGCATCACCATCATCAAATTCATGGTTTCCAAGAGCAAAGGCGTCAAAACAAACTTCGTTCATTAATGCCGCATCAGCTTCACCCTTAAATAGCGTGTAGAGTAAATCACCAGTTATAGCGTCACCTGCATGAAGCTTTAAAATATTACTCTTACCGACGGATAGTTTGTCGAAAGTACTAATAACAGCTGGGAATCCTCCCGACCGAACGCGTGTTTTTTTTCCACCAATATTTAACGACATTCTTCCGTCAGGTTGTAGATGGGAATGGTGATCATTAATATGTAAAATAGTAAGTTGATTAGTTGGGGCTATAAGTTGTTCAGCTGAGGCTATACCACTCATTATTATAGTCACAAATATTAAAGATAAGGCTTTTGAAAGTCGCATTTTTTCTCCAATTCGAGTGTTTCAAGTTTGATTCTCACTTTATAACATAAAAAATCATATTACTAATTTGTAAAACTTTTATTACATGCAATTCTAAATTCCATGACCAGTAGTAACCATAGTCAGAAGTACTAAGAGTAGATATTTCCACCAAAAATAGATATCAAATTTGTTAGTACACTTGTCATTACATAAACTCTTAAAAGCTTTCATCACTTCGGACCTACCGGCTCCGGACAAACCCGTTACAAATAAAATTGGTTTATTCAATATTTTAACATTCTATTCATTTTAGTAGATCCATCATATACGTCGGAGGCCTACATTTTTTCTGATGTATTATTTTTTCTAGTATAGTACGATGCTCACCATTTACAAAATCTGCTGCATGTATACCACTTTGAACGAATAATGTATCCCACCCCATTATATGACCACCAAGGATATCATGGTCTAAACTATCTCCAATCATTAAAAGACGGTTTGCGTTAAGAATAGTTTGCAGATTCTTAAAAACTTGTTTGTGGGGTTTCCCATAGTATAACACTTCGCCTCCACATTTACTATAATGATCAGCTAATACTCCTGGCCCAGTTATTAACTTTTTGCCAGGACGTGGGCTCAAAAGATCAGGGTTTGAACAGTAAAGTGGTATACTCAAAGCAAGACCCGATGCTAAAATAGCTTGCCAGTCTTTAAGATTATCATCATCAGGTAAACCCATTAATAAAATTGCTTGAGCAGAATTAATAGCGTACTCTAATGAAATTTCTAAACCATTAGCCCACACCTTTGCGTCGCCCAAATTGCGTTCGATTGGAAAGAAACTCTCCTCCTTAATTTTTTTATAAGCTATATCACGCCAAAGTGCTTCACCGCTTGTCATGATAAATTCAAATAAAAAGTTTGAAAAACCCATTTCAAAAATTCTTTTTGCGTTGGGTTCACTTCGTTTTCCAGAATTCGATAAGACTGCCAATCGAGTATTATTTTTTTTCAAATCTTCTAGACATGCTATCACACCCTCATATGCGAGTTTACCATCATGAAGAACTCCCCATTGATCAAAAACAATAGCATCATATTTTTGCGAGATTTCAGAAATATTGTTAATTATTTCGGTCATAATACTCTATTAATTATCTTTACTTCAATTAGTATTTTGTCTTATTAGAAAAAATAAGAACATAATAAAACTTCTTTGCAATTCTGTTCATATCTAGAGTAGGAAATATTTAATATCGATTGATATCATTAGATCAATTTCCTCGCAATATACAATAAAACGCTTATTTAGTTATTGATTTAAGATATTTTTTAGTATTCGATAATTTGTTATATAATTATAAAACATAGGGGGAATAAATAATGAAACGATACTTAATACAAACAGTTAAAAGAGCTGCTGCTATTGCATTTTTTTCAGTTGCTTCAACAGTTTCTGTAACAGCAGGTGTATCTGAAAAACTGGATGCGTGGTTAGTCGAAAACGCACTTGGTCCACACGCAACTGGTCAAGAAAACTGGGAAGAAATTGTTGCTGCAGCCAAAGAAGAAGGTGAGGTAACTGTTTACACAGCTTCTGGTAGAATTGCAAAATTAGTTGACCATTTTGAAGCTC
>CAJWHE010000099.1 GCA_913041145.1 uncultured Paracoccaceae bacterium
ATGCGATTACATGAAAATAGTTCTGTAAAAAAAATGAAAACATCTAGTGTATTTGCAAAGGATGAATACAAACAAATAGTAGTATCAAGCCCTGTAAACCTTGTAGGATATGGCAAAGGTATTATGCACTATTCATGCATCCCAGTATCTGAATAAATAGACAATAATGGAAACCCTTGGCCTAATACTACTAATCTTTCTCTTCTTTTGGTTAATGGGTGGAAAGAAAAAGCCCTATAAGAATAGGCGTAAACAGTACAAGCAACGCAAACCATACAGCAGTCACCGCAAAAAGCTTAAGCCAAAGATAAATCCGACCTCTTTTGAACCATTTAGTGGTTATGCCCACGTTATAGATGGCGATACAATCAAGATTAGAGGCATGAAGATAAGGCTAGCAGGTATTAATGCACCTGAACTGGATAGACCTTACGGTGTGAAATCCAAGTATGAGATGGTTAATATCGTTAAGGGTAAAAAAGTATACGTAGTTCCTGATGGTACAACCAGCTTTGATCGCATCGTTGCCACTTGTTATATTGATGGCGATGTAGACATAGGTGCTGAGCTTATCAAACGTGGTTTAGCTTTAGATATACCTAGTTTTACTGGTGGTAAGTATACTGAGCTTGAAACTAAAGAAGCACGTAGAAGAATAAAGAATGTACCATACAGAGTTAAGGCTACTAAAGCTAAACAACCTGAGCCTGAGATAGAAGTAGAAGATGATCTAGTTATTGATGATGATGACGATTTAGATTTAATAGATCGTGGAGATAGATAATATGAAAAAGCTTTTTCAAATAACTGCAATTATTATATTATTTATCATAGCTGCATTATATTTCTTGAATGGTTTAGAATATACTGAAGATGAAAAAGAATGGTGTAAGGAGCACCGACCTTTGTTGCCCATTGAGATTTGTGCAAAAGAGTTTGGGTATTAAAAATCTTATGACAAAAAACCAAACGCCAACGATAAAAGAAGCACAAGCAATAATTAATGCGCGGATACCGGAAGGTGAGCCACATAAACGCGTAATTGAAGTAAAGCGAGAAGCAAGAGGACGCGATAGCCCTAGAGTTTGGGTGAAGATCGTTTGTGTAGAACACGATAAGCTGGGTAATCAAGGACATGTAATCCGTTTGAATGACAAAAAGCCACCAGCCTGCGTTACATGTGGAGCAATACGAGGAGCAGTAAAATTAAAGCGAAGTATTTCTACAATAGAAGCTGCCGTAAAAAAATATGCACTGAAAAGGCAGTTCCCCTTAACACTCGTTAAAATTTCAGATGACAAAAAAACTTTGACACTTAAATGTGAAAAGCATGGTGAGAACATTAGGCCGACTAAGTTAGTTGTCAATCGTGGTCAGTTATGTGCAAAATGTGTTGACCAAAGTGGTGAAAATAATCCTGCTTATATACCTTTAGAGGAAAAGCGTAGAAAGTTTATCAAAAGATACCCAAACTCAAAATGTAAGATTTTGCGACAAAGCAAAGAGTTTTCTAAATCTTTTAATGTTGTTTGCGAATGTGCTAATTGTCAAAATGAGTTTGTTTCTGACTGGCATTCAATTTATGGGAAAAACCGTGAGACTTGTACTATTTGTAGTCGTCTTGGACTATCTAAATCGATGATTAAGCCACTAGAAGAGGTTGTGATTGAGTTGCGAGAAATGTATCTCTCAATGGTCAACGAAGCAGATTACCGTAACTCTAAGAAACCAATAGATATTGTATGCAGTAACTGTAAAACTCAGAAAAATATCAGTTTAAATCAAACTTTTAACCGTGGCTTTCCATGTAGATGTACATTATCCATTCCAAATCTTTGCCATACTATAATTTTTGATGATGTTATTAATATGTTTGAAGATGCCAAAAGCAATTACAATTTTGGAGTCTGTATAGCAGATATTTGGATGCCAAGTTCTCAACATATCATCGAAATAAAATTTGGAGATTTACCTTTTGGATTTCCAGACGAAAAAAACAGCCATTCCTTCGATCGTTATCTCAAAACCCAGCAACAACTAAAAAACTATCTTAGCCTCAACTATAATATATCATATATAATTGTTGGAAAAGAGTCTGCAATGAGGTATGTACCAAATTTTCCTCATTCTGTTAGTGTTACATATCTAAATGAGCTTGAAACTGATGATTTTTTTTCACAGGTCATAAGACGTGAAACTATTCAGCGGTTATTAGATTTATATCGAAGACCATATTTAGTACGTGGGATGATACCCTACGCCTCCATTGCAAAAAAAATGATACGCCAAAAACTACGAGACTTTCTTTGTCAAAACGGGTTGATGTTACCAACTCCAAAAAAAACTAAAGCGTTTATTGGTTTTGGTCAAAGGCAATTAGACGGTGCATTAGGTCTTGGTCGGATTATTCTACAATCAGATAGGGTTGAAGCGTGTAAGTTCTAGTTTCCTGATATATTCCAAAATGGTGATGCTATTGATCAATGGTCTCGTGAGTTTTTATTACTGGAGCATCCATCATCAGTTTCAACATTAGAATGTTACAATGAGTTCTTAATATGGTGTAAAACTTCATTTCCAATGATTAAAATTTCTCGTGAGCAGTTCAGCAGAGAAATGACGCAAAAAGGCTTTAGGACATTGAGAAAATCCGGTCTTCAGCATTTTATTTTTAATGATCCAAGTAAGTCTATTTTTTGATTTTCAACTACTCCTAAATTTCATTTTTGTAATATCTGGCCTATGATTTCCTCGGCGTTCTTTAAAGTCGATATCAAAATGATCAGTATCTGGGTCTTCTTGTACAATAGATTTTATTTTCGCCTTTAAAATATTATACTTTTCTGTTGTCTCAACAAAGTTACCTTCATATTCATAATCGATATATATAACTGCTCTTTTTTTCATTTTAGCTCGCCCGCCATTTTATATCATTAAAGTTTATTTTACTATTTCCACTGGTGTTTCTGCGCTGTTTTGCACCAGAACTGTAGTGACTAACTCGAGGATCTCTTGCAACAATCAGTTCTACTTGTGTTTGAATGAGTGCTTCTATTTCACCGGCTTCTTTAAAGCCATCAACTTCATAATCTATTATACATCCTGCTCGGATTCTCATGATATTTCTCCTTTAAATTGGACAGCTGTCCATTCATTATAAAAATTTCACATTGGACTACTCGATGTAACTTTATAAGTTACTTTCAACCATCATGAAGGATACTATCTTCAGGTTCTTTCATCAAAGGGTTAGCCCTTTAGCTAAGCTAAGGTAGTTTTTCATGCCCGCTTAGTCTCTTGCTGACACTATTAAAGTCGCCACTTAATTAAATGTCAATAGTTTCTGTTTCATCGCTTAATTAATCACCAACACCCACCCCAAAGACCCCTTCACAAACCCTAATCTGTTGCAGTGTACATATATACTAACGCCATACCCCCCAGTGTCCCCTGCATG
>CAJWHE010000100.1 GCA_913041145.1 uncultured Paracoccaceae bacterium
CTGTTAGCAAACAATCTATATCACGGGTGCCAACATTATGAATAATGTCAATGCAATAAACACTCTTAAAGAGTTATTAGGAGAAAAAGTAACAACGTCTAAGTCAGATCGAGACATCCATGGAAGGTCAGAGGCTTATTTTGCACACTTTCCTCCAGACGCTGTAATTTACCCCGAAAGTTCAAAAGACCTAATTATTATAATAAATACCTGTTCCAAATATAATTGCCCCGTAATTCCTTGGGGAACAGGAACATCCCTTGAGGGTCATAGTCTGGCTATACACGGCGGTGTTACAGTAAATTTCTCTAAGATGAGTTCCATCCTATCTATAAATATAGAGGATATGGATGTAGTAGTTCAACCTGGAATAACTAGAAAACAATTGAATGAAGAGTTAAGGCATACTGGGTTATTTTTTCCTGTCGATCCAGGTGCGGACGCTTCATTGGGTGGAATGGCAGCGACTAGAGCCAGTGGTACAACCGCTGTTAGATATGGTACAATGGCTGACAATGTATTAGCCCTTAAGATAATTTTAGCTGACGGTCAGGAAATCAAAACAGGGTCACGAGCCCGAAAATCATCTGCAGGATATGATTTAACACATCTATTTGTTGGTTCTGAAGGTACTCTGGGATTAATTTCAGAATTAACCTTAAAACTAGTAGGGCAACCCGAAATTATATCTGCAGCAATATGTTCATTTTTAGATATTCGGAGTGCCGTAGACACTGTAATAACTACAATTCAAATGGGAATCCCAATGGCGAGAATTGAACTTGTAGATGCTTCCACCGCTAGAACATTTAACAATTACTCCGGAATGAACATGCCAGAACTACCACATCTGCTAGTTGAGTTTCATGGGTCAAAAATCGAAACAACTGAACAATCAAAACGTTTTGGAGAAATTGTAGCCGAAATGGGAGGTTCAGACTTTAAGTGGTCCACAAAACCGGAGGATCGCAACAAATTATGGCAAATTAGACATGATGCATACTACTCTATTCTAAACTCTAGACCAGGGTCTACCGCACTAACAACCGACGTCTGTGTACCAATTTCATGCTTAGCACAGGCCCTTGAAGAGACTATAGACGAAATCAACGAAAGCTCTATATCAGGACCCATAGTCGGGCATGTAGGCGATGGAAACTTTCATGCTATCCTATTAGTTGAGCCGGGAAATGAAATAGAATTGGAACAAGCAAAAAGCCTTTCAAACTCAATGACCCAGAGGGCCCTGAAACTGGGTGGTACAGTAACCGGAGAGCATGGGATTGGGATTGGAAAAATTGCTTATATGGAACAAGAACATGGCTATGCTTGGAACAAAATGCACCAAATTAAAAAAGGCTTTGATCCACAGAACATACTAAATCCAGGAAAAATGTTTCAGTCTAATTAAGTTATAGGCGTACTATAAAAATTAATTAAGTGTGTCTCCAATAAGAACTTTTGCCATCTCACGAGCCTCATCTGTCAACTTACTTCCAGACAACATTCTGGCCACTTCCTCGACCCTATTACTAGGTGCCAAAGAGGCAACAGAACAAAAAGTTTTACTATCAACAACTTCTTTCTGGACAAGTACGTGAAGATCAGCCAATGCCGCAACCTGTGGAGAATGTGTAACTGCTAACACCTGTTCATTTCTAGAAATTTCTAAAAGACGTCGACCTATAGCATCTGCTGTCTTACCTCCAACACCACTATCAATTTCGTCGAAAACCATTGAAGATTTATCTTTTTTTCCTGATAAGCAAACCTTCAATGCTAATGTAAATCTAGACAGCTCCCCACCGGAGGCTATTTGATTTAAGGGGCCATAAATAGCACCAGCATTAGTGGATACCGTAAAACTGATGTTATCATTTCCCTCTGGACCAGATGATTTTGAACTTACTTCTGTCTTAAATTTTGCATATTCTAAATTTAACGGCTTTAATTCTTTCTGAACACTTTTATCAAGTTCGCGTGCACCACATATTCTTTTATTGGAAAGGATCTTTGCCCTTCTCTTATATTCGTCAAATAGTTTATTTAGTTTTTCTTCTGCACTGGTAACTAAGTCTTCAGAGTTGGCCCAACTTTCAATTTTAACTTTAAATTCTTCTCTTAAGTCAATCAACGAGGACACATCAACCTGATGCTTTCTTGCCAAACCCCTAATCAAAAATAACCTGTCTTCTGTTTCCTCTAGTTCTGATAAGCTAAATTTTAATGAATCGTACAACTTTTGTATTATCTCCGTTGCTTCCCCTAATTCATTATAGGAGCGTTCCAAAGCAGAAACAGCCAAATCCAATTCGCTAAAAAGATTTTCTCTAAGCTTGTGTAAAGCTTTTATGGAATTTGCTATTTTTTTTTCAGCACCCTCATCAATCAAATTATACAATAATTTTGATAGATTTTCTCTAATTCCTTCAGATTCTTTCAGGACTTTACGCCTTTGATCTAAATGAACCTCTTCATGCGGGATTAACGCAATATCCTCTAATTCCTTTAATGAATATTGGACAAATTCTCTGTCTACAATCGAACTTAATGCATTATCTCTAATTTTATCTAATTCGCTTTTTTTGTCAGTAATAGATCGCCAAAGTTTAGCCAGAGAAATAGTTTCCAACCCTAAAAAACTATCCAAGTAAGATCGATGATTCCTACGGTTTAAAAGCCCTTTGTCATCATTCTGTCCATTAAACTCTATAAGTCCCTCAGAAAAACTACGTAGAAAGTCTGAAGTAACTCTCTTATCATTTACAAATGCCTGTTTTCGACCCTCATTTGACACAACTCGGCGTATCAGAAGTTCACCATCAATCTCAAAACCCGCATGTTTTAGAATTTCCCAAACTCTATGACTTTTTTCTAGATAAAACTCAACATTTACCTCTCCTTGTTGAGCTCCTGATCTAACTAAGTTCATTTGGCCTCGTTTTCCTAAAACAAACCCTAGCGAGTCGAGTAAAATTGATTTTCCTGCACCAGTCTCTCCAGTTAAGACATTTAAGCCAGGTTCAAAATTAAGTTCTAACTGATCTATTATTAAGATATTTTTAATCTGAAGGCTTTTAAGCATAATTGTTTACCACATACCCTTAAATATTCAGTCACCCTTGACTATATTTTGATAAAATTTGTTCAACCAACTTTTCTTTTCTATATTTGGTGCCAAACCTTTTTGATTAAGTAACTCATAACTATCACGATAAAATTCAGATGATTGATAATTATGTCCCAAAATAGCAGCAGTTGTCTCAGCTTCTTTGTATAGACCTAATGAAAGGTAACATTCAACTAAACGATGTAACGCCTCAGGAGTATGACTCGTTGTTTGAAAATCCTCAATAACAATACGAAACCTATTTATAGCGGCCGAATATTGTTTACGCTT
>CAJWHE010000101.1 GCA_913041145.1 uncultured Paracoccaceae bacterium
ATCCAAAGCGTGTCTTAGGGCTGCCCCTTGTTGCAAACGGTTGGATTGGCATTACTGGATCTGTTTCGAGTTCGAGGTTATAGAAATTCTTTAGAGCCATATAAGGAATTTTTTCTGAAAACAAATATTACTGTAAGGGCTACATCAAAAATGTAAATTCAAAGATTTTTACACTCTGTCAAACATAGATTTTCTAAATCCTGATCCTGAGCCGCACTAGGGCTTTTTAGCCCTTTAAGATACAAACGCTTTAAATTTTACAGTAGTGAAGCCTGACCTTATTTAGTTTGTTAGCCAAACAAATTTCTATTTATTTTGAATTTCCCAACTGCCGTCTAAGTTTGTTAAACTTACAAGCTTGGTAATAGCACGTAAAAGTTCAGAGGTATTGTTCCCTTCGCAAAGCAGCATAGCGTGCGTCAACGCCGTGGCTCTACGTTTTAACCAAACTTCTTTTATCATCAAAATAAAGTGGCGCTCTTCGGTCGTGGCTTTGTTTTTACAGTTTATGCAAACTGGATCTTGGAACCGTAATGTCGACCGCCGAGAAATTCGTATCTCATGCACAACAATTAACAAGGCTTGAGCAATTTTGGAGCTGTTTTCACCTGGAAAAAACCTTTCACTGAACATAACTACATTCATCCATGCGGATTCTTCTGGCCGAGCAAACGAAGAAAAGTAAAACCGAGCGGCAGTTAAAATTGAATGCTCAATCGGCTTAAGATTCAAATAATCAAGTAAAATTTCACTGTCTTGTACCACTCTGTTGCAGCTGGGATTGTTCAACATATTATTCCGTTTTGGGTGATGCATAAATATTTCCACTTAATTTCAACTTTAGAAATTTATTATCGTGCATGATGTCTGTTTAGTTTCAGCACACCAACACTTTCTTATTAACCTTACTATTTTTGTCAAGTATAAAGATTTAAAAAATATATCCTATTATCAGAACTATGTTAAATTTATAAATTTTTCTTCTATCTATCTGTATATTATATAAAAAATTAAAATAAAAAAGAGAGATCTATCATAATAATTAAACTTACTTGACACTTTTGTATTTATATCTGATTAAAAGTATAAGGAATAATCCGAGTATTTTAATCAGGTTAATAATAAAGGTACAATATGATGAATTATATTTTAAAATGTTCAACAATCATCGGCTCGATCATGATGCCAATATCGTCTGTGCAAGCAGACGGCCATGCTCAACCATATGGTCCATTTCCAGTGACTTTGGAGGCTTACACGGGTGATGCGGACAATTCGGTCTCTTACTCAGGTCAGATCGCTCGTCACATTCTGCATGATAGCTTAAAAGTTTTAGCGGGTCGGGGTGATGGTGGCGAAAACTCAAAAAGCTTAAAGTTGGAAATGCTATCATATTTTTCCGGCTCGGATAAGAATAAAGAGATTTTAGCTCCAGTATCCAAGGAAGCATTCCTGATAAAGCAGACAACTTTAAATGAGATTTCCTCTGGTAAAAATATTGAAGGGAAATTCTACAACGGTGTAATGCTGGCGTGGCCAGGCGCCATGAAGGGTCGCGAAGTTGCATTTCACATGATAGATCAAGCCTCGCAGGCTAAAAAGGGGTTTGACGCTGAGAATGGATACGACTGGCCACAGCTGATCTCTAAATTCACCATGGGTGCAATGGCTTATAACCAGGCTGTAGACAATTATTTAGATGAGAAGCTGGGCGCGGATACGAAGCCCAATGATAAACCTTACAAAGAGGGAAAGCCTTATACTGGCAAAGAGCATGTATGGGATGAGGGTTTTGGATATTTTGGTGCAGCAGCGCACACACTTACATTAACGGCAGATCAAGCTTATGGCATTGCCAAAAGAAAAGATGCTGCCGCCGCAGACTTTAACGGTGATGGCGTTATTGATTTAAAGTCAGAAATGGTTTTTGGTCCCGCTTACTATGCGGCTGCGTTTGATCGTTCGGGAAGCAAAAGTACCAATTATCTAAATACGATAATGCAGGCCTACATGGATGGGCGGATGCTAATTACGGCGGCCAATGGTGCTATCTTAACAAATGAACAACGTTCATCTTTAAAAGAGTATGCATCAATCATTGAATCAAACTGGGAGCTTGTCCTAGCGGAAGCTACATTCAAATATGCTGGCTCTGTTTATAAAGACATTGTTAAAATGTCTGAAGAGGGTGCTGATAGAGATAAAATCTACAGAGCCTATGTTAAGCATTGGGGTGAACTCAAAGGTTTTTCTATGGCGCTACAAAGTGGCCGGAATAATTTAGGGGAAGTGGCCGCAAAAATGAATGAGTTAATACTTTTTGGCCCAGTAACTTTAGATAACTCTTATGTTACAGGCGTTACGTCCGACGGAGGTTTCGAGCGTAAAAACCGCATGACTTGGAATGATTACCAACTTAACCTACTTAAGGTCCAGCAGATGATGGTTGATAAATTCTCGGTATCCTCGCGTGTAAATGATCAATTAGCAGATCTTGGAGCACTTGCTGAAAAGCTGAGTGCTGAAAGTAACGCAGAGACTGATTAGACAAGACAGGGTGGTTTACAATGTAAACCACCCTTACGCTTTATAAGGTTAAATTATGGAATATCAGGACATTTTTAACAGCCTTGTATCTGACTTTGTGGATCCAAAAAAAAGGATATTCATAGGCTATGTCCTTTTATCAGTATGTATTGCTTATTTATGGTTACTTTTTATCAGAAATATGTCTTTAAAAGATGCGAATTCAAAAGTTTTTAACCGACGAATCTTTTTCTCAAGATCTGCAAAACTTGATTATAAAATTTTTATTATTAATCGATTGTTCTCATTATTGATTTCTCCCTTACTCATTACTCAAATTGCAATTGCGACTATGATTTTTTACGCTTTGCACACACAAAATATAATTCATTCTGGGCAATTTTCAGACGTTAATGAATTTTTTGTAATAGCTTTTTTTTCAGTATCCATGTTTATAGTCGACGACTTTACCAAGTACTTTTTACATCGGTGGATGCACCGCTTACCAGTGCTTTGGGCATTACACAAAGTTCACCATTCGGCTGAAACTATGACGCCAATTACAGTTTACCGCGTACACCCGGCAGAGGGAATCTTATACGGCCTGCGTAGTGCAGTTACTCAGGGTTTCGTTATCTCAACTTTTGTCTTTGCATTTGGTAATATTGTGGACTTATACACCATTATTGGAGTGAATGTTTTAGTTTTCTGTTTTCATGTTGCTGGTTCTAATCTCAGACATTCGCATATAAATATTAGCTACTGGCGCTGGGTCGAGCATATTTTTATTTCGCCAGCGCAGCACCAAGTTCATCACTCAATAGCCGAAG
>CAJWHE010000102.1 GCA_913041145.1 uncultured Paracoccaceae bacterium
TTCCTGGTGTCTTATTAATAGTTGGCTCTGGTGGATTAATATTATGGCGTGAGACCAGAAAAAAAATTAGTTAAGTAGGCAGCAGTATTTAAATCAAACAGAGTACAATCTTAAAAGAATTTTCTAATATTTTAATATTTTTGAATTGCAACTTTACTTAACTTAAATGCCATTGGATCTACAGTAACACGAGCTTTTAATTGGTACTTCTGCTCTTACTATTGCTTGATCTAATAACAGAGTTATATGTGTGCGTTCAGCAGTTTCACCTCGTCGACGTAAGCATTCGTCTAGCCCATGAAGGCTCCAAACATTGCGTGGATGCTGACAAGCTCTTGGTAAAGTTTGGTCAAGACCAAGGTCTGCTCTATAAACTTTCTCTGCTTCATCATACATCTGCGCATCCATAAGGAGTGCCCCCAGAGCGTGTCTAGTTGGTTGCATCCACCCCCAGGGTTCATCATATAATAATTCGTCATCTATTTGCACAGCAGCTTTTAAATGGTCTAAACCTTTATTTGTATTCCCTGATTTATATTCGAGCTCTCCAAGTATCATTTGTTCCGCAACATTTAAAACATCAGCACAAGAGTTATTAAATACGTTTCTGTCCTCTTGCACCGCATCCTTTGCTAACAGGAATAAGTCCTTCTCAATGTTTGCGGCGGATAATTCTCCAAGATTAGCTAAAGCAATAGACCGAGAGTATCTTAGCATCGCATTTGTGAAACTGTATAACTCTAGATCTTCAGGAAACTTCTCCAGGAGTATTTCTTGCCACCTTCCAAATCTGATTAGGACATGTAAGTTCATAGGTATAAATGCTTCAAATAATTCAGGTATTTTTCGCACTACGTGTTCGGGAAGTGTTTCCTTGAGCGATGCTGCTGCTAAAAGAGCAGGTGTAGGTTGAGCAAGAAACATCGCTCCATATATCTTGAAGTGAAGGTTATGAACTCTATAAACAGTATAGAAATTCTTAGAGCCGGCGTATTCCACAAATTTTTTGTCTACCTCTGTTGCACGGTGATTTCGTGAAACTACATTTTGATAATCACCACACAGTACATCGATATGTGTTGCCATATGTACAAGGTGACCAGAATCTGGAACTAAATCAACTAATTTATCTCCATGTATTAATGCTTTTTCAGGTGTCGGTGACATTTCCATAAGATGAATATACATATGAAGTAATCCTGGATGATCCCATGCTTCTGGGTGAGAGGAGAATGCTCGTTCAAGGATTTCTTGTGCTTCTTCAGTTGAGGCACCTTCTGCTGGAATTCTATTTTTTAAGTCCCATAGCTTCCACGGTGTACGATTTATTAAAGCTTCTGCAAAAATGGTAGTCACTTCAAGATCGTCTGGAAACGCTTTGTATACTGTTCGCATGGCGTTCGAAAAAGCATCATTCCAGGGCGCAAAATCTTCTATGTTGGGGTCAGTTGGAAAACGTTCCGCCAGCGCATTTACCATTGCACGTTCTACCTCTGTAGTATTCTTATAGTGAGCTTTTGCCTCACTTAAGGCTTTATGTGCCCTTTCTAGAGCATTAATTTTTTCTTTATAAGTAAAAAATTCCCAGACCTTATTATAGTTAGGGCCTATGGCATGTGCTATGCCCCAGTTGGCAATTACGCAGGTTTTATCTAAGTTAAGAGCTTTTTCAAAGCAGACGATAGCTTCCTCGTGATTGAAACCAAATAACCATGCAAACCCTCGATTTAGCCAAGTTTGAGCTTCATTAGAATTAGTTGTGAATTTACGATGGAAAGATCCTAGATCGAAATATGACATTTATTTGGAGCCTTTTATCAAGTTAGTAACAGAAGAATACATAATTTTTTTTATTTGAATATTCATAATAGATAATTCATGAAATTTTATCTCATAATATTCTTATGTATAAATAAATAATAAAAATCTTCCCAATTTTTATACAAAATTTGAGAAAATTTTATAAGAAAAAATAAAGCTTTAGGATATCTTTAGTATAACTTTGGGTTAGATGAGTTTAAATTTATTAACATCCACTAACCCTTTATCTGTAATCTTTAGATTTGGAATCACCGGTAATGCAAGAAATGCTAACTGTAAAAATGGTTCTTCTAAGGTTACACCAAGGTTTTTGGCTATTCTTCTGAGTTTTGATAGTTGACTTTGTACTAATTCAAAGGGTTGTGTGCTCATTAACCCTGCAATTGGTAAGGCCAATTCAGCCAAAATTTTTCCTTCAGATGCTATTACAATCCCACCTTCAATTTTACTAAGATGGTTAATTACTAATTCCATATCAGCATAGTTAGCACCAACAGATATAATATTGTGATGATCGTGACATACTGTCGAGGCTATTGCACCAGACCTCAAACCAAACCCTTTCACAAAGCCATTTGAGATATTGCCATTTTTACCATGTCTTTCAATTACGGAGACTCTGATTAAGTCACGGGATATGTCTGGTCGCTTATCACCATTAACTATTGAGATGTTCTCTTTTAGGTGATTGGTCAGAATTTTACCCTCTATTATTCCAATCACATTAGTTTCCTCTGTGGTTTCAGATGTACAGAAACTGGTAATATCAATTGTTGGAGGATTTACAGAGCTCCTAGCAACTGGTGGAAGTATTTTTCGAGTGGAAAAGGATTCTGTGTCTATAGGTTTACCACCGCATACGACCAACTTTATATTACATTCCTCTAGATCAGATAACGCAACAATGTCAGCACGTTTTCCTGGAGAGATTAAGCCTCTATCCTTTAAGCCAAATGCCTCAGCCCCTGAAATAGATGCTGCCCGGTAAACGGCTAAAGGAGATATCCCTTTAGAGATCAATTTCCTGATCATATAATCTATGTGCCCGTACTCTGCGATGTCCAAAGGGTTGCGGTCATCTGTACATAAACAAATATATGGTGATGTCCGTTCTGTTAGAATTTCGGCTAAGGCATCTAAATCTTTACTGACTGAGCCTTCTCTAATAAGTATCCTCATACCTTTTTTTAACTTTTCTAAGGCTTCTAAAGCAGTAGTTGCCTCGTGCTCAGTGCTTATTCCAGCTGTAATATATGCATTTAACTCAGTGCCGGACAGGAGTGGTGCGTGTCCGTCTATATGTTTGCCATGAAACAAATTTAATTTGTTTATGACCTCGGGATCTCCATTTATGACTCCAGGGTAATTCATAAATTCTGCCAAGCCAATTCCACTTTTGTGATTCATAACACTTTTTAATTCAGCTGCAGTTATATTAGCTCCTGACGTTTCCATATCTGTTGAGGGAACGCATGAAGATAATTGAACTTT
>CAJWHE010000103.1 GCA_913041145.1 uncultured Paracoccaceae bacterium
ATTATAAGGGTGTAATTTTCTGTAGCCCAGATGGAATTAAACCAAATATCTTAGATAGTAGTAAAAATAAGTATAGCCCCTTTAATTTTTTCTATGTTCACTTAATGAATGATGGAAGCATCATTATTTGGAATGATAACTTTCAATACTCAACTAAAAGCAAGAAGGTCTATGATCATCTATATAACAAAAATGGGGCCATAACTTCCCTCACGTATACGGTAAGTGAGCAGGTATATACATTTGTACTTACTCAGGAAAATTATTCGAATTCAAGTCAAACTAAGAACAAGTTTTTTGTGTTGGATTTGGAGAATTTAATCTATGTGAGACAAATCCAAGATGACAATGGAAAGCTTTATAAAGCTGGGATTGGTAAATGTACCGTGATTGAAAAATTCAATTTTTAATTTCATCGAAAATATTGAGAAATGGGTATTCAGTTGATGCCTTTTGTACTTGGGGTAGTTCGCAGAAACCATCTAGAAAACTATCAACCAAGGAAGTATAGTAATGTATAAATTAATTACCTTAGTATTTATATTAATTGGGGCTGCCTGGACGCAGTGGGTTCTGCAGTTAGGATTAGACATAAGCTGCACCTCATCCATCCAAAATTGCCTTAACAAAGATATGCTTTACTTTGGACCCTCCATTTTATTCTTTAGTATAGCTATTCTCTCACTCATTCTTGATCATAAAAAGAATAAGCTTACAGGGTTAAAAAAGGTGGAGTTATTACCAGAGGTAATAGTTCAAGAAGTTAAGGTTGTAGCGAAGAAAAGGCACGAAGATGCGTTGACTGTAATTGAATACAGCAAGGTAGCAGCCAAGGCTTGGCGAGAAGCTCAAGAACTACCCTTGGAGCAGCAGGAAGAGTTTTTAGATAAACTAGACCTCAATCCAAAAGGAGACGCTGAGGCTCTCTTAAAATCAATCAAGGACGCGTATTACGCAACAGTAAACCATTACGATAATCAGGAGGCTAATGACACATTTGCACTTGCAAAAACCATCGGTGAAGATGTGGTGACCGAATTTGAACGTGTCTATGATTTAATGGGTGATACTATTCAACCCATGGAAATACTCGAAAAGATCGTGAGTAAATTTTACGGCGCATTAAGTGCACAATCGGTAAGCCAGGTTGACCAGGCACTTCTTGGTAAAGATTACTGGTCTCTTAAAACTGCTTGGGAGAATATGGGTTATTCGATCTCTAGTTCCAATCAAGTTTTAACGAGGCCCAATGGCACAACTGCAAAAGTTAAAACCCTCCAAGATTTATTAACGTTTACTGAAATGGAAAAAGAGTTACTCTCAGATAAATTAAACTCAATTTCCAGAACCACTAACCTAAATAAAGTGATAATCAAAAAGGAGGGCAAAAATGTATTACTATGATGTATGCGAGCCAGGATATTGGTGGGTAACCACTGCAATTGAGGTGGTATTTGTGTTAACTATATTAGCCTTAATTTTATGGATTATTAAATTAGGCATAGGAATTCGTACAAAAATGACTTCAAAGAATAAGATCTAATCTCAAATCAGACTAGGATTAAGATGCAATTATCGAAAACTAATTTTCTACAATATTTAACTTGTGCCAAATCTCTATGGTTACTGAAGCACAAGCCAAGACTATATCCCCATCAGACAGTTTCTAATTACGAAGAAAAGTTAGCTCAGGAGGGGTATGAGGTTCAGAAATTAGTTGAGGGGCATCTTCTTCAAGATGAAGGCGCTAATAAATACTCGTTTAATAAAGTTTATAAAACAAGTCAGGGACTATATGCAGAAGCAGATATCATCTGGCAAAATGATGATGGGACAGTAAATATTTATGAGGTGAAGTCATCTTCATCTGTCTCAAAGGCACACTTAACAGACGCAACATTCCAGACAATCGTCTTGGAGAGATCTGGGATAATTGTAAAATCAATCTACATAGTTCACTTAAATAAAGAGTATGTCAGAAGTGATATTTTAAATGTTGGTGAAATGATGTCATTCTCGACAGTTACAGAGCAAGTGCGCAGCATAATTGATGAAACAGCTATGGAAGTAGATGGCGCAATTAGGCTTTTAGAACAAGCTGAGATTGATGAGACAAGCTGCTCATGCCTTAAGCTGAGTAAATCGCACCACTGCGCCAGTTTTGATTATTTCAACCCAGGCATACCAAAGCCATCAATATATAATTTACCTCGTATCCATAAAAATAAGATTTTGTTATTTTCCAGTGAACGGCGGTTTGATCTCAATGATATTGATGAGAGTGAGGTCTCTGGAAATCAACTTAGTGTCCTTCAAGCGGCAAAAACTAATAGCCCAGTGATAAATGAGAGTGTCCTAGAAAAGTTTTACGAGCAGGTGAAGTATCCTCTGTATTTTTTGGATTATGAAACATTTAGCTCAGCAATCCCACTTCTCGACGGAGTGAAACCCTATGCACATATTCCATTCCAATTTTCTCTACATATAATACCGAGTGAGGGCAGTGAAGAACTCCACCACTTTGAGTATCTTGCTGATGGCGCAGAACTGCCAATAGAGATGATTAAAGAAATGCAGAATTGTATTGGTTCGACAGGTTCACTGGTTTCCTGGCATAAATCATTTGAGAATACGCGTAACAAAGAGATGGGTATACTATATCCAGACAAGGCTAATTTTTTAAATGATATTTCCAACCGTATGATTGATCTCGAAGATCTATTTAAGGGAGGTTATGTAGATATTGCTTTTGGTGGGTCCACTTCAATAAAAAAAGTTTTGCCCGTTATAGTTCCAGAACTTTCTTATGATAATATGGAGGTGGCAAATGGCACGGATGCTATGGAAGCTTTCACACGTATGTTAGAAATGCCTGACGGATCTGACCGGAAAAAACTTAAGAAAGATATGTTAGAATATTGCGAGCTAGATACATTGGCTATGGTAAGAATTTTTCAAAAAATGAATGCATATATTTAAATTTCTTAATTTTTAGTTACTTTAGGGGTGATGAAATAATATTCAATAGAGCCTCCCAAAACACCTAAATTTACTCTATGATTACTTATATTATCATAGGTCTTTCTCTGTAGCACCAAGACCCTCTGACCGTAGTTGTCTAATCTTATCTCATTTTGCGCTAAGCTTGGTTTTGAAAACTAAAGTTACTGCTTCTCAAACATGATAGTAACCT
>CAJWHE010000104.1 GCA_913041145.1 uncultured Paracoccaceae bacterium
TCTATAAAACCAGGTACTTGCTTTAGCGAACAAGACTTCAGTTTAAACATCAACGAGGCATACTGCGTTCAAAACGCTGTCGTTAGATTGAGAGTTCAAGACGGCGAACGAGTAGTAGGTTACAAAGTTGGATGCACTGGCCCCGGAACTACCAAACTGTTTGGAATTAATGGGCCTATCCGTGGCACTTTGTTTGATGAAGAAGTACATGCAAGCGGAGTAGAGTTAGACCCAAATAATTTTTGTAATCTGGCTGTTGAAGCAGAAATGGCGATTAAAGTTGGAGAGCTCGGCCAAATTAAATCTGTTTTTCCCGTGATTGAATTACACAATTTGATTTTTCGTGCGCCGAAAAAGTCTTTATCAGAATTGATTGCTAATAATGGGCTCAATAAAGGTATAGTCCTATCAGAAGAGATTTGGGAAAGCTTACCAGACGCTTACGAAAAACTGTCAGTCCTATCACTAGAAATCAATGGTTCTATAATTGATTTTGGTGATCTTTGGCCAATGGCTGGTGGGCCATTATCTTCACTAAATTGGCTCCAAAAACATTTGATCGACCATGATTTAAGATTATCAGCTGGAGATATTATTTTGGGAGGAACTGCTCTTGGTTTGTACCCTGTACGGCCTGGAGATGAAATTGAAGTTAAAGTTAATGGGGTAACAGCCGTGCAATGCTTTATTAATTCTCAAATAGTTTAACTTTCATCCTTTAATACTTTATTGCCTCCCACTTGTTTCATATCGTGTCTTGATTAAGTGTAGTGGGCCTTATTTGCATTACAAAAATCACTTTCTGATTAGCAATCTCTATCGATAATACTACCATCAGGCATCGTAGTATTGCAAAGAATAGTATTCTTCATTCTGACAGACCTAATGTCTGCGTTAAGTAAGTTTGCTCCTTTTAGGTTTACGCCCTCCAAGTTTCCTTTCCATAAATACGCAGTCCATAGATTAGCTCCTTCTAGATCAGACCCAGCTAGGTTTGCACTCCTTAAGTCTACTTTGATAAGAATTGCTTTCTTCAGGTTAGCACCTTCCAAGTTTGCACCCTTTAGGTTTGCACGCACGAGATTCGCACCCTCCAAATCACACCCAACACACTCATTGGTTTCCACCAGCTTTTTAAAGTCTGTGGGATCAAACGCTAAAGCACTACTTGTAGAGAGTATCACTACAAATAAAGCGGTCACAGCTGTTCTTAGCAGCATAATAAAAGCAACACCCAAAAGTCTCATCTCTTTAATAATCCTATTTAATAATGTTCGGCTATTTTAATTTATATAATTTCTGCAGTACCTTACACTTAAGCTCTGTTTAGTAGGTCCACAAAAACTCCACGTATTATTGACCTTTGACGTGACAGTCGCGTTTTTATCCATGCACCGGTGCCGCAGAGACAGGGCTTCTTTTTTGTTGCGGTTAGTATTGCAAAGTGAATGGAAATTGAGATTGCGTAAAGGCAACAAAATCGACGATTTAAAGCTGCAATCAACCGATGGTGATGTTGTTAATATTAATGACTTTATTGGGAAAAAGCATTAATTACTTTTTATCACTTTGCATCTTGCCCGTTTTGCGATCTTTGATACCCCTTCGGATTTTTTAACAAAAAGTACAGTGCACCGTTTCCAATTCTTGCAGATGAAAATTTTAAATATTTTAAGAAATTTTGTCTTGAGCAATCTATTTGGAAGTTCGTGGTGGGATTAGCACTTTGGTTTTTCAAAATTTTCAACGCCTTTGGACTGGGTTATTTTCCACTGCCAGTAAAAGGTTCTATGACGACTGTTCCAGTAGATATTCTGCTAAAAAAAGATGGTATTATTGAAAAAGTCTATTATGGGTCCAACACAACCGATCACTTAAAATTTGATGATATAAAAACTTTTTCATTAAGCTAGTTAATTTAGCTTAAATATGATCCTCGTGAAAGAGTTTTGGTTTCTGCAATAAGAAGCCACATTACGCCTAAAATAAAAGAGCTGTTGATACTCACACCTCAGGTAAAAACTGCCATTGGGTCAACAATAGAAATCCCTTGGAGAAAAGCCTATTATATCTCTTAGTCTAATCAGGGATTGGCGGCGATAAACGCGAGCAAATCTAAAATTACCAAAAACTGGATGTTTGATCCACGCCGTACGTTGTTCTTAATAATAAAATATACGTATGAAACAAATTACATTTTACCCGCCCCCGGACTTGTTTTATATTTTAATAACCAGAGCTTAATGTAGTGCTGCCAATTTTTTTAAAACTAGTGATACTGGATTTAAAGTTAGTACTAGCTGTTCTTTTATTAGAGTTCCCAAAACTGGCAACCACAGAACTACTAGCCTGCTTGATGGAACTAAAGCTTGAGTTATAGGAATACTGTCCTCCCCCTCCGCATGACACTAACCCTAAAATAGCAATAGAGACAAACAGTAGTTTAAGCATTCTCCCACACCTCATTTTGCCGACCTATCAGAGAAAAGTTCAGGATATCAGAATTTCTCAATTAAAAACCCAAGTTCAGATCAGCCATCTCATCTTTACTGGCTTTGGTGATTAACAGATAAACAGAACCAAAATAATCGAAAAGGCTTAGCTGCAAGCCCTCGAAGAATTAAGCGCCTGCAGCATAACTTTTCAAGTCAAAACAAATATATTTATGCTATCAGAAACGCGAATTCAGATGTTTCGAAGTGAGAGCTCGCCTCAGGATGAATTAAAATGATAGAGGTTAAATCCACCCTGAACGTTATTTTTTAAAATGCGGTTGATCGGCCTTTTTAAAAAATGGCCAGTAATTGAACGATCGCTATCACAACGAAAATCGCAGCGAAAATAAGTTTAAGTATGGAAAATGGTATTGCACTAGTACCAGCTCCATAAACAGTTGCCCTCATTTTATCATCCATATCTCGTACGAGGTATTCCATATTTGTAAGTAACCGAATGATGCCGAATGCCCCAATTAAAGATGGGCCAATTACTGATGCCGCCACAACAGACTCTTTACCAGTAATATCGGCAAAAACGATTACTGTCATTGTTGTAAGCTGAGCAACTGTAACCAAGCAAACAACTATAAGAAAATAAAAGAAAGTGCTCGTTTGAATTGAGGCTCTAAGGTTCTGATCC
>CAJWHE010000105.1 GCA_913041145.1 uncultured Paracoccaceae bacterium
CTTGATTACTTTTTATATTAAATTATAGCATAATTATGTATAATGAGATTGCATTATTTTTGAACGCCATACTTTTAGGAACAATGATTTCTTTCATTGTCGTGACCTCTCCTGCAGTGTTTAAAACGCTGGACAAAGAATATTCTCAGAAGTTTCTTAGGTATATATTTCCCCGTTTATTTAACTTTTGTTTTCTAATTTCAGCGCTTACAATTTTATTATTTGCATTGGGAGATTTTCTTTACGGAACAATTGTTAGTATAGTGATAGCAACAAGTTTTCTATTTAATACTTATGTCCTAACACCTAGAATAAATATAGTAAGAGATTTATCTTTGACAGGTGACAAAGCTTCTGAAAAATTATTCAAAAATCTTCACTTAACGTCAGTCGTACTATATTTAATTAATATATTTTTAGCGGTTTCAGTGTTTATTCCTTTCTACACTTAGTGAAGTTAAGCTATGAGATCGTGCTTGGAGGGGGACTAGAGCCGCGGGGGTATACTCGAGACTGGTTCTTACGGGGGCGGCATCTACTTTTAAACAAATCTGCTTACCCTAAGGTAAATAACTTTCTCATACTCTTTAAATCTCAAGTTCAATCCGAGAGCCCCAGAGGAACTTAATAGAAAAGCTTAGAGCTGAAGCTCTAAGCCTATATTTTATTATTTACAGGGGTAAAGATTCCATTCTGCATTACCTTCTGGATCTGAGTCGTACGTGAACATATAATACTTACCATTTAGTTCAGATAGCGCTTCAGATGTAGTTTCAAATGAAGCACCGCCTCTAAATGACACGCCACCAGCTTCCGTCATGTTCCCAACACCACTGCAAATGTATGTGGCAACACCCTCTGCACAAAACATAATGCCCGCAGGACAATCGCCCAACCACGAACCGTCAGGTCGCATCTCAGCAGTAAATGTTGCCTGCGCCATCACATCATGGCCTAACATTTTCCCGCTACCAACAGTGCTAGTTTCCATAGCAGGCAACCCATATTTTCCCGACGGTATCGCCTTACTAGTTTCCTTAAAGGTCATTGACCCAGCTTTTTCTCCAAGCATTTTTATTCTCCTATTTAATTAATATCGTTAAATCGTATTGGCAGTTTTCAAATTTTTCAAGACTAATTGTACAAAACTCTTATGAGAACCGATTTAATTTCCTTTTGTTCAGACCATGTATGTAGGGAGATTGTTACACAGTCTTTATTAAACTGCAGCCGAACTTTCTAAATTAATCCGGTTAAAAGTTTAAATCCATAAAAACAGAACCCTATTCCTACAATTCCATTAATTGGCCTATAAAGGGATAAATATATTACTGACGCAGCTTTTGAAGAAAACAAAGTAGCAAAGATTGCATGCCCCAAAAATGAAGCCAAGGCAGAGAGTATTATAAAGCTTAAAATATTTTGTAGCCCATCTGTAACTAGTGGAAAAAGAGAAATAACAGCCAGCCAAGTTGTCAGAACTTTTGGATTAGTCATCATAACCAATAAAGCTTGCCAGAACGCAGAGTTATAAGATTGATCTTGGATGCTTACTAATTCCTCATGACGGTTTAGTGACCTTTTAATATATTTAAATGAGAAATATAGGAGTAATAAGCCGCCAATAATTACTAAGCTTTTCTTTGCTACTGGATATTGCTGAAAAAACACTGCTGCCCCAAACAAAGCAGCGGTAGCCCAAAATAATATTCCAACACCACATGCTACTGCGCAGGCAAGGCCTGTGCGATAACCAGACCCAATAGCGGTGGCGATTGTATTAAGAACATTTGGACCAGGTACAAATACATTAAGTATGAGAAAACCAAGAGCTGGAAGCAGATTAAGAAAAGACATTCTGTTAATTATAACCCCTCAGAGAACCACACGGTATGTCCATAATTCTATAAATAATCTCTATGTCAGGTTGTCCATAGTAAAAAGTCGCTGACCTACAAGTATTTATCTTAATTCTTTTTTTTATAGATTTAAGGGGGAGTAAATGGTATGAAAAACAAGAGATATGTTATAGTAACATATCGAAACTACGCTGTAGTTCTGAGTTTTCTAAATTGCGAGCAATAACTACAATTCTTGATCGACGATCACTTCCAATCCAATTATCTATTCTGACAGGTGGGTCAAAAATATGCTGAACCCCATGAAACACGAAGGGCGTTTCAAGTCCGTCAAGGAACACAATTCCTTTAATACGAAGAATATCTGGGCCCTTTAGTTTAATCAGAGTGTCCAACCATCTATCAAAAACCTCGTCTTTAATAGGGTCTTCTACTATAATTGAAGCAGAACTAATTCGTTTATCATGTAGTGCTTCTCCAATAGAAGTGTTTTCAGTTTTTAATAAACCTGACAAATTAAAAAAAGGATCAGGATGAGGTTCAATCTTTTGTGTTGTCCAAGCAATTGCATTGCTAGGATCAACACCTTTTCGCAATCCACTTAAGTTCCACAGTGTTTCAGGTGAAATATTCCCAGAAACAGTTTGTAAGACCTCAGCGGTTGGATTCAAACTGTTTAAGCGTGTCTTAAAACTTCTTACAGTTTCCTTTGAAACTATGTCAGTTTTACTTAATAGAATGAGGTCAGCCATGGCAATTTGGGAAACAGCCTCAAAATTAGAGTCAAGTGTTGTGGGTCCATTGGCAGCATCCACAACAGTTATAACACCGTCCATGCGCACATTTTTGGCAAGATTAGAATCAACTAGTAAGGTTTGTAAAATTGGGCCCGGATCCGCTAGGCCTGTAGTTTCAATGACTATCCGTTCAAAACTCAATTTACCGTTAGTTTTTTCTTCTACTAGATTAGTAATTGTCCGTGAAAGATCACCTCGAAGAGAGCAACACAAACAACCAGATGCCATTAACATTACCTCACCCTCAACAACCTCAATCAACTCATGGTCTAGACCAATATCACCAAATTCATTGATAATAACAGCGATACGTTCTGAGCCTTGTTTGGATAAAATAGCCTTTAGAAGTGTTGTTTTCCCTGCACCAAGGAAACCAGTGAGTATTGTCACTGGAATCCGTTGGTCAGAGGCATTCAAGCCCTTAGAACTTTTATTAGGGCTCAAA
>CAJWHE010000106.1 GCA_913041145.1 uncultured Paracoccaceae bacterium
ACAGAAACACGATGCTTTAATTGGTATGTCTGCTCGTCCCATAGCCAAACTTAAGCTTTGTGAAATCAAACCTAACTCTATTTTTTTATCTTGGCGTTTTAAACACTCAGCTAATCCGTGTAAGCTCCAAACATTATTTGGATGTCTTCTAGCTCTTATCAGAGAACTATCAAAACCAAGGTCAGCTTTGTACACTTCTTCAGCTCTCTCAACTTGACCTTGCTCAAGAAGCAAAGCACCTAAGGCGTGCCTTGCTGGCTGCATCCAACCCCACGGTTCATCATAGGGTAAGGTGTCTTCATTTTTGATTGCTTGATTTAAATGTTTAAAAGCTACTTCAAAATTATTTTTACGATACTCGATTTCTCCATTTAGCATCGCATCAGCAATCTTTAATAAATCAACACATTTATTATTAAACATCACCCTTTCATCTGGAACCATTTTAAAAGAGATTTGAAATAACTTCTGCTCTTTTATTGCTGAAGGTACGTCTCCCAGTGCGGCATATGCCAAGGCTTTGGCGTACCGGTAAATTGTGGTTGTCACTAAATACAAGTCAGGATCAGTTGGCGCCTCCAGATCAATGATTTCCTGCCACTTTCCAAATCTAATTAAGGCATGGTATTTTAAGCCATAATATCCCTCATATAAATTAGCCATTGGGGGGCTCTTAATACGTAACAAATCTTCAGGCACTAGCTCATCAAACTGACTAATAGCTTCCATTGAAGAGGAATAGTTTCCCATAAACATAGCACCGTAAAGTTTAAAGTGAATGTTATGTATAACGGAACCAGCAAATAGATTTAAGTTCCCATCACGTGCAATAACTTTTTTATCAGACTCAATTGCCTCAGAGTTTCTTTCCACAACGTCATTATAGTTGCCACACTGAAAATCAATATGTGTCGGCATATGCAGTAAGTGTCCACAATCAGGAACCAGCGTGCGCATTATATCTCCTGCCCTCAGTGCAGCCTCTGGAGTGGGAGACATTTCCATCACGTGAATATAATAGTGAAGCAGTCCAGCATGCGGATGAGAGCCTTTCAATTCGACGTCAGCCATTGCTTCTTCTAAAATATCTTTTGCTTCAAGAGTGGACGCACCCTCAGATGGTTTCCCAGAATTAAGGTTCCATAATTTCCATGGTGTCCTAGAAATGATGGCTTCTACAAGTAATGCGCTTACGTCTGGATCCGTAGGGTATTTCTTTTTTACAATCCTCATGGCGTCAGCGTACGCCTCTGTCCAATCATCAAAGTTATCAGGAGCACAATCAGACGGGTGCCGGACCGCAAGCGCATTAATTAGATCTTTTTCCATTGGTGTTACATTAGAATTCAATTCTAGGGCACGTTGAGATGCTTTAAAGCACTCACTTAAAACTAATGGTAACTCAATTTCATCTAACTGATGCCACATTCTATTATATTCAGGGCCAACAGAGTAGGCCACTCCCCACCAACCCATTGCGCAATCTGGATCTGCCTTAACAGATTCCTTGAAACAGGTTACAGCTTCTTCCCAATGAAACCCATATGCCCAAATTAAACCCCTATCAAACCATAGTTGAGCATCAATTGACTTCGTTGACACCTTAAAGCTGTATGTACCTGTATTAAAATTATATGACATTTCATTCCCTGGGGTTTTTATAAAATTCATCTTTGAAAACAGAAAGACTATCATTCAGAAATAACAAATCGTCAAACTCAAAATCAACTAATTTTATTTAAAATTTTCGACCATCAATTGTGCAATTCTATTATTGATATTTACTGGAACAGGCTGAGGTCCATTCTTTAAGACTTCTGGGTTTTTAGAGATTAACTCTAAACTTAAGGCTTGCAGCATAAATCCAAGGTCCATAGCCTCGATTGAATTTCCTTTTGGTTCTGTTCCGGCCAGTTCTATCATTTGCCCACCAGCCAACAGTATTAGTTTTCGGCTATTTGGTAATTCAAATTCCTCTAAGTCTGCACCTATCTTAACAATATTAACCGCTAACTTTCGAAGTGCTTCAACATTAATTTCATTTGGAAAATGCCCACTATTGGCAAGTATTGCACCATCAGGCATCATGTTGAATTCCTCAGTACTTATTACACTTTCTCGGGATGTTGCCGTGCAAAAAAACTGTCCCCAGGAAGCTAATTTTTTCATACTATCCACTCTAAAGCCATCCATGATTGCTTCTAAATTCTTAATGGGATCTATTTCAACAATTGATACTCTGCCACCAAATGACCTTAAATAGTGAGCCATTCCACGGCCACACCAACCATATCCAACAATTACAAACCTACGCCCATTAATCATCAAGTTTGTCATTCTCATTATACTCTCAACATTTCCCTGCCCAACTGCGTGTTGGTTTTCTACAATCCTCTTGAGCGGACTATCGTTTATAACGATTATAGGAAAATTTATTTTATTAAGAAATTTTGTACGTAATTTATCATCCCCAGAAGTTGTCTCTTCTGTTCCACCAAAGATTGTTCCATCTAAATTATTTTTGATCGCAAGTTCTACTAAATCAGCACCATTATCTAAAAGTAAGTCCGGTTTAGCTGAAACTATTTTTAGAACATTACTTAAGTGCTCTTCTTTATCTGTGGATCTTTCACCATAAATTGTCATTCCCCATGATTTCAAAACCTCCACTATATCATCTTGAGTACTCCCAAGATTACCAGTTCCAACTATTTTTGCGCCACCAATTTTAAGAGTTTCCAACAAAACAGCAGTCTTTGGTTCTAAATGTAAGGAGACACCAATTGTTTTGTTTTTAAAAGGTTTCTCACGCTCAAATACCTCTTGAACATTTCTTAAAAGTTGCATTCTAGATCGTATCCAATTTACCCTTGGTTGGCCTTTTTCCAGTAATTCATTCATAAAAGTTCTTTCAGTTTAAATAAGATCAATTTCAATTCTCATTGAACCTTGCTAAAGTTAGCAAGGACAATCAACGCTAAATGCTTAATTTAAGTAAATAAGAAATTGAATTATAATGAAGAAACCATCAGGAAAGTTAGCCAAAGTCAGTGGAAACAGCTCTGAGATA
>CAJWHE010000107.1 GCA_913041145.1 uncultured Paracoccaceae bacterium
TATAGTAACTTTAAAGTCTAGACTATAGTGATTCTAGTAACAAGTAAAGGATAAACAACTTATATGTTACCATATAGTAGTAACAAGTTATAGTATTCTATAAGTCTACCCTAATGTTACTACCTTTCAATTAAAGGTCTAAATGTGATATTAAGAATAACTTTACGAAACAACAGTTTTATTGGGATTTACGCATCCTTTCCTGCATGAACTTTGCCACAGTTCCATACCTGATCAATCCTCGCCTAAAACTCGTTGGTGCTATTTTAAAATGTTTGCAAAATTGTGACTGACTTTCATAAACCTCTCCAAGATATTTTATTGGAATGTTTCTTTTGTGTCCGGACCTTGGGGCAAGTGCTGTAGGATTTTCTTTTATGAAACCTTCGAATTCATCATCGGTCGCCATCCGTAGCGAATGCCCAAGATAGGTATGATGTTTGTTACTCGATAAAGTCATTTGTAAATTACTATCAGAATACCAACCCATCTCTTGACAGAACTTAGTTAAATTGGGTGTCATGACCTCAGTTCCATCAGGACAAATTACAACAAAGAGCTTTCTTGTAGCCCCAATGGACGACCTAGGCCTAATTTCAAGAGCTTCTTCGATAGGCCATCCTCGAGCAATACGACTATTAAAAACCATTGTATCTATTTTATAATGCTTAGCTGCTGCTAATTTTGATGGGAATAATTGTCCCTCCACACGAACAGTATTTCTGGTTTTAGTTCTTTTTTTTAAGCCGAGAGATTCTTCAAGTGTCCAGCCAGCTTTATTAAATCGGTACATAAATGTACTTGGATCAACATTATAATATCTGGCAATTTCTGTATAACTTTTAAAGATAAGACCTCTGAATTCGAGTGGAAATTCATTTGTATTTATTAAACCAACTGCTTCTTCAATAGTTTTCCCAGCGTCTAGTCGGTGACGTATTGTATCTTGGTTTATTCCATAAGCTCTTTCAAGCTCCCGGTAAGTAAAGTAAGTTATACCTTCAACTGTTAAATCTCTTTCCCTCTTTTGCGGATTTAGTTTCTCGAGCTCTTTAAAATTTGCTTCAGTCTTTTGATCATTCAGATACACCAGTCTCCGTTCAAGTTTGCCTGAAGTCATTTTATAAAAGTCAGCTGCGGCAGCTTTGCTTTCATACCAAAGGCCATTAATCGTTATATTTATTTTTCCGTACCGCTCGGGATTTTCATTTGGGTTAAGGGCCTGCTCTAAAGTTTGACCAGCGGAAAGCCGTGAAGTTACCCTGCCATAATTTTGATCAAATGCATCACAAATCTCAGGTATACTGTTATAAATTTTTCCTTCATATTCAATTTGATTTGGTGGTTCATCAACACCTATTGCTTGCTCAAAGGTCCAGTTTCGTTTTAGCCGTGCTTTGAACGTAGCTGGGATTAAGTCAAAATGATCACAAAGAGCTTTTGTTGAAATAAAAGTCTTGTCTCCTACCGCCCACTCATCCCCAGACACGGCAACAATAGGTCTTGGATCAAGCTCAATACCTTGTCTGATTGTCCAACCTGCCTTTACTCTATGGCGGAGTGTTTCCTCATGTATCCCGTAATCATCAGCTAAATCTGACAGTCCCCAATATATTTGTCCTTCAAAATTAAATGCTTCGATACCCCGTGCAACTGATCCTCCCCTATTATCATTATATCCTTTCGGTCGAAGTGTATCGTAAAATTCGATATAGTGTTTTTCTTTCTCGGATAAATCACCAAGGTTCTTTGCATGATCAAGTATCTCAACTGTAAAATCATCCATACCATAGGTATTTATAGCTTCCTGCAAAGAGCCTTCAGTCCCAGTCGCTTTATTTGATTGTTTTTTATGACTGCTAAGCCTTACCTCCATAGGCCTTCTCGTGAGCCCAACATATTTTTTCTTTTCAGTTTTGCTGAACAATAAGTAGACAATACCATTGCATGCTTTGTCTTTCCAATAAACTTCATACTCCGAAGCATGTGCCATTACAGCATCACGTTCGCAGCCATCACAACCACCAAATTTTCTTCTCAAATGGTTTCTGGGGGATATAAAAAATTCAAGATTATGTTTGATACAAGTAATGTGCACTCTAGGTTTCTGTTGATATTTAAATTCCTTTTTTGCTTTATCAAAATTAAATACCTCACCAAAGGACTGGATAGATTTTTCAATCCAACCATCACAATATTTTTTGCGTTGCTCTATTTCTTTTTTATTTGGCAAATGCGCCATTCATCAAGTCCTTAAGTATCTAATTAATACAAATCTAACAAAACAAGCGAGCAAGTAAAGAAAGTCTCATTATTATATTTAGATCATTGACCACTCTAAATCTCTAGGTTTTAATATCAATTGAACTCGGGGTTATTAATGACAAGCCAACTACCAAAGATTGACCGATGGCACTCCGAACCTTTGGATGTACATCGATGGTCAGATCATCCTGAAATTAAATCCTTGTGTGATCATCTATATGCTGATGCTAATCTTGAAACCCTAGAACCAAAAGGTAATCGTAAAGCCCATAGAACTGTAAAAGACAGTTTGAGAGTACTAATATTAGATCTCTATGTAAGATGGCTTAAAGATAGCTCACTAAGCATTGGGTTCGGTAAATCCTTCAAGGAATATAAGGTTGGCAGCAGATATAATGGCCTCTTTATCCCACGTAAGATTGTAGACGTTGAAGCCTTACTTGTGGATGCAGGATATATTGAAGAGCTCAAGCATTACCAAACACATAGAGGGCTAGGTAGAAGCTACACAACAAGAATTAGGCATACAGAGATGCTCAGAGAGCATTTTAGGAAACTAACAGTAGAACTGCACGACATAGAGTCTCATTCCAATGAAGAGTGCATAATTCTTCACGACAAATATGTTGATGACCCAGACGA
>CAJWHE010000108.1 GCA_913041145.1 uncultured Paracoccaceae bacterium
TTCCGCTCGAGCCCGAAGCTAGAGAAGTCTTACCTGACCCAGAGTGCGTTACAAACCCTATACTTGAGATTAATCTTGAGGAGGCTGGAATAAATTCAATAGTCTGGGCAACGGGTTTTGACGTTGACTTTAGCTGGTTAAAAGTTGATGCGCTTGATGAAAACGGAAGGCCAAAGCATGAGCGTGGTATATCGACAGAATCGGGTATTTATTTTCTTGGACTTCCATGGCAGTCACGTCGAGGCTCATCTTTTATATGGGGCGTTTGGCAGGATGCTAAGTTTTTAGCTGATCAAATTAAATTGCGCACTAATTATCTTAACTTTGATGCTTCAACAAGAGCATCAAAGCGATAAAATATTTATGGATTTATTATGGAGATACAATGACACATCAAAGAATTAGAAAATTTAATACCGAGCAAATGTATCCAGGCAAAGGCATGGATAACGACCTTTGTATGGCAGTAAGAGCTGGAAATCGCGTATTTTTAAGAGGACAAACTTGTTTTGACTTAGAGGGTAATATTACCGGTATTGGTGATGCTGCTGCGCAAACTGAAAATGCAATGAGTTGTGTTAAAACACTCCTTGAAGAGTCAGGGTCTAAGTTAGAGCATGTATGCAAAGTAACCATATACATCACAGAGCGAGAGTATCGTGAAGATGTATACTCGGTAGTTGGTCGTTGGCTTAAAGGGATTCATGTCTGTTCAACGGGACTAATTGTTAAAGGACTTGCAGTCCCAGAGATGATGATGGAGATCGACGTTGAAGCGATGATTCCAGAGGATGATTAAATATATAGAATTTTAAGGAGAGCGTGGTATGACTTTTTCAGTTGCAGGGTTTTGTGAAAAAACAGGCATGGTTGGTGTTGCTATTACTTCATCAAGTATCTGTGTAGCAAGTCGTTGCCCTTGGGTTAAGGCAGGTGTTGGCGCTTCAAGCACGCAAAATATCACAGACCCAAGTCTGGGCAATATCCTTCTGGATTTAATTGAAAAAGGATCAAGTTCTGAGCAAGCAATCAAAATTATAACTCATGATCGTAAATTCATCGATTATCGGCAATTAATGGTTATTGATCACAAAGGTCAGAGTTCAAGCTTTTCTGGCTCAAAAACTCTTGGTACGCATGCAGTAGCAAAGGGCAATCATTGTATTGCGGCTGGTAATTTGCTAATTAGCACAGAGATTCCAAAGGCTATAGTTGATAATTTTGCTAAAAACTCTAACCTACACCTTGCTGAGCGATTATTGTTAGCTCTACAGGCTGGCTTAGATGCTGGTGGTGAAGAGGGTCCTGTCCACTCTGCTGGAATCAAGGTTGCTCACAAACATCCTTGGCCACTAGTTGATTTAAGAGTAGATTGGTCTGAGGACAATCCTATTGATAAGCTTATGAAGCTTTGGCAAAACTACGAAGAACAAATGATAGATTATAATACACGCGCTGAAGATCCCACGGGTGCGCCAAGTTATGGTGTTTCTGGAGATCTCTAGAATGCCTCCAATTGAAGTATTGGGAAAAAACGCTAAAGCGATTGAATTGTTAAAAAAATTAGTTGGATTTGATACGACTAGCTTCAACTCCAATCTTAATTTAATTAATTTTATTAAATCATATCTTGCAAGTTACAACATTGAATCAACATTGATATATGACGAGAGTGGTAAAAAAGCCAACCTCTACGCTACAATTGGAAGAAAAGATGTTGGCGGAGTAATGCTATCAGGTCACACTGATGTTGTTCCTGTTGAAGGACAAGAATGGAATAGTGATCCATTTTCTTTGAAAGAATCTGATGGTAATCTTTATGGACGTGGTAGTGCAGATATGAAAGGTTTTATTGCTTTAGTACTTAGTCGAATTCCAGAAATGGTATCTATAGAGCTTACGCAACCGATTCATTTAGCATTTTCATATGATGAGGAAATAGGGTGTGTAGGCGTCCAAAGAATGTTGGACTTACTTGAACATCAACCCATCAAACCAAGTTGCTGCATTATTGGTGAGCCAACAGGTATGGAGGTCGTTATTGGCCACAAAGGTAAACACGCTAGTCGAGTAAAAGTAAAGGGCCACGCCTGCCACTCTGGACAAGCGCCTTTTGGTGTTAATGCGGTAGATTTTGCTTCAGAACTTATCGTTTATATTCGAAAATTAGCCCGCGAAAAAGCACAAGATGGGCCTTTTGATATGGATTATGAGGTGCCATATTCAACCCTTCATACGGGTGTCGTTAAGGGTGGAACTGCGCTAAATATAGTGCCCAATTTTTGTCAATTTGATTTTGAAATTCGACATCTTTATGAAGAAGATCCTCAGCATTTACTAGATAAAATTGAGACCTATGCCAAAGAAGATCTTGAATCTGAGATGCACTTAATTGACCCTGAAACTGGCTTTAGTTTTGAAACGCTGGCTACATATCCTGGACTTTTAACTGCCCCAGGTATTGAGTTTGTAGCTTATATTAAAGAGCTTCTTAATAATGATACTCATAGTAAAGTGATATTTGGTACTGAAGGTGGGTTATTTCAAAAACGTCTTGGAATCCCTACGCTTGTTTGTGGTCCCGGTAATATAGACCAAGCTCATAAAGCAAATGAATTTATCAGCCTTGAGCAATTACAAAAAGGTGGTAGTTTTTTAGATCGCTTAATAATGTCATTGTCAGTTCCATGATTTTTTATGACAAGAAATTAAAATTATCCAACATAGTAATCTGAGCCAAAGAAAAACATTATGAGTCAAAAGTAAGCTCATGTCATTTGTCATATTTAGTTTTTATATGATTTAGCATAATTGGCAGATATTGATTTAAAATGACTCGCCGTATCAATTACCTTAAAAGTCGTTCTAAATGAATTCATTACTCCTCAA
>CAJWHE010000109.1 GCA_913041145.1 uncultured Paracoccaceae bacterium
GAAGTTTTAAATTCCTCAATTTGTTGCTTACTGTCTACTAACATACTATTATTTGCACGATAACTTTGGAACCAGAGTGTTCCAACAATAAGTGATACTACAACTGCAGTTCCAATTGCACCCCTTACAGTCCAAATATATCGTCGCTCAACCTTATCATCAAGAGCTACCAGCCCGGATTCTTTAAATATCACATCATCAAAAAGTTTTGTTAGAAAATATGATCGGCCAGTACCAACTCCTGTTCCCAGGCTCTGCCTGCCTATCCCAAAAGTTTGAGCCATACCCTTCATTAGTCGATCAATCGGAAGACCTTCTTGAGAACCAGAGGTGAAATATGCCCCCCGAAAAAGTTGTGCCTCTTCATACTTATTTTCATGAAAAACCTCATCCAAGAATTCTGCGGCGACTAATTGAATTGATGCTACTTGCGAAGGAAAACTTGCAATTAAACTTCGGCGGTTTGGATTTGTCTCATCTTGAATACGTTCTAAAGAAAGCTTGTCCAACCTTTCTAAAAGGATCGCAAACTGTGCATTAAAATTCTCCATTGGAGTTTGATTTTTCGAACCTTCCACACCTAAAGGCAAAGTAAAACCCCACACCTGCTCTCGCTCATGCTTTCCCAAGCCATCAAAAAACTCTGCAAACCCCGCAATCAAATCTGCTTTTGTAAATAGAATGTAAATTGGGAAATTAACACTTAATTCCCTTCGCAGCTCCTCTAGCCGCTTTCGTACAGCGATTGCATTGCCTCTTTGCGTAGCTTTATCTTGCATGGAAAGGTCAGAAAGACTTATAGCAATTACAGCACCATTTATTGGTTGCCTTTTCCTATGTTTCCTTAAGAGCCGTAGGAAACCCAACCATGCAGCATTATCAGCTACCACGTTACTTTCTTGAGTAGTATAACGACCAGCTGTATCAACTAGCACAGCATTATCTGTAAACCACCAATCACAATTACGAGTGCCACCCACACCACCAATTGCATTTTTTCCCATTTCTTCTGCCAAAGGAAATTTCAAACCAGAGTTCACAATTGCGGTAGTTTTCCCCGCACCTGGGGGACCAATCATTATATACCAGGGCAGTTCCAGTAAATGGCGACGGCCTGATTTTGATTTTCTAAGCATCGTCATAGCGGTACGTAACTTTTGCTTCATGTCATTGATATCAGATAATACAATTTTATCTGAGCCAGATGTATTGGCCATTTCTACGATATCATTTGTCAAATTCTCATCAAGTTTACGCTTTTTGAATAGCGAATAAATTATTAGCAACACTGCACCAATTGTTATTAAGCAAATAATAAGAATTCTAATCAATGAGCTTTGAAATGGATGGTAACTGCCAAATCCTAAAAAGGGTGCCAAAAACCAAAAAAATAGGATTAGGGCAATGGCCACCAAAACTATTATAAAGCTTGCAGATGCAAAAAACTTAAATATTTTTGAAAATTTCATTACTAATTTGACCTCAATATAACTATTTCAATTCTTCTATTTGTGGCGCGTCCTTCGCTTGTGGAGTTTGACGCTATTGGCTCTTTTTCTGCATGACCTTCAGCTGTCATTCTTCTATCTTGTGATAGGACGAACCCAATATAATTCATAACTGACTCAGCTCTCGCCAGAGATAACTGACGGTTTGATGAAAACCGTGTGGATTTAATCGGTACATTGTCCGAATGCCCTATAACTAATATTGGACCTGAGGTTTCCTTTAGTGCTGCCGCTAAACGTGTTATCATCGAAATAGAAGTTCTTTCAATTTGCTCTGAGCCAGAAGTAAACATTTTTGCCCCAGCAAGTCTTAAAGTAATAGTTGTAGAATCCCCTAATACCTCGACACCACCTGACCCAATATCTTTTTGTAAAAGAGTTTTAATTTTCTCCAAATGATCATCTTTAATAGTTGGTGGTGGTGGTGGTGGATCAGCTTTCCTAAGCAATACAGCCACTTTACTTGAATTTGCAAACGACATTTCACCAACAAACCTTTCAGTTTTACCAGAAAGAATGAAAGTTAATATTAGAAAGGATACAGTTAATAAAGCAAGCACAACACTACTTGCTAACCAAAATGGTTTCCAAATAGAAATTGATGCATATGGTTTATCCATTCCCTCAAATTTTGGTGATAATTCAGATGATACGTCTCCCCTCTGACGTCGGATAACTATAGAAAGTTGATACCTAATTTGTGTGTGCTTGTCTTTTCCACCTTTTTCAATCCTTAATCTACCCTCAAATCCTAAAGACAAACACATATAAATAAACTCTAATAAGTTAATATTTTTTAATGGATCTTCTTGGAGTTTATTCAGTAAATCATAGAATCTATCTCCACCAACTGTCTCCTTATGGAAAGTACCAACCATAGATTGCATACCCCAGGAAGAGTTTCCTCCCCACGGAGTATTTAGAATTACATCATCTATGGTCGCACAGATCACATATCGCGCAACTCTGATTTCTTTTTTATCAACACCAGTCTCAAGAGAGTTATTTTCAAATTTTTGAATTTCTGAAACAACAGCTTTTCTCAAATTGTCTGGATTTGAATGTTGTGATTGATTTCTAATACGACTAATTAAGGAAAACAAATTTGACGCGCTAGCATTTAACTTGTTCATACCTGCCTTACCCTGATTGAGAATGTCAGCGGTAATATTAGATGCACGACTTATTTCTGGCTCTCTGTAAATATTATTATCAGAAGTATTTTTATCAATGGATTGTGATTTTACAGCTTTTTGATCATTAACAGGCGCAGCTTTTCGTCGCCCGCCAGGATTAGGTCTAATGACAGTTCTTTCAGTGTCATCAGGTTCAGCAAATGGGTCCTTATCAGTCACCTTATAATTTCTCCTATTAA
>CAJWHE010000110.1 GCA_913041145.1 uncultured Paracoccaceae bacterium
TAATACCAAAAGAATTGCCAAGGACCATGTAGGCATGAGTGTATGTCTCATTAGCTGGTCGCGTAACACCCGTTAGCACTAATTCAGAACCTGCTGCAAGATTGATCGTTTGACCAGATGCGCTGCTGATAACGGTTGAGCATGTATCCAATGTATAAGCACTACTTGTAGTGGGCGCAGTTGGTGCTGAGGTGCATAAACCCATCTCATAAATCGTCACCCTATATTCATCAGGCGCAAAGGCACAATCACCTATCCCATTTTCATTACCTTGGTATGTAATGACGCCTGCCGCACTTTCAATTGCATTTTCTGTACCTAAGGGACCTTCACACTCTCCATCAGCGAAGCTATTGAGAGAGAATCCTAGAGATATAAGAAATAAGATAATGGTACTTTTAAATTTCATCTAAACCCCTTTCGCCTTAGCTGTAAATCCTACTGCACCGATCTGCTTCACAATTGTATTTTCACGTCTGACTTTTTCGTATCTTCGGTCTTCCATGCTCTCTAACTTATAAGCGTTATCGTTGAACCACTGTACTTGTTGTTTCGGTTTGTTGCTGAATGCATCCGTAATATTATAAGTGGCAATGAAGTAATTGGAATCTTTCTCATCATCTTTGAATGTACGACCAGCTTGAATCTCAAGTCCAGGTAGAATTGGCACATATGCTCTGAGTTGAGCATCATTACCCTTGGCATCCTTAGCGCCTTCAACGGCATCCCACTTATAGCGTTTTACAAATACTGTGGCCCAGTTCATATATGGCAATGGTAAACCTGCTTCGATATCCCAACCATCGAGTGCACGTTCTTGTAATCCATTTTTACCTGTTTTCCACTTAGTAATAGCTTGATACATGTTGGCATTGATTTCACCGACGGTCGATCTGGCTTCTAAACCGACACTGTACCTTCCATGGTCATAAGGAAACTCATGATCATAAAAAGCATTCACACCCAGCATTAACATATTATCAAATTCCATACGACGGTAACCTAAACCGGCATTCAATGTGGTGCGATTATCGGTATAAAAAGCACTAACTTGGGTAAATAAGGTATTCTCAATATCTTTTTGGTCGGAGAGTGGCGCCACGACTAAAATTCCTGTTGTGGGTTTTTGCCCTTCTTTAGTTTCGACACTGATTTCCACTGTGGGGAAGTATTGTTCTAAAAAGCTTTGAGTAAAACCAACTCCTTGATCAGTCGCTGCTTCAATCACTTGACTCTGTGCCCCTTCTAAATCACCTGCGGCTACCATCTTTGTCAGATCAATAAAAGCAGAGCGATCTTCATCGGTTGGATTTACATTATTCATAGGTACTTCTTCAACATTAGCTGAGTTAGATTTCCATCCTGCATAAACAACTGTTGTAGCAAGGACGAGAGGAAGAATAAAAAAATATTTTTTCATAATGTTTATTGACTTAAATATATTTATAATAAGATCAGTCTATAGTGAACCCCCTAAAATAACAACTTCTCTAGCAATTTTAAATAAACATAAGGAAATCAAACCTATAAAATAATCAAGTGTATTATAAAGAAATGAGTAAAAACTTATCCTATACCTCGCCCCAAAGTCACCTTGGTTTATATGTAGCTTTAAGCTTAATATTTTCAATTATAGGTTTGCTTCCTTTTTTAGATGTTGAGCAACAAAAAAACTTGCTTGCAGAGGGGGGTTTATTTGAAAGCCTAACGGTTTATTTGTACATTTTCTGCCTTATTCTTATTTGTGTTAGCTGGTCCTGGCAAAAAATACTATCAAAATGGTATTTCTCAGCTCTCATTGTTCTATTTGCACTCCGTGAACTTGACTATGATAAAGCTCACTTCACTCATGGCGTTCTAAAATCTAGACAGTATTTTTCAGATCTTGTTGGTTTGCCAGAGCTTTTGATATCGATCGCAGTGCTCATTTTTATCTTAACTGTATTGGCCTTTATTATACTGAGAGAGAAAAATAATTTTATTAATGGGGTAATTGATTTTAGGCAAAGTCAGCTTGCCGTTTTAACCAGCATTATTCTTGTCATCGTTACAAAGACTATTGATGGGATGGAGAGAAAGTTTGGAATCGATTTATCGCCATCAGGAGAAAGGTTTGCCATCATTGTTGAAGAGGTGGGAGAGATGGGTATCCCAATTATGTTTGCTATTGCAATAATTTCGTGGCGGAACAAAAACCAGACTTAAGAGTCATTCTTAATTAAGAGATTTTCCTCTTTTACTTTAAATATTTTATATTAACTAATTTGAGTTCAGTTAATATACGTTATCTACCCTTAACTTTGATATCAGAAAAAAGGCTTGCATGTTTCAATGGTTTGAAAATTTAATTAACCCTTTCCCAAAGGACTTAATAGAGACACCCCCTAAATCTTTATTAAAATTTGCTTGGTTGTGCATTAAAGATATTAAAGTATATGTTGGTTTGATGGCCCTTTTAACTGCTGTTATAGCAAGTTTTGAGGCAATTCTTTATGCTATTTTAGGTAAATTAATTGACCTTATGGTGACAAGTGGTCCTGATGAATTTTTTAATGATCACATGACTTTTCTTTTTTCAATTGCTGCAATCATAATAAGTAGCACCCTTTTTGTTGCCCTAAGGACTATGGTAAAACACCAAACACTCGCGG
>CAJWHE010000111.1 GCA_913041145.1 uncultured Paracoccaceae bacterium
TCAAAGATAAAATGCATATCAATTCCGTCAACTGATGCTTTAAAATTTGAAAAAGAATTAATTTTGTCCTCTTGTGTGCGCCAATCAAACTTATCAATCCAATAGTGGCAGAGCTCTTTTAGATACTCCAAATTAGTGCCATAATCCCATCCACCATCGTCGGGCATCTCGTGCCAAGGGTAGTCCGTAACACGGCCTAAAATATTTTTCAAAATGTCTTCAGGGACCTTATAGTGAAAAGGCGTCACATTTGGATTGATTTTGATACGATTTTTCAAACGGCCAATCCCCAAGAATCGATTAGGTATAGAATATTCTAGTCACTTTAACGGAGTTACTAGGTGAAAGCTATGCATGATAGTTCTGCCAAATTAAAACTTTACCTAGTAAAAAGAGGTATCGCTAAGATTAGTATTTCTAAAAGTTTCCCTTTACTATTGTATGATTAATGAGACTAATTAGTGTTTAAAATAATAGGAGAAGACTGATGCGTATGACAGCACAGATAATAAACTTAGTAGTGTGCACTATTATTATAATCTTTGGTGTCTACGGATTAATCTATGAAGACTCCCAGGGTGGTAGCACTCTAGTTATGATACTGGGTGTTCTGATTTGTTTGTTTAATATTAAAAGAATTAACAGAAGATTTCCCAAGTAGTTCTATTGGATACGTATTTATTTAAAAATTATGGGAATGTAGACGATTGGTTGGAAGGGTTCGCCTACATCTAAAATACTATTCTGGAGGAGCTGAAAGGATATTCTTAATGGTCTGGCCTAAATGATAATTGATTAGCTAAGAAACCTATTTTTCTAAAGGAAGTTACTAAACACATTCAATAAATTGTTATGAGTTGGACTATTGCTATAGCTACAAAAATACCAGAAAAGACAAACCTGAGTATATTAAATGGGATCGATGAAATTTCTTTACCATAGTTTGTTGCCAGCATCTCAGCATCCATTTCACCTACAATTAATTTCATATTTGTAAGCATACGGATTATTCCAAATGCACCTAATATAGCCCCGCCAATTACTGATGCTGCTACAAGATGTTCTTTTCCTGATATGTCGCCAAATACAATTACTGTCATTGTTACTAATTGACCAAAAGTCGTTATAGCCAAGATTATCATAAAATAATAAAATGTACTTGTTTGTATTGAAGCTCTAAGTTGTTGGTCCATGTTAAGGTCTCCGGTCTAAATTACACTTCCAGTTTATTATTTCTTTAAGTTTTTACAATCTTTATTTTGAACATCTTCAACCTTGGGTTCCTTATATCGTTTCAGGATGAACAAAAGGCTTATGTTCAATTAGTGGTAGAAGTAATTTAGATCAAAAGAAATTTTAAATTCTAGTCAATGAGCTAGTTAGCTTATTGGCTTAACTATATATCCTGCGAATAGTGGCGGTTACAGAAAATCCATACACAAGAGCTCTAGAGCCATCACTATGAAGTTGATAACTTGTTTCCTTATTAAGAGCTCTCTATAATGTTAAAGATGAAAGTCTTTGCATTTAATGATTTGAGTGTCCCAATTATCCAAGCACCTATGGCTGGTGGGACCAATACTCCTAATCTTGTAAGTGGAGTTGCTAATTTTGGAGGAGTAGGAAGTTTTGGATTCGCTTATGCTACCCCTGAAAATATAGAGAAATCTTTAGTAACGACAAAAAAACTTACAGCAGGCTATATAAATTCAAATTTTTTTGTCTTTAAAGATGTTAAACTTCCAGAAAAAGAAACTCAAATAAAATGTCTTGAGGCGTTAACTTCCTTACCATTTGGTGAGCAAGTTGAATTCAAGATACCTTCTGCCCCTTTCTTTATATCACTTGATGATCAATTGGGTCCAGTATGGGACCATCGTCCTGCTATCGTAACCTTTCATTTAGGAATACCTAATCTTCCAATTATTGAAAAAGCAAAATCTCTGGGAATTAAAGTTGGTATTACAGCTACTAACGAATTAGAAGCACTAGACGTTGTTAAGGCTGGTGCTGATTTTATTGTAGCTCAAGGGTTTGAAGCTGGAGGACACAGAGGCGTCTTCGATTTAGGTACACATGATGACCAGCTCAAACTTGATGACCTTTTAGTAAAGTTAACTAAAAAAATCTCTTTACCGATAGTTGCGGCAGGTGGTCTGATGACTGGGACAGATATTAGACGAGTGATTAATCTTGGAGCAAAAGCGGCGCAAATGGGTACTGCCTTTTTATGTTCTTCAGAAGCAGGTACTAGTGCCATTCATAGAGATTACCTACTTAATAATCAGGATAGAGAAACAAAAATTACTAATGCTTTTTCTGGTAGACCAGCTCGAGGAATAGATAATACTTTTATAAAAAATATGCAAAATGAGCCAATACTTCCATTCCCAGCACAGAACTCTTTTACTGCCAATTTGCGTAAAACTTCAGAGATAATTGCTAATGGAGAATTTGTCAGTCATTGGGCAGGTGAAAATTTTAAAAAAATAAGAAATCTTTCCTGCTCCCAAATTTTACATGAACTAAAAATAGAGTTCGAGAATGCATAGTTAAAATTATATTAATTACCTGAAAAGATTATAAACCTCTTTTACGATGATGCCTCAGCATAACTTAATATTTGTAA
>CAJWHE010000112.1 GCA_913041145.1 uncultured Paracoccaceae bacterium
GCGACAGCATTTCAGATTGGGACCCTGATCCTGCGGCGCGGGCGACTGCGCTGTCGGTTTCAATGCTTGTTAATACGGTGAAAATGATTGAATCGGAGCGTTATTTGATGAACCAGGAGACTACAATAATGCAACCAAACCGCGTGGTAAATGTAAAAGAAGCTCTTGTTCCGCTGTTTGAGGGATTGTCGGCATTTACTGTGGGCACAGATGACACGTTGCGAAATATGCGCTGGCGGATGGAGGCTGGAAAGGATGACCATTTTAGTGGTGCTATCTTGATGGAAGTGTTCGATAGGTTGCAAGTAAACGACACCGTTTACGCACGTTTCAGGGCGAGACATCATCGTAAGAAGACCTCTTGGTGGTGATGGTTTGAATGCGTGTCCTTTTGCCAAAAGGAACCATCATCTTTTCTCCACGCCCTAATTGACGAAATCCTAAAGATAATTGCTCCATGATCCGGCGCAGCTTTTGCGCTGATGATTTGCGTGACTTGCGATATAATGGGCTCGACACACTTGAGATTTCGGATGGCCATTCTTGAGGCACATCATAGAGTTGAGCCATGTCGTTCTGAATAACCTGAGCGGGTACAACTTGAGCTGCACGCAATAAACCTGGTTTTGCAATTATAGAATCTGCAAGCCCTGGGGCTCTGGCTACGTGGTCCAAAAGTTTTCTGGCACCCGTGGGCCACAGGACATAACCTGCTGCACCTGTACGATCGATTAGTAATGCACGAGCTTGTACCGGCCCAACATTGAATATTTTTTTCTCCAAATACTTAGCTCGATTACGTGTTTCCAGTTGTAATAAGTCAAAACCTTTTATTTGAGTGGCTGACGCAAGAACTGCTGGAAGATCGTCTGCTAACAGTGCATCGTCCTCAAGGATCAAGCACGGCACACTATTATCATAGACTACCTGCCAGCAAGCCATATGGCTGCGTAAACAGGCACGTTCCGTAGGCGCTAACGGACGTTGCCAGCCGTCCCAATAGATATCGTCGTTCTCTATTCGGATATCATCGATAGTGATAGCGGGCATTCTTTTCCACGCGATTCCCATGCTTAATAACTGTTTTTGTTGAAAAGCCATCCGTGCGCTGGCACTTTTTAAGTTTATGACTAATGACTGTATTGTCATCTTACACCTCTGTTTCGATTTTGCGCCGGTGGGCAGCACGGTTTAAAGTATCTTGAGTATTATGTACTGTAAGGAGCTGTTACTCGTGAGACACCGTATTTGTTGAACATAGCTTTTCCATGAATGCTTCGTAAGGGGTTTTTCAGTTATGGGCGCTATTGCATCTTTGGAAATTGTATAAGCCCTCCCATTCGTTCAGTTTTGCCTTGATGTTGACGACGCCTTTGTAACTTAGCAACTTGCTCGATTTATAGCTCTTTGTAGTATCGGTATCCTTATAAGCGTAAGCAATCAATGCGTTTGCAAGGGCTCTCGTTCACTTTGCCTCATAAATATTGGATTATAAGGTTTTCGAGCAAAAACTTCTCTAACCATTGGTGCAAAAAAATCTATTGATTTTGTATCATAATCTGGATCAAAGCTTTTCTGGTCCCATAACTCACAGAAATCTGAACAATCTTGAAAATAAATATGCTCTTTATATTTTTCACGCTTATGTGGATTGGAGCCAACATGTTTACCATAATAAAGCATTTGGAAGATGCCATGTTTCTCAATAACCCAAGTACATTGTTCGCGAACGAACGGTCTTAAAATACTAGCTGCATATTCATCGTGATTATAAGGTGCGTAAATATCTCCAATGTCATGGAGTAATGTGGATACTATCCAATCAATATCTGCTCCATCACGCCAAGCCCTTGTTGCTGACTGCAGTGAATGTCCTAGTCGTGTTATTTTATATCCAGACAATCCTTCATCTAATTCGACTAAAGCTTTTAGTAGTCTATCAGCTGTACCTTTTGTGTGTTCAACCTCATGATTTATTAAAAAATCATAATCTTCTTTATCGCCATCTTTCATTTGTATGAATTTGACTTCTTTCATCGAGATCACCTCTCATATAGTAGATTTTAAAAAACTATAATATGAATTAATTAACAACTAAAGCGTTTCAACGACTTATAATAAATTTTTAATAAAGTGTTAATTTTAATCATAGTTTTTGCATATTTATCCTTTAAACATTCAAAACAATACCATCAGTACTGCAAGTGAATTCCGTATGAATTTAAAAAAGTAATTAAATTTACTTTTTTAAAATTAGTTAAAGACCTCAACTGATTATAACTTCTCTCTGGTGGGTTTTTCATGGTCAAGCGTCACCAGAGAGCTTTTTGAATGACCAAAATGGAGATTACTATGAAATATTTTTTATCAATTTGTGTGTTAAGCTTAGTAGCTAATTCAACATTAGCTGGTGTGATGCCAGAAGAAGCCAAAAGCTCGAAGATCAAACAAAACCAGGTACAAAGTAATGCTTTAAATTACAAAGTGGGAGATAAAAACCAAAAATTTATAGATGCGCAACTGGGTGAGCTTTATAAAATAAACAACACAAATGTTTATGCATACAGAACTACTAAAAATAGTATTTCTCGATAGCTATATTTGATCAATTTATGATGGTTATAT
>CAJWHE010000113.1 GCA_913041145.1 uncultured Paracoccaceae bacterium
GTTGAACTATTGTCTTTATAAATGGGGTCACAAGAAATTCTCCTGACTATTTATATCTGATATAATTATTATCATGTTCAAAATTACCATGTGTCAATACTAGTGTAACTTCTGGCTCAAAATTCTCCTTTGTAATTGGCTATACTAATCTAGTTATTGAGGGGCTCGAATCTTTGCTCGTGGCACAAAAAAAGTCACTATTTTTCTTTGATCTCACAACTAAGATTATATTCAAACCGCACGAATTCTTCTTTACCACTCATGTTAAATCCACGCTTTCTGGCCACTTCATAAAACGCCACATCGAGCGCATCTCGCAAAATCAAATCTATATCATAATCTAGGACATTAAGTTTCTTTGGGAAATCGTTTTTTCTAGCGTCATCGGAGACTATCTTCCCAACATCACTTCCACCGCCGAATATATCATCCCACCCTGAGCGGTATTGTGGCGTTGACACACTAGAAAAATGACTCGTTGATGATTGAGAGGCAGACTTAGGCTTTGGAACTGATTTGGATACGGAGTTTTCCAGTGCTTTAGTTTCAGTATTCACCGTTTCAGTCTTAGGAACGTCAGTCTTGGTACGCTCATTTTTTTTTGATAAAGTTTCAGATTTTTTTGGAGTTTTTGAATCACTCATTTTATGGCACTTTCATAATAAACGTTTATAAGCTGCGTCTAACAACAAGCAAAAATAATATAAAGAGAAAACGCCATGACCGTTTTAAGGTCTTATTTTAAAAAAAGTGCGGAGTAACAATTGACGCATAACCGTACAAAATAACCCCGCATAGGCCACATGGGTGCACCTCAAATATAATTACTTAGCTAGAGTTCCCAGTTTGCGGGGGGCTTCAAGTAATCTGTTATCCACCTCAGCTTTAGTATGCCCACTCAAGGCAGCACTTTAGCGATAATATGCTAAGCCTAGATGCTTTTTTTCACATACTACTATAGCGGTATGAATGCATAATATAGGTTTATGAAATTTAATTAGGTGTTCAGTGTATTGAATTTGAACTTGGGTTTTTAAGAGTGCTATCACTGCTTCCCTAATCCTCAGATTCATATCTTAGTACTAAACGGGTAAGTGTATAAAAGTTTAGACTACCAGAAAAACATTGCCATATCTTTAAACTGCGAGTTATCTTTATAACAAAATATGTTATTTAGTTATAATATATGTTCGCCATATTGAGATCCAATATTATGGTATCGTCAAAGTATATAAACAACAAAAATGCACGTAAATATCTGCGCTTTGTCGAGTGGAAGGCCATTCTCAGACTTGTGTTTGACACTGACAACATCAGGATGTCAGAGGCTTTTCCAGACCAAGCTACAGAGGTATTTAATTGGCATGATAAGTACATAATTTATATCGAAAGAAATGCAAATAGCCCGAAAGCCAGAGCTTTACATGCTATCTACTTGGACCTTCTTAACAATAAGATATTAAATCTAGATGAGTTTTATCTAAGACTGAGAGCTGGCTTTACGTACCCAAAAATAGGAAAACCTCTTAAGAATAAAACCAACAGCTTAGTTAAAAATTCTGGAAGAAATCAATTTTATAATACAAAAGAATTAACATTTGTAGATAACGAAATGCTAGTCCATCTCATAATAAAAAATGCCATCACTCTAGCTAATACAAATTATTCACCAGTCGTATTGCTTGAAGTGTTTAATGCTCTGGTATTTAAAAACTACAAAGGTCAGCTAACGAAAGAAATGCTAATAATTCTACGGGGCATCTTTACTACGAAAGTGAACGCAATGGAGAAATCCATAACAAGGCCAGAAGCAACTATACTGAGACATCCTATAAAAAAGTTAGCTAAAAATACATACCATCTATATGGACTTTTTAAACTTCAATGTGAGGTTGGAGATACTTGGGAATTACCACTTACTGAATTAACCAAGGAGCAGCTTGGTGTTGGCAAACCTGCCGCATTGGAGGCTGTAGACTTACTTATCAAGCTGAAATTGATTGAGATTTCCGAACCCAAAAAACAACAAGCGGCTAATGCCAGAGTCACAGTATATAAACGGTTAAAATAAAGGCATGCCTGTTATTATCACATAAGCTGCTTAAATACGACACTACAGCCTCTTCATCAGCCTAGCTAGGCACTGCGCCACCTCAAGGCCAATTTTGCCTGTTTAAGCTCATATCTATTTGCATGCCGTATACCTTTGGACCATTTCCACAATCCTATCTGCCGCTGCTACTGCAGTCGTGTGGTCTTGAGAAAAGTTCAATCTAATGCTGTCACCAGAGTGTGGTCCAAATTCAACACCAGGGGTTACAGTTACACCGGCTTGATGGCGCAGCATCCACACAAATGTGTCTGTAGACAAAACTAACGCAGGAAGTTTTGGGAACAAATAGCTGCCTGCCTGAGGCGTGGATGTCTCCAATCCGGCACAACGAAGGACACTTAACAAATCATCACGGATGGCCTCATGTTGAATGATGCGATTTTCCATCCACCCATTTGGCTCTTGGAACCATGTGCCTAAGGCAGCCTGATTGTAGCCAGCAGCACGTAGAGATACAATTGCTTGCAGTTTCTCC
>CAJWHE010000114.1 GCA_913041145.1 uncultured Paracoccaceae bacterium
TTTCTGGAGAATCTCAAAATATTGATTTAAATCCTGTCAAACCGGATAGATATTTATGAGAAACAACGTTCTCTTCTGCCATTAAATTATTTTAAAATATTGATTTTATTAGGAAAAAATGAAGTCCTAACTCTCTACTCACAACAAAATATTAGATTAAAACAGATAACAGTGGCGTTAGTCTAACTTGGTGACAACCTAGTCGGTCGTACGATTTGGTACACGCGGCGGTACCACGGACCTTGGGCCAAGAACTTGGAGTTACTAAGCCCAATCCAAACCGTTGAAACACGCACGGCCATGCACCTAGGGCCCTGAACCAAGTGCCCTGCACCTCGGACCTTCTTGTAAAGCGACTGGTATCTGCTAAACTCATTTTATTCTAACTCTGTTTTTACAAATTTAGTAGAAATTGAATGTGTAGGCTTTTAGAGGTTCCATGTTTACGTCCACATATTATTTATATCAAAGGAGAGCTTAGATGACTGATGATCAGATTATTCGCAAGATTGCAGTTATATTCGTAACGGACGTTGTTAGCTTTAGCACACTTATGGAGGAAAACGAAAATGCTACGCTAAAAAGCCTTCGTGCTTGTCGTGGCATTATGGATCAACTCTTCAGGGAATATGATGCTCGTATTTTTAATACAGCAGGAGATTCAGTTCTGGCGGAATTCCAAAGTGCGACAGCAGCAGTAATTTGTGCTAGTGAATTTCAAAAAATGATTAGAAAACGTAACCTTTCTGTTCCAAAAGAGTCCCAGATGCAGTTTCGTATTGGTCTTAATGTAGGTGATGTGATCGTTGAGGGGACAAACTTATATGGTGAGGGGGTTAACAACGCTGCAAGACTTGAGGTATTGAGCCAACCGGGAGGCGTATCTTTATCAGAAGCAATATATAATTTTGCTAATAAAAAAGTGGAGTTAGAATTTAATGATCTTGGTACTCAGAAAATAAAAAATACTGTTTTACGTGCCTATGATGTTATCATAGAGGGCTTAGAAACCAGAGGCTTAGGTTCATCAAACGAGACAATTGAGGTAGCGGAAAGTAAGCCGCCAACAATTGCCGTGATGCCATTTAAAAATATGAGTAATGACGAAGAACAAGAGTACTTTGCTGATGGAGTTACGGAGGATATTATCACTAACCTCTCCTCCTGGAAATCTTTTCCAGTTATTGCAAGAAATTCTACATTTAGCTTCAAGGGACAAGAAATGAAGCCTTCAGACCTCGGTCAGCGGTTGGGAGCAGACTATATTGTTGAAGGTAGTATTCGCAAAGGAGGTAATAAGGTACGTATAGCAGCCAGTTTAGTAGATTCAAAAGATGATCAACAAGTTTGGTCTAAACGATGGGATCGCTCATTAGACGATATTTTTGAAGTCCAAGATGAGGTTTCACAAGAGGTTGCAACATTAATTTTTCCAGCTCTTAAAGGAAAAGAACACGAACGTATAAAAACCAAACCACCTTCATCCTTTTCCGCTTGGGATAATTATTTGAAAGCCCTCGCTATTTATAATCAGACATGGGCTGGTGATGATCCAGATGAAGCTGCTAACAATGCATTTTTTGAACTTTGCGATACCGCAATCACTCAGGATCCAGATTTGTGTGACGCTTATGTACTTAAATCTCGACGCATTTATGGCAACTTATTTATGTCTGTGCATCAACATCAACGCGCAGAAAATGAGGTGTTGTTTCATGATCTGTCTTTCAAAGCATATTCTATCGATCCTAATAATCCTGAAGCAGTCGCGATGTATAGTCGATCTTTTAATTTAAAAAAAGATTTTCCACAGCGATTGAAATATGCCAAACAGGCTTTGGACCTGAACCCAAGCCACGATGGGTCGAATAATGACTACGGCTGGGCTCTATGTAACGATAAGCGCTTTGAAGAAGCAGAATATTATCTATTAAGAGCAATGGAAATGAACCCACTTGGTAGACGCGGCTACGAGGGGTTAATGCCTTTTCTTTATATGGCAATGGCAAACTCAAACAAGAGCTTAGAGTGGTGTAATATTTTATATGACCGGGGTTCTCATAGTCGTTACAACGGGTGGAGGGCAGCAATCTATGTTCATTTAGGTGATCTTGAAAAAGCTAAGACTTTTTTGAAAAAATTTCGTGAGGAGCGTCCTGAAGTAATAACAATAGAAGACTATAAAAAGGTCGCACCATCTATTTGTATGGATTACCTTATTGAGGGACTAACTCCAATTTGGAAAATTTAAAAACCTAAGAAGTTACAAAGCCCCTGAACTCACCCCAAGTTCCTTGCCCGCTAAAACAAATCCACCACATCTTGCGGCGCATTCAAAGGATCGCAATGCATTCACGGGTAAATGTTCGGACATCTTGACTCCATTTTTCTTATGATACCTAATAATTATTATAGTTGCTAAAAGGTTTAAGTACGGCTGGGTGGGGTTGCCGTAAACGTCCCAAATTGCTAATCTCAAAATTCAAATTTCTGTCAAATTTTTCATAGAAAGAGAATAGCAAGATGAGCAAAAGGATCGCAGTTATAACTGGCGCAGCA
>CAJWHE010000115.1 GCA_913041145.1 uncultured Paracoccaceae bacterium
TAATACCTCATCAGAAAAAGGTTCTAACCAGTTGTTTGTTAGTCTGGACTGAAAAGATACTTCGTATTTTTCATGAGGGATATTAAGTTTGTTAGCTATAAGCTTGGAAGTCTCATAAACCGTTGCTTTGTAGCAATAATGATTGTCGTCATTCATCTCATGCTCACAATTTTTTCCATCACATTGCAAGTCTGTATAAACCTTGTTTACTTGAGATTTTGGAAGTCCATGGTAGCTAAATAAAATCTTATCGTACTCTTCTAAATTATACTTTTGTGCTGTCTTTACCCACGCATCGATAAATGCTGGATGATCATAATATTGAGAAATAAAATTAAAATTAGGAATTACCCATTCTTTTGAAAGTTGCTTTGTGACCTCCTCATAAACACTTCCAGACGTTGCAGACGCATAGTGAGGAAACAGAGGTAAAACAACTAAATCGGTAGGATTGGTTAATTTAATTTCGTTCAATATATTCTTGATGCTTGGGGTTTGATAGCGCATGGCATAAAAGACATTGTATTTATCCTGGGAATCATTCAACTTCTTTGTAAGTTCACGGGTATTCTTAAGCAAAGGTGACTCGCCACCAGAAAGATCCCAAAGTTGCTTGTAAATCTTTCCAGAGCTAAATGAGCGCAAAGGACAAATGATTAATGTCACAAGAATAAACCTAAAGAATGCAGGAACATCAATTACCCTGCCGTCCATTAAAAATTCTCTTAAATATTTAAAGACAGCAAAATATGATGGGGAATCAGGCGTTCCTAAATTAACTAGTAGTAGTGCTGGCTTGTTCATGATCTCGTAGTAGTGGGTGACCTATTATAAATAATAAGGCAACAAAGCATAGAAAAGCGCTAAAAAAATATAAATACTCTGGACTGTATTGATAAATTGGCATAGCGACAAGGGGAGTAAGAATGTGGCCAATTGGCATCACGGATCCTAGGTAACCAGCAGCAGTGCCTTGGTCGTCAGGGGTCTGAGCTAGCGATAAAGCTGAAGCATTTGCTGGACGTACCATACCTGCGCCAAGACCATTAACCATCATTGCAAGATAAAATAAGGCAATTGATGTTGATAATGCTGCTTGAATGTAAGATATGCAAACTAAAAAAGTTCCGTAAATCAGTAATTTATTATTAGGAATCGGGCTTAGGTCTGTAAAAATATACTGACTCACAACGGTAGAAATTGAAAGAAAAACAAAGGTTAAACTTATAACCAAAGGCAAATCCTTCTCGTTAGAGAAAACATCGGTTATGAAAAATCCGATTGACTGAAGTAGCGAGGCTTGGCAAAGAGAGAAAAGACCAGCTAATAGTAAAAATGGCCAGACAGAAGTGTCTCGAAACGAGAGCTTTGAAACGATTTTTTCAGAAGCCTTTTGATCTATGTTTTTAGGGAAAGAAATAAGAATTCCTATTGCAGCTATGCCGCCACAAAGAGCGAAGACATAAAAAGGAAGCGTTTTTGAGTATAAAAACAAGAAGCCACCGATCATTGGCCCCATTATGGTTCCAATTAAAAAGCTGGACTCCAGTCTTGCAAATTTTTTAGTACGCTTTGATCTGTCTGTAATGTCAGCCATATAAGCAAATGCTGCAGGTCTGGTTGCAGAGCCGATCAAACCATTAATTAGTCTGCCTAAAATAAGCAGAGGTAGTAAATAAGCAAGGTCTAGAACATTCTTTTCAACCAAAAACAACGGAGTGATTAAAGCAACAATAGATACTGAATATCCTATAAGACCTATGATTGCTATATTCCTTCTTCCATACTTATCTGAAGCCCTGCCCCATGAGGCACTTGTTACTGCCCAAGCAATCGCAGAGATAGAAAAAATTGTTGAGGTTTCAATCACAGACAATCCAAGATCTCGAGCCAATGGTGGAACAAGAACAAATGCAAAAGATTGACCTAAGCCAACTGAAAATAATCCGAATTTTAGCCAGGCTGTGGGATTAGACAATGTTAGAAATGCCCACCAAACCACGAAGCTTCTCAATCAGCTCTTGGGCTTGAGGTCTAACTTTTTTAGCTCCTTCGGAAAATAAATCATTCAGCAAATCTGGTTGATTGCTTAGCTCAAAGTATTTTTCGCGTATGGGTGAGATTTCATTGTTAATAACGGAGAAGAGTTCTTTTTTTGCATCTCCCCAGCCTATACCATCATCGTAAGCCAGGCTCATGGATGCAATCTGATCGCTGGAAGCAAAAAGTGAATACAACTTAAATAAATTACAATCATTGGTATCTTTTGGTTCACCTGGTTCAAGTGAGTTAGTGACGATCTTTGAAATAGCTTTTTGCAGAACTTT
>CAJWHE010000116.1 GCA_913041145.1 uncultured Paracoccaceae bacterium
TACCGTTAGTTTCAATTATGGTTTCAAAACAGCCTAGAGTACGCTGGTAAAGTCAGCGTGAGCTGTTCAGCTTCTTTTGCTTCTCTAAATATGGCGGGCCATTCTTTATGTAGGAATTGGAAGTTGATCATTATAAACTATAATAATAATCTTTCATTTTCTTAGCCATCAATTTCCTTCTTGCCAGCAAAAACTCATCATAATCTTCAATGTTCATGGTAAAGACAGATTCAGGGATACAGTTATTCTCTAGATTTTGATGTAATTCTTCTAGACGATCTATTCCCCCATATTTTAAGCCTTGGTCTTGGCATTGCTTTAGCATATCTCCTAGATATATCTCTGGCGCTTTATCCCCAACTTGTATATTAACCTCTTGCTGCATGTATACGTAATTGGCAATTTGATTGTACTTACCCCTTGGCAAGCCGCTTTTCTTCAAATAATTTTTAGGAAAAATATGATGTATATCTCCTCTGTAGGTGATTAAGTCACTAACGGTTATTTCCTTTGATAAAAAGCCTTTGTCATTTGCCTTAACCTGACTTGCCAGATAAGCATTAAAGTAAGGACTACTGGATACTGATGAGTTTAAACTTTGAACTAAAGAAGCACTCCAAAATGCTTCTGATAAGTTAGCTTCTTCTTTTTGCGCTAGGTATTCTGCAAATGGCGTTATCTCCATTTGTCTCAAATCTAGATCAAACATAGATTCTGGAGACCCTGAATACCTTCCGGTTAATACAGAGAACACAAACCATCTACGAACATAGCTTTCTATGTTACCTTGGTTTTCACCTTTAGCTCTCAGCCTTAAATACAGTATGTAGGCAAAGTTTATTACGTTCTGTGAACGAACCATCTTTGTATGAATAAATCCTGCAGACTTAATGATCATTACAAAACGCTTGAAGTTGGTTTCATTAATGACTTGGTGAATCCCATCTGATAATTTATTAAAAGATGCTTCAGCAATGTCAGCCTCAAATGTTCTTGTTTCAAAATTTCTACCTGACAATAAGCTCACTAAATCTGAAAGCTTACCTCTATTGAATTGGGTGGAAAATGCAACTCTTAATACATCTGTATATTTTGGATCATATAAATCCTCATTTTCATTCTTTAACCAAGTCATTTTTTGAAAGAAGTCTGTCTTAGCAAAATCCTTGTCATTGTCTGCTATGTACTGAAAAAATTCAGGAGCTATTGCTAAATGAGAAAAGTAATCAATGGCTTTTCTTATGTCTTGTCCACCATACTGCTCGTTTGCAGCAATTTTACTCATCACAAAATCAGCCTGACTTAGAACAACTCCTTGCGCATTGATCCTGATAAATATTTCTGTTACTGTTTCTATGTCTAGATCAGCGGCTAGGTCAATTAACCCTACTTGTTTTTTTGTTAAATCAAATAGCTTAGAAATAGACTTTACTGCATGATCCTTGTCCATTGAAGGATTTTCAGCTAAATAGGTATTGATATAACTGAATGAATTTGACTGCCCATCTAATATTTCAGAAATGTCAGGTATCCACGTTTTATCTCTCAGAATGATAGGTGTTTGGACTTCAAATTTTTCCGTAATTGGGTTAAAAGCTATTTTAATCCGCACCCTTTTATAGTCTTTAGTCACTACGTATTGTCCAAGAATAGCAGCTGTTAAGGCGGTGACTCTTTGTTGGCCATCAATCAATACTTTTTTACCCGTTGCAGTGGTGCCATCTTTTAGCCTAACATTTGGATTTAACCAAGTTATGATATAGCCAATGGGGTAGCCTTGATAAAGACTATCCATTAAGTCTCTCACTTTTGAAGCATCCCAAACAAATGGCCTTTGAATTTCAGGTATGGCAATTTCTCCACTTTTCACCCAAGCCAGGAGAGTCTCTATGAGATGTTGGTTAACGCTGTATTTCTGTGTATCCATAATTTAATTGGTTAACTCACCTTTAAACGCCTTTTGCAATAGGCTGTTAAACAAATCTTCTGCTTCCCAAATTTTATCTACTTGTGATTTTAATTCCCCCGTTATCATGGTTGTCTATTGTGTTAGCCTAAAATATGAATATTTACTCCATTACCCATATCCGTTACAGGAAGGGGTTCGGTGATGCTAAATGATAATAGTTTACTCTTAATGAAGCAGGTCTTAAAAGGATCAAGGATGATAAATCAACTGCCTCACAACTGCCAGTTAAGAGGACTTTATTATCTTTAAGAACTGTGTAAACAAAAAAAAGCACCTGCTATTTCTAACAAGTGCTTTTGTGATGCTCCTCCTCTTGGGCTCGAACCAAGGACCCTCTGATTAACAGTCAGATGCTCT
>CAJWHE010000117.1 GCA_913041145.1 uncultured Paracoccaceae bacterium
CCCAGTTGCCCCGTATTAAGCACGCAAAGCAGTGCCTCTACATGGTCTCTAACAAATAACCAGTCTCGAACGTTTGTACCACTCCCATATATGGGTATTGAGTTACCTGAAATAGCATTAATTATAATAGTCGGAATTAACTTCTCCGGAAATTGGTTATTTCCGTAGTTATTTGAACAATTAGTTATTAGAACTGGAAGATCGTATGTTGCAAACCATGCTCGAACAAGATGATCACCAGCCGCTTTTGATGCTGAATACGGGCTATTTGGCGCATATGGATTAAGCTCAGTAAATTTTCCTGTCGACCCTAAACTACCATAAACTTCATCAGTTGAAACGTGGTGAAACCGGAATTCACTGGGCCTACCTTTTGAGATCCAGTACTCTTTTGCTACTTCTAGTAAATTAAAAGTTCCGTTTACGTTAGTCTTAATGAAAGGCTCTGGTCCATCGATTGAACGATCAACATGAGACTCAGCTGCTAAGTGTATAATAGCATCCGGTTCATATTTAAAAATAATTCGACGCATCTCAGAAAGATCACAAATATCAGCTCGTTCAAAACTATAATTAGGCATTTTTTCAAAATTTTCAATATTTTTTAAGTAACCAGAATATTTTAAAGCATCTAAATTAATAACAAAATTACCCTTACTTAAGGCTGCCTGTACAACAGCTGAACCTATAAAACCTGCCCCACCCGTAATTAAAATCTTCATTCTTTAACCTCAAACTTAAATGGACTTATTATGTCCAAAAAACTTTTCGAAATTTTGTCTTTAGATGATGTGGTTACTACCTTCAAATCCAAACCCCAATCAATATTAATTTCTGGATCATTAAAATCTACTACATCCTCATGTTCAGGGGAATAATAATTGTTACACTTATAGGCTATTTCTGTTTCAATAACTTTTGTAACGAAACCATGTAAAAAACCCTCTGGAACAAATAATTGCTTTCCATTTTCAAAACTTAACTCTTCACTGACCCAATGGCCAAAAGTTGGGCTACCTACTCTTATATCCACCACAACATCCAGAAAAGCACCACGCCCACACCTAACAAGCTTTGCCTGCGCAAAAGGAGGATACTGAAAATGTAGCCCTCGTAATGTACCTACTTTTTTAGAAAAGGAATGGTTGTCCTGTACAAAATCACATTTGATACCAACCTGTTCTAACGTCCTTTTACTCCAGCTTTCAGAAAAAAATCCCCTGTCATCTGAAAATCGTCTTGGGTACACAATGAATACTCCAGGTATCTTTGTTTCTTTAATGTCCATCACTTAACCATATAATTTTAACTACCTATTTTTATATACCTTTTTCAACAAAGAGACTACTCACCATTAATCTATGGTCTGCAACATAATCAATCCAAATAAATATATTAAAGAAACTATCTTTTAAGTTTGTTTTAACTAAAGACTCTTTCAATGTATGTGTTATAGAAATATCCAATTATGACAAAGTCAAATAAAAATATCTTACGTGCTCTAGCTGGAGAAACTTTAAAAACTCCTCCTATTTGGGTAATGCGACAAGCTGGTCGTTATCTCCCTGAGTACCGTAAATTGAGAGCGAAGGCTGGGGACTTTTTATCTCTATGCTATAACTCTGAACTGGCAGCAGAAGTAACACTGCAACCAATTGAAAGATTTAAATTAGATGCTGCCATTATTTTTGCTGATATCCTCCTAATTCCCCAAGCTCTTGGATCTGAACTTAGTTTTCTAGAGGGTGACGGCCCACGTTTATCAAGAATATCAAATAAAAATGATATCCTAAAACTAAAGCCCGCGAACTCTATACACGAGCATCTAGCACCAATTTACAATACAGTTAGTCTAGTAGCAGAGCAGTTGTCACCAAAAGTAGCCCTGATTGGTTTTGCTGGAGCTCCTTGGACAGTTGCTACTTATATGATCGCTGGGAAAGGTACAAAAGATCAAGGCCCAGCTCACAAATTTCTAAAAGAGGATAAAGACTCATTTGAAATGCTCATAAACTTACTCACCGAGGCTACTATATTATATCTATCAAAACAGATAGATGCTGGAGCCGAAGTTATAAAAATATTCGACAGCTGGGCCGGCTCTCTAAAAGAGGAAGATTTCGTAAACTATGCTATAATGCCAGTAAAGAAGATTGTAATTGCATTAAATAAGCTCCATCC
>CAJWHE010000118.1 GCA_913041145.1 uncultured Paracoccaceae bacterium
AGAAGTGAGATATCAAACCGTGTGGTTGCATTGAAAGCTCTACGAACAGAGTTTTCAATGAATGATGATTACTTGGTGCTCATGACCCGAGAAGAGGCTATTAGAGAAATTCGTCATGACTCTATTGTCAGATACTACGATAACCAACGCATGCCAGACGGACGCGTATATCTAATAATGGATTATGTAGAGGGACCAGGGTTAGATAAAAAAATACGCGAAGGAGGAATGTCTGCTACAGATCTAATCTCGATTGCACAGAAAGTAGCAGAAGGCTTAAATGCAGCTCATAAAAAAAATATCGTTCATCGGGATTTATCACCCGATAACATTATTTTAAGAAATGGGGATGCCAATGAACCTGTAATAATTGATTTTGGCATAGCAAAAGATTCAAATCCTGGAGCAGAAACTATTGTCGGAAATGAATTTGCAGGAAAGTATGCGTACGCAGCACCTGAACAATTAAGTGGAAACACTGATGCAAGGTCTGATTTGTACTCACTAGGCGCACTACTTTTATCAACATTTAGGGGAAAAGCGCCTGAAGTTGGTAATAACCCTATGGAAGTAGTCACAAATAAAGGTAAACCTCTAAATACTGAGAGTGTTCCAGAGCCTTTAAAATCTTTAATTGACAAGATGACAAACCCTGATCCGAATGCGCGATTTCAAACTGCAGCAGAACTTCTTTTTGAGATAGATCCAGACTTTGAGAAAACAATCATCTATAAATCACCAAAAAATAATATAAAAGATACAACTAATAACTCAAGTAAACCTGATGTAGTAAAAAAATCGAAAAAGAAAACTTCCCTGTTAATCCCCATTATTGCAGTGTTAATTTTGATAGTGGGAACTGGTGGTGGTTATTTTTCTGGTTTGTTTGATTCTTTTCTGAAATCGAGTTACCCAAACGCAACTCCCTTCACACTTTCAATAACAGAGGATAAAACTGGTAAATTAGATATAAATGGATTTGTTCCATCGACTGAGGACCAAACGAAATTAATAGAAAGTGTTTCCGTTACAGGTGGTAATACAGACTTAACCTTAGCATCAGGATCCATTTCAGATACTTGGGGTGCAGATTTAAGACTATTACTCAGTCATTTAACTGCACTTGATGAATTTGAGCTAAAAGTAACTGATGGCACGGCAAATATAAATGGCTTCACAGAAAGCTCAAAAATTAAAACAAAATTACAAAATATTCTAATAGATAAGGCATTATTCCCAAGTCTAACAATTGATTTTACGCTTTTTTTAGGAGAAAAAAACCTCTCGCTAGTAAAGGTTTATGATATATTAGCAGAATTTGAGGATTGTGGAGAATTAAGGATTTTAAATAATTCAACCGACAGTTTAGCTATAACAGATAAAATTGTTGTAGCTGGTCGACTTGCAAGTGCGTCAGCAAGGCAAGGTCTTCGAAATGAACTTCAAAGGATTGCTGGAAGTAGAAACATATCAATTCAAACAGAAGTTTTAAATGAAAGCCTCTGCTTAATTGACGAAACACTAACAAATATTCCATCTGGGGGATTTGATATTGTATTTGGGTTTGGCTCAGATGGCACACCAAATCCAGGTGGTAGATACTTTGTTGGGGACAACCCAACAATTGATGTAATAATACCTGAAACAGTATTTGATGGTTTTCTTTATGTCTCTATTCTAGATGTCACTGGTGCAGTTTTTCATTTACTACCAAATATGAACCGCCCAAACAATCGCATCCAAAAGCTAAAGAACCTATCAAAACACCCAACCAATAAAAATTCCATCAGAGTTGCATATTCATTGGCAGAGTCAAAAGATAGAAAGAAGCCTGCTTTTTTAATAGACGATAGCACTCTAGGTCAAAGTAAAATTATAGTTATACATTCAAAAACACCATTGTTTGAAAGTAATAGACCATCAATGGAGTCTATAGGAGGATATGTATCCGCATTAACTGAAATTGGTGCACCAATAAACTTTTTAGATAGTAGGATATTAATTACCGCTAAACCAAATTCATAAC